>JAVVEJ010000006.1:0-49935 GCA_032251395.1 Mariprofundaceae bacterium
GAAATTGGACGCAACGCAGTGCGCCCTTGGGTGAGGGGCAGGATGCCCCGCATCAATCCATGGATGCCGGGTCTCGGCAACAGCTCCATGCGTTGCTCTCGACAATTGCTCCTGCATTGTTCTACCTTCGCCCGTCCATGGGCTCGTACCTCCTGCATCTGACCCACATGGATGTGGGAAATGCGGAAGATTGTATGGAACAATCTCCGCCGTGCAGTCGAAGCACGGTATGACGCCCTGTTATGGACTCTCTCCTGTTCAACCTGTTTCCGTCATTCCAGCGCAGGCTGAAATCTATGGATGCCGGGTCAAGCCCGGCATGACGCTGTATAATTGTCTTTTATCTGCTCACTCTGTTTCGCCCGCAATGACAGCGGTTCCTGAGGCGGCGGTTCGACCTTCGCCCTTCTTTTCGTCATGCCAGCGCAGGCTGGCATCCATATGGCTTGCCTGTCCCTGCATACAATGATTACGGGTGTGCCGAACGGGTTACGCTTCACAACGATCCTGTTTATCTTCAAAGGTTCGCTGGCCCCTGCTGAGCAGGCAGAAGAGAGGCCGCCTGCGCAAGCTGTTTGCCAAGACGGTCCGCCCCTGTAAGTTGTTGATATAACTTGCGTTCTTTTCCGGTAGCCAGGCAATATCAACTCGTCAACTGAACGGCTTGCACTTACGCGGCGGCTTTTTACTTTCGGAACCCTTGCTTCAGAAGAGTGGAATGATACCGGACAGCAGCGCTTCAGTGGCTGCTAGCCGGATTCAGCCCCTGGTCATTTTCCATCGCTTCTTCAACAGCGCCTCAGCCATGTCGGCTGAGACCGATTCGCTGAAATAGTGCCCCTGCACCTCATCACAGCCCTGAGCCTTCAGAAAAGCCAGCTGGCCTTCGGTTTCAACGCCTTCCGCCAGCACCTTGAGATCAAGGCTTCTGGCCATGGCAATAATGGTAGTGGTAATCGCGGCATCGTGCTGATCCTCCGGCAGCTCCCGGACAAAAGACTGGTCAATCTTCAACGTGTCAACGGCAAAACGTTTCAGGTAATTAAGCGACGAATAGCCTATGCCAAAATCATCAATGGCCAGCTGTACGCCCAGATCTTTCAACTCTTTCAACAACCTGATGGCATTTTCCGGATCGTTCATCAAACATGTTTCCGTCAGCTCCAGCTCCAGTGAGGCAGGTGCAATATCATGCGAATCCAGAATGCCCGCAATCAGGTCCGGTAATCCCTCATCCTGGAGCTGGCGGGGTGAAAGGTTGACCGCCATGCGGACGTCCAGGCCCTGCTGTTTCCAGGCAACATGCTGCCGGCAAGCCTCTTCAAGCACCCACCTGCCAATTTTGACAATCTGCCCGGTATCTTCCGCCAGCGGAATGAATTTGAACGGTGGAATCAGCCCGTGCTCCGGGTGCAGCCAGCGAATCAGCGCCTCCACGGCAACTACCCTGCCGCTTTTCAGGTCAATCTGCGGCTGGTAATAAAGTACAAACTGCTGCTGCCTGAGTGCGATCTGCAGGTCGCCTTCAATCCTGTGGCGCTCAACCAGTGTCCTGTTCATCTCATCGGTAAAGAACTGGTAGTTGTTTTTACCCTGCTCCTTGGCCCGGTACATGGCGATATCGGCATGCTTGAGCAGTGTATCGGCATCCTTGCCATCATCCGGGTATATGCTGACGCCCAGGCTGGCGGATACAGAGAAATCCCTGCCATGCAGAGGAACCGTGCTGCCTACGGCTATCATGATTTTTTCAACCACGGTTTCAACATCCTGCATGGTTCCGACATCAGCCAGAATCAGGGTGAACTCATCACCGCCAAGGCGGGAAATCGTATCCACCTCGCGTACACAGCTCTTCAGGTACCCCGCTATGATTTGCAGCAGCAGATCACCGTTTGCATGCCCCATGGTATCGTTGACTGTTTTGAAATTATCCAGATCAAGAAACAGCACCGCCAGCCGCTGCCCGGAGCGTTTCGCATTCACGATTGCCTGGCTCAGACGCTCATGGAACAGGACGCGGTTGGGCAGGCTGGTCAGTGCATCGTAATGCGCCAGGTGATAGACATGCTTCTCGGAAAGCTTTTTCTCGGTGATGTCCGTAAAAGAGTTGATATAGTGGGTTATCTCGCCTGACTCGTTTTTGACAGCGGTAATGCTGCTCCACTCCGGAAATACATCACCGCCTTTCCTGCGGTTCCATATCTCGCCTTCCCATTGCCCGGTTTCGATGAGGGAAGCCCAGAGATTCTGATAGAATGCCTCATCCTGCCGGCCTGATTGCAGCAGACGCGGATTTTTTCCGATAACCTCTTCGGATGGGTATCGCGTGATATCGGTGAATGCCTGATTGACGCGCAGGATGTTTGCCTCTTTATTGGTAATCATAATGCCCATCGGGCTTTCACGGAAAACCGAGACTGCCATTGCCAGCTCATCCTGCGCCTGCTTCTGAATGGTGATATCGCTGCCGTAGGCGTGTGCAAAGCCCAGTTCCGGCATGCCAATGACGCTGAAATGAAATACCTTCTCTCCGATCTGCTGCTCCCTGGCAGTCGTTTCCGCTTTCTGTATCAGCTGCGCAAGGTCGATATCCACCATCGCAGGGATCGCCTCGGCAAGCATGCGGCCGCCTTTCAGACTATCTGCCATATAACGCCTGGCAGCCGGATTGGCGTGGATGATCCTGCCCTCAGCATTGAAGCGAAGTACCGGCGCCGGGTTCAGTTCGGCAAAGGAGGCCATTCTTCTTATATCCTCCTCCGCCTTCCTGCGCCGGCTGATATCACGGATGGTGGCGGAAAAAAATGTCTCCCCGCCCAGGGTGATCGGGTTGACTGTAAGCTCAATGGGAAACACCTCCCCATCCCGGCGCAGCCCCTCGAGCTCCAGGATGTGGCCCATTATCTTGCTAATGCCGGTCTCATTGAAGTGCTGCAACCCGCTGTTGTGGCGTTCACGGTACTGCTCGGGCATCAGCGCGGTAATTGCCAGCCCCATCATCTCACCCGATCCATAGCCGAAGATACTCTCCGCGCTCGGGTTGACCTCGTTAATCCTGCCATCCCTGCCGGCGATGATAATGCCATCGAGAATCGTATCGTGGATCTGGTGATAGCGCATTTCACTCTGCACCAGCGCCTCTTCCGCCTGTTTGCGTGCCGTGATGTCATGACGGATGGCGATATAGCGCTCTGGCCTGCCCGCTTTATCCAGAAACGGCACGATGGTGGAATCCACCCAGTAAAAACTGCCATCCTTTCTGCGGTTCATCAGTTCGCCCTGCCATGTTTCGCCCTTGCTGATCGTGGCCCACATCTGCCTGAAAAATTCCATGGAATGGTAACCGGAGTTGACAAGGCTGTGCGTCTGGCCGATGGCCTCCTCGCGCATGTACTGGCTGATCTCGCAGAACCTGTCATTGACGTAGGTGATCACGCCTTCGGGATCGGTCACAACCACAATGGCGTGCTGATCCATGGCATATTGCTGGAACTCCAGCTCATGCAGTGAATGCTCCAGTTTGCGTGTGACGGCGCGTACTCTGGCAAAGAGCTGAAACACATAGAGCAGCAGCAGCACTGCTGATACATACATGATCAGACGATACATATCGGCCTGCGCCAGCAGGCGCTGATAGTAGTTGTCGTAGGCATAATGAATGCCGTCAACACCCCTCTGGACAGGCAGGGAGAGGAGTTCGCTGACCTGTTGCTGAACTATCCGGTTCTCACGGAGGATAAGACCGGCATGGCTGAGCACGCCATCAAGCCGGGTGGCCAGTTCGACGGGATACTGCCTCTGGCGCCCCTGCATGTTCTGTATCAGGGCCAGAGCCTGCTCACCTGTTTCGGCCGAAGGATTTACATGATAGAGCATCACTGCCTGCAGCAGGGCGCTCAGCTGATCATCGAGGCGATGGTTCGCCTCTTCCCGCAGGACTCTGGTGGCAAGCGGCAGATAGTGCAGGGAGTTTTTCAGTACGGCATGATGAGACTTGAACTGTTCAATGGTCTGAAACTTCCGCCTGAACAGCTGTTCGAGGGCTTCGATGCTCGTATCAATGGTCAAATCACCCTGCAGCGAGATGGCATCCGGGCCATCTTTCAGGCTCTGCAGCAGGGCCAGCAATCTCCTGCTCTCTGCAACCAGCAGGTCGTAGTGGGTCAGAAGATTTGTCTCTGCCTTCAGTATCCCCTGGTTCAGCAGTGCATCGTGCCGGCTAAGTTGCTGGATCGTGGAGACAATCCGGCTGTGCCTCTCCGGGTCAGCTGCCTGTGTCTGCACAAACAGCACCGTCAGCAACCCGATCAGGCCGAGGATGATCAGGATCGGCTGCAACCGCTCTCTACTCATGGCCCCGGCCTTCTTCCCCTGTATTCACCAACCAGGGTCTGCAGGAATTCGACAATCAGTTGTTTATCTTCATCCCCTATCTTCCTGCCCAGCTGATACCTGGCCATCACTTCAATGGCATCGTGCAGGGTTCTGGCACTGCCGTCATGAAAATAGGGTGCAGTCAGGGTTACCAGCCGCAGACTGGGTACCCGGAACAGATGCCTGTCCTCCTCCAGTCCGGTCACGTTGTAGCGGCCAAGGTCGGCCCTGGTGATATTGCCACGATCGGCAAAATAGTCCCCCATGATACCGAATGTCTGAAACATGTTGCCGCCGACATTGGCGCCCTGATGGCAGGCAACGCAGCCGTAACTCCTGAACAGCCTGTAGCCTTTTTTTGCCCCGGCGCTGATGGCCTCTTCTTCGCCGCGCAGATAACGGTCAAACGGTGCGCTGGTGGTTACCAGGGATCTCTCGAAGGTGGCAATTGCGCCTTTGATATTTTCACTGCTCATGCCATCCGGGTAGAGCCTGCTGAAGGCTGAAACATAACCGGGGTCGGCCTCCAACTTGCGTATGATCTGCGGCCAGCCGGAGCCCATCTCTTTCGGATTATGGACAGGACCGTCAATCTGATCTTCCAGTGTTACTGCTCGACCGTCCCAGAACTGGGCAATATGCAGTCCGGAGTTGAAAACGGTAGGCGTATTGATCTCCCCCTCCTCACCGTTAATGCCGAAGGAGCGCGGCAGTCCGTCCACCCCGGCTCTGTCCAGGCTGTGGCAATGCGCGCAGCTGATGGAGTTGTCAGCCGACAGCCTCGGCTCATGAAACAGCTTCTCACCGAGCGCCACCTTCTCCGCATCCAGTCCGGCCGGTACGGACAGAGGCAGCAGAGGCTCGTTAATGGCCGGGGGGGCGGAGGCTTCTGCATGTTGTTTCGGGGTACTGGCGGCTGAACCGGCCTCCCACAGCAACCATATCAACCCTGCCAGCAGGAGAGTTGACAGGATAATCCGGATGCCGGATGAATTCTCCACAGCCTTGTTGCCGGGGTGAGAGTGGCTCAGCTGTTCCTCCTCTTCATGCAGATGTCTGTCTCCGTCAAATTGATAGTACTGCCTTTTCCCCAGGATATTACTAGACCATTATGGATGGATAATCAACTCATGCCGGGTATCTCCGGTCAAACAGGCTGCTTCCATACCCGCATCATTTCAAAGCCAAAAAAAAGCCGCCCCGGTTTCCCGAAGCGGCCTTTTTAACAGTGCGAAAACAGAACCTTATACCGAGTAGTAGAGTTCCATCTCCATTGGATGCGGACGCATGCGAACTTCATTAAGCTCTTCCATCTTCAGTTCGATGTAGGCATCAATCATGTCATCATCCATCACGCCACCGACCTTCAGGAAATCACGGTCTGCATCCAGAGATTTCAGAGCCTCTTCCAGAGAGCCGCAAACTGTTGGAATCTTCTTGCCCTCTTCCGGTGGAAGATCGTACAGGTTCTTGTCCGCAGCTTCGCCCGGATCAATCTTGTTGGCCACACCGTCAAGGCCGGCCAGCATCATGGCAGTGAATGCCAGGTACGGGTTGGCTGAGCAGTCCGGAAAGCGAACTTCGATACGGCGGGCCGGATCGGAGTTTACAACCGGAATACGGATGGAAGCCGAACGGTTACGGTTCGAGTAAGCCAGCATCACCGGCGCTTCGAAGCCCGGAACGAGCCTCTTGTAGGAGTTGGTTGAACCATTGGTGAAAGCATTCAATGCCTTGGCATGTTTGATGATGCCGCCGATGTACCACAGCGCCTCCTGTGAAAGGTTGGCATATTTATCGCCTGCGAAGAGGTTCTTGCCGTCTTTCCACAAAGACTGGTGTACATGCATCGCCGAGCCGTTGTCGTTGTAGATCGGCTTGGGCATGAAGGTTGCAGTCTTGCCGTGGGCATGAGCCACGTTGTGAACCACATACTTGTACCACTGGGCACGGTCAGCAATATCGATCATCTCTCCGAAACGCATCGCCAATTCGCACTGGCCTGCGGTCGCCACTTCGTGGTGATGGCACTCCATGTGGATACCCAGATCGGTCATTACCAGCGACATGTCGTTACGAATCTCGTGCAGGGAGTCGATGGGGGGAACCGGGAAGTAACCACCCTTGACGCGCGGACGGTGTCCGGAGTTGCGCATCATGCCTTCGGAGGCATCAGCAAAGTTCTTGTTGGAGTTCCATGCTGCCTCTTCGGACTCGATCTGATAACCACAGCCACCCATTTCGTTGTGGAATGTCATCGCGTCAAAGATGAAAAATTCCAGCTCAGGACCGAAATATACAGCATCAGCGATGCCGGCGGAACGGATGTAGTTCACAGCACGCTGTGCCACCTGGCGCGGACAACGGTTGTAGTCCTGACCGGAGATCGGATCGATGACCTGTGAAACCAGTACCAGCGTGCAGGCTTCAAAGAATGGGTCAATACGTGCGCTTGCCGGGTCCGGTATCAGCGCCATATCCGAATTATTGATATCACACCAGCCGGCTACGGATGATCCGTCGAAGGCGAAACCATCTTCGAAGCTCTCTTCGCTTAGCTCGTGGATTGGGAATGTTACGTGCTGCCATTTGCCGCGTGTATCGGTAAAACGAACATCAACAAATTCGCACTCGTTCTCTTCGATCAGATCGAAGACTTTTTTGATTGCGTCACTCACAGTTGTCTCCTGTTGAAATTAATATAGACCCATCCATATTTTTGAAAGATGGCAGAATTGCATAAGACGATTCATATTGCAACATGGCTTCCGCCCGCCGGAAACAATCAGGCACAACGCCTCATCATTGTATAAAGTATATATCGGTATATACTTCCAGCATGTTTATCCGGAGAGTTGTTACAGCACTGGATCGTGCAGATGTTCAATATCTGCTTGTGGGCGGTTATGCCGTGGCACTGCATGGTGCGATCCGGGGTACGGTCGATATCGATATTGTCATTCCCCTGAGCAGGTCTGCATTTAATACATGCGAAAAAGCACTGGAGAGCATCGGTCTGAAATCACGCCTGCCCGTTACAGCTGATGACGTCTTCAGCTTCCGCGAGGAGTACATTGCAAACCGTAACATGGTCGCATGGTCATTTATCAATCCGCAGAACCCGCTGGAGGTCGTTGACATTCTGATCACAGAGGATGCTAGGAAGATTAATCACGTCTCCAGACAGGCATTTGGTACCCGGATCAGGGTTGCATCCATTCCGGACCTGATCGCAATGAAAAAGAGCTCCGGCCGGCCTCAGGACATTGAAGACATCAGGGCACTGGAGAAGCTGCTGTGAGACCCGTCCAGTACTTCAGCGACGACTATCTGGAGCAGTGCCGGAACAGCACGCCCGAGCAGGTGCTCGCCTTCCTGGAAGAGTTCAGGCAACTCCGGCAGCAGAATGCACCGGTAAAATCGAAACTGATCAGCATGAAAGTCCCCGAGCCGCTGCTGGCATTATTCCGGCAGCGCTGTGAAATGGAGGGCGTGAAGTATCAGACCCAGATCAAAATACTGATGGAGAACTGGATCCGGCAATCATGAAGCAGCTGTTAAAGATTGCATGCCCGGAACCGGGTGCAAGTCCGGCTTGTTCGACAATATCCAAAGCGTGAATTAAGGATATTCAGAAAAAGTCAGAGTATCCACGCGGGCTATGGATGGCTCGCACGGAAGCGATGAATAAATCAGCGTTTCCTTAAAGAGATGCTGATTAATAGGCATCCTGCCTATAATCAGCGCTTCCTTAACAGCGCCCCCGCTTACGGTCATACCTCATGAAAAGCGTGCGTAATCGGATAGCGCCGGTCGCGACCAAAGGCGCGGCGGGTAATCTTCACGCCCGGTGGCGCCTGCCGCCGTTTGTATTCGGCCGCATGCAACATGCCGACGACCCGTTTCACCTCACCCCTGTCAAAGCCCTGTGCTGCGATCTCGTCAACCGAAAGCTGCTCTTCGATGGTTGCCTTCAGAATTGCATCCAGCACATCATAGGCGGGCAGTGAATCGGAATCCTTCTGATCGGGACGAAGCTCCGCGGAGGGTGGCTTGTCGATGCTGTTTTGCGGAATAAGCTCGCGTTTGCGATTGATATAGTCTGCCAGCGCAAACACATCGGTTTTATACACATCCTTGAGCACGGAGAACCCGCCGGCCATATCTCCGTAAAGGGTGGCATAGCCGACTGCCATCTCCGATTTGTTGCCGGTAGTCAGCAGCATGCGTCCGCTTTTGTTTGAAACCGCCATCAGCAGCACGCCGCGAATCCGGGCCTGAATATTCTCTTCGGTCACATCCGGCTCACTCATGCCCCAGGCGGAGAATGTCTCTTCCAGCTCGGCTTCAACTGCAGCTACAGGGCCGGCAATCGGAAAAGTGACCGACTCAATGGCCAGGTTTTCAACCAGCGCTTCGGCATCAGCGACAGAGTGTGCACTGGAATATTTCGACGGCAGCAGCACGCCCAGAACATTTTCCGCCCCCAGCGCCTCAACCGCAATCACGGCAGTGACAGCTGAATCAATACCGCCGGAGATTCCGATCACCACCTGCCGGCAGCCATTTCTGTGCACATAGTCACGCACACCGAGCACCAGTGCTTCATGAATCTGCACAATTGTTGATGGAACAGGCGCAACGGATGACTGCCCTGCCTGCTCCAGATCGACAACTGGAAGCACGACATCAAACAAAGGAGCCCGAAGCAACAGCTCACCTGCCGCATCCATAACGTGGGAGCCGCCATCAAAGACCACCTCATCCTGCCCGCCTGCCGGATTCACATAGACCACAGGCGCATTGAAACGCTTTGCGCGTTCGCTCATCAGCGCTTCACGTTCGCTCTGCTTGTCGATATGGAAAGGTGACGCATTGAGATTCAGCCATACGTCGGCAGTCAATCCGGCCTGTTGCTCTGACAGTTCGTCACTCCAGATATCCTCACAGATTCCAATACCCACCTTCCAGCCATCAATATCAAAAACAACGCTGTCACCACGGCCCGGGGTAAAGTAACGAAGCTCATCGAAGACGCCGTAGTTGGGCAGGCACTGCTTGTCGTAGATCCCGACCAGTGAGCCTTTTCGTGCGATAAAGGCACTGTTCCTGAGAGCGTTGCGGCCGCTGCCGGCAACGTGCCGGGGCGCACCGAAGACGACGGCACAATCGCCGCTGGCAGCGACAATCTCATCCACAGCAAACTCAGCGGCCTGCATGAAAGAGGGCCTGAGCAACAGATCCTCAGGCGGATAACCGGTAACGGCAAGTTCAGGCAAGACAATCAGATCACACGACGCCTCTTCGGCCTGACTGGCCGCATCAATAATCAATTTAATATTACCGGTGATATCGCCCACGCGTGGAGCGATCTGTGCCAGCATGATTTTCAATAGACTCTCCAAATAATGGTCGGGGTAAGAGGATTCGAACCTCCGGCCTTACCGTCCCGAACGGTACGCGCTACCAGGCTGCGCCATACCCCGAATAAATTACGATTCAGAATCTACTCCAAAAGAGCCGGAAATAAACATGGCATCCCCGTAGGAGTAGAAACGATAGCCATGCTTTATGGCATGATCGTATGCGGCCATGATCCGTTTCCGGCCGGCCAGGGCGCTAACCAGCATCAGCAGTGTCGATTTTGGCAGGTGAAAGTTGGTCAACAACGCGTCTACAGCTTTAAACCGGTAACCCGGATAGATAAAGATATCGGTAAGCCCGGAACCGGCGCTAACCCCGTCACATCCGGCAGCCGCTTCCAGCGTACGCAGTGATGTCGTGCCGACCGCCACCACCCTTCGCCCCTCTTTTCTGGCCCGGTTGATCTGTCCGGCAACAGCAGCGGAAATCTGATACGCCTCCACATGCATCACATGCTCGTGAATATGCTCTGCCTGTACCGGCTGAAAGGTTCCCGGCCCGACATGCAGTGTAATATAAACAAAAGTCGCGCCTGCCTCCTCCATCCTCTGCATCAGATCTTCGGTCAGATGCAGCCCTGCGGTCGGTGCCGCCACCGCTCCCGGCTCATTGGCAAACACGGTCTGATAACGGTTTTTGTCCGCTTCTGTGTCGGGGCGGTCGATGTAAGGCGGTAATGGCATATGACCGTTGGCTTCTATCGCATCTGTCACACTCTCTGCGATCAGGCGAATCCGAACCTGTTTGCCGTCTCTGGACAGAATCTCGGCCTCGAATCCTTCAGCAATTGAAATGATCTCTCCGGATCTGAGCGACTTGTTTGATCTGCCCCATGCAAGCCAGACATCTGTTTCCCCGGCTGGCTCCAGCAACAGCAGTTCGACTTTGCCGCCACTCTGCTTTTTTCCGAGCAGGCGTGCAGGGATCACACGGGTATCATTGAGAACCCACAAATCGCCGGGTTGCACCAGTTGCGGCAGATCAGTGATATGCCGGTCCATGAACGGGTCAGACCGGATATCAAGCAGACGCGATGCGTCTCGTTCCGGCAACGGATGCCGGGCAATCAGCTTCTCCGGCAGTTCATAATCAAAATCGGTAAGTCGCATGCAGGTAATCTATATACAATATATAAAAACAGGAATTATGGCTTTTCCAGAACCTTGTACAGGGCCTTTTTCAGATCTTTGGCACGAAACGGTTTGGCAACAAACATGTCGGGCTGATCCTCTTCAGCAAGGCTTTCTATCTCCACCTTACTGTAGCCGGAGACCAGAATCACAGGTATGCGCGGGTTGGCCTCACGCATTCTTTTCATTGCATCCACGCCACCCAGTTTCGGCATGGTTATATCCAGCAGTACAGCAACAATTTTTTTCTGATGTTTGCAAAAAGTCTCCAGCCCCTCCAGACCATCGGCTGCCTGTAGAACTTCAAAATGAAAATGGCTGAGAAACAGGGAGGCCACTCTGCGCACTGCCGGATCATCATCGACAACCAGAACTGTCCCGTCGCCCTGCCATCCATCCATCTCGGAAGTCAGAATCACTTTTTTTCCGGGAGCCTGATAAGCGCGGGGCAGCAGTATTCTGAATTTACTGCCTTTTCCGGCCTTGCTGACAACCTCGATCACACCCTTGTGCCCATGGATAATACCAAGTACCGCGGACAATCCCAGGCCCGTTCCGCTCTCTTTTCTGGTAAAGAACGGGTCAAATATTTTCCGCATTGTCTGATCCGTCATACCACACCCCGAATCAGCGATGGTAACAAAGACGTATTTGCCTTCGGGAAGATTGGTACCATTGAACTGCCTGTCCAGAAATTCCCTGTCTGCATGCATGATTCCCGTACGTATCCGGACATTTCCCGCATCAGAGCCGATCGCTTCGGCCGCATTAATGATGAAATTCAGAATCACCTGCTGGATCTGCGCCTTGTCCGCCTCGATGGAAAGCAGCTGCTCATCAAGCCTCAACTGCAGGTCAATATTCTTATCAAGCGATGCCCTGAGCAGACTGGCCATATCCTGCACAAGCCCGTTAATTTCCAGCAGCTCCATGACATGCGGACTTCTGCCGGCATAGACAAGCATCTGCTTGCACAACTCCGCTGCCTGATCACATGTCTCTTCGATATTGTCAAAATGCTCACTGGCCGGCGATGGCTCTTTCACTTCCATCCGGGCCAGCTCGGCATTGGCCATGATGGCCGCCAGAAGATTATTAAAATCATGCGCGATTCCACCGGCAAGCACGCCCAGTGATTCCAGCCGCCGGGAATGCTCCAGCTGACTCTGTAACAGAAGGTTTTTCTCTTCATACTTCCGGCTTTCAGACAGATCACGACAGGTTGTGAGAAAGGATGGCTCACCGTCAAAGATCACAGGACTGCCCTGAACTTCAGCAATAAACATTTCACCGTTTTTGCGCAGCAGTTTTTCCTCCACGACAGGCACGGCCACATTCTCTTTCATCTGGATCTGCATCCGTTCAATAGCCATGGGGTGATGTTCGGGGTGAATATAGTCCAGAACCGGCGTTCCCAGAACATCTTCGATACTTTCAGCCGCAAACAGCACCACGGCAGCAGGATTCATATAAATCCATTTCCCATCGCGATGCACACCCACAGGGTTGGGTGAATGCTCAAGCAATACCCGGTGATTGGCTTCACTCTCAGCCAGTGCTGCTGCTTCCTGTTTCAGTTGCCCTTCTGCTTCAAGCAGAAGCCTCCCGCTCTCCTCCCACAAAGTTGTTGCGAAATGGGCCACCAGGGTAAAAGCCAGATAAACCAGCCCCAGATAGGCCATCTTTTGCCATGCAAACTCCGGATAACCGGTTTCCGGCCACCCGATCGCCCAGAGGGAGCCAATGGTCAGTGCATAAACAGCTGACCAGCCGAGGCCTGTGCGGGATCCGGTCATAAAGCAGGCAACAAGAGGAAATCCCAGCGCCCACACATACCCCAGCCCGCTGGAGCCTCCATGAAAAAACATGATAAAGAACAGAATGGCTGCATGACCAATGATAATATTTCTTAGCCAGAAAACGGGTGCACCGTGATATGACCACCAGAGTGTCAAACCGAATGTCCCCGCCATAACCAGTTCGGTCCATCCAAGGGCATCATAACCACTATTCAGATTTATCACGCTGAAGCCGATCACAAAAGCCATGCTTGCCGTCAGACAACGACGGAAAAGCTCCGTCTGCATCAGCAGACTTTGTTCGCGCACAGGTATGGCGGCATCTTCAGCAGCTGCCGGATTGGTTTCACAGGACATTCGATGAGGTGTCATGAATGTCTGTTTAATTAATGGTCTCTACTCCTGATGCTGTGCCCATCAGCACCACATCGGCTCCCTGATGTGAAAAAATACCGTTAGTCACCACACCCGGAACGGAGTTCAGATGATCTTCCATCCCGCGCGCATCGGTAATGGTCAGGCCATACACATCAATAATGATATTGCCGTTGTCGGTAATAAACCCTTCGCGAAGCTTCGGCTCGCCCCCCAGCTTTCTGACCACACCGGCAACCAGCTCCCGTGCCATGGGGATAACCTCAACCGGCAGCGGAAATGCGCCCAGATGTTTCACCCGTTTGGTTTCATCGACAATACAGACGAACCTGTCCGATGCTGCTGCAACAATCTTTTCACGGGTCAGTGCACCACCGCCACCCTTGGTCAGGTTCCTGCCTGCATCAAACTCATCTGCGCCGTCAATGTAGACGGAGAGTGACGCGACCTGAGTCAGCGCTTCGTTGAGATCCAGCACCGGAATACCGTGCCCGGCCAGCCGCGCAGCCGTTGCCTCCGAGCTTGCCACTGCACCCCTGATTCTCTCTTTCATTGTCGCCAGCGCATCAATAAACATGTTGGCAGTTGACCCGGTGCCGACACCGACAATGCTATCCTCAACCACATAGGCAAGTGCTGCCTCGGCCACCTTCTGCTTCATCTCATCCTGTGTCATGCATCTCTCCTGTTGGTTTCGGAAGCCGAAAAAGATTCAGAGCAGAGCCTAACGGATAACTGCACCATGTTCAGCAAAATTCACAACAGTTGGAGGAGTTAAGTCGACTGCGTTATGATCGCACCATGCTTACAGCACAGATCGACATCATGGTTACCGCACTCTTCTTCATCGGCCTGAGCCAGCTTGCCTTGCTGTCGGTGATGATGCTGCGCCGGAATATTGCGCCAGACACGCTCTCTGCCTCACTGCCGCCACTGATTTCGATCTGGGTGCTGCTCTGGCCTGTTTACGAACAGCCGGTCTGGCTCTGGGCCGGTATCGTGCTGTCAGGCCTGCCTCTCCTGCTGGCTTTCACTGTCAACACCCCCTTCTGGCAACATCTGCGTATTGCCTGGTCGGGAACAGTTTATGAGGATGAGACTCCCCGGATGTGGCCGCTGCTGTCACTGATTACAGCCCTGGCTGTTGCTGCCGCCTTTTTCCAGCGCGCGCCCGAATTCGGCCTTGGGATTGGTCTTGCCGTATGTCTGGCCTTCCCCGCAGCCGAACTGCTGGACAGAGGTAATACCATGCCGCTCGGCTTTCCGCAGCATCCTGAACAGACACTGATCGGGCATGTCGGACTGGTCTTCTCCACAGCCCTGTTATGCGGCTGGGCTATCCACCTCTACCACGGTATCGAGTGGCAGCGCCTCTTCATTGCCACGCTGCTGGTCGGCATTACCGCCTCTGTAATCAGAGCCTTTCTCCCGACCCGTTTTATACTGCCGCTGGCTGCACTCGGTATGGGCATAACGCTGTGGCTGCTATAGGATTAAATAATGAAATCAACTGATACCGACAGGCTGATTGAGATGGCACTGAGTGAGGATGCCGTAAGCCGTGATCTTACCGGCATCGCCACCATTGCAGAAACGCAGCAGGGAGCGGCGCGCATCACCGCCAAGGCGGCGGGCCGGCTCTCCGGTGTTCAGCTGGCAAGAAAAGTATTTGAACAGGTTGACCCTGCCATTGAACAGAAATGGCTGGTTGCTGATGGCGACCATGTAAAAGCAGGCCGTCTGCTCTGTGAGCTTAAGGGGCCGATGCGCTCACTGCTTGCAGCCGAACGGACGGCCCTGAACTTCCTACAGCATCTCTCAGGTATCGCCACTGCAACCGCAAGCTATGTCGAAGCGCTCTCCGGCACCAACTGCCAGGTCGTTGATACCCGCAAGACCACGCCCGGCATGCGAAAGCCTGAGAAGGCTGCAGTTGTTCATGGCGGTGGCGGCAACCACCGTATGGATCTTCAGTCCGGCATGCTGATCAAGGAGAACCACATCGAGGCGTGCGGCTCGATCACCGAGGCGGTCGGCAGATGCTATGCCCTGAGTGATGAAGTGTGGGTGGAGGTGGAGTGTGAAACCTTTGCACAGCTGGAGGAGGCGATCCACGCCTGCCCCGATATTATTCTGCTGGACAACATGACACCGGATGAGGTGGCAAAGGCACGCAAAATAACGCCCGGATCAATCCTGCTGGAGGCATCCGGAAATATTACGCTGGACAATGCCCGGGCCTACGCAGAGACAGGCGTCGACCGCATTGCCATCGGTGCGATCACCCACTCGGCTCCCGCACTGGACCTCTCCATGCGCGTCACATCTGAAACAACGGGCGCAGCATGAACCCGGAGCGGATGGATTCGAGGCCCATGCATCCGAAACAGGACGCCATTCTGGCCCGCCTCGGCGGCAGCAGTTCGCCTGTCTCGGGCGATGCGCTGGCACATGAACTGGGGTTAAGCCGGGCAGGTATCTGGAAACATATCCGGAACATGCGCAGGCAGGGGATTGAAATCGAGTCGCATACCGGGCGCGGCTATCAACTCAAATCCGATGTGCTTAGCCCCGCCATGCTACGCAGACAGCTGGGTGATACACTGATCGGCTCTGCATGCATGGTGCTTGATGAGACAGACTCCACCAACCGGGAGGCGATGCGGCAGGCGGAGGCAGGAGCGGATGAGGGGCTTGTCATCATTGCCAACCGGCAGACATCAGGACGCGGGCGTCTGGGTAGATACTGGCATACGGCAGAGAATGACTCCCTTGCCCTCTCCATACTGCTTCGCCCGGCCATCCCGCCGGAGCAGGTGCCACAGCTCTCACTGCTGGCGGCAGTAGCCCTGCACAGGGCCCTGTCGGAGTTTGCACCGGACGTCGGCATCAAGTGGCCCAATGATATTCTGCACAATGGCGCAAAGGTTGCCGGCATCCTGACCGAAATGCGCGGTGAGCCCGGACAGGTTCACGCCGTGGTGATCGGCATCGGTGTTAATATACGCATGCCCGCAGATGGCTGGCCAAAGGAGATCACGCAGCCGGTGACCGCCCTTGCAACGGCAAGCCGGAAAGATGTCAACCGGCTGAATACGGCGCTGGCCATCATCAGGGCAATGGAGAGAGGCTACGATGAATATCTGGCCAATGGCTTCGCCCCGGTCCGTGAAGCATGGTGGCGGGCGCATGCCGCTGCCGGTCACAGCGTCCGGGCCCATGGCGGCGACGGGTATATTGAGGGCATTGCCGAGGCGCTGGATGACGACGGAGCCCTGCTTCTGCGCGTAGAGGGGCAATTGCAGCGTTTTATTGCCGGAGATATTGAATTGATGGATGTGAATTGATGGATCCGAACAGATGAAACGTTTTCTTGCAGTCGATATCGGCAATACCCAGATGGTATTCGGCCTGTTTGAGGGTGAAAGGCTGTGCTCACACTGGCGTCTCTCCAGCAGCCATGGCCTTACCTCCGATGAGCTGGCCTGGCAGCTGCATGGCATGTTCGAACAGTTTGGCCACCAGCCGAAAAACATCGACGGCATCATGGCCGCCAGCGTCGTACCCCATCTCGACACGACACTCAGCAAAGCATGCGAACGTATCTGCGGCATTCCGGCCTCTTTCGTTGGGACTGCGGACGTCAAAACCGGTATGGCGGTCGACTACAAAAATCCGCGCGAAGTGGGTGCGGACCGTATTGCCAATGCCATCGCCGCAAGGCAGACATTCGGAGCCCCGGTGATTGTGCTCGATTGCGGCACAGCCACCACCTTCGATATCGTCTCCCCAAAGGGCCACTATGCCGGCGGACTGATTATTCCCGGTATGGAGATATCGCTTCAGGCACTCTGCAAGCGTGCCGCCAAGCTGCCGGAGATATCCTTTACCCGTACCGGGACGCTGATTGGCCGCGACACCGTCAGCAGCATGCAGGCGGGCAGCTACTGGGCAGCCGTCGATGCGATCAGGGGAGTAATTGGCAGGCTGCATGGCGTTGAGGAGTATGCATCGGCCCCCGTCATCGCAACGGGCGGACTGTCGGAAAAACTGCTGCAGGATATTCCGGAGATCACTGCCCACCGGGCGTATCTGACACTTGATGGCCTGCGCCTGCTGGCTGAACAGCACTTTATCTAGGGCCTGTTCACACTAATTCTGATCGAAGCGCCACTGCACCAAATGAGACCGGTCAAGGCGCGAGGAGAGAGGTTTGATAAATTCAAATGAACGACGAGCAACGCAGAATGGCCTCATTTGGGGCGCGGCCCTGCGGGATATGCCATTTTTGTACACTGCGACGTTATTTCTCACTGATGTGCAACAAGCACATAACGTTCGAAATGCCTTGCAGTGCAGCAAAAATGGCTTTATTGCTGCGGCCAGAATTAGTGTGAACAGGCCCTAATGAAGCAGACGCTGGTTGCTGCCGCTCTTCTGCTGGCTGCATGGCTGGCGTGGCAGGCGTGGCAGCCACCGGTAGTCAGCCAGCCCGGACTGACGGTTCGCAGTGCGCTGCCGGAGGTGGAAGATGCCGGCCCCGAACTCTGGCGTATCGTCACCAGGCGCATGGTCTGGAAACAGGCCATCGCCAGTATGCGTGATCGCCTTTATCGGGAAGGTTTTGAAACCCGTCTGATTGTGATACGCGAACCGGTGGAACTGCACGCCTTTGATGATCCGCGCAGCTTTAAAACAATGGAAGAGGCCGAGAAGGTGAAGGAGCAGTGGCAAAAAAAGAAGATTGATGCCGAAGCGCTGAAGCGGGAGGTAACATATGGCGTTGCACTGGGGCGATTCTACATCACCTCCTATGCGGAACAGATGCAGGCACGGCTGAAAAGCATCGGGTTGCCCTATCTCTACGAGCGCCGTACCGTAATTGTTCCGGCCTACCGGTTTGTCTTTGAGCCGATGCAGAAAGAGCAGGCGGAAAAGAGCTGGAAGAGACTTCAGAATCTTGGCATTGCAGATCCTGCCATGATGAAAGAGAGCGAGTTCCAGAGGCTCTACGGCACGCAGGCAGCGCCGTAACCGCCCCCTTATTCTCCGTTTCCGGACGGAGATTCCTGATCTGTAATATCCGGACTATATTTAATATGTAATGGACCCATCAACACTCTTCCTGCTGGCTGCGGACGCAATCCTGCTGCTGCACGTGCTTTTCGTCGCCTTTGTCGTGATGGGCCTGATACTTATATTCGTCGGCAAAGTCCGCCGATGGCCCTGGGTCAGAAATCTCTGGTTCCGGGTTACGCATCTTCTGGCCATTGCCATTGTCACCGTTCAGTCATGGTTCGGTGTGATCTGCCCGCTTACCACATTTGAGATGGCGCTGCGTTCGCGGGCCGGTGACACTGTATATGCCACATCTTTCATATCCCACTGGCTGGAAACCCTGTTGTACTATCAGGCGCCGGCATGGGTCTTTGCACTCTGTTATACGGTGATTGGAGCGGTGGTCGCTGGCAGCTGGTTCTGGGTAAAGCCGGGGCGTGAGTAAATGAGTGCCCCGTTAACAGGGGCCCTTAGCCAAGCAGGTCGAGAACTTTGTCCAGGCCGCCATTGTTGATGGCGTAAGGTGCTGCTTTCTGAACCATCGGCTTGGCATGGAAGGCGATTCCCATACCTGCCGCTTTGATCATCGGAAGATCATTGGCTCCATCGCCGATGGCGACAGTCTGGGACATCGGAACAGAGAAGATGCCCGCCTGCTCCAGCAGAGTATGGCGCTTGCTCTCGGCATCGACAATATCGCCCAGCACGCTGCCGGTGAGTTTGCCGTTGTGAATCTCAAGCACGTTGGCACGGGTAAAATCCAGTTCCAGCAGCAGCTTGAATTTATCGGTGAAATAGGTGAAGCCACCTGAAACCAGGCCGACCTTCCAGCCGTTGGCGTGCAGTGTAGTAATCAGGGTCTCGGCGCCCTCGGTCAGGCTGATACGCTCTTCATAGACCCGATCAAGCACCGATGCGTCAAGGCCGGCCAGCAGCTGGACGCGCTCGGTCAGGGACGCCGAAAACTCAAGTTCGCCGCGCATGGCACGCTGGGTGATCTCGGCAATTTGAGGCTTGATGCCGAGGAAATCGCCTATCTCATCAATGCATTCACACCGGATCAGTGTTGAATCCATATCCATAACAAGCAGGCCGGGCTGGCTTAGTGCGGGTCTCATGAGGCGGCATCCTCCTGCAGCGAATCGAGAAAGGCAATGCATCCCTGCAGACGTTTCCGCCTGTCATCTGACTGGTGCAGCAGCGTCAGAGTGCCATCCGGAGAGAGACGGTAAGCATGCGGCTGCCGTTGCACCCTCAGCAGCAGATTTGCCGGATCAATTGGCGACTTTTCGGTAAAGGTTATACGGATGCCGCTGCCTGATGAATCGAGACCGGAGACAGACATCTTCCGTGCCCGCCAGCGGATACGTGCGGACTCCAGTGCAAATTTGGCCTCATCCGGCATCTTGCCGAACCGGTCTGTCATCTCCTCGAACAGCAATGTCACCTGCCCGTCGCTCTCTGCTTTGGCAATACGGCGATAAAGCCCGAGTCGTTCTCCGATCTGCGGAATATAATCGGGCGGCAGGATCGCGTTAACGCCCAGATGCAGATCAAGCGGCTGCTGAAGTATGGTGGCTTCACCTTTGGCCTCACTTACCGCCTGGGTCAGCATCTCCATATAGAGATCAAGCCCGATGGCATCAATCTGTCCGCTCTGCTCGGCTCCCAGCAGATTCCCCGCTCCGCGAATTTCCATGTCCTGCCTTGCCAGCAGAAAACCGGCACCGAGTTCGGTATGCTCGGCAATGGCCTGCAGGCGTTCGCGTGCATCGGCGGTCATGGCCCGCGCATCGGGGGTAAAGAGGTAGGCATAGGCCTGCTGGTGGCTGCGGCCGACACGGCCCCGGATCTGGTGCAGCTGGGCAAGACCCAGCAGGTCGGCGCGCTCCACCAGCAATGTGTTGGCGTTTGGCACATCCAGGCCGGACTCGACAATGGTGGTACAGACAAGAACATGCAGACGGCCCTCATAAAAGGCCAGCATCTGCCGGTCCAGTTCGGCCGGACTCATCTGACCGTGAGCAATGCCGATCTCCGCTTCCGGAATATCCCTGCGCAACCGGTCGGCAATGCGGCCGATGCTCTTGACATGGTTATGCAGGTAATAGATCTGTCCGCCACGGTAGAGTTCTCTTCGAATAGCCTCATTGGCAAGATGCGGATCAAAGCTGCTTACCATGGTGCGGATAGCTTCACGTTCGGCAGGCGGTGTGCTGATAATGGAGACCGATCTCAGGCCTGACAGCGTCTGGTGCAGGGTTCGCGGAATCGGCGTGGCTGTCAGTGTCAGCAGATCCATGCTGGCATGCAGGGATTTGAGCTTCTCCTTGTGCTTCACACCGAACCGATGCTCCTCATCGACAATGACAAGGCCGAGGTCTGCAAATTTATACCTGTCGGAGAGCAGGCGGTGTGTGCCTGCAATAATACGAACCTCACCACCGCTCAGCTCACGGGTAATACGGTCAGCCTCCTTTTTACCCTGTAGCCGCGATAGCAGCTCGACCTTCAGGCCTGAGCCGCTGAAACGCTCGGAAAAGCTGTTGTAGTGCTGATTGGCAAGCACTGTGGTCGGAGCAAGAATGGCGACCTGCCGCCCCGATTTGGCGACAACAAATGCAGCCCGCATGGCAACTTCAGTCTTGCCAAATCCGACATCACCACAGACCACACGATCCATCGGCTTCTCTCCGGAAAGATCTGCAAGAATCTGGTCAATGGCATTGATCTGGTCATCGGTCTCTTCAAACGGGAAGCGTGCGGCAAACTCCTCATAGGCATGTTTGAGCGAACCCTCCAGCAGGTAGGGGTCGCGCCTGCTTCGGGTGCGCATTGCATCGACATCAATCAGCTCGTGCGCCATAGCCATCAGGTCACGCTTTACCCGCTCCCGGGTCCGTTTCCACTTCTCCGAACCGAGTCTGTTCAGTGTCGGTGTATCATCGCCGGTATAACGGTGCAGCCTGTCGAGTTCTTCAACCGGCAGATAGATGCTGGCATCCCCGCCATATTCGATGTGAAGAAAATCTGCCTGGGCGCCGCCGGAATCCATTGTAGTCAGTCCCTTGTAGCGACCGACGCCATGATCTTCATGCACTACCGGATCGCCGGGCTTCAGCTCCTGCAGGCTGGAGAAGAGATCTGCCCGGATGGCAGCAGAGCCCCTGCCGCGTTTTCTCGGCAGGCGCTGGCCGAGCAGCTCATGCCCGGTGAGAATCAGAATCTTCCGGTCAGTGAGGGCCACCCCCCTTTCAAGGAATCCGATGGCGGTACAGACGGGTGCCTCCGGCATATCCTGCAGACTGGAGCAGTGTGGAATATCTGTGGTGATTTCACTCAGGCTCTCACACATGCGCTCCTGCTGGCCCGGCCCATGGGCGACAAGAAGTATGCGCCAGCCTTCTGCAAGCCGCCCGGCAAGATGCTCGCGCATGGCATGAAGCGGCTGTAACTGCTGTCGGAACAATTGCAGGGATGGAGGGTTCTCAATGTTCGCAGAGCGCTGCAGCGGGGCCGAACTGATCGCCGTCTCTGTGGCATACAGCTCCTGCGGACTTATAACCGGCTCGGAACTGCTCCGAACCATCGTAAACTGGCCGCGCACCCGTTCAGTAAAAGCTTCGCGTCGCTGTTCAATGTCGGTTGTGCTGATGAGTCTGACGCTATCCGGCAGAAAACCGGGCAAGCGCGCGGTTTTTGAATAGGCAAGAGGCAGCAGGGACTCAATGCCCGGGTGCGGACGCCCGGCCTGCACGGCCTGAAGCATGGGGTGTGTTCGAAGCTGTGGAAAACGGGCGCGGAATGCTGCGGCAAATGTGTCGCGTCCATTCGCATCGAGAATCACTTCGCGAACCGGCACCGATGTGAACCGGTCCAGATGCTCCCCTGATCGCTGACTGTCGACATCGAAGCGGCGTATGGATTCGATCTCATCCCCGAACAGGTCGATGCGCAAAGGTGTGTTCTCCGTTGCCGGCCAGATATCGAACAGCCCGCCACGTGCTGCAAACTCGCCGGGAGCCAGCACCCGCTCGGCGGGTTGCATGCCGGCTTCAGCCAGACGACTCTTCAGTGCGGCAATATCAAGATGCTGCCCGATTTTCAGTTGCCAGACATGGGCAGCAATGACTTCCGGTGGTGCAACACGCTGAAGCCATGCCGGCAGTGATGTCAGAACCAGCCCCCTGGGTTCAGGCGTGTTAAGCAGCCGGCTCAGCGTGGAGAAGCGTTCACCGACAATGGCGTGATGAGGGGAGACGCGATCATAGGGCAACACTTCCCATGCGGGATAGCGCCATAACAGATCCGGAGCATCCTGCAGATAGAAGGAGATCTCCTCGGAGAGGATGCGGTAACTGCGCAGGTCCGGGCAGATATAGACCGACAGATCTTCTCTTCTGGCCTCTGTCGACAGCTGCCATGAGAGGCCTGCAGACCCGTCTGTTTCTGATGTTGTTGCCATGGCCATCGGGCGACGCATACTGCCGTAATCAGATACTGTTCTCTAGCGGATGATTGAAAACGGGGCATGAGATGAGCTGGCATCATGCCGTCTTAAGCAGGTAAAAGTGATACAATTCAGATGCTTATGCAGTAAATGTGAGATGTTAGGGAGATGCTGATTTATTGCCATCCTGGCAAAAATCAGGACGCGAAAGAAAAAACGTGGTTTTCCTTTCGCTTACAAATCGGTCACTTACGTTCCCGATTTGGCAACCCGACCATGGGTTGCAAGGAAGCACTGAATTAATCAGCGCTTCCTTAGCGGACTGTTTGCATGCAGATCTGCCCGGCTTTCATCTTGCAGGAGACGTTTTCGGCAATCCTGTTATTGATACCGGAGCCGCTGATTTCTTCACGCATGTTCGCTATACTTCGGCAAAATTTCAGGCAAGGAGGCTTTCAGGGTGGATGCTCAAATCGAAAAACTCGGTTCCCAGGATGCCCTGACTCTGGCTCGGGAGAACAGCTCCGTTCTCTCTGCAAGGCTCTCTGAGATGCATAGCGCCGAACTGGCAGAACTGCTGCTCTCCTGCCGTGATGGCCAGGAGCGCCTTCTTCTGCTGCCGTTTATTCCCGAATCTGTTCTTGGTGAAACGCTGCTGGAGCTTCCGGAAGGCATGCAGGAGGATCTGCTTGCCGGCTTCGGAGTCAGCGCTATCGAGGACGTTGTCGGGCATCTGGAAACCGATGATGTCGCCGACATTCTGCAAGCGGTTGATAAGGGTGTGGCCAATGAGGTGATCGAGCGGCTCGACCCGGATGAGCGGCGTGAGATCGAGCCGCTGATGGCGCATAATGAGGAGTCTGCCGGTGGCCTGATGCAGGCCGAACTGTTCAAGGTTCGTGATGACTGGACAGTTGAGAAGGTGCTGAATGTTCTTCGCCGCTGGGGTGAAGAGATTGATAACCTGAACTACGTATATGTGGTGGATAGTGAAGACAGGCTTCGGGGTGTGGTCTCTCTGCATGCACTGCTTTTCTGTGAAACCGACGCCAATATTCTTGATATGGTAAAGAGTGATTTCCCGAGAGCTCTGGCCGGGCAGGATCAGGAAGAGGTTGCCCGAATCTTTGAAAAATATGATGTTCTGGCATTGCCGGTTGTCGATGATGACGGGGTGCTGGTCGGTCGAATTACTGCTGATGATATTCTTGACGTGCTTCAGGAAGAGGCGACTGAAGACATGTACCGCCTGGCAGCGCTCTCCGATCAGGATGATCTCTCTGAACCGGTTGTTATTACCGCATGGCGCCGCGGCGTATGGCTTGCGGTGAATCTTGGAACGGCCATTCTGGCTTCTGTGGTTATTGCCCAGTTTGAGGCGACCATCGCCCAGATCGTGGCTCTGGCTATTCTGATGCCGATCGTTGCGAGCATGGGCGGTATCGCCGGCACACAGACCCTGACCGTTATCGTGCGCGGTATCGCTCTGGGCCGTGTCACTTTCGATAATGCCAAACGGGCACTGGTGAAAGAGGTCTCGGTAGCTGTGGTGACCGGCCTCAGTTTTGCCGTAGCCATGGGAATCATAGCATCGTTCTGGTTTCCGGCCTTTGGTATGAAACTTGGCATCGTGATCGCAGCCGCCATGCTGGTTAATCTCTTCGCAGCAGGGCTTGCCGGCGCACTGATTCCTCTGACATTGCAGCGGATCAAAATCGACCCGGCGCTGGCATCGGGAACCATTCTGACCACGGTAACCGATATTGTCGGATTCCTGACATTTCTCGGCCTGGCAACCCTCTTTCTTCTATAAATTAAAAAAACATTTAACCACAAAGGCACCAAGGCACAAAGTAAGATATATATTATCAATAGTTCCGGTATCCCTTGGGCAATAAGGCAGGTGAGCCGTTTGAACGCGCAATGCGCGCCTGTAAGGTGAGGGCCAGGGATGGCCCGAATTAAATCCCTGACGGGGGACGAAGCCACAAAGGGTAAAAGCCACTGCTGCCCCAGATAATACGTACCAAATATCGTGTGGGCATTGCAAAACAATCAGTTCCGTTATGTCTGGCTTCGGTGAGACATGAATTCTACTCGAACCTTATCCGTCATTCCCGCGCAGGCGGGAATCCATTCTTTTCATCGTTTTTATGGATACCCGGTCAAGCCGGGCATGACAAACCAATGTAAGTGGGTCAGCAGTGGTAAAAAACCGTTTTATGCCTGCCTTCTTACTTTGTGCCTTCGTGCCTTTGTGGTTCATCTCTTCTTTGTAGTAAAATTTTAAAAATAGTGCCCATTGAAATCCGGTTGATTCGTGACCGTTCCGGGCTAGGTTACGTCTCCCATTCAAGGAGACGTTCATGTCAGATGTTCAGCACCATCGTTTAATTATTCTGGGTTCCGGCCCTGCCGGTTACACCGCAGCCATTTATGCGGCCCGTGCCAACCTGAACCCTGTAGTGATTCAGGGCATTCAGCCGGGTGGCCAGCTGACCACAACAACCGATGTGGATAACTATCCGGGGTATAAGGATGGTGTGCAGGGCCCTGAAATGATGACCGATTTCCAGGCACAGGCCGAGCGTTTCGGCACTGAAATCATCTGGGATCACATCAATGAGACCAACCTTTCCAAACGACCGTTCACACTGAAGGGCGATGAGGGAACCTATACCTGCGATGCGCTGATTATCGCAACCGGTGCCTCGGCCAAGTATCTGGGGCTGCCATCGGAAGAGGCGTTCTCCGGTCGCGGTGTCTCCGCCTGTGCTACCTGCGACGGATTTTTCTATCGTGACAGGGAGGTGGCGGTGATCGGCGGTGGTGATACCGCTGTTGAAGAGGCGCTCTATCTCTCCCATATCTGCAGCAAGGTGACAGTAGTGCACCGTCGCGACGAGTTGCGTGCCGAGAAGATCATGCAGGAGAAGCTCTTTGCCGCCGAGAACGTGGAGATGGCATGGAACAGCGTTCTCGATGAGGTGCTGGGCGATGAGAGCGGCGTGACCGGCATGCGTATCAAGTCCACGGTTGATGGCTCAACCACTGATATCAATCTGCATGGTGTCTTCATTGCCATCGGCCATAAGCCGAACACCGATTTCATGAAGGGGCAGCTGGAGATGGATGAGACCGGCTACCTGATCACCAGAGGCAAGACTACAGCCACTTCGGTGGATGGCGTCTTTGCAGCCGGTGACGTGGCCGACCCGGTCTACCGTCAGGCGGTCACCTCAGCCGGAGAAGGGTGTAAGGCAGCACTGGATGCCGAGCGCTGGCTATCGGTACAGAAATAGTCATGCGGTTCGCTTAATCACGGCTTGAAAAGCACTCCTTCGGGGGTGCTTTTTTTGGTAGTGCCTCCTGCCAATAGTGGGCATCCATAATCTCTTCTGGTTCGAGCCCTGCCTGGGAAACCTCATGAAGCCCGAACCAATAAGTTGAATGTCTGCTTCCAGCGGTGGTCTCAGATGGTGGATGCAACACTCAATCAATGCGAATATATGCTCTCCCTGTAACATAAAAGGTTACAGATTTACTATCTTCATCAATTTTCATTATGTCCTTTTCATCTCTGCGAATTATATCGGTGTCAATTTTGTCAAATGCATACTTTTCATCGAATAGCACTAAATGACCACCTTTAGCGATGTTTTTTTCAACAGATATTTGATAAAAATCATAATGGCTTTCATTTCTCGGACTATATGCATCCCATCCTGGGCCATAGCAGGCTTGGTACTGACCCTTAGAAAAAGTTACACATTGAGAGTTCCATAAGCCATCCCCAGACAAGTCAGGATTGTCATTAGTGCATGAGGTCAGGCACATAACTGTAACTGTCATTAACATATTGAAATAACGCATTTCACTTCCCCTAGAAGGGTCACTATAGCTTAAAGGTTGAATGTCTGCTTTTGGCGGTGGTCTCAGAAGGTGAATGGCTGCCTTCGACCTCAACCAGCAGTCAGTTTCTGATCAGCTCTGCGAAACGGTCGAACAGGTAATCCGCATCATGCGGGCCCGGGCTTGCTTCCGGGTGATACTGCACCGAGAAGACCGGTTTGCCTTTTACTTTCAGCCCCTCAACCGTACCGTCGAAGAGTGAACGGTGCGTGACCTCAACGTTGGCAGGCACATTGTCATCGGCCACGGCATAACCGTGATTCTGGCTGGTAATCTCGATTTTGCCGGTGGTCTCGTCTTTTACCGGGTGGTTGCCGCCGCGGTGGCCGAACTTCAGTTTGAAGGTGGACATCCCCAGCGCCCGGGAGAGCAGCTGGTGACCCATGCAGATGCCGAAAATCGGAATATCACTATCCAGAAGCTTGCGAATCTCTTCAACCGCATAACCGACAGCTGCCGGATCGCCCGGGCCGTTGGAGAGAAAGATTCCATCAGGATTCATTGCCAGAATTTCAGATGCAGAAGTCTGTGCCGGAACAATGGAGACCTTCATGCCACGGTCGGAAAGCTTGCGGTAGATGTTGCGCTTACAGCCGAAATCAAAAGCCACAACATGCCTGTCAGCTTCCCTGTTGCGGTAACTCGCAGCATCCAGATCGTAGGTGCCCGACCCGCCCTCCGGCGCCCAGACTGTGACCATATCACAACTCACCTGCCCTACCAGATCACGCCCTTCCAGACCTGCCCATGCATTGGCTTTGGCAACCGCCTCCTCCTCACTGATACCGTTGGAGGCAATCACACCATTCTGGGCGCCGATATCACGCAGATGGCGCACCAGTGCGCGGGTGTCAATATCGGCGATACCGACCACATTCTGCTCTTTCAGCCATGTGTCAAAATCGGATTCAGAACGGTAATTTGAGGTAATGCGGGTAGGTGCGCGGACAATGCAACCGCGCGCAGTAATGTTTTCGGACTCAAAATCATCGGCATTGATGCCGACATTGCCGATATGCGGATAGGTAAAGGTGATAATCTGATCGGTGTAGGAGGGGTCGGTAAGAATCTCCTGATAACCGGTCATCGAGGTGTTGAAACAGATCTCTCCGACACTCTCTCCAATGGCACCGAAAGCCTGGCCACGGAAGATTCGTCCATCCGCCAAAGCCAGAATTGCTTCTCTGTCTGCCATCAGTCACCTCACTGTTGGAGCTTTTTAATCCCGGCGCAGGGTACGAAAAAAGAGACTCAAAGTCGAGCCGTATGCAATATCAGAAAAGCGTTTCGATATAGCGTGGCACCCCGTTGACCAGCACCGCGCGTATGCCGGCATTGCCAAAGCGGTCGACAGCCACTTCGATTGATACTTTTTCTCCCCCGACAGGCCGTTCGATGGCACGACCTTCGCCCTCGGGTACGAAGTAGTGTTCAATGCCGAATTTCACCCTCACATTGTGCGACACCTCATACTGTCGCGTCTGGCTGTTCCAGCGCCTGTTTACCCGATCCACGCGCCCCTTAAGCACGACAGCAGGCGTATCCGGACATTCGACAGAGACGGTTTCCGGCTGCCAGTACGGCTCGCCCGGCACAAGCGTGACATAGACCGTATCACCCCGCTTCACCGTCGAAAGCGCCGGATATCTGGCTGAATCCAGCGTGTTAATGGTGTAATTCAGGCGTACATAGTCGCCCCGGAACAGCGAACGAGGATCGACCGGCTGCGTCTCCAGTACGACAGGCGTGCCCGTGGCCAGCGTCCACTGCTTGCGGGCAACCATGCCCAACAGCACCAGCGTCAGCACGACAACAACAATACCGATGCGAAGAGCAAGGCCCGGTTTGTGGTTCATTCCATCCCCCCCTTCATGCCGGCCATCATCTGCCGGCGCTTGCGGTCGAGAATGGCCGCAACGGCGATCAACAACAGGCCGCCGGCCATGAAGAAGAAGGAGCGATCCAGAAGCTTCCAGAACAGGTCGAAATAGCGTGCCAGAATGCCTGCCGCGAAAAACATGAATCCGAGATTCACCAGATGCCGGCTATCCAGACGGGTGCCGGCATAGATCAGCCAGAGCGTGGCGGCAAAGAAGGCGATATTAAAGGCGATAGCCATAAGACTGCCATGATTTCCCGGCACAAACAGGTTGGCGGCCAGACAGGCAAGAATCAGCCCCAGAACCCCCTGACCCCAGAGATGCCAGGGCTCACGCACATTCATATGCAGTGTCCGTTGCCTGTGCCAGATGGCCAGTCCGATAACAACAGCCAGCATCAGCAGTGTGACGGCGATCCATCCCTCATCGGCAGCCGGACGTATCTCCCCGCGTCCCGACAGGAATGCTTTGGCCGTCAGCAGATCGGGGAAAGTCAGCCCCCATAGCAGCAGCAGTCCGGCAACAGCGGCATACTGGCGCAGCGTTTCGGCCCATTCACTGAAGCGGCCGGACAGCTCCAGATGCAGACCGCTGATGAACAGCGTGAGGTAGAAGAGGAAGAATAGCTGTGTCAGATAAACCACGGCTCCGGCACTGCGGAATTCGCCGATAAAGTATGCATAGGTAGAGGCCGACCAGAGCAGCAGCGCGATCATCAGAAGATGTGCAAAACGCGACCAGCCCTTGCGCACGGCAAGTGTGGTAAAGCCTGCCAGCACGATCAGAAACGGCCAGTGCAGACGGGAGAAGTCAAACGCCTCCATACCGCTCCACAGCATGGCAAGCATCAGGCCGGCAACAAAGGCAGCAGGTGAGGAGAGCAACCATGCCACCAGCAGTGCGCCCAGCGACCAGACGAACACGCCGTCAGGATAATGTGCATCAATATGATAAATCTGGGCAATCAGCATGATATTTGCGCCGAACAGCAATACGCCAAGCAGCAGCATCGACTCGGAAAGCCAGCTGCGCGCTTCATGCCTGAGACTCCATGTGGCTGCGGCAAACGCCGCCCACATGGCCCCGAAAAGTGCCAGCAGTTTAATAAACTTCGGCATCGCCTGCCAGTTGGCGGCAAAAAAGGTGATCACGCCGATACCGATCAGCAGCGCACCCAGAATAGCGAACATCGATGCCAGTGAGCGCCGCTGTGAGCCGGCGGCAACCTGCTCAAGAATGAGCGGCGCTTTCTCCGGTGCCACCAGCCCCGCCTCCACCCACTTCGGCAGTTCCCGGCGCAGCCGCCGCGAGAAACCACGGCCACGCATGCCGAATGATGCGGCAAGGATAAGCAGCAGAATTAGCAGCTCAAACATTCAGCCTCCCCCGTTATCTGCAGGGCCTAAGCCTCCGGTGCGAGCATGGCGCGCGGATCAAGCAGACGGTCAAGCTCTTCTTCAGGCAGCAGCTGCATTTCAATACAGAGCTGCCGCACCGTCTTACCCTCGGCCACCGCCTGTTTCGCGATATCGGCGGCTTTGTCATAACCGATCACCGGAGCCAGCGAGGTCACCATACTCATGCTCCACTCGATCTGCCGCTCACACTGCTCACGATTTGCCTCAATGCCGGCAATACATTTGTCGGCAAACATGCGGCAGGCATTGGCAAGAATCGTCTCGGACTCCAGCAGATTGTGCGCCATGACAGGCAGCATCACATTCAACTCCAGCAGGCCGGATGCACCGCCAAATGTGATGGCGGCATCATTGCCGATGACCTGGGCGCAGACCTGAGCCATCGACTCGGCAATCACCGGATTGACTTTCCCCGGCATGATTGAAGAGCCCGGCTGCACGGCAGGCACGGTGATCTCACCGATTCCGCAACGCGGGCCGGCATTCAGCAGCCGGACATCGTTGGCAATCTTCACCAGCGAGACTGCCAGCGTACGCAGCTGGCCTGAAAGCTCAACCGCCGCATCCTGTGCCGCCTGTGCTTCGAAGTGGTTGCGGGCTTCGTGAAAACCGATACCGTAGATTGATGAGAGTTCGGCGGCCACGCCTGCCCCGAATTCCGGATCTGTATTGAGCCCTGTCCCGACCGCAGTGCCACCCTGGGCCAGCTCGGTGATACGCGGAAGTGAGCTCTTCAACCGCTCGATGCCAAGCTCTACCTGCCGCGCCCAGCCGGAAATCTCCTGTCCCAGCGTAACCGGCGTGGCATCCATCAGATGCGTTCTGCCGATTTTGACCGCATCCACCGTCTCCTCACTTTTGGCCATAAGCTGCTGGTGGAGGTGACTCAGGGCAGGCAGCAGTTCATGCATCAGAAGATCGGCGGCCGCGACATGGATTGCTGTCGGTATGACATCGTTGGAGGACTGCCCCATATTGACGTGGTCATTCGGGTGCACGGAAATTTTATCATCAAGCTCGGCACAACGGTGCGCGATCACCTCATTGGCATTCATGTTGGTGCTGGTGCCGGAGCCTGTCTGAAAGATGTCGAGTACAAACTGAGCATCCCAGAGTCCATCGGCAACCTCGGCCGAAGCCCTGGCAATCAGCGTGGCGCGCTCCGGATCAAGCTTGCCGAGTGCGCGGTTTACCTCGGCAGCACTGCACTTGATATTCCCCAGCGCCTTGATGAACGAGCGTGAAAAACGGAGACCGGACACAGGAAAGTTCCCGGCCGCGCGTGCAGTCTGTGCACCATACATCGCATCTGCGGGCACCTGCATCTCACCCATCGAATCCCGTTCTGTGCGCATTGACGACATATCAACTCCCCACGGCCTGCCAGACCCTGATAAAACCATTGCAGCGGACAGTTTACGACGCACTGCCCGCCATGACAAACATCAGGCCATTCAACAGATGAACAAAAAAAGGAGTAGTAGCAATAACGGCTCCTTTTTACATACGGCTCCCGCACAGGGTCCGGACGATCTGTTAAACATGCCGTTATTTTAAGCCGTTACAATCTAAAAAACCGGATGTGAAAAATATCCGGATGTTGAAAAACAGCAGCCAGAGAACCGGTATTTTTTCTCTACCTCTGCCACATCGGCCTTTCGGCCCGGACCTGTTTCGTCAGCTAACTCGATATCGTTACCGGGCAGTCACTGCTGCCGGGTCAGGGAAGCAATATATTCCGCCAGATGATTGAAATCATCATCATGGAAGGCAGCGGCAATCCCTTCCATAACCGGATCTCTGCGAGCCCCGCTGGCGTAGTCCCGCATCTGTTTCAGTGTATAGGCAGCAGATTGACCGGCAAGCCTCGGGCGCATGCCGTCACCCTCCGCTTTCAGGCCGTGGCAGCCGGCACAGGCGGCATATTTCGCCTTGCCCCGGGCCACCATGGGTGGCGGTGCGGATGCAGCCTCAGCACCAGCCGGCAGAGCGGCAAAAAAAGCTGCCAGATCCTGAATGTCGCTGTCGGAAAGCTCTTCTGCCATGGCATTCATAACCTCGTTCTGCCGCACGCCCTGCCTGAAAGCCATCAGCTGTACCGCAAGATAGTCGGCACTCTGGCCGGCCAGAACGGGCACAAGCGGATCACTGACACTGATTCCATCATCACCATGACAACCGGCGCAGGCCTCCGCCTTGCTACGTCCTGCTGCCGTATCTCCGGCATATGCCGGCAGTGATCCGGCGGCCAGCAACAGCAACAGCACAACAACCACCCCTGCAACAGGTTGCAGGGCACGTCGGGTTTCACGCCTGCCGATAGTCAACAGATCCCAGACAAGCAGTGTCAGGCCGCACGCCGTAACCACGCCGAAGATAAAACGCCAGATCATCCCCTGCTGGAACCAGGGGTGATTCTGGGCGGTAAAATAGCCGGCCCAGGTGGAGCCCTCGACGGCACGCTCGATGAACGCCTGTTCGAAACCGGAAATCATCAGGGCAATGGTCATGCCGACAACGCCAAGATTCAGCAGCCCCAGCGCCCATTTCCATTTCCAGCCGCCATCCGGCATGTCGGCGCCCATCCAGATATTGCCGCGCTGCCGCTGCAGGGCGATATAGATCATGGCGATGATAATCGTGGCATAGGCCCCGAAGAAGGCGAAATGACCGTGCGAAGCCGACCACTGTGTGCCGTGGGTGTAGAGGTTGATCTGCGGCAGCGTGTGCATAAATCCCCAGACACCGGCTCCGAAAAAATTGCCGAAGGTGTGGGCAATGATCCAGGCCATAGCCGGGTGGTTGGCATTGCGCATCTTGTGCGCACCGGCATCGTAGACCGAGTGCACCACCATGGCCACCAGAGGCACAGGCTCCAGTGCCGAGAAAAAGCCGCCGATGCTGAACCAGTATTCCGGCGTACCGATCCAGAAATAGTGATGGCCGAGACCGAGAATGCCGGAACCGAACATCATTGCCACCTCGATATAGAGCCAGGTCTGCACGATCCGGCGACGAACACCGAGTACCTGCATCAATGCCCAGGCCATGATGCAGCCGACCAGCACCTCCCAGGTCGCCTCCACCCACAGATGAATCACCCACCACCACCAGAACTGGTCCATACTGATGTTGGTGGTGTAAAACATGCCGGCCAGGTACAGGCCGGCCAATGCCACCAGATCCAGAACAAGCACGCCGCCGATGCCACTCCAGCGTCCACGCATAAAGGTGGCGGCCACATTATAGAAGAACACCAGCATGCAGAAGGTGATGCCGATATCGGCCCAGCGAGGTGCCTCTATATATTCCCGGCCTTCATTGATGAACCAGAGCGTAAAATCATCGCCGGGGCCGCTTTGCACCAGCAGGTAAACCACCACCACGATGCCGACCGCTGCGGTCAGTAGCCAGAACACGAAATTGGCCAGCGGCAGGCCGACAATCTCATGGCCGCTTTCATCTTCCAGCAGCCAGTAGGCAGAGCCGATAAAGCCATACAGCATCCACACCACCAGGGCATTGATGTGCACCATTCGATTGACATTGAAATCCAGCAGATTGTAGAGCAGATCAGGCACAAGGTACTGACTGGCTGCCAGCAATCCGAATATCACCTGGGCAGCAAACAGGGTAATGGCTACGGAGAAATATTTGAGAGCCAGACGCTGTCCTCCGTTCAGCACCACGGCTCCGCTATCGGCATTCACCGGCTTTCACCGAGCGGTGTAAAATTATAGGGGAAGCCGTTGGTATCAATGGACGACATCCATTTAAGAAAAGCAATGACAGCCCTGGCCTCCTCTTCGCTGAGGCCGAGATCAGGCATCCTGCGTCCGCTGCCGTAACCGCGGGCATTGCCGGCGGGATCAAGCAGAAAAGCAAGCATCAACCGTTCGCGCGCCCCGACGGTGCCCCAGGCAGGATCAAGCCAGGCCTTGGTCAGGTCGGGAGCATAGTAGGCTCCATTGCCGAGCAGGGTGTGGCAATTCATGCAGTTGCGCCCCTGCACCACCTTCTTGCCGTGCGTCACCAATGCCTCGGCCTCGACCTCGGAGAGCCGCTTGCCGAACAACGGAGCTTCACCACCGATGACCGGCACCTGTTTGTTGCGACCGGCATCGAAGGTGTAGCCGATCTGTTTGTTGATAACGCTGTAGTGTGGCACGCGTTTGCTGCCAATGGATATGTCGGCCACGGTATCGAAGGTGAGAAAAATCAGAACCACCGTCATCAGGGCGGTGATCCAGATGGCCACCTTGCGCCAGCTGTCTTCCCGCGCCCACCATACCGTATTCATCAACGATTGCCTGCCATCGGATCATCACCGGCATGGGTGGCTATACAGAGCCGCCAGATAACGCGTGGAGCCAGCAGGTAGCCCGCCAGCATGGCCGCAACCATCAGACGCCAGAAGCCGTCAAGCCGCATGATCTCCGCCAGCATGAGCACGCATGCAACCAGTACGGCAAACACGACATAGGCCGACGGCAGCAACCATGCCTGCCGCCACATCCGGGAAAGCAGGAACAGCAGTCCATACAGCAACCCGCTCACCACAATGGCTGCACTGATGACAAAGACGATAAACATGTTTTCTACAGAAACCGGCTCAACCATCTCCCGAAGTCTCCCGTTATCCTGGATTGCACTGTTTCTGACTATAGAACATGCATTAGCCATCCGCAAATCCAGCCTGCTCCTGAACAATTGCCTGCACCCAGCCCCTGTACTATAGTAAATAACAGCATAGAAGGCATGGAGAAAAAGGCATGCAAATAGAAGAGATCAGCCTGTTTGGTGGCCGCACAAAGAGCGGCGAGGCAGAAGCAGTAAAACGGGTGGATCTGCGCATGGGTGAAGTGATCAGTATCGTCGGGGCCACCGGTTCAGGCAAAACCACACTGATCAACGACATCGGTCTCTTCGCCAACGAAAACACCCCTTCCCGCCGGCATGTCTGGATCAATGGCAAGACACCGGATGAGAATATGGTCAGCGATCCGTCACAAAACCCCATTGCCCTTATCACCCAGCATACCAGCTTCCTCTCCGATCTGCCGGTAGCGGAATTTCTGCATACGCATGCCCGCATCCGGCGATATAGCGGTAACTCTGTGGTGGAGGAGACGCTGGATTTCGCCAACCAGCTTACCGGTGAGCCCATCATCACCGATTGCGCCATGACCGAGCTCTCCGGCGGTCAGAGCAGGGCGCTGCTCATTGCCGATGCCGTTGTCATCGGCAACTCGCCCATTATCCTGCTGGATGAAATCGAAAATGCCGGTATCGACCGTATCAAGGCCCTGGAGCTGCTGCAGCATTACCAGAAGGTGTTCGTGTTTGTCACTCACGATCCACGTATTGCACTGCTCTCCGACTGCCGGATCGTCATGGTCAACGGAGGCATGCAACAGCTGATCATGACCAGCGCCGGGGAAAAGCATATAGCCGAACAGATCAAGCTTCTGGATGCGTTAATGATCAATCTGCGCAACAAAATTCGCGGCGGTCAGCAACTGGTCGAATCCGACATGCAGGATCTTCTCTCCCGGACCATGGCTGACCTGCAACAGGGAGGCCTGACATGAAAGTGGTCATGTGTGCCGGCCCGCCGGCCAGCGGAAAAAGTACCGTGCTACGCCAGGCCACACGCAGCCTGACCGCCAGGGGACTGCGCCTTGCCTATCTGAAAATCGATGTGCAATACGCTGATGAGGATGAGATATTCCATAATGAATTCGGCATACCGACTCACAAGGTCTATTCAGGCGACCTCTGTCCGGATCACTGCAGCGTTCTGGTGATGGGGGATGCCATCAAATGGGCCGAGCAGGAGCAATCGGATATCCTGCTCGTGGAAACAGCGGGCCTCTGCCTGCGCTGCGCCCCGTATATTGAGGGCACGCTGGGCATGGTGGTGCTGGAAGCCACCAGCGGCATGAGCCTGCCGCGCAAAATCGGCGCCATGCTTACCCTGGCAGACATTGCCGTGGTGACTAAAATCGACATGGTTTCGCAAGCTGAAAAGGAGGTGTTTCGTGCCAACATCATGGATGCTGCCAGTGCCGTCATTATCGAAACCGATGCCCTGCACGGTATCGGTATGGACAGAGTGGTATCGGCTATTGAAAACAGCCAGCCCGTAAAGGAGCCGCTGCTGCTGAAGGGCAGTCCACCCATGGCCACCTGCACCATATGTGTCGGCAAGCGTGAAATCGGCTGGGAGAAACATTCCGGCCTCCTGCGCACCCTGGATTCCGGCCTCTTCTACAAGGGTCAATAAGCAATGGCACCAACAACTGAAGAGATTCTGCTCCGGCTGCCCGGCAAAAACTGTGGCCAGTGCGGCTATACCACCTGCCGTGGCTTTGCCGAATTCGTGGCCAGCCACCCCGAGGCGCTGGAACGCTGCGTACATCTGCATCCACAGACGCCGGATGTGAAAAGCCCGCCGCTCAGAGCTGAGGAGATCAGCTGGCATGACACGCTGAGCCGCCCCTACGATCTTATTCTTGAACAGTTCCCCGACGACCCCGGCCCGCGCGAAGTAATCCTGCCGTTTAACATCCCGCGCGTCATGGCGCTGGGTCTGCAGGCAGGCGATATCGCCTTCGGCCGGCCATCGGCGGTGGGTTGTCCGGTGACCCATGTTGGCCGCCTGATGGCGCCGCCGCACGAGCTCGATGGCACCATCACCTGGTGTGTGGTCGGACCGATGGCTGCCCGCACAGGAAGTGTTGAAATCGGCAACTACACACCTGTCGCCTACGAAGGCATTGTGCGCTACAGCCAGGTTGAGCTGCATATAGGCCAGCGCTACTACTTTCTGCCGCGCTACTGCATGCTACAGTCCCGTCACTCCGGTCTGATCAGCCAGATCGTGCACCACGGCGATGAAATACATGTACGCCTTGAGGGCATCTGGGTCAGTTAAAAAGTACTGATTGCTGGAAGTGTATCAGTCAGCTGTCGCCTTCCTGAGGCGAAGCTAAATAGTCGTCAGATACCCATATCCGGGAGCAATAACCAGCAGATTACCGGTACTTCCACACACGTCTCAGGACAACGCAGGGTAAGCGGCCAGAAAAAAACCCGCAATCACAACGATTAACGGGCTTTATGGAGCATAGCAGATCTTTAAGATGGCTCCCCGAGCAGGACTCGAACCTGCGACATATGGATTAACAGTCCACCGTTCTACCAACTGAACTATCGGGGAATAGGGCGGCGAACGGTACGAATCAGCTACAGGACTGTCAACAGAGGAATCAGATGCTCTCCCCTGAATGAAATTTTGACTTGCCATCAAGGGAAGCAATGGCCCAATATACGTGATATTTGTTAGTTACGTCTGTTAGTTACGTCTTTTTCATGCTACAGTGCATGAACACAGGAGGGCAATCTCATTGAATAACAGTGCTTTTTGGAAATCTGACTGGGTTCTCGGACTCACTGTTACACTGTTATTCTGCCTGGCCTATCTGACCGGTTTCGGTCCCACGCTCTCCCTGGAGCAGAAGGCGTATGACGTTGGCGTCTCTGCCAGCATGACCCCGGCTGACAATCGCATTGTCATTCTGGATATTGATGACAGCTCCATTGAACGGATTGGCCGCTGGCCATGGCCCCGCTCCGTAATTGGTGATGTGATTCAGAAGCTCTCCGATGCCGGTGCACGCCTGATTGGTGTCGATATATTCTACAGCGAAAAACAACTGGTTCCAAAAAGTGCGCAGACCCACCTGCAGCTGGCTGAAATCCTGAGACAGCAGGGTAAAATTGCAGAGGCCGACAAGGTAATCGCCGAAGCGCGTGAAATGGATGAAGATCTGCGCCTGATTGATGCCACCCGTGCGAGCGGTATTGTTTTCATGCCGATGTTTTTTGATGTCGGCGTTCCATATGGGCGCCCTGATGCCGAGCTGCCCGATTATGTCAGCCGCATGGTGATCAAAAGTGTCGGAGAAAAGATCGAGGGGGCGGCTCCACTGAATGCCGTCAAACTGCACTACCCGTTTCCTGAACTGGCCAGGGCTGTTGCCGGAATGGGGTATCTGAATGTCACCACCGACAGCGACGGCGTACTGCGCACGGAGCCGCTGGTGGTAAACTATTACGGGGACTATCTTCCTTCGATGTCCCTGGCCATTGCGGCCAAGGAACTCAACCTGACCATGAGTGACATCCGCATCAATATCGGCCGCAATGTCGAGCTTGGGCATCTCGATATCGGCACCAATGCGAACATGTATCTCTACCCTGCCTTCCATGGTGACGGCGCAGGCAACAGCTTCAAACACTACGCTTTCCATGACCTGAGTTCCGGCCGTATTCCGGCCAGGCTGCTCAAGGATAAAATCGTGCTGATCGGCGTCAGCGCAACCGGTATCGGTGAAAGCCACGTTACCCCGATCGATAACCAGATGTCCGGTGTCGAGTACCATGCCCATGTTATCCAGAGCATCCTGAACGAAGAGTTTTTCACCAGGCCGCCGGGGGCCGTGATGATCGAGCTGCTGCTGCTGGTTGGTGTCGGCCTCTACCTGAGCATCCTGCTGCTGCGACTCAGCGCAATGGCGGGAGCGATTATCTCACTGCTGCTGCTTGTCACCCTTCTCGGCACCGGCTTCATGCTGCTGGTCACCTCCGCCATCTGGATACAGACGGTGACGGCAGCACTGCTGCTGCTCTTTGGCCATCTGCTGTTGACGACCAAGCACCACTTTGCCAGTGAAGATGCACGTGAAAAGATTTCAGCCGACTCTGCCGAAACCAACAAAATGCTCGGCCTCTCTTTTCAGAGCCAGGGCATGCTGGATATGGCATTTGACAAGTTCCGTAAATGTCCGGTCAATGATGACATTCTCTCGGTCCTCTACAATCTGGCCCTTGATTTTGAACGCAAGCGCCAGTTCAACAAGGCGACATCCGTTTATGAACACATGGCTGACCACAATCCGAACTACAAGGACATCCAGGCCAGAATGGAGCGGGTCAAAAATGCAGGCGAGACCGCTATCTTCGGCGGCACTGCCGGCAATGCCATGTCCACACTGCTCATTACCGGTGGCGCCAAACCGACACTGGGGCGTTATGAGATTATCAAAGAGCTCGGCAAGGGCGCCATGGGTACCGTCTATCTCGGTAAAGATCCGAAAATCAATCGTGAAGTGGCCATCAAAACCATGGCACTCTCACAGGAGTTCGATCCGGATGAACTCGAAGAGGTAAAAGAGCGTTTCTTCCGTGAGGCCGAGACAGCCGGCATGCTCAACCATCCCAACATTGTTACTATTTACGATGCCGGTGACGAACACGACCTTGCCTATATCGCCATGGAGTTCCTTAGCGGAAGTGACCTTGCTCCCTATACCAAGAAAGGCAAGCTCTTCCCTGTGGCTGCATCCCTGAAAATATGCGGGAAAGTTGCAGAGGCGCTGCATTATGCTCACAGCCAGAATGTCGTGCACCGTGACATCAAGCCGGCAAATATCATGCTGCTGAAAGATAAAACCGTGAAGGTGACCGACTTCGGCATTGCCCGTATCACGGCCTCGAGCAAGACCAAAACAGGCGTTGTGCTCGGTACGCCATCCTACATGTCACCCGAACAGCTCTCAGGCAAACATGTTGATGGCCGCTCTGATATTTTCTCGCTCGGTGTGATGCTTTATGAGATGCTGACCGGTGTGCGTCCGTTCAGGGGTGATTCAATGGCAACACTGATGTTCCAGATCGCCAATGAGCCGCATCCGGATATACGGGAACACCGGAAAGAGCTGCCGGCCAGTATTGCTGCGCTTATCGATCATATGCTGACCAAAGATGCGGCTACCCGGACCGCCAATGGTAATCAGGTGGTTCGCGGTATTATCGGCTGCCTGAAAGATGTCAAAACCATGGGAGACACCGCATGAGTGCAATTGAGATGCATGCCGCCACAGATGTCGGCGTTAAGCGGAAGCATAACGAGGATTGTGTCGGCATTACCCCTGAACTTGGTTTTGCCGTTCTTGCCGATGGTATGGGTGGGCACAATGCGGGTGAAGTGGCCAGTGCCATGGCAGTTGAGGTTACCAGCCGTTATCTGAGCGGTCGACTCCCGAAAATGTCCGAAGCACAGCTTGATGAAGATACCGGATTCACCGGTGAATCAATTCTGGCCAGAGAGGGCATTACCATGGCCAACAATGCCATCTTCGAAGGCTCCCAGCAGAAGCCTGAGTGTGCGGGCATGGGCACCACCGTTGTTGCGGCCATTTTTTATGCAGACCGTCTGACTGCTGCACATGTGGGAGATTCACGCATGTACCGCCTGCGTAACGATGTCCTGAGCCATGTTACCGAGGATCACTCGCTTATTCAGGAGCAGGTTCGCAGGGGGCTCCTGACAGCGGATGATGCCCGCAATTCAGCCATCAAGAACCTGGTGACCCGCGCCCTCGGTGTCGAAGCTGATGTCGAGCCTGACATCGTAGAGGATGTGGTTCAGGCAGGAGATCTTTACATGATGTGCTCTGACGGACTGACCGATGTTGTTCCCGACGAGGCGATCCGGCTGACACTGACCCAGCACATTAAAGATTTGCGAAAATCCGCAGCACAATTGATACAGCTGGCTAATGATGCCGGAGGCCCGGACAACATTTCAGTCATTCTGATCAGGACTCAGAAATATTTCCATCGGAAGCAGGGCTTGCTTTCGAAGATTTTTGGACGTTAATATGGCATTGAAGCATATAAATAGTGGAGGCAAGTAATGGCCTGTAAACTTATCCTGAAGTTTAAAGATACCGTCATCTCTGAAATCCCTCTCGACAGAGAGGAGACAACGATTGGACGCAAACCTGAAAACACCATTCACGTTGATAATCTCGCCGTCAGCGGCCGCCACGCACGTGTGCTGAAAATAGGAAACAAGGCAATTCTGGAGGATCTTGGAAGCACCAACGGCACCTTTGTCAACGACAAGCAGATTACCAAACACATCCTCCAGCATGGTGACTCTATCGCGATTGGCAAACATGTTCTGACCTTTGTCTCATTCGAGGAGAAACCGGTAGAGGCCGCAGCACCCGAGCCGGAAGATGAAAACGATATGGACAAGACCATGGTCATCACGCCTCAGGCACGTTCTGCGATGATCTCGAAAACCGGAGCATCTCCATCGGCCGCGACAGCCATGCCGCTGGCCGGGCTACAGATTATATCCGGGCCGCTGGCCGGTAAAAGTATGGAGCTCAGCGCCTCACTGACCAGCCTGGGCAAGGGTGACTCCTGCCGTATCAAGATCAAGGGCTTTACGGTTGGCAAGCAGGCCGCTGTTATTACCCGCAGGCCTACCGGCTATCACATTGCCCATCTTGAAGGGCTGGCCAAACCCAGGGTCAATGGCGAGGTCGTCAGTGACCAGCCGCGTACGCTGCAGGATGGTGATATCATCGAACTGGGTGATACAAAGATCGAATTTTATATCAAATCAAAGTGAAAGCGTGCACGCCCGATCAGGTTCGGGCGTGCAGATTAAAGAGACGATCATACTCCTCTAACGCATAACGATCTGTCATGCCTGCAATATAGTCGGCAATCACCCGTGCCCTTCGGGAAGGGGCATCACTCTCTCCAAGCCTTCCCCGCGGACCTCCGGGCAGCATCTCGGGTTTCTCCATATAGGCCGAGAATATCTCCTGAATCACCTTTTCTGCTTTCACAGCCATGCGAACCACACGATAGTGCTTGTACATGTGCTGAAAAAGGTAGCGCTTCAGTTCACCATTCATCTCTCTTACCTGTTGAGAAAAGCCGACGAGAAGATTTTCAGCATTGCGAACATCCTCGAGCGATTCGACACCCTGCTCTCCGATCCGCCGGCCCGTCTCTTCAATGACGTCAAGAATCAGATAGTTGATCATTCTTCGAACGGTTTCACTGACAGCCATTCGCTCCTCTATTCCCGGGAATTCCCGGTCCACTATCCCGTAGTGCATGCGAAACAGCTCCACCTCTTTCAGGCCGGAGATCGTGAGCATGCCGGCACGAACACCATCATCAATGTCATGGTTATTATAAGCGATCTCATCGGCCAAGTTGCCGATCTGCGCTTCAAGCGGGGCCTGTTCATGCAGGTTGAACTCAATCAGGTCACTGTTTTTCGGAATATCATGCGGGGAGCTATGCTTTACAATGCCTTCACGTGTCTCGTAGCTGAGGTTCAGCCCCGGAAACCCGACATAACGGTGCTCCAGCGACTCAACCACCCTGAGTGACTGACGATTATGCTCAAAACCGCCATAGGACTTCATCACTGCATTCAGCGCATCCTGCCCGGAGTGGCCAAAGGGAGTGTGGCCAAGGTCGTGAGCCAGCGCGACCGCTTCGGAAAGATCCTCGTGCAGATGCATGGCCCGGCAGATTGAGCGTGCAATCTGGGCCACCTCGATGGAATGTGTCAGTCGGGTCCGATAGTGGTCCCCTTCGTGATTTACGAAAACCTGAGTCTTGTATTCGAGACGCCTGAATGCGGCAGAATGGATGATTCGGTCACGGTCGCGCTGAAATGGGTTTCTGGTAGCCGATTCCGGCTCTGCAAAACGCCTGCCCCGCGAGTTCTCTGAGCGGCATGCATAAGCGGCAAGATGCAACTCATATCTGTCACTCACTTTCCGGCAGCTTCCATCATCGTAACTGCTTCGCGTGCCGCCAGTGCCGGCTCTGCGGCCTGCAGAACCGGTCTGCCGACAACAAGATAGTCCGAACCGGATTCGATGGCATAGCCGGGATCGGCAATACGTTTCTGATCCTGCAGAGGCTGGCCTCCCCAGCGAATACCGGGGGTGACGGTAATAAAGCCGGCACCACACGCCTGTTTGATTGCAGCAACCTCATGCACGCTGCAAACAACACCATCAAGCCCCGCATCCTGTGCCATACGAGCGCGCTCCAGCGCTGTCTTCACCGCATCTCCGGCCGGCATCGGATCACTGGTCAGTACCGTAACCGCAATCAGTTTCATATCCGGAAACTCCGATGCAGCCTCTGATGCCCGTTTAAGCATATCCGGACCACCGCTGGCATGTACATTGAGCATCTTCACACCCAGTCTGCCGGCACTCTCCACCGCTTCCGCAACAGTGTTCGGAATATCATGAAACTTCAGATCAAGAAAAATCTTATGCTCTTCTGCCAGCTTCCTGACCACTGCGGGGCCTTCGGCCACAAAGAGTCGGAGGCCTACCTTCAGCCACCCTGCCTCAAAGCCGATCTTCTCCCTCATGGCCAGGGCTGCATTCATATCCGGCACATCCAGCGCCACTATCAACCGGTCCCGCATCTACACCCCTTCCTCCCGAATGGCATGCATACTTCCCCATGTGTGACACTGGGGACACTGCCACCGCAGCTCTACTACCTTAACACCGCATTCGTGGCAGGCAAAGCGTTTCATTCTGGCACGCCACCGGGCAGCATGGCTGGAGAGAGATTCGCATTCACTACTCTCAATAGCCGAAAGGCGCAGGGATGTGCGCAGTGTTGACGGGACAATCCCAAGATCCTCCTTCAGCTTCAGCAACTCCTCAGAACTCTTGACGCTCTCCAGCCACGTCAGCGCCAGCTCCTCATCTTTTCCATCCTGCCAGAACCTGATCAGCTCCTGATAGCCATACTTCTGATAAAATTCAGGATTTGCAAGAATAGCCGGAACCAGCAGGTGAACATGTTCGGCTGCAGCATCCCACATCTGTTGCAACGCCTCTTTTGCCCTGGAGAAATCCCCCTGATTCAGATAGAGGGTAATAAGGACGATATGGGCATGTGCACATGCCCTGTCAAGCGCCAGAGCCTTCCCGGCATTTCTCATCGCCTTATCGGGATGATCAGTAACATGGGCGGCAGCCATTTCGGCAAGCAGATAAGCCCGGTGAAGGTGCAGGGAGTCGCCCTGGATCTGCTCCAGCCGGGAGAGCAGCTCTTCGGCTTCTGTCCACTCACTGCTCAGCTCGCGAATACGCAGACTCGCCTCCAGAGCGCCGACATGGTCAGACTGCAGGGTAAGTGCCTTCTCATACTGACGCAGCGCCCGATCCAGCAGGCCTCCGGCCTGAAAATCTTTTCCCAGCGCCAGGTGGGCCTGCAGGTAAAGATCCTTTGCAACGTCCGGGCGGGCAAGAATATTCTGATGAATACGAACAGCACGGCCAATCTCACCCTTGGCACGGAACATCTCACCCAGCGCCATATAGACATCGGCAGCTTCGGATCGCAGGCGTGCAACCTGTACCATCTCCTGCAACGCCAGGTCAGGCTCATCGGAAAGAAGGTAGTTGATGCCACGCAGCAGCGGCGACACACGATCATCCTCACGCTGCCTCTCTGACACCTCATCATCCTGAATCTGACGCCAGTAGAGCGCTGCCATCAGCAGCAGTGCAGCTGCTATCAGACTCATTAACAGGGTTGTCACTGGATGGTCACATCCTGAGTGGAATCAGATGGCCTGGCGGAGATCCGGCCTGCAAAGCAAATCAAACAGGCTGAAACAGGCTTCCGGCTCTGAAAATGGTCATCAGACATCATCTTGCAGTGGAATATTGCGAAGATTCTCAACTTCCCGGTTCAGCAAAGCATTCTCTTTGTGCAGGTCAGCAATCTCCTGTTTATGCTTACGCCGGGAGAAGCTTAAAGAGAGCATGCCTCCAAGAAAGCCGAGAAGAAATGCGACAAATATCGGAATGAAGAGGGGCAGATGATCACTGGTCAGACCTGCAATGGCGATCTGCACCGGATCCATATTGGAGAGGGCGAACATGGTGGCAAAAGAGGTAAGAACCAGTACCACCAGCACATTTATCCAGTTCATGCCCATTCTCTGTCTCATCGGGTTCGGCAATCGGGTGCGATCACGTATTGTGGTCTACACGCTCACGCAGCTCTTTGCCTGGTTTAAAGTGAGGAACGATTTTACCCGGCACCTGAACTGATTCACCGGTCTTCGGATTCCGGCCAACGCGCGGATTGCGCCGTTTGGTCGTAAAGCTGCCAAATCCCCTGAGCTCAACACGATCTCCGTTTGCCAAAGCATTTGAAATAGCATGGAAAATTTCATTCACAACCACTTCGGCTTCACGCCTGGTAATCTCACCATAACCATCCGCAATGATCTCTACCAGTTCAGACTTGGTCATATCTTCCTCCTTACCATCCCTCTAACTTAGCCCATTTTAACATTTTGGCAATCCAAAAAACCCGCAACTGCTTACTTTTTGTCCAGAAGTTTACGTTGCAGTTCCAGTGCCAGCGCCGAAGGGGCCTGCTCGTTGCTCATTTCCTGGCTATAGCTTCGCATCGCCTGCCGCTCTTCATCATGCAGCAACTGGCGGACGGAGAGGTCTACCTGCCTGCGCTTGCGATTGATCTCAATCACCTTGGCCTCAACCTCATCTCCGGCCTTCAGGGCATCATGATCACGTGGGATTTCACGCAGTGCCAGCCGTGCCTGAACACCGTCTGCAAGGCCTACCATCGCCGCACCGGAATTAAGTTCAATAACTTTACCTTTAACAACACTGCCGCGCTTGACGCCGGAGAGGAAAACTTCAAACGGATCATCAGAGAGCTGCTTGATACCGAGGGAGATGCGCTGACGTTCAATATCCACACCCAGCACTACCGCCTCAACTTCCTGCGATTTTGAGTACGCTTTGATCGCTTCATCTCCCTCTTTCTCCCAGGAGATATTGCCAATATGGACCAGACCATCAAGATCACCGGCAAGGCCGACAAAGAATCCGAAATCGGTCACATTCTTGATCTTTCCACTGATTCTGGAACCAACCGGATGATCCGCCAGCCATGCCTGCCACGGGTTGTCACTTACCTCTTTCAGGCTGAGTTTAATACGGCGATCTTCCGGTTCGATGGCGAGCACGGCCACATCAACCACATCGCCTTCGCTCAGCACTTCGGTCGGCTTTACATCCTTTCTTGTCCAGCTCAGTTCCGAACGGTGAATCATTCCCTCAACACCGGGCTCCAGCTCAACAACCGCCCCGAAATCAAGCAGCTTGCGGACCGTGCCAGTCAGGCGCATACCCTCTTCATAGGTGGAAGCAGCCGACATCCATGGATCTTCCTGCAGCGATTTCATGGAGATAGAGACCTTGCCGGTCTCGGCATTCAGTTTCAGCACCTTGGCAGAGACGGTCTGGCCCACGGAGAGCATCTCGCCCGGATGTTCAATCCGGCGCCAGGCCATATCGGAAACATGCAGTAGCGCATCAACGCCGCCAATATCAACAAAGGCGCCAAAATCGGTCAGCCGCTTCACCTTTCCTGTCACCTTATCGCCAACCTTGATGGCCTTGAAAAGTTTGGCACGCTGGGCCTGCTGCTCTTTTGCCAGGGGCTGCTTGCGTGACACAACAATATTTTCAGGTCTGCGTGTCGCCTCAATAATGGCTACCTGACACTTCTGGCCAATCAACTTCTCGGCAGCAATACGGGCATCTATATCTGCCTCCGACCGTGGCATGAAAGCCTCAAGACCGCCCAGGTTCACACGGAAGCCGCCTTTCACCTCTCTCAATACGGTCGCCTCGACAGTTTCACCCGACTCAACTGCCGCATCGATGCTGCTCCAGAGCTCCTGACGCCGCCCCTCAAGCACGGAGAGGCGCACACCATCCCTGCCCCCGGCAGAGATCACCACCACGTCAATCTCATCACCCACTGCCGGCAGATCACTGCCGATGGCTTCAAACTCGCTGACACTGACAGTGCCCTCATTCTTTGCACCCACATCCAGCGTCACCACTTCCGGATCAACACTGACGACGAAGGCTTTTAAGCTCTCACCCTTCTTCAATGCGGGCGTCTCTTTCAATGATGCCTCGAATAGCTGTTTAAAAGACTCCTCTTCAGCCGCAGCCGGCAGTGCAGCATCCTGTGCTCTCTTGTTCTCTTCAGTAGGGTTCTGTTCGTTCATCATTGTTTCAATTCCAATTTATTTTAGTTTTGTTCTATTCACAACCGGCTGCACTCCTCACACCGGAGACCATGCAGCACGATTTTTTTCAGCTGATCAGCTTGCGCCGCTCCAGCACGGCCAGTATCCGATCCACCACCTCATCGATTCTCATGGTTGTAGAATCAATTTCGATGGCATCCTTTGCCCTGGCAAGCGGCGAACAGTCGCGTCCGCTGTCGCGTGCATCACGGGCTTTCAGATCGGCAACAATCTGATCGAGTGCAATATCCGCACCGCTCTGCTGCAGCTGCGCCCAACGCCTGCGCGCCCGCTCCCGATGCGAAGCAGTCAGGAAGAACTTGATCTCGGCATCGGGCAGAACAACCGTTCCGATATCCCGCCCATCCATGACACAACCCGAACCGGCAATTTTACGCTGCAGGTCAAGAAGCTGTTTACGAATCGCGGATATCGCAGCCACCTTTGATGCACAGGCGCCGACATCCTCCCCACGCAACAGCGGAGTGCAATCCCTATTTTCAAAAAATATCCCCTCTGCACGCCACTCCATCCCTGCAACAGCAGCTCCGACGGCTGCAATAACTGCCGGTTCATCATCCAGATCAACGCCCAGTTCATTCGCCCGCCAGCCAAGAAAACGGTAGAGCAGACCCGTATCCATAACAGCCAGTCCAAGTGCTTCACCGACCATCTGCGCAATCGTGCCCTTACCGGAGCCGGAGGGACCATCGATAGCGATACGTAACCCTTTGACGGGTCTCCACTGACTCACAGTCAGCCGTCCTGCCAGTGAACATTCATTCCCAGCCTTTGTGCCAGGGACACGAAATTGGGGAACGATGTGGCAATCGCTGCTGCATTTTCAATAACGATCTCCGCGGCGGCACACTGAGCTGCCACCGCCATTGCCATCGCAATTCGGTGATCGCCTTCTGCGTCTACAGTGCAACCGCCATTGAGTACGCCACCTTTGATGCGTAGGCCGTCAGGATACTCCTCAACATCAGCCCCGGCAGCCCTCAGGGCTCTGGCCATCACGGCGATCCGGTCGGACTCCTTCACCCTGAGCTCTTCAGCTTCTGACAGCACAAATTCGCCATCCGCCAGTGATGCGGCTGCAAACAGAACCGGGAACTCATCTATTGCATCCGGTACATCGGCAGGGTTCACCTGCACACCGGCCAGGCGCCGGTGTGTAACATGAATGTCTGCCACGCCCTCTTCACCAACAATCCCTTCACTCTGCAACTCAAGCCGCCCATTCATGTCAGAGAGTATCCGCATCCAGCCGTTACGCAGCGGGTTCATACCGATACGTTGCAGCGTAACATTCGAGCCTTCCACGAGTGCGGCAGCCACGGCAAAAAAACTTGCCGAAGACGGGTCGGCCGGAATATGAACCGGCTCTTTCGGTGCGATCAATTTTCCGGTCGGATTGAGATGAATGATACCATTATCATCAACATGCACCGGCTGTCCGAAAAGCGGCAGCATCCGTTCTGTGTGGTCACGGGTTTTGCGCGGCTCAACCACAGTGGTCTCACCTTCGGCAAACAGGCCCGCCAGCAGCACGCACGACTTCACCTGCGCACTGGCAACCGCTGAAACATGATGAATCGCTTTCAACGTTCCGCCATGAACCGTAATCGGCAGGAGATTACCGCCATCGCCACCGTCAACTGCAGCACCCATTTTACGAATCGGATCAACTACCCGACTCATCGGACGTTTGCACAATGAGGTGTCGCCGGTCATCGTACTTGTGAAATTCTGACCTGCCAATACGCCAGCCATCAGACGCACACAGGTGCCGGAATTGCCTGCGTCCAGCATGCATTTCGGCTGCTTTAATCCGTGCAGACCGACACCATGAACACGTAATGAAGTTTTTTCACTATTAAGCCAGTCAATGGTTACACCCATATCCACAAACATCTGGGCTGTTGCCAGATTATCCTCGCCGGGCAGAAAACCGTGAATCTCGGTTGTACCGTCGGCCAGTGACGCCAGCATGATGACACGGTGAGACATCGACTTGTCACCGGGAACAGTGACCCGCCCTTTCAGTGCTCCGTCTGCCGGACCGGCAATCAGGGTTCCGCCTGCGTTCACAGGCTTCCACCATGTTTCGCAAGCCATTCATCCCGTGCTTTTTTTGCAGCCCTGAACGTTTCCAGAAGCTTTTCACCGTCCTGGCTGACAAGGGCCTCTTTCATTTCCGCAAGCTCTGCCTGGAAAGCATCAATTTTATCAACAAGCGCCAGATGGTTAGAGAGTGCAATATCCCGCCACATCTCCGGTGAAGATGAAGCAATACGGGTGAAATCGCGGAATCCACCGGCTGCAAACCGGAAAGGATCATGCTCCTGATCACCCTGCTTGCGTACCGCATTGACCAAGGCAAAGGCCGCCAGGTGCGGAAGGTGACTGACTGATGCCAGAAGCTCATCATGGATGGCTGCATCCATCTCAATCACATGACTGCCTGTTGCCTCCCATAATGCTTTTACTTTATCAAAAGCCTTTGTAGCTGTTGATGGCTCAGGTGTTAAAATACACGAACGATCTTCAAACAGTTCAGCAAATGAAGCCTCCGCTCCCGACTGCTCGGTTCCGGCAATCGGATGTGCAGGCACAAAACGGGAAGGATCAGGAAGATGTTTCCGTGCCACATCGATGGCATGCTGTTTTGTGCTTCCGGCATCGGTTACCACGGCCTTTTCCGGCAGTGCGCCGGCAAGCCCGGCAAAGACCCGGTCGTATGCCCCCATCGGCACGGCCACCAGCACCATGTCGGCATCATGCACCGCTTCGGTAATATCGTGGGTCCAGTGGTCGATAATTCCCAGCTCACGTGCCCGATCCAGATTCTCACGACTGCGGCCAACACCGGTTACACGGCCGACAAACCCTGCATGCTTCAGGGCACGGGCAACCGATCCGCCAATCAGGCCGACACCAATCACCACCAGATGTTCGACCGGGTGTTTACTACGAGACACGATTTACTCCATCCGTACAGGAGCATCCTGCCCTGTACTTGTTATCGTGCTGCAAAAACGTGGTTTTGCAGCACTTACTAAAGCCGCACATCCATGTGCGGGTGAAATCCGTTTGTTCCATCC
>JAVVEJ010000006.1:50035-74834 GCA_032251395.1 Mariprofundaceae bacterium
TAAAGCCGCACATCCATGTGCGGGTGAAATCCGTTTGTTCCATCCCTGCAGGAGCATCCTGCCCTGTACTTGTTATCGCGCTGCAAAAACGCGGTTTTACAGCACTTACTAAAGCCGCACATCCATGTGCGGGTGAAATCCGTTTGTTCCATCCCTGCAGGAGCGTTCTGCTCCGTGTTCATTGGGCGCCACATACTTCCCGGCCATGGATGGTCGGCGCGTAGCGTAAGTAGCCGGAAACCGTGCTTTTCGGCTACGCCCAGGGCCGAGGGCATGGATGCCCCGAGGCCATTAAAAAGAGCAACTTAGTATCGACTCTAAGGCCTTTAGCAGCCGCTCGTTCTCCAGCTCACTGCCTACCGAAATACGCAGATAATCCGGCATTCCGTAGGGCCCGAGCGGGCGAGGGATAATGCCCTGATCTTCCAGCATCTGCAAAATTTGTGCGGCTTTGGCGTGGCGAAGCAGTACAAAATTTCCAAAACTTCTGCCGCCGAGCACACCCCAGCCATCAAAAATCAGTTCGAGACGATCCCGCTCCTGCTTGCAATCGGTCACCCGCGCCATTACCCAATCGATATCATCCAGTGCCGCCAGAGCCGCCTTCTGGGCAATATAATTAACATTGAAAGGTTCACGGAAACGGTTGACCAGCGAGACGATATCGCCATCGGCAATGGCATAGCCGACCCGGCATCCTGCAAGTCCGTAGGCCTTGGAGAAGGTGCGGCTGATCACCAGCCCGGGATGGCTTAAACCATTGACCGTGTCTCCGAGTTCATCGGCGACAAATTCGAAGTAGGCCTCATCCATAATCACCACAACATCACGCGGCAGTCGATCAAGGAACTTCTGCAGTGCAGTCATGCCATGCAGCGATCCGGTCGGATTGTTGGGATTGGCGATGCAGATCACTCTGGTTCGTTCATTGACGGCATCCGCCATGGCATCAAGATCATGACTCAGGCCATCACCCTCATGCACCGGAACCCCCGCCGCTCCGGCGGCCTGTGCTGCCAGTGCATAGACGATAAAACCGCGCTGGCTGAAAACAACCTCGTCACCGGGGCCTGCAAACGTGCGGATCAGAAGCTCAAGCACCTCATTGGAACCGTTGCCGAGCAGGATATTCTCCCTGCCCCTGCCGTGCCTGACGGCCAGCGCCGCCTTCAACGCACCGCAGTCACCGTCCGGATAGTGGTGTACATGTCCGGCAGCATTCCTGATCGCCCTGATCGCCTTTGGCGACGGCCCGTAAGGATTTTCATTGGATGCGAGCTTTACCGCTTCTTTTAACCCCTTCTCCGCCAGCAGCGTCTCAACCGGTTTGCCCGGCACATAAGGGAAAAGTTTCAATGTCTGTGGCACGGCCCTGGCGGCCCAGTCCACCCCGCCCATCAGAGTTTGCGCGAGACAGGGTAGGAGCCGAGCACCTTGATGAAGCTTCCTGTCTTATGTTTAACCTCTGCAATGGCGGCAGCCACCGGTTCATCATCGCGATGCCCCTGAATATCAACAAAGAAGAGATACTCCCAGAGCTTCTTCTTTGATGGGCGCGATTCGATGCGTGTCAGGCCGATGCCCCGTGAAGCAAAGCAGTGAATCAGGCTGTTCAGTGCGCCCGGCTCATCCCTGATCGACATCACCAGTGCTGTCTTATCCTCTCCCGAGGCTGGCGAATCATGCTGGCCGATGACCAGGAAACGGGTGGTGTTGTCATGGTGATCTTCCACATTTTTCTGCATCAATGGCAGAGAGGTCTGGTCAACAATCGCATACGGACCAATGGCAGCGGCATGTCGCCACTCCAGCGCACCGTTACCACTCTCTTTCGCCTCTTCTATCATCCTGGCGGCATGCACAGTCGATGCTACCTCCATCAGTGAAGCATTCGGAAGATTCTCCTGCAACCACTTGCGGCACTGGGCCAGCGGCTGCGGATGCGAGACCACCAGCCGCACATCCTCCAGTGAATCGGCATAACTGAACAGATGGTGATGGATTGACAGCTGCACTTCGGCACAGATAAAAATCTCGCGATCCATCTCCGAGAAGAGATCGAGCGTATGGGTCACCGCACCTTCAAAGGCATTCTCAACCGGCACCACGCCGTAGGTGGCACGGCCGGACTCCACTGCATCGAAGATCGCTTCAAAATTCCTGCAGGCCATATAGTTGGCCGTGGCACCGAACTGCCGGGTTGCGGCGGTATGGGTGAAGGTGCCCTCAGGGCCGAGAAAGGCGATGGTCATCGGATGCTCAAGCGCCAGGCAGGCGCCGATCACCTCACGGAAAATGCCATGGATTGCCTCATCGGGAATCTTGGTCATATGTGAATGCTCGGCCGCATCGCTGTTGCGTGCCAGCAGGCGGCGGATAATCTTCGCCTCACGGCTTGGCACATAGAAGGGCGCATTGCCCTGATCCACTTTACGCTCGCCCACTGCTGCAGCCAGTGCCGCACGCTTATGAATCAGTGACAGCATCTCATCATCAACCGCATCAATGGCTGAACGCAGTTCATCCAGTGTCATTTTGTTATCCGGACCACTCATGGCGAACAGGCTAGCAGCAGGGGCAATGCCATGCCATAGCCTGTTAAAACGAGCTTCAGAAATTATGATTTAAGATCTTAAGGAGGGTAAACGGGAAAATTGAGAATATGAAATACGGGGTAAGATCATCTCATCAGGAACAGATGCGTATGCCAGATTTGTCTGACCCGGAGCCAGGAGCCAGCAGGCCGGGTTCTGTCAGTTGCCGAGCACCACGTAGATATCATCTGAATCATATGCGTTCATGGTTCCCCTGTTAGGTCCGAAGGAGCCAACAACGATAGAGTTCTGACCATTGATCATGTAATCGTAATCCATGAAATAGGGTGTTCCCCAGGGGTCGAGAAATTTTCCGGTAGCCTGATCCAGAAAGCCTGTTGAGAGATACGGGCCGTTCCAGCTGGCGCCTGAGAAAACCGATCCGTTATTGTTAAAGAGCCCCATATCGTCTGCTGTCAGATCGGCATATTCCGGCCCGCCCTGCGGATCTCCGGGCGCCCCTCCCCCGGGCCAGAGATAGGCGTCCAGCGCAAGCATCTCTATTGCTGTGGCTGTATTCCTCAGATCTGACAGAGCCCTGGAAATCATTGCTTTTTCACGATATGAGGAGAACTGGGGAATGGCAATGGCGGCAAGAATCCCGACGATTGCAACCACAATCATTAGCTCAATCAGCGTAAATCCACCCTGTTTGCTGCAATCTCCTTTCATAACAGTATGTTAGCAGATAATGCCCGGCAGGATAACAAAAACCGTGTGCCGCTACCGATCTGGTAAACATCTGCTGTCTGCCACGGACATCCCGTTCAATCACCGGTCAGAGGTGCCCGTTCCGGATTGCCGGCAGTTATTTAAGGAAGCGCTGAAAAACCAGCGTTTCCTTAAGGAGATGCTGATTAATAGGCATCCTGCCTATAATCAGCACGCGAACGCAAAAGTGTGATTTTGTATTCGCTTACACAAGATTGCAGGATAGCAATCTTGCACGGGCTTTCCGCCCGAAGGGGGCCATGCATGGATGTGTGGCATAAAATCAGGCGCCTGCACGCCTGATTTGACTCACGGCATCCTGCCGCTCGCCTAAAGGCGGCTTGCGCCGTCCAACCCTTGCTCTCCTGCCGGGTTGTGGCGAGCCGTCCATGGTTCGCACGGAAGCGCTGAATAAATCAGCGTTTCCTTAACAAAAAAACAGCATGGCTGCTATTGAATCTTCAGCAGCCCCTTCATCACCATATCGGTATAGCTGACAATGCCGACAATATTGCCGTCACGATCGATTACCGGCGCCCTGGAGAGGCCAAGGCGGGCAAACAGGGCACTGGCATATTTAATGTTCATGCCGGGGTGTACCGTTACTGCAGGCTTGGTCATCACCTCATAGATGCTGACCCGGTCCGCCGAACGGTCTTTGACCAGCACCTCGCGGGCGATATCGGCAATAACTACAATACCGTACTCATCGTACTCATGGCGCTTGTTGACAATCAGGCACTTGGTCTCGATGTGCTCCATCATCTCCAGCGCCTCACGGACGGTTGCCACACCCTCCACCAGATCGTACTCCGTTTTCATCACATCCCGCACCAGCAGTCTCATATGTTCGCTCATAGCTGCTCCTCCACTTCGTCCAGCAGTGTCTCAATCTGCCCTTTAAGGCCGATGGTATCCTCAACATCAAGCTGAAATGCAACCCCGCTTCCCGGATTGGCCTCGAATCCGGCTGCATTCGCAATCTGTTCAAGGATTTTACGGCTCAGATGCTCCTCGACAATAAAGAGCAGCATCTCGCGCTGGGACTCCAGTGTCAGCCCGAAAAAGGTCTTACGCGGGTTCAGTCCTTCACCTCTGGCATCACCTACTACCGTAGCACCCGTAGCCCCCGTTTCGCGTGCGGCGGTCATGATAGCCTCGGTTTTTGTAGCATCGACAAGTGCAATAATCAGTTTAAAGTGCATTGCCTTCCTCCTTGATCTGCTGCGCCTTGCCGATTCTCTGTGAGAGCTGGGCATAGCCCATAACACTCATAATCGGAAAAACGCTGGCGAATGCGATGAGTCCAAACCCATCGATCAGGGGAGTTCTCCCCGGAATAGTTGATGCAAGCCCCAGCCCCAGGGCTGCCAGTAAAGGTACGGTTACCGTTGATGTGGTTACGCCACCCGAATCGTAGGCGAGAGGAATGATCATGCGCGGAGCAAATCGTGTCTGAATAATCACAAGCACGTATGCGGCAACCATGTAGAGCCAGAGATCGGTGCCGGTAACAATGCGAAAGCAACCGATCGATACGCCCACAGCCACGCCGAGCGAGACGGCAATACGCAACCCCCAGGCGGAGATGGCGCCACCGGATACCTGCTGCGCCTTTATTCCCACCGCAATCAGTGCCGGTTCGGCAACCGTGGTTGCCAGCCCGATGGCAAATGCAAACAGATAAACCCAGGTATAATCCTGCCAGCGGATAATGTCCGGAACAGTGGCTGCTGCGCCGTAGAGGAAACGGGGGTCGGTCAGCTGTTTGGCCATCATCTCGCCAAGCGGAAAGATCGCCTCCTGCAACCCCATCAGAAACAGTGCCAGCCCGAGCAGCACATAGACAAAGCCGCGAACCACCGACCAGAGCTGCGGGATCGGCTGGCGCAGTACCAGTAGCTGGAAGCCCAGCAGCACTGCGGCAATGGGCAATACATCATGCAGCGTTGCAAGCATGGTATCCACGAACAGATCAGGCGTGTTCATGCTGTTATTATTCCATAAAGCATGACAAAAATTATCGGCAACAGTGATGCAAATGCAATCAGGCCGAAACCATCAAGCACCGGGTTCCGGCCACGAATCGATGCGGCCAGGCCGACACCCAGCGCCGTCACCAGCGGCACGGTGATGGTGGAGGTGGTCACACCGCCGGAATCGTAGGCGATACCAATGATCTCTTCGGGCGCAAAGTAGGTTATTGCCACCACCAGGATGTAACCGGCCATAATGCAGAGATGCAGTGGCCAGCCAATAAGAATACGCATCACGCCGAGTACGATTGCCGTGCCCACTGAGAGTGCCACAGTCATGCGAAGGCTGAATGCATAGTCGGCCATCGCCATCCCGCTTTGCTCAATCACCCCGCTCCGGGCCGCCACTTCAGCTGCTTTCCCGGCTACGGCAATCAACGCCGGCTCTGCCACCGTGGTCCCGAAACCGAGCAGGAAGGCAAAAAGAAGAAGCCAGAAAATGTTGCCTTTTTTTGCAAAGGCGTGTGCCATCGCCTCACCCAGCGGGAAAAGACCGATCTCCAGCCCGCGAACAAAGAGCGCCAGCCCTGCCAGTACGAGTACAAGTCCCGCCAGCAGCTCCTCCGGATTGGGAATCGGTTTTTGTAGTACAATTTCCTGAAAAAAGAGAATCACCACAATGATTGGCGTGAGATCCCGCGCTGCTTCAGCCAGCGGCCTGACAGCATCGCGGAATGTGTTCCACATGAGTTGAGGCCTGCCTCTCATTATCTGTTCAGTTCGATCAACTCTATTGCGGCATCCAGCGTTAATGTGTGCTGTTCACCTGTGCTCATCTGCTTCAGTGTCACAACACTCCGGTTCATCTCATCGTCCCCCACCACCAGCACAAAACGCACCCCCTCACGATCAGCCATCCTGAACTGCCGTTTGGCACCTCCGCCGCCGCAGTGAACAGTTGCCACCCCTCTGCCCCGCAGTTCAGCAGCAAGTTTCAGCGCATGCCCCTTAACCGAATCCCCGAGCGCAACCACGGCGACATCCGGTACTGATTTTTGTTCATCCGGCAAAAGCATCGCCAGCCGTTCAATGCCCATCGCAAAACCGATGGCGGGCGTGGCAGGCCCTCCGAGCTCTTCAATGAGCCCGTCGTAACGGCCGCCGGCAATCACGGTTCCCTGTGCGCCAAGCTGGTCGGTAATGATCTCAAAGGCGGTACGGTTGTAGTAATCCAGCCCCCGTACGATGCGCGGGTTCAATTGATAATCGACATGCAGGGCATCAAGCCCTTCCTGCACACCGGCAAAGTGGGAGGCACACTCACCACAGAGGTGATGAACCATCTCCGGTGCATCGGTCAGCGCCGCCTGACAGGATTCAGTCTTGCAGTCGAGTACCCGCATCGGATTTTTACTGATACGCTCATTGCAGGTTTCACAAAGCCTGGCTGCACGTGTCATCAGATATTCGACCAGTCGCTCCCTGTAGGCCGGCCTGCAGGCGGGGCAGCCAAGCGAATTGAGCTCCATACGAACCTTTTCAAGCCCCAGCTCAGCCAGAAAATCACGTGCCATGGCCACCACCTCGGCGTCTTCCAGCGGACCGGCAACGCCGAACATCTCCACCCCGATCTGCTGAAACTGGCGCAGACGTCCTTTTTGCGGGCGCTCACGGCGAAACATCGGACCTGCATAGTACCAGCGCTGCACACCGGCCCTGGTTAAACCAGCCTGCAGATAGGCTCGAACTGATCCTGCCGTACCCTCGGGCCTGAGGCAGATGTGATCGCTGCCCTGATCTTCAAAGCAGTACATCTCCTTGGAGACGATATCCGTCGCCTCCCCGATGGAGCGGACAAACAGCTCGGTTGACTCCAGCACCGGCAGGCGAACTTCATCAAAGGCGTACCGGGAGAAAATCGTTCGGGCAGCACGCTCAACACGGCGCCACCTGGCCACCTCCATCGGCAGACCATCGTGAATGCCCCGAATCGATTGCAGTTTCTTACCCATCGCCTTTTCCTTCGCGGATCGCAGCCGCCCGCTTTTCGATCTCATCAACAAGTCGATCAATCATAGCATCGGTGCGTACCTTCTCTGCCTTTTCACCATCCTGATAGAAGGTGTGGTTCGGATAACCGCCGGTGATACCCAGATCAACCTCTCTGGCCTCACCAGGTCCATTCACCACACAACCGATTACCGCCACATCGAGGCTTTCATGAATGTGGGCGACGCGCTCTTCCAGCTTCGCCACTGTTTCAATCACGTTGAATTTCTGCCGGGCGCATGACGGACAGGCGATCAGGTTGACGCCGCGGTGGCGAAGACCCAGCGCCTTCAGAATCTCGAAGCCGACCCGCACCTCCTCTTCAGGCTGGGCGGCAAGCGAAACACGAATGGTATCGCCGATACCATCGGCCAGCAAAAGCCCGAGACCGATAGAAGATTTTACGGTACCGCCGAACAGGCTTCCCGACTCGGTAATGCCCAGATGCAGCGGATAGTCCACAACCCCGGCAAGCTTCCGATAAGCCACAACCGTCATCGGAATATTGCTCGCTTTCAGAGAGACCTTGATATCGTGGAAATCCATATCTTCAAGAATGCGAATATGATTAAGGGCCGACTCTACCATCGCATCGGCACACGGCTCGCCATACTTTTCGTTGAGCGCCTGCTCAAGTGACCCGGCATTTACGCCGATACGGATGGAGATCCCCCGCTCTTTGGCAGCCTTGACCACACGCTCAACCCGATCACGGCTACCGATATTCCCCGGGTTAAGGCGAAGTCCGTGTACTCCTGCATCGAGTGACGCAAGAGCCATCTTATAACTGAAATGAATATCAGCGATAATCGGAACATCGGTCTGATTCAGAATCTCCGGCAATGACGCAGCCGATTCGTTATCCGGCACCGAAACCCGGACAATGTCGGCACCGGCAGACTCCAGACGCCTGATCTGCGCCACGGTTGCATCGATATCTGTTGTCAGTGTGTTGGTCATCGACTGGACAGCAATCGGTGCATCGCCACCAACAGCAACGTCCCCGACCATCACCTTCCGCGTCTTGCGCCGCGGCATTACTATTGAATCACGCACGTTTTAAACCTTTTCTTTATTCGTCCTGTTTCGGGGCTGTCTCGCCAGCGGCTTCACTTCTGAGAATCTGCAGCCGCTCCTGAACCTGCCGTGCACGCCTGAGCGCATCAGCATACTCAACATTTTCCGGCATCAGTGCCGCAGCCTGTTCCCAGTGCCGGATGGCCGCATGCAGATGCTCACGACGGAACTCCAGACTGCCCCTGGCAAAGAGATCTGCGGCCTCCTTCTCAGTGCTGGACTGTATCTGCCTGAGCAGCTGTTCGGCGTTCTTACCACCCTCTCTGCGATAGATCAGTGCAAATTTTTTCGCCTGGATCCACTCACCCTTATCAATCAGTGCCTCTACCTGGTCCAGTGTAACTGAATCAGGCAAGGTGGTGCGTTTGCTCAGCTTGACAGTTTTTGACTTTACGGCCTGTACCGGGGCGATTTGAATCCCTTTCGGCATCGCGTTTTTAATCTCCTCCATCAACTGTTTACCACGGTCAGAGTCGGGCTCCAGTCTGAGATATGACTCGGCCTCAATATAGGCGATTTCAGGCTGTTTCTTGCCCATATAGCGGCGCGCCTCGCTGTAGACCAGGCTTGCTCGCTCTTCAATCATATCCTGGGCATGCTCGCGTGCCCTTTCAAAGACACTGTCTTTGGGAGAGACGCCTTTCGGCGGTTCATAAGCCTCCGCCCAGGCCAGCAGAGCCGAGTCTTCAACTCGCCGCTGAGTCAGAAGGCTGTCCATGCGTTGCTGACGCATCTTCATCTCCATGCTGTCCCGGCTCTGTTTCAGGGCTTCAGGCTCGGCAGAGTGGTCTGCAGCCTGCTGATAGAGTTCCATCGCCTGCGACCATTTCCCGGCCTGTTCCGCCGCCATGGCTTTTGTGTGATAGTGCTTAACCAGTCGCAGGCGGGCAGGTTCGACCTTCTGCTGCAACAGCTTAAGTGCCTGAGGATAGTCCTCCCGCGTCTTGTCCATGGCAAGAATCCGGGCCCTGGAGGTCATAATCCGGCCCTGATCATAGTCACGAAGTGCCGCTTCATAGGTGTTCAGAAAGCTGAATCTGGTAGTGCTTCCACCCTCTTTTGTAAGCAGCCCTCCACACCCGGCAAGCAACAGAGCCACCAATAGCCAAGACAGTCTGGTCAAATCAACTCTCCTATATGTCACCAATTATCTGACGAACATCTGATGGAAGGGTCAGGTCAAAGGCCAATGCCACGGCATGGGCAATATTACGCTGCGCGCTCTCTTCCACAGGGCTAACTGTGCCACAACGCATAGGCTTACTGACACCTTTAATATCACGTTCGCCCATCTCATCGAAAGAAAACTCGCTGCTGCCGATATGTTCAAAGGTTGCGTGGGAGCAGACAACTTCACCACCCTCTCCAAGCCCGCCCATGCGCGAGGCTACATTCACCGTGTCTCCGATCACCGTATATTCCAGGCGCTCCGCCGCACCGATATTGCCCACAATCGCTTCGCCATGATTGAGGCCGACCCTGAACTGGATCGGCTCGCCATTGTCGCGCAGCACACCAAGCTTGCTGCAGGCCACCACCATGGCCAGCCCTGCCAGAACCGAATGGCGGACATGATCGGGATCCTCATTGGGGTGGTTAAATACTGCCATAACGGCATCACCGATATACTTGTCAACATGGCCACCGTAATAGTCAATAATACGGTGGAACACTTCAAAATGCTTGTTCAGCACCTCAACAATCTCTTCCGTCTCTGTAGTCTCGGAAAAGGCGGTAAAGCCAACCATATCGGCAAACAGAACCGTGACCTCCTGCCTGCGGTTGTCGTAGCTGCTCATGCTGCCGCCATCAAACACATGGGAGACCAGCTTCGGATTCAGGTATCGGCCAAAAACATCCTTAATCTCTTCCTTGTGGGCAAGCTCTTCCACCATCGCATTGAACTGAGAGGTTGCATCACTGATCTCATCATTGCCGGTAACGGGAAGGCGCACACTGTAATCACCATGGGCCACATGCTGGGCAGCATCCGCCAGCATCTCCAGAGGGCGGCTCATTCTTCCGGCTATCCAGTAGACCAGCACACTTGACATCAGCACTACCAGTGCGGCTGCAATTGACATCCTGCCAACCAGCCTGCCGGCAAGGTTCTCCCATGCCTTCTCGGAGAAACGGACGCTTACGACCCCGACCCTGGTACCGGCATATTCCACCTGTTTGGTATACCAGAGCCGGTCGGTCTGAAGACGAACAATGCCTGCGCCGTCAACCGGCTTATTAAGCAGCGGATCATCCTGGCCGATATCGCCAAAATGCTGATCTTTGCCCTTTGGATAGCGGATATGTACTCCGAGCACATCGGGCACCTTGGTCAGAAACCCCTCTTTTCCCTTGATAATAAGCTCAATATCGGCGCTGCTTCCAACCAGCATCGGCAGCTTCAGTTCATCACCCAGCCGATCCACCAGGACTACTGCCTGTGCTTCCTGGTTCTTCAGCCAGGCTTCGCGCTCCATGTCCAGGATTACCAGTGACAGAGCCAGCACCGCCAGCAGCACGGCAAAGCCCACGAGCATGGTCCAGCGCCAGCGAATAGGAAAGCGAGGAGGAAGCTCCGAAGCTGTGCCGGCATGGGTGGAATTGCTGTCAATTGAATGTTCGTCTTGTAGCGGCATCGGGCTACTATATCCTATCTTCTCTACAGAACAACGACATCCGGGGTGGGGGCTTCAGCCTGCGGATCAATCACTCTCCGACCACACGATCCCGTCCTGCAGCCCTGGCGGCGTAGAACCGCTGATCGGCCCGCGCAAGAAGTGCGGTAATTACCACATCAATCGAGTCCGAAACATTCTGCTCTTTCAACAGGCCAGATGCATTGGAATCGTGATCGACTATGGCCACCACTTCGGCATACCCTTCCCGTAACTGCATCTCAGGTGTGGTGGTCCCACAGGAGCCACAGCCTGCTATTTCAATGCGACTTGCATTGTTTTTCGGCTGCTGCATGCCTCTCCTGCTACATAGGATCAGGATTTCAACATAACGCTTACAACAGCATATTTAATACCATTACAGTCAGGCCCTGATAGGATTCATGCCTCCGGAGGTAACCATGTCCCTGACATCAAAACAGCGCAAAGCACTCAAGGCGCAGGCACACCACCTCAATCCGGTTATCCGGGTTGGCCAGAACGGCATCAGCGAAGGTGTGATTAAGGAGACCGACATCGCCCTGAACGCTCATGAGCTGATCAAGGTTCAGCTTCAGCAGGGCGACCGCGATGCACGCCTTGAGGGTGGCACCCTGCTGGCTGACAGGACAGGTGCCGAACTGGTGCATCACATTGGCAGGATTATTATCCTCTATCGTCCCGGGGAAGAGAAATGAGCTGCCGTGCGGAGCAGATCAGGGCGTTGCTGGAGGATAAATTTCAACCGACAGCGCTCGAAATTATCGACGACTCCTGGAAACATGCCGGCCATGCCGGTGCCAAAGAGCATGGTGGCGGGCACTTCTCCGTGGAGATCGTATCAAAAAGCTTTGCAGGGAAAAATCGCGTTCAGCGCCACCGTATGGTCTATAAAATACTGGAACCGCTCTTTGGCCCGACCATTCACGCCGTCAATGTTCATGCCATGTCGCCTGAAGAGCAGTGAGCCCCGGAATCCGGCAGGCTTTTTACGTGCATCTCATCACCCATACAGAAATCCTGCCTGCAGCTGCGGATATCAGCACGTAAATCACCGGTTCATTGCAAAAGATGATTCCTGACCCATATTTCCGCCTGAAGAGGTAATTTTATCAACAATCCCGGCAATATCGAAGCGACTGTGCCGCTGTCCGGCCCTTTCTACCATGGCAAAAATCGCCTGCGCATCGCACTGGTCGGTCAACCCAACAGCGGCAAGAGTACGCTCTTCCATGCGGTAGCCAGCACCAGCATTGATCGCGGACAACTGGCCGGAACAGACAGGGCCTATAAGCGATGCACGGTTCAGATCGGCATGGATGAGGCTGAGCTTATCGATCTTCCGGCCATCCACTCGCTGCACAATCTCCATGATGATGATCTGGAGGGACTTAAATATCTCCTCTGGGGTGACAGCCGTCCGCTGGTCTCCGCCCATGAGGGAGATACTCCTCCTGCTCCGTTTTCCCGACCCGATGTTCTGATCCATCTGGTGGATGCCAGCACGCTGGGCAGACATCTGGAACTGACACTGGAACTGATCGAACTGGGGCTGCCAATAGTGATTGGCCTCAACATGATGGATGAAGCACGGCGCAAGGGTCTGTCAATTGATATTGCTGCACTGGAGAGAGAGCTGGGCGTTCCTGTTGTGCCGGTGACCGCCATCAAAGGGCTTGGCATCTCCACACTCTTTGAGCAGACCGTGGCAGCTGTACGCAATGGCGTCTGTCCGATTCCGCAGCCTGCGGGTGAGCATATTACTGCCTGGTCATCGCAACTGCATGAGGCACTGGACACACCTGAACTGCATGCTGCATTCCGGGTGCCCCGGACATTTCTGATGATGCAGCTGATGCAGTCGGATCACTATTTCTCCTCTGAACTGAAGTGCCACTTTCCCGCCCTGACAACCGCCTTCGCAGCGGTTCGTGAAAAGGCTGATGCTGCCCTGCCACGCACGCTGGCCGATGAGGTGGCCGCAGACCGGCATCATCGTGCCGCCAATCTCTTTTCCGGCTCAGCCCGGGTAAGCCATCGCTCTGAAACCATCACCTGGGAGGATCGCCTGGATGCAATATTCCTCCATCCGCGCTGGGGGCTGGCAGGCAGCCTGACGGTCTTTGCCATCATACTATTTATGGTGTTTGAAGTAAGTACGGGGCTGGATGCCATCACTGCTGCACAGCTGGCCCTGATGGCGGAACAGTGGACGCCGGAGAGTGCAGGCGGTGTGATCGGGCATGCCATCATAGACGGACTGATCGGGCTGATCGGGATTGTTGTTCCCTACATGCTGCCGCTGGTATTGATGCTTGTGGCACTGGAAGAGTCGGGTGTTATGCCACGTATCGCCTTTGTCGTGGACCGGTTTTTTCACCATATCGGGCTGCACGGCAAAGTGGCGGTTCCCTTCCTTCTGGGGCTGGGTTGCAATGTTCCGGCCATTGCCGCAACAAAAAGTGTGGTTTCAGGACGCGATCGGGTCGTCGCATCCCTGCTGATCACCTTTGTCCCCTGCTCGGCACGCTCTGCCATTATTCTGGCACTCGGCGGCAAGTATCTGGGCGGTATCGGCATCTTCGGTATCTTTATGCTCAACCTGGTAATCATTGCCATTCTCGGAAAACTGCTTACCCGCCGTTATCCGGCAATCAGCCCCGGTCTGATTCAGGATATCCCGGCCTATGCGATGCCGAAAATAGTGCCGGTTCTGCACGCCACATGGCACCGTACACGCGATATCCTGACTATTGTCACACCCCTGCTGGTGGGCGGCAGTATTATTCTGGCGCTGCTGCACCACTTCGGCGCGGATATGTGGATCAACCAGCTGCTTTCACCGGTCACGGTCTGGGCACTGGGGCTGCCGGCAGTCCTGGGTGTACCGATTCTCTTCGGCGTGCTTCGCAAGGAGCTGTCACTACTGATGATCTATCAGGCACTCGGCACCTTTGAAGTGGGCAATGTGCTGGACTGGGTGCAGATCAGCACTTTCCTGATTTTTCTGATGTTTTATGTACCGTGCGTCTCCACCTTTGCCGTGATGCTGAAAGTGATCGGCCGGAGGGAGGCGCTCTTCTCCATTGTACTCTCCATCGGCGTGGCCCTGCTCTGCGCCTTTGTTGTCCGCATGCTGCTTGAGGGAACCCGGCTGATTCTTTGACATGCATAGCCCGAATCTCCACCAAACATAGACAGATCATATCCAGTCCGAAGCAGAGATTCGATTTGACGGCTAGAATACAGATATTGAAACCACACTGTCGGCACTGTTGCCTGAGTATATTATTCATTCAGGCAGTTGTCGGAACTTCCGCTGGTAAGCAGGGGTAGCACTAATGGCAGAAGATTCAAAACCGTTCCCGTCAGTCATGGATGCCGATGCCCGTATCGGTATCGCATTGGGTAGTGGCTCCGCACGTGGCTGGTCCCATATCGGAGTCCTCAAGGCCCTGACGGAGATGGGCATCAGACCCGGCATTGTAGCAGGCAGCTCCATCGGGGCTCTGGTCGGTGCGGCCTATGCCAGTAATCAACAGGAGAGACTGGAGAGCCGGGTCAGCTCTCTTAGCTGGAAGGATATGGTCAGTTTTCTGGATCTGTCTGTGGTAGGAGGTGGTTTTATCCAGGGTGAAAAACTGCTGGATTTTGCCCGTCTCCACATGGAGGGGGTCCTTATTGAAGCGCTTCCAATCCCGTTTGCTGCCGTTGCAACTGAACTCGATACAGGGCGTGAGGTGTGGTTGCGCAGCGGCCCTCTGTTAAAAGCCATCCGCGCTTCAATTTCTCTTCCCGGGCTGTTTACACCGGTCAAACTGGATGGCCAATGGCTCGTTGACGGGGGTCTGGTCGATCCGGTACCGGTATCATTGTGCCGTGCAATGGGCGCGGAAGTGGTTATTGCCGTTAACCTGAACGGAGATATTGTCGGCAAGCATGGACGCAAAAACCGGAACAGAGTGGTGCAGGGGAACAGGAGTGCGGACAATGGTGCTGCGCTCTGGGAGAGGGTTTCAGGGCAACTTAAGAGCAGCCTGAATGAACGCAGGGATAGTTTTCTTGCCCGGCTGCTGGGCGAAAACCGTGATGCGCCGGGGCTGTTTGAGGTGATGGTCGGGTCCCTGAATATTATGCAGGAACGTATCACCCGCAGCCGACTGGCTGGTGAACCGCCTGACATTCTTCTTGAACCCAGACTCAGCCATATAGGCCTGATGGATTATGACAAGGGCGATGAAACCATTGCTGAGGGCTATGCCTGTGTTGGTCGGGAGGCTGATCAGCTGCTGGCACTCATGGATTAAACCGGGCATTCAGGGAGCACGAAAGGCTTCCCCTGACGGGGAAACCGACAGCATATTGCACTAACCTCAGCTATAACTAGCATAAGAACATGTCGATAGAGGAAGTCAGGCCATGCCGCCACCTGTAAAAGAACAACTGACACATCTGATGGAGATGGATGTTGCCGAGATTGCCAGTCTTCCTGCCCTGAAGAGATATACCCTCGGCCTGCTGCGGTTTATCTGGCGGACAATCCAGCGTTTTATCGAAGACAAGTGTATTCAGCGCGCATCGGCACTGGGCTATGCCTCGCTGCTGGCTATTGTGCCGCTGGTTGCCCTGGGCTTCTCCATATTCACCAGCTTTCAGGCCTTTGATGTTGTGGCAGGTAATGTCCGCGGTGTTCTGCTTGAGTACCTGCTGCCAACCAGCCAGATGGCAGTCGAAGGCTACCTTGATCAGGTTGCCGATAAGGCAACAGCCCTCTCCATCTTCGGTATTCTTGGCCTGCTGTTTACCGCCACCGCCCTGCTGAATACCATGGAAGAGGCGTTTAACGATATCTGGCGCATCTCAAGGGCCCGCTCATGGCTGTCGAAATTTATTACGTTCTGGTCCGTGCTCACTCTCTCCCCCATTCTGATCGGCGCCTCCATCACGATTACCTCCTATTTTGTTGCCCTGCCTGTCATCCGGGATGTGGCTGAGGGAGCCTCGATGGTCAGTCAGGTTCCCTTTCTTGCACCGTGGCTGATCTCTTCGGTTGCCATGACTACGCTTTACATCGTTCTTCCCAACACACCGGTGCCTTACAGATATGCCATTCTCGGGGGCCTGGTCTCAGGCGCACTGTTTGAGCTGACCAAACTTGGCTTTGCCTTCTATATCACCGAACTGGCAAATTATGAAAAACTGTACGGCGCGCTCGGAACACTCCCCGTTTTCCTGATCTGGCTCTATCTTATCTGGGTGGTTGTGCTGATCGGTGCAGAGGTTGTCTTCTGTCTGCAGCATCCTGAACAGTCCCGCCAGCAGGGCAGAATATTCTTCCAGCCGGGCATCCAGAAATTCTACTCCCATCTGATTCTGCTCCGTACAGCACAGGCCATGCAGTCCGGAGAGAGCCTCTATCTGAAGGAACTCACGCATGAGACCGATATACCCGACAACATCCTGCAGGAGCTGATGGACAGACTTTGTGAAAGCGGCCTGCTGAAGCAGGTGGTGAACAAGGACCCTCAGGGTGCCTGGGTGCTTGGACGTGAGGCTGACAAACTCTCCCTTAATACCATCCATCAGGCTCTCTCTCCCGATACCATGGAGGTGCCGGAGGCGTGGCAGCAGACACCCATTGGTCGCACGCTCTCGGGTATCTATTTCCGCATGAACCGTGAGCAGGATGAAATTCTCGAATCAATAACTGTTCGCGACCTGCTGGAGAGAGAGCAGAAAGAGATAGAAGACGAAGAGGAAGTGATTACCCAGTGAGTGCCCGATGAAAAAATCTGTCCTGATGATCGCCGCATCCGAACATGATGCGGATATGCTCTATGCGAGCGGCATTTTTGTTCCCGATCCGTTTATTGCAGCCAGGATCGGATCCAGGTGGCACGGCCTCTTTTCACCGCTTGAGGTTGATCGTGCGCGCAGGCACTGCAAACTGGATGAAATCCATCTGGACACAGTATGGAAAGAACGTGCGCAGGCGAACGGCTGGGGAAAAGGGCTTGCTGCCACGGCAGCCGCCTTTCTGAAAGCACATGGCATTTCAGAAATCCTGGTTCCGGGCCACTTTTCACTGCGCCATGCCGAACAGCTGGGCAGCTGGGGATTTCGTGTCAAGGCGGCCGAGGAGAGTCTGTTCAGAGAGCGAATAACAAAAAATGAAACTGAAATCGGATACCTTGCCCGGGCAGAACGACTGACCAGAAAAGCCATGCAGAGTGCTGAAACATTCCTGGCTGAATCCCGGATGGGCAGTGATGGTATCCTTCTCCACCCTGAAGTGGCAGGAAAGGTGAAGTCGAAGCATCTTCGCTCAGTCATCGAGACATTCCTGATCCGGCATGGTGCCATGCCTGCTCACACCATTGTCGCCTGCGGCACGGAGAGTGCCGACCCGCATCATATCGGCCATGGTTATCTGCGTGCCCATCAGCCGATCATTATCGACATTTTCCCTCGCCTCATAGCGACAGGCTACTGGGGCGACATGACCCGAACCTATCTGAAAGGGAAAGCCCCCGAGCGGATAAAAAAGCTCTACAACACTGTAAAAGAGGGCCAGAAGATAGGTCTTGGCATGGTGGGTGATAGTGTTTCAGGAGAGGCGATTCACAGAGCCATCACAGCCTGGTTTGACAAACAGGGATTCAAAACCGGCATGCTGCGAGGCAGGCAGAGCGGCTTCTTCCATGGAACCGGCCATGGCGTCGGGCTTGAGATACATGAAGCACCCCGGATATCTGTCGGCGGCGACATACTGAAAACCGGCCATGTGATTACCATTGAGCCGGGCCTCTACTATCCCGGGCTCGGTGGCGTACGACTTGAGGATATGGTGGTGGTCCGGCCGGATGGCCATACCAATCTGACAAAGCACCCCTGCAAACTCGAAATTCCGTAACTCCATGCCTCCTGCCAGAAGATGAATTTTCTCGGTCACATCTGTTCACTGCATTAAAATTGAAATATTATCTTGAATTTTCAACAGTTGTGCTACAATGCAGAGGTAATACGTAAATTCATAATAACAGCACCCAAGGAGGTATCGTGAGTAACGAATTCCTGGAACTTTCCGGCATTCATGGTGAATCTGCAGAGAGGGAATCCCTTACCGGTGAAGAGTTTCCGATTCTTAAAGGGCTGTCTCCACTGAGCCTGCGCATTCTGAACAGGGCGGGGCGTGTCATGAATGTTTCAAAGGGTGTGGAGATGCTTCATGAAGGTGATACGCCGCACGATCTCTATTTTATCAAACGGGGGAAAATGGCGATCTGCCGGCAGAGTGGCACACAGCTCAAGGTGATTGCGCAGCTGGGAGCCGGTGAAATCTATGGTGAATTTGGCGCGCTACGCAAGAAATCAAGGTATGCATCCGTCTATACTGCTGAGCCCAGTGTTATTGTCCGGGTCGAACTCTCCGCAGTCCAGCAGGTCCTCGAAGCTGACAGTAATTTTCGTAACCGGCTTGAAGCACTGCTTACCCAGCGCATGCTCAGCAGCTTCTTCTTCAGCCACCCGGTCTTTCATGCGCTGCCCGAGAAAGAGCGCTCGGAGCTGGCCAGAGAGCTTCCGGTCCAGAGCTATGAGCGGAACAGACGAATTTTTTCCCAGGGCAAGGCGCCCCAGGGTATCTATCTTGTTCTTTCAGGCGAAGTCGAAATCAGCTATCGCACACGCTCCAAAGAGGAGAGGCTGCTGGAGATCAGACGGGACAATGACGTTCTTGGTGAAGTGGCCAACAAAAACGGCACGGAGCTGGCCTACTCAGCCGTTGCAGTCAGTGATGTGGATCTGCTGGTGCTGGATAAAGCGGCCATGAAAACGTTGCATGACCGGCATCCGGAATCATTTAAAAATCTCGAAGCCTATATCAACAAACACTCCGAGCGGACTGTGTTACGCCTGAAAGAGAATATGGAGTAATCAGGAGCTGTTTTTTTACATCTTATACTGAAGAGATTCGGGGTTCCGGCGGGCAGCCGGCCGCAATGAGTGAAAGATCAGCAGGGTTTGGCGTTGTCGCCGCGAATGGAGTTCAGCCCCCCCAGTCGCCAGAGTACCCACGCTCCCGGCAGGGAGGCTACTCCCAGCACAATGACCCAGAGTGCCGCCATTGCAGTTGCTGCGTCTCCACTGGCACCAAAATAGAGCGCAAAGCTGACATAACCGGCTTCCCGTACTCCAAAACCATTCAGTGATATCGGCAGTGTTGCAACCAGAGCAACCAGACCGACCATGATAGAGAAGGCAAACCAGCTCATCTCCAGGCCGACGGCCATGCCCAGAAAGACATGCGCCTGCACTATCAGCATCTGAAAGAGCAGTGAAACAGGCAGGCTTCGCCACCAGCTCTGCCGGAAGCGCCTGTCCATTAACGGCAGTGCCTTCAGCCTTGCCAGTTTTTCAGGCAGCCGGCCAACAAGATGACGGTCAATCCATGGATAAAACAGCATGCCAAGCCATGCGGTGCCGACAACTCCCAGCCAGGTAAACCACCATGCAGGCGACCATTCAAAAAAAAGCATGGAGAAGGTCAGCAGCAGCAGCAGCGCATACATACCGTTAACCCGATCCAGAATTACACTGGCGCCGGCACTGACCCCCATCCCTTTCCTGCCATCACTTTTTGCCAGCAGCACACCACGAACAACATCTCCGCCAATGGTAGAGGGGAGAAAAAGAGAGGCGAACATGCCGAGAAAATAGAGCCTGATCTTCTGCCTTTTCGAAACATCGATACCCAGCCCTTCAGCAATCCAGGCCCAACGCAGGCCGCACATGATATAACCGATTACCAGACAACTCAGTGAGGCCAGCAACCAGAGCGGATTCACGCTCTGAATTCGCTCCCAAACCATAGCCAGATCAACGTAATTGATGACAGCAACCAGAAGGGCCGTTGTCAGCAGCAGTTTCAGGATAAAAAAGAGGTGTCGCTTCTGCATGGATGCGCAGCAACTTACCACACCCATTCACACGATGAAACAAACATGGATATTGCCGGGCAAGCCCTTAGGGTTGCTCCGGGAAACTCAGGGTAACCGTGCAATGCAGGAGCGGATGGTCATAACCCGGCCGATACAGGATTGGACGGCAAAGCCTCCCGCAAGGTGAATGCCGCGTGCGGCAGAGAGGGTGCCCTGGGGTACAAGGTGAATGCCGCGTGCGGCAGAGAGGGTGCCCTGGGGTACAAGGTGAATGCCGCCAAGGTGAATCGAGCCTGCGAGAGAGAGGGCACCCTGGGGTGTTGCGGCAGAGAGGGTGCCCTGGGGTGCAGGATAAGAGATATGGATATCACGTAATGAAAAAGTCCCGGATGTATTTTTTCAGATGTTCCCTAGAGTTCTGCCAATTTCAATCAGGGTGATGCATGAAACGAGTCTTAACCATCTCTGACGAACATTACCCCTGGTGGCTGCTACTTCTCTGGGCGGCCCTGACCCTGCCTTCGCTGGGGCTGGCTCCCCTGTTTGATTACGATGAGACCATCTATGCACAGACTGCCATTGATATGATGCGCCACGGCGAGTGGATCGTACCCACGGCCAACGGCATGCAGTTTTTCGAAAAACCGCCATTCACTTACTACCTGATGGATATATCCTTTATGCTGTTTGGTGAAAATGCGTTTGCCGCACGCCTCCCGTCGGGAATCTTCACCCTGTTCACCGCACTGCTGCTTCTCCATTTCGGCAGACGCGTCCACTCACCCGCTTTCGGCCTGGCTGCAGCCGTAATTTTCCTGACCATGCTTGAGGTCGGCCTGCTGGGTCATGCAGCCATTCTTGATGCGGTACTTAATTTCTTTATTGCCGGAACACTTCTCTACTATTTTCTCTGGCAGCGGCTTGGTGACCAGCGGGATGCGCTGATTGCAGCTGCCATGATGGGTGCGGCTGTCAGCATCAAGGGGCCGGTTGGTGCCGTGATTCCTGTGCTGGTTATCATGCTTGACCGACTGCTGGCAAAAGATCTGGCCAGCACGCTGCGTGCCATCCCGTGGTGGCCTGCCCTTGGCCTGTTTCTGGTCACGGCAACGCCATGGTATCTGATGATCCTGATCAACCACGGCCCCGGCTTCCTTTACGAGTTCATCATGGTGCACAACATCGGCCGCGCCCTGAATCCGATGCAGGGTCATGGTGGCGGCTGGCACTACTATCTGGTGGTATTCGCCGCCTCGGTTCTTCCATGGTTGGCATGGGTGATCTGGGGTGGCAAAACGGGCTGGGACAGAGGCAGCAGTGAGGCCCTGCCCGCCATTGTCAGGCTCGGCATTATCTGGACGCTGCTGGTTATGGTTCTCTTCACCTTTGCCCAGACCAAGCTGCCGCACTACATCTCAAGCATCTATCCGGGCACAGCGCTGATTATTGCCGCCGCCCTGTTTCACCACGGCCAGAATTCAGCCGTCCCGAAATCGATCTATCTGGCCAGCGGCTTCATTCTGCTTCCTGTAGCACTGGCACTGACAGCTGCTCCTCTCCTCTACCCGAAGCTGACCGCACTGGTTAGCCATCCGCGTGCCGTTGCCATTGTCGCACAGGATATCACACCACCGATGTGGCTCTCCCTGGCCGGAATTCTTTTGCTGGCCTCTGTTTTCTGGCTGCTTCTCTGCAGTCGCAAGGCCTCCGGCAACCATCTCTTCCGCTTCGCTGTCACCGGTATTATCCTGCAAAGCACGCTGCTGATCGGGCTTGGAACCTTTGCCGGAAATCTGATTCAGGCCCCGGCCATGCGGATCGCTGAAGCAGTCCGGGAACTCCCGGGCGATATGGCTGTCTACAGCTACAATCTTAACGCCCCGTCCATCTCGTTCTACTCCGGGCGATCGTATAGTATTCTTCTCAATCGTCAGGGAGCGGAGGCTGTATCCGCGGCAACAGCGCCCTATGCGGTTGTGATGCGAAGCGAATCAGCCGGAGATATAGCCAGGCTTGAAAATATCGCCCCCCATATCAATCAGGGCGGCTATTTGATGTATATCGTTACGCCTGATAGCAAGCGCCATTAACAGAGAAATCAGGGTCAATAAACAGATGAAACTTTCCGTCATTATCCCGGCCTACAATGAAGCCGAGCGCCTACCCGCTACACTTGAACAGGCATATGACTGGCTGGCCGGAGAGTTGCCGGATGATTTCGAAATCATTGTTGTCGATGATGGCAGCAGTGATCAGACCGTGAATAAAATCCGTGACATGATCGCTACCCACCCCCGGCTGAAGATACTTGAGCAGCCTGAGAATCGTGGCAAAGGCGCTGCCGTAAAACGCGGCATGCTTGAGGCAGGCGGTGATATCCGCCTCTTCATGGATGCAGACCACTCCACCCATATCAGGGAGGCGGAGAAGGTGCTGGCTGCCATTAACGAGGGTGCCGAGGTGGTCATTGCATCACGCCGGCACCCGGAATCGGATATCTCCGTGCATCAGTCATGGCTGCGTGAGCATATGGGTCAGAGTTTTAATTTTATTATGCGCTCTATTGTCGGGCTTAAGATGGAGGATACCCAGTGCGGCTTCAAGGCGTTCACAGCCCGGGCAGCCGAAGATATTTTCTTACGCCAGAAACTCGATGGTTTCAGCTTTGATGTAGAGTTGCTCTTTCTCGCCTCAAAACTGGGCTATCGTATCGCTGAGATTCCGGTGGAGTGGATCAACGAACCCAACTCGCGCGTTCGCATGCTGGCAGACCCCGTTCTGATGTTTGCCGATGTCGTGCGCATTCGTCGTCTGCACAGGGAGCTTTGATTGGATGATGATCCAAACCTCTAAAGCGAACCACAAAGGCTCAAAGGCACAAAGGAAAAATCATTCTCTCTTCACTGATATCTTCGCACTTTTCACAACCCACAAGCAAGGTTGAATCACCTTATATCCCCTGCAATCCTTTTAGCTGTTCCAGTTGTTGCCTTAGCTTTGTGCCTTTGAGTCTTCGTGGTGAATGCATTGCTTTTCTGGATGCCGGATTTGATCCGGCATGACGTGAATAGTAGTCAGTCACTGCGGCTGGTCACTTCCAGCAGATGATACCCGAACTGGGTTCTGACCGGCCCCTGAACCGTGTTCACATCGGCTGAGAATACTACCTTGTCAAACTCGGGAACCATCATGCCCGGGCCGAACTCACCCAGATCGCCGCCCTGACGGCCTGACGGGCAGCTGGAGTGCTCCCTTGCCACGTCGGCAAAATCAGCTCCCGCCTCAATTTGTGCCTTCAGCTCGTTACACTTCTCTTCACTGCTTACCAGAATATGGCGTGCGCTTGCTCTGGACATACTTAACTCCTGACTGTTCTGAAATAATTTGAACGGCAAACCCTACCGATTCGAAAACATTTGCCCAGTATACAGCATCAATTAACATGGCGACAATTAGGATGGCCGCTTCCGTGCCTCCAAGCTAAAGTCTGCTTCCGGCCAAAAGCGAACATTCAGGTTTTAGTCTAGAGTGCATCTTTAGGGAGGGACGTCATGAAGCTAATAATACTCTTGGTTTCTTTATCAATGCTTTCGTTGGATGCGCTAGCGAACGGAGGCCCTGTTGCCTGGACAGGCATTACTCCACTTGGAGGGATTCGACTTCAGGAAGTGAAAGAAGTTGAACTAGTCAAAGAAAACTTAATAATTTCAATGGAAGATAATTTGAATGATTACTCTGTGCTTGCAGAGTATCAACTCAAAAATGATGGTGCTCCTCGAAAGCTACTTTTTGGAATCCCCATTACTTGGTCAAGTGAGGAAGATTATAGGATTGAGCCGACAGAAGATGAAGTAAATGAGATTAAGAGCAAAAGGATAGAGGAGCTTTCAGCAATAGCTAACGACTTGTCCATTAGCGTAAATAATAAAACGTATAAGTGCACTCCTGTAAAGCTTAGTAACCTATCAACGGTTCCAGAACCCTATTCAGAAAGCTTAATAACAAAAAACTGGTGCGTAACTACTATTGCCTTGGACAAAAAAGAGAACACAGTAATTCTTAAATATACTGCAAACCTCAGTTTCGTAGACAGTAGTTTTTCGAAAAGTGCACTGACATATTATGAGGGAAGAAAATTAATATATGAATTGTATCCAGCAGGATATTGGGCTAATAAGCAAACTGCTCTTGATATCGATATTAACCTCGGAAAATACGAAGACCATGTGGACCATATCTCTCTAGATGGATATAAGAGGAATGATGGTCATTTAACTTGGTCAATAAAGAAGGCAGATCTAAATAAACTAAGTCTATTAGAGATATCCTTTAATAAAGATATCCTTAGAAAAAATGAACTCGCTCATTGGAATGCCAAAGCACCTGATTACCAAAAGGTTAAACTGAGAGCGCAAGCAAGTAGTGAGCTAAAATCCAATAAAGGCTATAGATATAAAGCCTCTAATATTCTTGATGGCGACCCTCGAACTGCCTGGTGTGAAGGAAAGAGTGGTGATGGAGTAGAAGAATCAATCAAGCTTTTCCCAATTGATAAAAAAATTAACTTTGGTGAATTCTACTGTCGTCTCGAAGGGATTGGGCTTTTGCCAGGGTATACAAAGTCTCAAAATACATATCGAGGAAACAATAGAATAAAGAAAGTTCAAATATCAGACTGTAAGAGAAAAGGAAGTCATGTGTTTGAAGTTCCATTGTCAAAAAAACACGATATGTCCCCAGTGTTGATTAAGAATCAAGCGAAGAAAGAAGAATGGGATAAGTTTTTGTCAGATTACAAA
>JAVVEJ010000007.1:0-69879 GCA_032251395.1 Mariprofundaceae bacterium
GATTTCCGGACTTCTGTTTGCCCTGATTCATTCCGTGTTTGCTGCTGAGTCATGTAAAAAATGGTTCTACCGGCTTGGGGTGACCCCTCAGCACTACCGCCTTCTCTACTCTCTCTTTGCACTGTTGCTGACACTGCTCTGGTTGTTTTATATCTATCAGCTGCCGGACAGGCCGCTCTATCATGTTGCAGGCTGGCTGAACATACTGATGGTTGCCGTTCAGATCTCCGGCGCATGGGTTGTTGTTCTCAGCCTTAAATCATTTGATGCCGCCCTTTTTCTCGGAATCAGACCTGTTCCAGGGCATAAAGAGCCGTTTCATGAACACGGTATCTACCGCCATATTCGTCATCCGATGTACAGCGGCTTTATGCTCATCCTTTTTGCCAGCCCGGTTCAGAGCGTTAATTCACTGAATCTGGCACTGTCTGTTGCCCTCTACTTTCTGATCGGTTCACGATTTGAGGAGCGGCGGATGCTCCTGATGCATCCCGAATATGCCGACTATCGGAAACGGGTTCCGGCTTTTGTGCCATGGCGGGCTTTATTCCACAGCCTCAGAAGGTCACAATAGCGGCATGACTGAACCAGCCGACACTCCCAGCACCCTCCCGCCGGAGGAGGCAGGCCGTCTGATGCGGCTTGCAACCTATGCCTCGGTATCGGTTGCGGTTTCACTGATTGTCGCCAAGCTCATTGCCTGGTTCTGGACGGATTCGGTCAGCCTTCTGGCCACCCTGATCGACTCCACACTTGATGCTGCTGCCGCCATCCTCAACATGGTTGCCGTGCGTCACGCGCTGGCTCCTGCGGACAAGGATCACCGCTTCGGGCACGGCAAGGCCGAAGCGCTGGCGGGCCTCGGACAGGCCATGTTTATTGCCGGCTCGGCCGGCTTTCTGGTGCTTGAGGCGTTCGGCCGTTTCTTCCATCCACAGGCGCCCCAGGCTATCGAAGTGGGCATTGGTGTTATGATCCTCTCCATTGTTGCCACACTCGGTCTGCTGGCCGTGCAGCGGCATGTCATCAGCAAAACCAACTCCACCGCTATCAAGGCCGATTCGCTGCACTACAGGACCGATCTCTACGTCAACACCAGTGTCATTCTGGCACTGGTTCTGGCGGCCTACGGCTGGGCCGGATTTGACGCCCTCTTTGCCATCGGTATCGGCATCTACATTCTGTTCAGCGCATGGGAGATTGTTCAGCATGCCACCAACGATCTGATGGACCGTGAACTTTCCGGTGAGGAGCGCCAGCAGATTATCGATCTTGTAGTGGCACATCCCGAGGTGCGCGGCATGCACGATCTGCGCACCCGCAAATCAGGCGTTACCTATTTCATTCAGTTGCATCTGGAACTGGATGCCAACCTGCTGTTGAAGCAGGCACATAAAATTGCCGATGAGGTGGAGGCCTCACTGTTTGCGGCCTTCCCCAACTCCGAAATCATCATCCATGAAGATCCCGCCGGCCTGGTTGAAGAGATCCCTGATTTTGCGGAGGTACTGGATGCAGATGGTGAGGAGAAGAGCGGTTGATCCGGCTATTGGCCGGGGCGCTGCTGCTACTGTCGTTATGGCTGCCGGGCATCGCTTTAGCTGAAACGGCAATATTTGAAATTCATTATCTGCCACTGCAGGAGGCCAAAACCATTGTAAAAAGCCAGCTTTCAAAATCCGGCACCATTGCTGCGCTCCCGTCCCGGGGAATACTTCTGGTCAACGATGATGCCCGGCATATCGATCAGGCCAGAAGGCTGCTGAAAAGACTGGATGCCCCTGCGACACAATATACCGCTACTCTTGAACTTCTCTCCCTGAACGAAGAACAGGCCCGATTCATCAAAACCAGCGCGCGCCTTCCCGGCGGCTGGATCAGGATTGTACTGGCAGAGAGTGCGCAGTCGGCATCAAGCCGGAAGCAGTACAATCTGCTTCTTACATCCGGTCGGCAGGGCAGCATTGAGAGCGGTATCATTCAACCTTACCGGCAGCAGACCAGGCAGTGGCTGGCAGGTTACGGCATTATCGCCGTCAACAGTGTGGAACTGGTCCCGATCACATCCGGTTTTAACGCCACGGCAGCGCCTGCCGGAGAAGGGATGGTGAATGTGCGTATTGTACCATGGATGCGTGAGCACAGAGAAGATAGCGGCAGAGAGGGAAACACAGAAATAGTGATCAATCCGGGCGCAGCCAATGCCCCGGTTCGCCTTAATGCCAACCAGGCCATGCACCGGAATCAGGGCATCGAAATGGCCGGAGCTGCGACAGAGGTGACCATTGCTGTCGGTGAAACCGTCACCATTGCAGCCAGCAATGAAGAGGCCGGGATGCTGGGTGATGCGCTCCTCTCCGGCGGCTCATCCGGCAGCAAAAAAAGTTTCGCCATCAGGTTAAGGATAGAGCAGCGCTGACAGATCAACGCTGGTTTTCCGGCAGGGCTACAAATATATCCGGAACACTATATGGGTCGGGAAACCGTTTGATACGAACGCATGCACTCAGGCGACAGACCACCGGGCAAGCGATGCGCGGGCACTACCTCCGCTAATGTCCGGAATAATGCACAGCTCCAGCGCGGTCACGCCATTGAGATCAACAATGTAGTCTTCAAGCTCCCGGGTCGAATCCGGTGAACTGAAATTATACTGCTGGCGGGCAATATCATGGTACGTGGCTCCTCCGTCCGGAGACCAGCGCAATATAAATTCCTGCGTGCGTTGTTGTCCCTCTTCCTGGAACAGCAGACGAATCAGCCTGATCCTCTGCGGCTCATCAAACAGCAGCCGAAGCGTCTGCTCTCCGGCTGTTGCAGCCCGCCAGCAGGAGCCGGAACCTGCAACCAGCGCCGATTCGATCGGGTGTGCCTCTGCCTCGGATGTAACCTCCACCTGTGCCATGCCTTCCAGATTCAGCCAGTTATGTTCCGGCTCTGAAGACTGCTGAATACTCTGCTGAATAATCCGTTTACGCATCTGCTTCTCCCTGTCGTGCCACCTACTGTTGTAGTGGGGGCTTCTTAACCATCAGCGTTTCAGGCGGTAGTACTGTGCTTTCTGTGTTTTCCAGAACTCACGGTACTCCTCTGCGGTTACCTCATCGTCCTGGTTGGCATCCATTGCCTCGAAACGATCCATCGCACGCTGCTGAACCATGGTGAAATACTCTTCAAAATCGACTCCGACAGACTCTTCCGGATTGGTGTTGAGCTCCATGAATCGATCAACAATTTTGTCCGTCGCCGTAGCAGGCCCCTGACTCGCTTTCAGCTCTTCAATACGCTCCTGGATTGAAGGTGCCGCAACCTCTGCCTCCGGCAGAATATCAGGCTGAACAACCTCTTCCTGAGCCACAGCCGGCAAGGCAGTCAGCGTGATCAGAACAACCAGAACAGAGCTGAAGATATGCATGGAGTCCTCCAATGGCTTTTAATCGCCGTCAACTGACGGCAGCATAACCGACCAACTTTACAGTGGCGAGGGGTGTTTGATGCGCGCTTATCTGAATCTGATGCAACATGTACTTGATAATGGCACCCTGAAAGGGGACCGGACCGGTACCGGAACGCGGTCGGTTTTCGGATACCAGATGCGTTTTGACCTCTCCCGGGGCTTTCCGCTGGTAACCACCAAAAAATGCCATCTGAAATCGATCATCCATGAACTGCTCTGGTTTCTGAAAGGTGATACCAACACCGGATACCTGACTGAAAACGGCGTCTCGATCTGGAACGGGTGGGCCACGGAAGATGGCGACCTCGGCCCCGTTTACGGCTATCAGTGGCGCAACTGGCCAGCCCCGGACGGCAGGCACATCGATCAGATCTCCGAACTGATTGAGCAGATCAGGTCCAGGCCCGACTCCCGCCGCCTGATTGTTTCAGCATGGAATGTCTCCGACCTGCCGGATGAATCGATCTCTCCGCAGGACAATGTAGCAAACGGCAAGATGGCGCTGGCTCCATGCCATGCCTTTTTCCAGTTCTATGTGGCCGACGGCAAGCTCTCCTGCCAGCTCTATCAGAGAAGTGCGGATATCTTTCTCGGCGTACCGTTCAACATTGCATCCTATGCCCTGCTTACCATGATGATTGCACAGGTGTGCGATCTTGAGCCGGGTGATTTTATCCACACCTTCGGCGATGCCCATCTCTACTCCAACCATATGGAACAGGTAGCCACGCAACTGTCACGCAAGCCTTTCAAACTGCCGACCATGGTCATCAATCCGGAGGTGAAAAACATCTTCAACTTCAGGTATGAGGATTTTGAACTCTCGGGCTATGAGAGTCATCCCGGCATACGGGCGCCGATTGCAATCTAGGCACAACCTGAAACACGGTTCGCCCATCTGCTATCTGTTCTGCTACAATGGGCATGAATACCTGCCCAACGACAGTAAATTCATGGGGAATGAATAGATAAATGCCAAGCCGGATGGAGACCCTTCTTTCACTGACAGCCCAGCTATCAAGCGAGCGGGATCTGGATCATCTGCTCGAGCAGATCATGGATGCCGTTACGCTGCTGCTTGATGCGGAGCGAAGCAGCCTGTTCAGGCTGGACAGGGAGCAGGGTGTTCTCTGCTCCCAGATTGCACAGGGAATCAACATCGGGAAAATTGAGTTATTGCCCGGTGAAGGTGTGGCCGGCCATGTCGCCCGGAGCGGGGAACTGGTCAACATCAGCAACCTTGCTGAAGAGTCCGGGTTTGACAGCAGGGGCAGGCAATATAACGGCTTTGTTGTACACTCCATGCTGTGCGCACCGATGAAGAACCCGCATGGCGAGGTGCTGGGTGTCATTCAGGCCATGAACAAGAAGTGTGGCAGATTCACAAAAAATGATGAGATGTTATTTACTGCGCTGGCATCCCAGGCCTGTGTGGCCATTGAGAATGCCGAACTCTATATGAAGCTGCAGCAACATGCCGATTTGCTGCAGCAGCAGGTACTCGAGCGGACGCGGAAGATTCAGGAGAAGAATACCGAACTCAAAGCCCTGAACAGGGAGCTGGAGGCCCTTGCCGTTACCGATGGCCTGACCGGCGTTTACAACCGACGCTATTTCAATCAGGCCATTGTACGGGAGTGCCAGCTGGCCCAACGCCACGGCCGGCCGACCTCACTGATCATGCTCGATATTGACCAGTTCAAACAGATTAATGACCGCTATGGGCACCAAGCCGGCGATTACGTGATCATGGCACTTTCCGAAGTGCTCAGACATACCGTCCGCAACAGCGACATTCTGGCCCGGCCTGGTGGTGATGAGTTTACTGTTCTGTCGACTGTCGCCACTCTGGAGCAGGCCCGACTGCTTGCGGGCAGGCTAAGAAAAAATGTTGAGAAACATGCGTTTACCTATGCATCCGAGCCTGTTCCGGTCACCATCAGTCTAGGCGTAGCCGAATGGAATGACGGGATGGACACAGATGGTCTGGCACTGATCAAACATGCAGATAATGCCCTCTACCGGGCCAAGAGCGAGGGTAGAAACCGGGTCTGTGTAGCTGGTGATCAACTGCGCCTGATCAGGAACAGCCCGGAAGGATAAAAAAAAGAGGCCCCGATCCGGGGCCTCTACCATAGAGCAGAAAGTCTCTGTTTATTTACCTTTCATCGGGCTGTCCTGATTATAGGGACAATCCTCTTTCATCGGGCAATCTTTCGATTTGGGACACTCATTTTTCAGTGGGCAAGCCTTTTTCCAGCTCTTGCGCTTCTCTTTCCAGCCCGCTTTCATCTCATCACTGGTTATCTGGCCATCGCTATTGGCATCCATCTTCGAGAAACGTTGTGCGGCCACCGCCGCATGCTCATCGGCAGTCACAACACCATCACCATTGGTATCCATTTTCTGAAAGTGGCCACCGGGTTTACCGCCACCCTTGCCGGGGCATGCCATCGCCGCGACCGGCATGGCCAGTGCTGCAATCAGCAGTGGAAGCATCAGCTTTTTTATCATCAGGAACTCCTTGTTATTGACTATGTGAAATTGGTTTTTGTACCCGTTGCCGGCAGGCTAGGGAGCGTCACATTAAATTTTCATTACAGTAGATCATGCCACAAATCAATGCAGCACCCGCCGGATGCTGCTCAGGGCCGCAGCTGTTATCAATCAATCCGGTCTCATTGTACGCGAACCGTTGCAAACTCTCCCGGGTTTCGCAAGCCTGTGCTGATGACAACACTCTCTCTCATCTGGGCCATGGATAAAAACCGGCTGATTGGATCAGAGGGCCGGCTGCCCTGGAAATTGCCGGCCGATATGCAGTGGTTCCGCAGGCAAACCATGGGCAAGCCGGTACTGATGGGGCGGAAAACCTATGCATCGATCGGTAAACCGCTCCCGGGAAGGGAGAATCTGATCATGACCCGCCAGCAGGAGCTGACCATTGAGGGGTGCCGTATCGTCCGCTCGCTTGATGAAGCCAGAGCCGCTGTGCCTGATGCTGATGAGATCATGGTGATTGGCGGCTCGGAGATCTACAGCCTGCTGCTTCCCGATGCAGAGAAGCTCTACTGCACAGTGATTCATGACCTGTTCGAGGGAGACGCATGGTTCCCGGAGTTTGATATGGGGGCGTGGCAGCAGACGCTCTGCGAATATCACGATGCTGATGAGCGGAACAGGCATGCATACAGCTTTATGATTTATGAACGCGTCAGTGGCAAATAACGTCCGGGGCGTCCACATCTGGCTGCTCGCCATATTCATGGCAGTACTCACCTGGTCTGCCATTGCACCTTTTGACTACACCATCTGGCTGCTGGAGATATTCCCTGCCCTGGTCGGAGTCGGTCTGCTCATCGCAACATTTGGCCGCTTCCGGTTCACCACCTTCGCCTACATCCTTATTCTTCTGCACTGCATGGTGCTTGCGGTCGGTGCCCACTACACCTATGGCGACATGCCGCTCTTTGAGTGGATTCAGCAGCAGTTTGACCTCTCCCGTAACCACTACGACCGCTTCGGTCATATCGCTCAGGGATTCTTCCCGGCCATTGTCGCGCGGGAGATACTTATTCGCCTCTCCCCGCTTGAGCCGGGAAAGTGGCTCTTTTTTATAGTCACCTCAATCTGCCTGGCCGTCAGCGCTCTCTATGAGATGGTCGAATGGTGGGTCGCCATCACCACAGGCAGTGCGGCAGATCTGTTTCTGGCAACCCAGGGTGACATATGGGATACGCAGTGGGATATGTTTCTGGCCCTGCTGGGCGCCATCGCGGCACAACTGATCTTTGCCAGCTATCATAACCGGAAGATCGCTGCTCTCTGACCGGGAAGCTGACAGCCCTCTCTGCTGCACAGGGACGGGCTCCCATCAACGGTTGCAATCCCTTATCCAGCATAAAAAACGTATCACAGAAACGCTTAATCATGCTGTTCCCGTCAACAGCTCCGGACTGCTGTTGCCTGCCATGGGCACCCTTCATGCCAGTGCATTCGGCTTACCGGTGTTATACCCTGATGATATCCCTGTTATGCTTGGCGCATGCGAATTGTCCGATCCTGGGATGCACTGAAAGAGCACACCGAACTTCGTGGCGGAGCCATTACCTTAGGCAACTTTGATGGTGTCCATATGGGTCACCAGCAGGTGCTGGCGGAGCTGAAGGGACATGCACTGGCGGTGGGTGGCCCATCTATTGTTATTACTTTTGAGCCTCACCCCCGTGCCGTGCTCTTCCCCGAGGAGGCGCCACGACGCCTGTGCCATCTGCATGAGAGGCTTGAACTTATCGGCAAGGCAGGCATTGATGCGGTGCTGCTGCTCCACTTCAATGAAGGGCTGGCAGGCTGGTCGGCCGAGAAATTTGTGCGGGCCCTGTATGACGCAGCCTGCCCCGGCCATATTCATGTCGGTTACGATTTTGCCTTTGGCAAGGATCGTTCGGGCAATCCCGACGCCATTCGAAACATGGGTGACAAACTGAACTTTACAGTCAGTGAAGCCTCTGCATTTGAGATGCTTGGCGCCGTGGTCTCTTCGAGCCGGATCCGTTCGGCTATCGAGGCGGCTGATTTCACTCTGGCCGAAAGGCTACTGGGACGCCCCTACTCCATCTCCGGACACGTCATGCATGGTGACAGGCGCGGGCGCAAGATCGGCTTTCCCACAGCCAATCTTGATGTTGCCGACCTCTCCCATCCTCCCGCCGGCATTTACGCGGTGCGTGCCCGCTGTGAAATAGGTGGCGGTGAAGAGCAGTGGAATGGCGCTGCCTATCTCGGATTCCGCCCGACTTTTCAGGGGCGCACGATGGTGCTGGAGACCCACATGCTTGATGTGGAACCGGATATCTACAACGAACGGCTCGAGATTCAGTTTGTGAAGCGGGTACGTGAAGACAGGGCCTTCAGATCGGCGGAGGAGCTGACTGAACAGATCGCCAGAGACTGTGCACAGGTAAGAAAAATTTTAGACGCGGATTAACACGGATGAATACAAACGGCTTAAAGCATGGGCAAGTCACTGAACAGATTATTGAGACTGCTTATGAAGTGCATCATGCACTGGGCCACGGATTTCTGGAAAAGGTCTATGAAAATGCATTAGCATTACACCTTCGGCATAAAGGCCTGGATGTAGAACAACAGGCACCGATTGCTGTTCATTACATGGAACAACCGGTTGGTGCATATTTCGCAGACCTGCTGGTTGATGGAAAGGTTATTGTCGAACTGAAAGCTGTAGATCGTATTCAGCCTGTCCATGAAGTGCAGTTAGTGAACTATTTGAAGGCCACCGGAATTGAGGTTGGTCTGCTATTGAATTTTGGACAGAAGGTAGAGATTCGACGCAAAATATTTACACCTCGAATATCCGTGTAAATCTGTGTTCATCCGTGTCTAACTGGAATGGAGTTTTAAATTGTCTGATCAGGAAAAGTTTGATTATCGTCCTACCGTCTTTCTTCCGAAGACCGATTTTCCCATGCGCGGCAGCCTGCCGCAGAGTGAGCCGAAACGGTTAGAGCAGTGGGAAGAGCAGGACCTTCACGGCAAGCTTCGCAAGGCGCGCAGGGATGCGCCGAAGTTCATTCTGCATGACGGTCCGCCCTATGCGAACGGATCAATCCATATCGGCCATGCTGTCAACAAGGTACTGAAGGATATTGTAGTCCGCTCAAAGAGCATGCTCGGATTCGATGCCCCATACGTTCCGGGATGGGACTGCCACGGCCTTCCGATCGAACTGAAGGTTGAAGAGAAGTTCAAAAAGAAGAAACGTAAAAAAGAGGATATTTCCGATTCCGAATTCCGTGCCGAGTGCCGTGAATATGCCAGAGGCCAGATCGATGTGCAGCGCGAGGAGTTCAAACGCCTCGGCATCACCGGTGACTGGGAGAATCCCTACATCACCATGGACTACGCCTTTGAAGCCAACACCGTGCGTGAAATCGGCCGTTTTCTTGAGAATGGCGGCCTCTACAAGGGTGCCAAGCCTGTTCACTGGTGTGTTTCGTGCGCGACTGCTCTGGCCGAAGCGGAGGTGGAATATGATGATCACACCTCCCACTCGATTTATGTGAAGTTTGCAGCTGGAGAAGATCTTAGTGACATCGCACCTGAGTTAACCGGTGACTCTTTTGAACAGATATCCATTGTTATCTGGACAACCACGCCGTGGACCATTCCGGCCAACCTGGCTGTCTCTGTCGGGCCGGATATCGAATACTCGGCGGTGAAAATCAGTGCGGCCGGTGAAAACAGTAACCTGAAGGCTGGCGAAATTCTGATTCTGGCAGAAGAGCTGCGCAGCGACGTGATGAGTGCCATTGGTGCCTCCGGTGAAGTCGTAGCCCGTTTTGACGGCGCAAAACTGGATGGCCGCAGATTCCGTCACCCCTATCTGGATCAGGATGCCCCGATCCTTGTCGGTGAGCATGTAACACTGGAAGCCGGTACCGGCTCGGTTCACACCGCGCCCGGCCACGGTCAGGAAGATTACGAGATCGGCATGAAGTACGGCCTCAAGGCTTTCAATCCTGTCGGTGATACCGGCGTGTTTGATGAGGCCACACCGGTGGTCGCCGGTCGGCATGTCTATCAGGCCAATGCCATTGTCATTGAGCATCTGCAGGCCTGCGGCGCGCTGCTGGAGACCAGTGAAATCAGGCACTCCTACCCGCACTGCTGGCGTTGCCACAAGCCGTTGATTTTCCGTGCCACACCGCAGTGGTTCATCTCCATGGAGAAGAACGGGCTGCGCGAAAAGGCGCTGGCGGAAATCAGGAAAACTGTCTGGACGCCGGAGTGGGGCGAGAACCGAATCCGTGGCATGGTGGAGACGCGTCCGGACTGGTGCGTTTCACGCCAGCGCAACTGGGGTGTTCCGATCACGGCGATCAAATGCAGCACATGTAACACCCACAATGTGACTACACCTGCGATTGTTGAGGCCATCGCCGGACAGGTTGAAGCCGGTGGTGCGGATATCTGGTTTGCCAAAGACGTTTCCGCATTCCTGCCTGCGGGTTCAAGCTGCCCTGATTGCGGCGGCACAACATTTGAGAAAGAGACCGATATTCTGGATGTCTGGTTTGATTCAGGCAGTACGCATGCGTGTGTGCTGGAGAGGCGTGATGAGCTGGGCAGCCCGGCCGATCTCTATCTTGAGGGGAGTGATCAGCATCGCGGCTGGTTCCAGTCCTCGCTGCTGGAGAGTGTCGGCACCCGTGGTGTGGCCCCCTTCAGGGGCGTGCTGACCCACGGCTTTGTGGTTGATAAAAACGGCAACAAAATGTCCAAATCCAGGGGCAATGTCATCGCACCGCAGAAGATCATCCAGCAGATGGGTGCGGATATCCTGCGCCTCTGGGTGGCATCTTCCGACTACTCGGCCGATATCCGTATCTCCGATGAGATTCTGAAGCAGCTGGCCGAATCCTACCGCCGCATCCGCAACACCATCCGCTTCCTGCTCGGTAATCTGGATGGTTTTGAGCCCGGGCGCGACGGGGTTGCAGTCGCCGAACGACAGCCGCTGGACCAGTGGGCTTCGCACCGACTCTCTGAGCTTGAACAGAGTGTGCATGATGCCTTTGAAACCTATCAGTTCCACCGCATTCATCAGGAGATTCACAACTTCTGTTCGGTTGAGCTGGGCGGCTTCTATCTGGATGTAATCAAGGATCGTCTCTACTGCGATGGCGCTGACTCCGCCCGCCGTGCATCCGCCCGGGCAACGCTGTTTGATATTGCAGATACGCTGATCCGCCTGATCGCACCGATCCTGCCATTCACGGCCGAAGAGGCGTGGGAGTTCCTGCCCGGTTCAGCAAGCCAGAGCATTCATTTGCAGACCTTCCATCCGGTTGCTGATATTGCAGTCGATGAGAGCGGCTGGGATCAGTTCTTTGACCTCCGGGAACAGGTGAACACCGCACTTGATCAGGCCAAAAAAGATAAAGTGGTCGGTTCATCCATTGCTGCTTCCGTCACGGTGCCAGGACTGGACGCCACATTTGCCGCGAAACTGAATGAGAGCTATGAGCAGCTCTTTATTGTCGCCAGGGTAGAAGATGGCGCCAACGTGACCGTACGCGCTGCAGATGGCGTGAAGTGCCCACGCTGCTGGAATGTGGCACAGCCGGCTGATCCGGCCCATGCAACTCACAACGAGCTCTGCCCGCGCTGCCTTGAGGTTGTGACCGCTTCGTGAACAGGCGTGTACAGCTGCAGATCGCACTGTTTGCACTGCTGCTGACAGCCGATCAGCTGAGCAAATGGTGGATTGAACAGCAGCTGCCGTTCTTTCATTACACGGTGATTCCGGGCTTCTTCGAGATCGTCAGGGCACACAACTTCGGTGTCGCCTTCTCGATGTTTGCCGACTGGGATTCGGCATGGCGAACCAACTCACTGCTGGGTGTGACCATCGGCATTGCCCTTGTGGTATCGATCTGGTGGTGGCGGGAGAGAAACAAACGCGGAGTGGAGCCGTGGCTGCTGATCCTGATTCTGACCGGTGCGGTCGGAAACATCTGGGATCGCATGCAGCTGGGTTATGTGGTTGATTTTATCGACTGGTACGTCCGTATCGACGGAACCGAATATCACTGGCCCGCCTTCAATATCGCCGATGCCTGTATCTCCGTTTCCGTTGTCCTGCTGCTGATCACCAGCTTCAGAAAGGGCTAACCAAAAAAACTCCCCGCATGTCTGCTCCTTTAATCGGGCGTTTTATTCTATTTTTCTCTCTTTCGTGGGCGCAGACGAATGCCGAACATCAGCTTGGCCACGTCTTCAAAATGTCTGGCGTAGTGAAGCGTCAACCCCTCGGGCACCGACTCCGGCAGCTCTTTCACATCCACCTCATTGGCCCTGGGCAGGATTACTTCATTAACGCCAAGCCGTTTGGCTGCAAGCAGCTTTTCACGCACACCGCCAATGGCCAGCACTTCGCCGGTCAGTGTCATCTCACCGGTCATGGCAATCGCAGCCGGAGCCTTATCAAGCGCCAGTGAGAGAAGTGCCGTGGCCATGGTGATGCCTGCAGACGGGCCATCCTTGGGCACAGCACCCTCCGGCACATGCATATGCACAAACGCCTTCTCATAAAAATCTGCTGGCGCGCCAAAACGTTGCAGATTGGCGATCAGATAGGAGTAAGCGATCTCAGCCGACTCCTGCATCACCTTGCCAAGCTGTCCGGTCAGCTTCATGCCCCTGCGGTCACGGTGAGCAATGGCCACCTCCAGCGACAGCGTCACGCCGCCCATGGCCGTCCATGCCAGGCCCGTAGCAAGCCCGACGCCCCGGTGCAATGGCTCTTTGGCAAACCTTGGCTTGCCGATGTAATCGCTCAGCTCACGTGCCCCGATGGTGAGGCCCGGCTCCATTTCCCTGTTCTCCAGCCTGTAAGCGGTTTTACGCAGAATCTTCTTAAGCAGCTGCTCCACACCGCGCACACCCGGCTCTCTGGCATAATCCTCAACAATACGGCTAATGGCGCTCCTGCTGATCTTCACATCGCTGCCGGTCAGGCCGTGTGCCTTCATCTGCCGAGGCAGCAGGTGCTTTCTGGCAATCTCCATCTTTTCCGATGCGATATAGCCGGGCAGGCGAATAATCTCCGCCCGGTCCATCAGCGGCGGGGGCACCGTATCCAGCTGGTTGGCCGTCAGAAGAAATAGAACACTGGAGAGATCAAAGCGGACATCAAGATAGTGATCCATAAAGTCGCTGTTCTGCTCGGGATCGAGCACTTCAAGCAGGGCACTGGACGGATCGCCACGAAAATCGTTACCGATCTTGTCCACCTCATCGATCATAATCACCGGATTGGCCACCTCCACCTGCTTGAGCGCCTGCACAATCTTGCCGGGCATGGCGCCAATATAGGTGCGCCGGTGCCCCTTGATCTCCGCCTCATCGCGCATGCCGCCGACAGAGAAGCGGAAGAATGGCCTGTTGACAGCCTCGGCAATTGCCCTGCCCAGTGATGTTTTGCCCACACCCGGCGGGCCGACAAAGAGAATAATGGAGCCGCCCACCTTCTTTTTACGGGCGCCCACGGCGATAAATTCGAGTATCCGCTCCTTGATATCGTCCAGTCCGGCATGGTGTTTGTTCAATGCCCTGGCGGCAGCCTTCAGATTGAAACGGTCGCGTGCATACAGGCCCCAGGGAAGGCTGACCATCCAGTCCAGATAGTTTCGGGTTACCCCATACTCCGGTGAAGCCGGCTCAAGCACCTCCAGCTTCTCCAGCTCCTCATCAAACACCTTCTGCGCCTCTTTGCTGAACTTGAGCCTGGAGGCAAGCTGCTTCAGCTTCTCGATCTCCTGCTCCTGAGGGTCGGCATCCAGCCCCAGCTCACGCTTGATCTCATGCAACTGCTCATTAAGGAAGAATTTACGCTGCTGTTCCGACACGCGTTCCTGAATATTTTCGCGGATACGCGTCTGTGTCTTGCTCACGCTAAGCTCACGATTCAGAAGGGTTATCACCTTCTTCATCCGGTCGAAAATCGGATAGGTCTCCAGCACGCCCTGCAGTTCCGTACGGTCTGCCGTTGTTAATCCGGCGGCAAAATCAGCCAGCCTTGCCGGCTCATCGGTACTGAATCGGGATGAAAAGAAGCGAAGCTCCTCTTCGTAGAGCGGGTTATGCTTCAACAGCTCTTTAATGGTATTGATGATCGCAACGGTATAGGCGCGCATCTCAACATTATCTTCATAAGCAGTTGCGCTGTAGTACTCCACCCGTGCGCTGACCGTGTTATGACTCTCCAGCCACTCCTGGACTCTGAACCGCTCCAGACACTCCACTACCAGATGCAATCCGTGCCCGTCAATCTCAACGGCCTTGACCACCCTTGCGATTACGCCCACGTTATAAAGGTTTTTCGGCTCAAACGGCCCGTTCTCATCGCGGACAAGAATCAGACCGATATGATTCTGGCCAATATCCGCAAGCTTGTGAATGGCCTGCTTCATCTCATCGCCCTCATAGACCAGAGGAACAATCAGGCCGGGGAAGAGAGGCCGGTTGGAGAGGGGAAAGATTCTCAGATGCGGAGGCCACGCCTCACTTGCCCGGACCGGCAGGGCACTTCTGTTGCTCTCATCCGCAACATCTGCATCAATAATTTCCGGTTCGTGTGTCTTGTCATTCATAATGCTTATATAAGGGATCATAGCAGCTCTTTCAATGGCTGATGAGATAAAACAACAGCCTTCACCATCTTTTAATCTGCTTAACCTTGAATTGCACGCTGCGGAACCCCACAGTTCAGCTAAATCGAAAAGGAGACTATACATGCGTTCACTAAAGGGCATCGGCCTGCTGATTGTCACAAACCTGCTGGTCATGATGACGCTGATCATCAGCGGCAACATTCTGATCAACTTCGTACTGCCACAATTCGGCATCGACCTGCGCGGTTCGCTTGCAACTCAGGATTTTGCCTGGGCACTCGTCTTCGGTTTCGGCGGTGCATTCATCTCCCTGTTCATGTCCAAGTTTTTGGCTAAGCGCGGCATGAAAATGCAACAGGTGATTACGCCATCGACACCCAAAGAGAAGCTTGTATTTGAAACCGTCCGGCAGCTGGCAGAGCGGGAAGGCATCAAAATGCCGGAGGTCTGGGTCTACTGGGATGATACCCCTAACGCATTCGCCACCGGCCCGACCCGTAACAATGCAATGGTAGCCGTCTCTTCCGGCCTTGCCATGAACATGTCAGATAATGAACTGAAAGCCGTGCTGGCACATGAAGTGGGCCATATCTCCAACGGTGATATGCTGGCGACCACGCTGCTGCAGGGTCTGATGAACACCTTTGTCTATTTCCTGGCGCGCATCATTGCCCGCCCGGTTATGGAGCGGAACTACTGGATGGGTTTTGCCGTCTACATGACGCTTCAGTTTGTGCTTTCCATACTGGCCATGATTCCGATCTGCTGGTTCTCCCGCAGACGCGAGTTTCGAGCCGATGCCTTTGCTGCCGATGCGCTGGGTGCGCAACATATGGTCAGCGCCCTGCAGAAGCTGGAGACGCTTTCACAGCAAAATGCGGTTCGGCATCAGGGTGAGCACCATGAGGAGGATGCGCTGGCAACCATGAAGATTTATGGCGGCTTTTCAGGCCTGTTTGCAACACACCCGCCAATCGCAGAGCGTGTCGCAGCCCTAAGAAATCGTGATTAATTGACCCGCAAAAGGCTTCCTGCCTTTTGCTTATATCGCTTCGCAAGAGCGCGGTCTTGCTCCGCTTACGGCTCACGGTGTTCGCCGCCACCCATCCATGGGTGGTAGGGGTAGCATCGTTGCCCCGCTCAGCTAACTGCCGAGGCAAATATGAAAATGGGAAACAAGCAGCAACGTCGCGCCCATTTTCATATGCGGCCGAAGGGCCCCGAAGGGCAGTCAGATGCCGGGTGCCCTTTGATTCAGGGCATCGTGCCCTTCAGGGATTCTTCCCGCTCTAATAGAACGTCCACATCGGCTATCCTGCCGATGTGTCTTTGGTTCGTTTTTTGATTCGGGGCATCCATGCCTCTCACCCTGCACCCCAGGGCACCCTCTCTGCCGCAAGCGGCATTCACCTTGCGGGCGGCCTGTAGCCGTCCAAATCGGCTTTCCTGCCGATTTGAGGGCAAGCAAAGAAATGAACAAGTCTTTTGGACGCATCCATTTCCAACAGCTATCATAGCTTTCTATGAGCCATAAGACCGCAGCGATTCTCGTCATTGGCAATGAAGTTCTCTCCGGACGAACCCGTGAAGCCAATGCATATCTGGCTGCACAAAAGCTTTTTGACCGGGGATGCAGACTGGGTGAAATTGCCATCGTGCCTGATATTCAGGCAGCAATTGTTGCAACACTTGACCGCTTGCAAAAGCAGTTTGATGCTGTGATTACCAGTGGCGGTATCGGCCCGACACATGATGACATCACCATGGATTCAATAGCCGCAGCTTTTGGTGTGGAGCTCATTGAACATAAATATATTGTACAGGTGATGACAGAGCGTTTCGGCAAAGAGGGCATGAATGAAGGCCGGCGCCGTATGACCCGGGTGCCGGCGGGCGCTCATCTGATCCGGTGTGAAAAAACCATTGCACCCGGTGCCCATATCGGCAATGTCTATGTGCTGGCCGGTGTTCCCGACATCTTTGCATCACAGCTTGAGTCGATACTGGCCGACTTCGGCGATGGCAACTACCCGTTTATCCGTCATGAAATTGATGTAGCTCTGCCTGAGAGCACCTTTGCCCGTGAACTCGAGGCAATTCAGCAGCAATTTCCGGACATTGAAATCGGCTCCTACCCGAGAATGTGCGGTAACAAACCGTGTGGCAAAATCTGTCTGAGCAGTCAGGATCAGAACACGCTTGATTGCGCAGTCAAAGCGGTCCGGCTGATGCTGGAAACAGTCCGCCCCTGATTGGTTCGAAGCTTTCGAGCTAAGCCTGCTTGACTTCGATAATCGGTGCTGTTTCAGCCGGGACAGACGAGAGCTGTTTCTTCATGGCAATCTCATCGCAACTGGAAAATTTCTCGCAGTGGATACATGCCGTCCATATCTTATGGGGCAGACTCTCTTTCGGGACAACCTGATAGCCCATATGTGCGAAAAAACCGGTTACATAGGTCAGGGCAAAGACCTTCTCCAGCCCAAGCCCGGCCGCCACTTTCTCGCACGCCTCCACCAGCAGTTTCCCGATACCCATCCCCTGATATGATTCGCTGACAACCAGTGAGCGCACCTCGGCAAGGTTGGATTGATAGACATGCAGTGCAACCAGCCCGACCACCTTGCCATCATACTCGGCAACGACAAACTCCTGCAGATGCTGATAGAGGCTGTCATGTGTACGTGGCAGAACAATTTTCTTCTCCGACCAGGGGAGCAGCAGCGCATGCATCACATCCACATCATCTGCCTCAGCCATTCTGATTCGAATACGATGTGGCATCAGGCGGCGACTACGGCCTCGGCGCCACGTTTAAGCATCTTTCCGGCATGTTGCAGGCTCTCCTCACTGGCACCGCCCAGCATGCGTGCAATCTCCTCCCGCCGCCTCTCATCGGAGAGCTTCTCCAGCCGGGTCAGTGTGCGAGCGCCCTCCACCCCCTTGCGGATACAGACCTGCTGATCGGCACAGGCTGCAACCTGCGGCAAATGCGATACAACAAAGAGCTGCCGATCCCGGCTCATGGCTGCCAGCAGTTCACCGACACACCAGGCCGTTTCGCCACCAATGCCGACATCCACCTCATCAAACACGGCGATTTGGGGTGCATTCACCAGCGCACCACACCCTTTCAGCGCCAGTACGAAACGGGAGAGTTCGCCGCCGGAAGCGATTGCAGCCAGTGGCCGGAACGGTTCGCCGGGATTACTCGATGCCATGAGCTGTATCTGATCCCGGCCGCTACGGCCCCAGCCACCGGCCTCATCATGTGAGATGACCTCCACCTCAATCTGCATGCCGGCCAGCCCGAGCCGGTCCAGATACGGACGCAGCTCTGCTGCCAGGCTCGCACCCGCTTTGCGGCGGGCTGCACTCAGCTCGGCGGCCGCTTTCCGGTAGCCTGCTTCAGCCGCATCCCGCTCAGCCCGTAACTTCTCCTCATCCCATTCGGAAGTCTCCAGCCGTGAGACCTTCTCCTCCCATGACTGCATCAGTTCCAGCAGCCCGGCTTCATCCGTTGAATGACGCCGCATTGCTTCATGCAGGCTCATCAACCGCTCTTCTGCTGCCTGCAGTTCAGCCACATCGAATGTGGCATCCAGAACATGGCGCAACAGCGGCTCGATCTCACTGGCCAGAGCGTCCATCTGCGCCATCAGTGCATCGGCCTCACGCAGCGATTCATGATATTCCGAAACATGCCCGACAGCATGGGCCGCCCGAGCCAGCAGTGCCCGGACACTGGCATCGTCATCATCAAGCATCGTCAGCGCATCTGCCGCTGCCTGCTGAATCTGCGAGGCATGCCGGCCTGCCTCCACCTGTTCGGTAAGCTGCTCAACTACGCCCGCCTCAGGTTCAAGCAGCTGCAGCCGTTTAAGTTCGTCCCGCATCCACACTTCCTGCTGCCGGGAATCGCCCTGTTCGCGCTTCAGTGTGGCAAGCGTTGCTTCGGCCGTATTTAATACCATATAGGCCCCGGCCACCTTATCAAGCAGCTCCCCGGCGAGCCGGGCATCAACAATCTCCCGCTGGAAATCGGGCTGCAGCAGCGCCTGATGCTCATGCTGACCGTGCAGGTCGAGGCAGATTTCACCAATCTGCTGCAACAGTTTTGCAGGTACCGGTGTGCCGTTAACATAGGCTTTGGAGCGGCCGTCGGCGGTGATGGTTCGCCTCAGGAACAGCTGCTCTTCCGGATCGATATCCTGCTCTTTGAGCAGCTGCAGCAAACGGCTCTCCTCTGACTCGAGGGTTGCGGATATCTCCGCCTTTTCAGCCCCGTGGCGTACCCAGTCACTGCTGGCCCGGGCACCGAAAACTGCGCCCAGCGCATCGACCAGAATCGATTTTCCCGCACCGGTCTCTCCGGTAAAGGCTGTCATTCCTGATGAAAAATTAAGCGAGACCTCTTCAATCAGTGCGAATTGTCTGACGCGCAGTTCTGTAAGCATTCGCGGTGGATTACCCTTCGTGCCCTGCCCAGTAAAGCTTGCTGCGCAGTGTTTCGTAATAGTGCCGGTCCGGAAGATAGACCAGCGTGATCTCACCACCCTTGGATATCGTGACCCGGTCACCGGCCTGAAGTTCCATATGCTCCTGACCATCCAGATTCAGTGCAGCCATTTTCGGACTCTCGACCAGGGTCAGCTCAATGCCATCATCCGCTGGCACAATGATCGGCCGATTGGAGAGGATATGCGGGCATATCGGTGCCACGCAGATGGCATTCACATCCGGATGCACAATCGGGCCGCCGGCAGAGAGCGCATAGGCTGTTGATCCGGCAGGCGTTGCCAGCACCAGACCATCACCACGCAGGCGGAAAACGAACTGCCCGCCCACACTCATCTCAAATTCAATCATTCTCGGATGCTCATTGCGCTGCAGCACCACATCATTCATGGCAAAGCCGGAGTTGAGCAGTTCGCTGCCACGCCAGCTCTCTGCTTTAAGACCGAAGTGGCGCCTGACCTTGGTGTTGCCGGCAAACACCGCCTCAACCACGTCAAACATGCTTCCCACCGGTGTATCTGTAAGAAATCCGAGCCGCCCCAGATTGATACCGAGAATCGGCGTGTCGTGACCGATAAATTTGCGGCCGACAGTCAGCAGCGTGCCGTCACCACCCAGCACAATCATCAGTTCCACTTCCGTCGGCATCTTCTCAAGCGACAGCGACTGCCCGGAGCAGTCGCCCCTGATATTATGCGCATCGATAAAGACAGTACAGCCCCGCTGCTTCAGCCAGTCACAGAGCTCTGCCGCCAGTGCCTGCGCCCGATCATCATCAGGCTTGATGGTAATACCGATTCGTTTCACTTATCTCGCCCCTACCCAGCCTTCAGGCTGTATATGACACTGAAAACACTGATCGGCTTTGGTGTGCCGCTCCGGTTGCGGGCGAACACCCTCCGCACTGTGGCACTCCATGCATGCCGTACGTGATGCCGCCTGCTGATGTTTTGCATCATTTGGCGTCGGCCTGGTGGTCCGCTCACCTGTTCCATACATCAACAACAACACAACCGCTGCAACAAATGCGAGAAAAAAAGCATCACGCCTTCCCGGTTTCCAGCCACCCTTCTCCGGGCTGCTCTCGGAACCATTCTCAGAAGCAGACATCTGCACCTCTCATCAATCGAATCACCGTCACTCTAAACAGGCTTTTGCCTGCATGCATCCTGAGTTCTACTCCAGCAACAGTCCATGTTGCAAGCCCGTAACTTTGTACAGGTGGTAGCAATCGACAAAACTGCTACAATCGGGACATTATTTCCTCTGGAGGAGAAGCCATCATGAAAATCTTTACAGACCACCGCTGGACCATCGCTACCGGAACTATTCTTGCCCTGGCCATTGCCACTATCGGTATTATGACCAACAGCCACTATACCGGTCTCGATGTTGACACGCTTGTTCGCTTTGCCCACATCCTGACAGGCATCACCTGGATCGGACTGCTCTACTACTTCAACTTTGTTCAGGTTCCGTCTCTGGGCGGTGTTACTGCCGAAACCAAGGCGGACCTCTTCAAGGAGGGCAGTATTGTCCGTCGCGCACTGTGGTGGTTCCGTTGGGGCGCGATGTTCACGCTGATCTTCGGTCTGGTCCTGTACGGTAATCTTGGAAGAGGCGACGGCTGGGATATCCGTATTGGCGCACTGTTCGGCATCATTATGTGGTTCAATGTATGGTTCATCATCTGGCCGAACCAGAAGCGTGTCATCGGTATGGTTGAAGCCACTGCCGACGAGAAGGCGGCAGCCGGCAAGAAGGCATTGATTGCATCGCGTCTGAACACGCTGCTCTCCATTCCGATGCTGCTGCTGATGGTAGCCAGCGCACACTTCCGTTTCTTCGGCTGATTTAACCCGGCGTTTACACATCCAAAGAGCGGCAACCTGTTTACGCAGGTGCCGCTCTTTTTGTTTCTGTCCTCGACAAACAACTCTGCTAAACTCATTCCAGAAAGGAGTGACAGGCATGGAACAGGAAAGACAGTGATCACATGGATAGCCATCGCAAGCGGGGTCATCCTCCTGGCTCTGGCTGTTCTTATCGGGCAGGCCCGCGAAAGGTCCAGGGTGGGCCGGCTTGCAGGGGAGTTACAGAACGTATCCGGGCAAACGGCCGGGCCGGTTGCATTCTCTTCCTTTGCAGAACTGCCGCCTCCCGTCGCCCGCTATTTCAGACATGTGCTGACGGACGGGCAGCAATACATTAAGAGAGCAAAAATTCGTCAGGCCGGTCTGTTGCGCACAGGTACGGGAAGCAGCCGCTGGTTCCCGTTTACTGCATATCAAATCATTGCGCCAGCCGCTCCGGGTTTCGTCTGGAATGCCAGGGTTATAATGCCACTGGCCACCCACATACGTGTTCTGGACAGCTACACTGCCGGTGTTGGTGCCGGCCGGGTAAGTCTGTTATCCGCCTTTGCCGTGGCCTCGGAGTCCGGCCTGCCGGAGCTCAACTCGGGGGCTTTACACAGGTACCTGGCCGAGGCGGTCTGGTATCCAACATCCCTCCTGCCTCAGTCCGGAGTGCGGTGGACACCGATCAATGACGGGGCGGCGCTGGCAACACTGACGGACAGGGGCACGACGGTGTCACTGGAGTTCAGATTCAACAGCGCCGGGGAGGTTACGGGGGTATACAGCCCCGGTCGCTTCGGCAAATTCGACGGCGAATACAGGCAGGCAGCATGGGAAGGGCAGATGCGGAATTATGAGCTACACTCGGGCATGCGCGTCCCGGCATATGGCGAGGTCGGCTGGTATGCCGCCGGAACATGGCAGGCAGTCTGGAAAGGAGACCTTGTCGATGTGCAATACGAGTTTTCCCCGTAAATCACACGCTTGCCGGGCCACTGCACCCGAGCAGAAGTTCCGGCCAGCCGCTTATCCTGCACAGAAGATTGTCCGCTAAATATCTTGCCGGCTTCTTTGCATGCCAGGCGCTTCATCATCAGCAACGGCAATGATGACTGCATTACTAATACCAGCCGTTAGCTGCGAAGGAGTAGCCGGGTATCAGGCTCCTCTTTCATTTATTACTCTCTAACCGTACCTTTTCGGAATGCGTTTACCTGAAGCCGTACTTCTTGATCGTGACGGAGTGATCAACTTCGATTCACCCGACTATATTCTTACGCCTGAGCAGTGGAAGCCGATTCCCGGCAGTCCTGAAGCGATTGCACGATTGACCCGCGCCGGCATTCCCGTAGCCATCTGCAGCAATCAGTCCGGCCTTGGGCGTGGGATGATGAATGAAGAGCTCTTCCATGCCATTCATGCCAAGATGCTGCTGGCCATTGAAGAGGCCGGAGGCATGCTCACACACTCGGCTTACTGCCCGCACAGCCCGGAAGAGAAATGCAGCTGCCGCAAGCCGCTTCCCGGCCTGATTCTCGAGGCGCTGGATGCGCTGGATGTAAAGGCGAACGAAGCCCTGATGATTGGTGACTCCACCCGCGATATCGAGGCAGCCTGTGCTGCCGGTGTGGATTCGATACTGGTACAGACCGGTTACGGTAATGCCGAAATGATTCTGCAGCGCTGCCTGGTCATCAACCCGAAAATAAAAGCCTTCCCAGATCTGGCTACTGCTGTGGATTCGCTTCTCGGAGGGCATTGATGCTGGTTGTCCGCTCCGCCCTGTTCAATCTCTTCTTTTTTATTCTGACACCGCTCTTCTCAGTCATGGTGCTGTTGTTCCGCCCGTTCGGTTTTTCCGCCTCGTGGTTCTGGGCAAAGCTATGGTCGAAAACACTGCTTGGCCTGGCACGCGCTATCTGCGGAATCAAAGTGGAAATTGAAGGCCAGGAACATTTTCCGGATGAGGCATGTGTCGTCATCGCCAAGCATCAATCGGCCATGGAGACCATTGCCATGCCGACACTCGTCCCTCCATACGCATGGATTCTCAAACGTGAACTTTTCTATATTCCGATCTTCGGATGGGCACTGGCGGCTATGGGAACAATCGCCATCCGCCGGGGCAACCCCAGAGAGGCGATCAAGCAGGTGATTGAGCAGGGCAAAGAGAGGCTGGAGGAGAATCGCTGGGTGGTGATCTTTCCGGAGGGAACCCGCTCGGCGGTTGGAACTACCGGCAATTATCAGCCCGGCGGTATCGTTGTTGCACAGAAGGCGGAGGCCGCCATCCTGCCTATGGCGCACAATGCCGGCGCCCACTGGCCCAAACGCGGGTTCATCAAAAAGCCCGGTACGGTCACCTTTCGTTTCCTGCCATTGATTCCGGCGGAAACCGTAGCCAATACCAAACGCAACGATCTGCTGGAGAACCTTAAAGAACAGATTGAGAGCAACACCCGCGAATTAGGTGGGTAGGTCTTAACCACAAAGGCACTGAGACATGACCCTTGGACAATAAGGCAGGAGCCGTTTGAACGCGCAATGCGCGCCTGTAAGGCGAGAGGGCCAAGGATGGGCCGAATTAAATCCTCGACGGGGGACAAAGATAAAGACAATAGTACTCTTCACTTCGTGCTTCTTCCCCGGTCTTTAACGCTCTTCAAAGGTGATGCTCAGTATTCTTACTCTGTACCTTTTTGTTTTCTTCGTGCCTCTGTGTCTCTGTGGTAAAAAAGGTTTTACAGGATGCCGAGAACTGATTCCGGCGGACGACCCACTGCAGCCCTGTCGCCATTGACCACGATCGGACGTTCGATCACTTTCGGATACTGCACCATCAGGCTGATGGCATCGGCACGCGACAGATCATGCCCCGCAAAATGCTGCTTGTACTCTTCCTCACCTTTACGCATTAACTCTTCGGGTTGTTTGCCGAGCCTGGCAAGTATGCCCTCCAGCTCGGCTTCGCTCGGCGGCGAAGTCAGATACTCGATGATATCCGGCTCAATGCCCCGCTCCTCGATCAGCGCAAGCGTCTGGCGGGATTTTGAACAGCGGGGATTATGGTAGATGGTGACGGTCACATATCTCTCCTTTAAATCATGCGGGCATGGCTATAATGGGCGTCCGTTTCTCTTTTTCAAGCCGTGGAGGTTACTGGCGGGCATGCTCAACAGATTATTCACAGCCATCGGGGCAATACTGCTGCTGACATGCCATGTTCATGCTGCTGACAATGTAACCAGCGACCCTGCGTTTACCGACCGGATTTCAGCCTATAAACAGAACTACCTGCTGCTCTACACCCACAATGGCAACAACAACTATCAGCAGATCTATGGCCCCGCAGTGGGAGCTCAATATCGCCACGAAGAGGTAAAGTTTCAGATCAGCCTGCAGGGTAAAGTCTGGGAGAATGATGCGTTTGACGTTGGCATGGCCTATACCCAGCAGTCGCATTGGCAGCTGTTCAGCAAACCGCTCTCCTCCCCTTTCAGGGAGAGTAATTTTGAACCGGAGATGTTTATCAAATGGAAAAATGCTCCCGGACCTGAAGGATTCAGAACCAATTACCGGTTCGGATTCGATCACCACTCCAACGGTCAGTCAGATCCGCTCTCCAGAAGCTGGAACCGCCTGTATGGGGAAATTCAGCTGACAAAACCGGGTTCCGCACACGATCAGAAGAGCCCTTACTATATGGCGCTGAAGACGTGGCTGCGCATTCCTGAAAAAGCTGCCAATGATAACAATCCCGATATCACCAAATATTATGGCTATTGGGAGTTCAATGGCCGGCTGACCAATGGCAACCACCGTTATCACCTGATGCTGCGAAACAACCTTCACACGAAAAACAACAGGGGTGCGGTGCAGCTGGACTGGAGCTGGAAGGTCTCCGAGGAGTTCGACACCTACGTGCAACTCTTCCACGGTTACGGAGAGAGCCTGATCGAATACAATCACAAAAATACCCGTATCGGGGCAGGAATCCTTCTGACCAATTGGTAGGGGGGGATGATTGATACGGGATGCGGGCTTGATTCGGAACTCTCCCGTCGGGGATTTAATTCGGGCCATCCATGTACGGGAGGAGCTTCTTCCATGGGTGGCAGGAGCTTTTAAAATGGCACCAGCGAAGCGTACTTGAGCATCAGCCGTTTAATGCCGACATTTCTGAACTGCACGGTAACGCGTATGGCATCACCGCCGCCTTCAAGCCCGAGAATGACACCCTCACCGAAGGTCGGGTGCATCACACTGCTGCCAATATCACAGCCCGACTCGCCGGTTGATGCAGATGCAACGGGCACAGCACTCTCCGGCTGCTTCAGCACGTCCGGGCCAAGCCTGGCAATAAAGCGGCTCGGATGCGGGTAGTTCATATCGCCAAACACACGGCGGACGCGGGCCGAGGTAAGCAGCAACGCCTTTTTGGCGCGGGTGATGCCGACATAGAGCAGCCTGCGCTCCTCGGCAATGCCCGACTCACCCTCATCCAGTGACCGCTGATGCGGCAGCAGCCCATCCTCAACACCGGCCAGCACCACCGTATCAAACTCAAGCCCTTTGGCCCGATGCAGGCTCATCAATGAAATACGGTTATCATCATCCTGCTCATCGCCATTCAGATCCTCACCGCTCTGCAGCAGAGCAGCCCGATCCATAAACTCAATCGGCGTAACGCCTTCGAGCATGGTCATCTCGATGGCTCCCTGCAGCGCCCGTATATTCTCGATGCGTGACTCCGACTCCACCTGACCCAGCGCCTTCAGACTCTCCAGATAACCACTCTCCTCCAGCAGCTCGCCCAACCCCAGATCCGGCATCTCTGCACTCCGCTGCCGCAGCTCAACCATCAATGCCGCAAGCGGCTCAAGCTTTCCGGCCGGCCCCTCTCCTGCACCCCCCGCCAGCAGATCCAGCCAGTCGGAGGCACGCATACCACTTGCCGCCAGTTGTGCGGCAACACTCTCCTGACCCTTTAATCCCAGGCCCCGCTTCGGCCTGTTGCAGATGCGCAGCAGGTGCATCGCGTCGGCACAGCGGTTGAGCACGGCCCAATAGGCCAGCGCATCCTTGATCTCCATCCGCTCAAAGAAGCCCACGCCGCCCACAATCCGGTAGGGCATATCCTCCTCACGCAGAATCTGCTCCATCGCCAGCGACTGGCGGTTTGATCGGTAGAGCACCGCCATATCACGCCATGCCACACCCTGCAGATGCCGCCGGTTGAGGAAGCCGCAGATCTTTCTGGCTTCATCGTACTCATCGTTACAGACCAGCCACTCCGGCATGTCACCCTCACCACGGGTCGCAGCCAGCTTCTTCTCATGCCGATCCGAATTGGCCTCAATCACGGCATTGGCCAGCCTCAGGATCGCACCGCTGGAGCGGTAGTTCTCCTCCAGCTTATGCACTCCGGCGCCACTCCAGGTTTGCTCAAAATCGAGAATGTGACTGATGTCCGCGCCGCGCCAGCCATAGATGCTCTGATCATCATCACCCACCACGGTAAGATTATGGTGTTCCGAACAGAGCAGGGTCAGCCACTCATGCTGAACCGGATTGGTATCCTGATACTCATCGACCAGCACATGATCGAAACGGCTGCGTATGGCGGCGGCAATATCGGCCTGCTCGCGAAGCAGCACAACGCAGTTGAGAATCAGATCGGAAAAGTCCATCCGCTCCAGCCGTTTCAACTCATGCTGATAGGCCATATAGAGTTCGCGCAGGTCAATGTTGTTCCAGAGCTGCCCGGGTGCCTGCTCAGGCAGCATGCCGGCATGCTTGCAGTGCTCGATCCAGCTGAGCAGATAACCGGGATGCAGTTTTTCGGAATCGATATTGCGGCCCTTCAATACCCGTTTGATCAGGGTTTTCTGATCATCCGCATCGAGTACCTGGAATGAACGCGGATAACCAAGTGCATCGGCATAGCGGCGCAGCATTCGAAGCGAGATGGAATGGAATGTCCCGGAGATTACGCCGCCGCCATCATCGCCAATCAGGCCGGCAAGCCTCTCTTTCAGCTCTCCGGCAGCCTTATTGGTAAAGGTGACCGCCAGAATACGGTGCGGTGCATAACCCCGCTCGGCAATCAGATGGCCGATTCGATGCACAATGGTGCGGGTTTTTCCGGAACCGGCTCCGGCCAGAATCAGTTGCGGACCATCGCCCGCCTCAACCGCCTTTTTCTGCGCCTGGTTTAATTCAAACACCGGCTACAACTCCACCCATGGAAGGGTGGCGGTCGAACATCGTGAGTCCGTAAGCGGAGCAAGACCGACACCATTCTTCAGGACTGAAGAATTGGACGCCTGAAAGGCGCAGCAGAGCTGAGCGAGGCAAGGAGCCGAGCATCACTCTTGCGCAGCGATCAAAGGCGAAGGGCATGACAAATCGGCAGGAGAGTCGATTTGGACGGTCTTTCCGCCCGCAGGGTGAGGGGCATGGATGCCCCGAATCAAGCCGCAGGCCGTATCCACACAATCATACATGCGTATGGTCTGACGCCTCGCCATGTTTGACGATCAGTTTGTGATAGGTGGCAAAAACAGCATTGCGGGAAAGTATCCCCAGCACCCGGCGCGGTTCATCCGCGGCCACCACCGGCATCTGTTCAAACTCCTCCCGATCCATTACACGAATCACATCCAGCAGGCTCCCCTTCTCGGAGACGGTCTGCACATGCCGGTTGGCCACTTCCGCCGCCACAACGATATGGTCCAGTGTCGGATCAAGCAGCCACTCCTTCAGATCCTCAAAGGTTACAATGCCGACCATCAGGCCATCATCATCAGTCACCTGAACACACCCTTTGCCGAGTGAGATAAAGACCCTTTTCAACTCCTCCAGCCGGGCATGTTCCGACACGGCAGGAATGGCCCGCCATGGAATTCTCCGGATAGGGACGGCCCGCATCCATGATCGCTCCAGCCCCCATCCGGTTTCAATACCCTTGGCCTCCAGTGACTCGGTAATCACCGATTCAGGCCCAAACGCACGCTTCACCAGTGCGGCCACAACGCAGGCTGCCATCAACGGCACCATGATATGGTAATCCCCGGAGAGTTCGAAAATCATAAGAATGGTACTCATCGGTGCCTGCACGGTTGCCGCCAGCAGAGCACCACAGCCGACCAGCGCATAGGCGCCGAAGGTCTCCGAATATTCGGGGAAAAAGCCGTGCGCAATATATCCGTAGAGTGCGCCGGCAGTAGCGCCAATAAAGAGCGACGGACCGATCATGCCGCCACCGAAGCTGCCTGCCGAACAGATGATGCTGGTTGCCACCTTGCCCACCAGAAGAATGGCAAGAAAAAGGGTGAGCGGAATCGTCCAGCCCAGACTGTCCGAGAGAATCTGTTCCAGCAGAATAGAGCTGACCGTACCATAACCGATCGACATAATCTCCGGCAGAAATATTGCCACACAGCCCAGAATAAGCCCGGCCACAGCCGGTCTGAGCAGACTGTTTTTCACCCGCTTTTCAAATTGTGCACGAACTTTTGGCAACAGTTTTATAATGAATGCTGCGATCAATCCGCAGAATACGCCCAGCCCGATATAGGCAGGAATCTCCCAGCCGGATACCAGCTCAAACTTCGGGATGGCAAAGCCCGGATAGTTTCCAAGCTCTGACCGGGTAATCACCGTGGCAATAACCGAGGAGAGAACAATCGGCGTGAATGTCGCAACGGCATAGTCGGCAAGAATCACTTCAAGGGCAAAGAGCACACCGGCAATCGGTGCGTTAAATGAGGCGGCAATACCGGCCGCGACACCGCAGCCCAGCAGGGTGCGCATCCGCTTCTCATTAAGCCCCAGCTTCTGGCCCAGCAGTGAAGCCAGCGCAGCGCCCAGGGCCACCGTTGGCGCTTCACGGCCCATACTGGCACCGCTTCCCACAGCAATAACATTACCGGCAAACTCGCCAATCATCTTTTTTCCGGAGATGCGTCCCCCACGTTCAGAGAGCGCTTCGATCACGCCCGGAATCACTCTGGCCTGCCCCTTTGGAATCAGGTTGGTATTGACCCAGCCCACCAGCAGACCGCCGGTAACAGGCGCAATAATATAAAGATACCACGGGATGGCGCCAACCGCCTGAGACCATGTGCGCTCCCCGGTCCAGAGCTGGCTCACCTCTTCAATGCCGAGACGAAGAAAGAGCGCGCCATAACCGGCCAGTACACCGACAATCAGGGAGAGCATGCCCAGATAGAGTGCATCCTGCCTGCGCAGCCAGCGGATACCCTCATGCAACCGCCCCCTGATTGGTGGCTTTTTCATGCCTTTCTCTTCTTCTTCACTCATCGGGCAACATCCTGCTATCACTGCCCCTGTCGTAGCAACAGCTGATATCAGAGGTTTCGCTTTTCGGTTATGCTGCGGCCATGTTTGCTATCCTTCTTGGCATGGCCGCAATTATTGCTGCCGGTCTGTTCTGGCGGCTCTTTTTAGGGGCTGAAAAGGCGGAACCGATTCGTGGCCATCTGGTTCGGGCCGTCTACGAAATTTTCCTGCCGGCACTTGTCCTGCACGTGATGTGGCAGGCAGAGGTCAGCCTCAACTCCATCCGCCTGCCGCTTGTCTCTTCGCTTGCCATTCTTCTCTCCCTGCTGGCCGCTTCGCTTGTCTACGCCGGCGGACAATGGTTGCCCGGCAATGCAACTCAGAAAAGGAAGGCCGCCGGAGCTCTGTTATTAGCTTCCAGCTTTGGCAACTTCACCTATCTGGGCCTGCCGGTACTGACTCAGACGTTCGGCCCATGGGCACAATCTGTCGCCATCTATTTCGATCTCTTCGCCAGCACGCCGTTGCTGTTTACGATTGGTATTCTTGTGGCCAGCCACTTCAGCCACGCCACCAGGGCTGCCCATGTCGGCATCGAACTGATTCGGGTGCCTGCATTGTGGGCGGCCGCTGCAGGGGTCCTGGCCAGTGCGTTTCACCTGCCCATGCCGGTCTGGCTGGATGAGACACTGGGCGTACTTGGCGCAGCCGTTGTGCCGTTGATGCTGCTATCGATCGGTATGGCGCTACGCTGGCAGTCCGGCTGGGCACGGCGAATCCCTATTCTCTTGCCAATGATCGTGATTCAGCTTGTTTTCATGCCGCTGGTGGTCTGGGGAGCCTGCATCGGTGTTGGCATGCCGGAGACCCTGCTCGCCCCGGCCATTATTGAGGGTGCGATGCCAACCATGGTGCTGGGCCTGGTGATCTGCGATCGGTTCAAGCTTGATACCAGCCTCTATGCCGAAGCGGTCACCGTCACCACCGCCCTGTCGTTATTGACCCTGCCCCTCTGGCTGGCGGTGGTTTCTTGATTGGTCCGCAAAAGGCTCCTGCCTTTTGCTTCAATCGCTCCGGCGGCGCATGTCCGCCTACGCTTACGAGCTCATGATATTGACTCAGGCCATCCAGACCTTCGCCCTGCGGGCGGCTTTCAGCCGTCCAAATCGACTCTCCTGCCGATTTGTCGCCGCCGCACAAGGTGAATTGCGCAGAGCGCAAGAGAAGGTGCCCTGGGGTACATCCATGTGCGGGAAGGTTGTTTCCTAACCCGCTTGCAGATGTGCCGAGGTGTTTGGTTCAAAACGGATAAAATGCAACATACGTTTAAACAGAGTCCTGTTTTCTCTTCTTATGTTTGTGACCTCGTAAACAGACGTCTACAATCAATAGACAACGTTACGCTAAGGAGATTTATTATGGCCACATACGAATGTCCTGTTTGCGGCATGGGTGTCAATGCCACCTGCGCCAAATGCGATGCACCACTGGTGCATGGAACGCTTAAGCTGGATGATGGTAGTGAAGTTCAGATTTCCGAATGCCCCAACGGTCACGGTAAAATCAAATCGCCCATATGCTGTGGCAGGGACATGGTCTGCTCGACCGGCTAAGGAAGGCCGCAAAGTTTCCCACACATGGATGTACCCCAGGGCACCTTCTCTTGCGCTCTGCGCAATTCACCTTGTGCGGCGGCGACAAATCGGCAGGAGAGTCGATTTGGACGGCTGAAAGCCGCCCGCAGGGCGAAGGTCTGGATGGCCTGAGTCAATATCATGAGCTCGTAAGCGTAGGCGGACAAATCGGCAGGAGAGCTGATTTGGACGGTCTTACCGCCCGGAGGGTGAGGGGCATGGATGACCCTTGGAAATCCCCGACGGGGGAGCCCCGAATCACACTTTTTGCGTATCATTAGATAAAAGCCCACGCGAGCACGGTATAGCGGGCGGCTTTACCGATGCTGACCAGCAACAGAAACAGACCGACATGGCTTCTCAGCAGGCCTGCCGCCAGACAGAGCGGATCGCCGACAACCGGTAGCCACGCGAGTAACAGGGAGGGCATGCCGTATCTGGCAAACCACACCTCAGCTCGTGCCACTTTCGCCTCGTCCATCCGCAGCCACTTTTTGTGTACCGCTTCATTGCCAAGCCTGCCCATGCCGTAAGTGATCAGGCTGCCCAGCACATTTCCAACGGTCGCAATGATGACCAGTGACAGAGGGTCGTCGCCCTGATTCAGTTTAAGAAACAGTACTGCCTCCGAGCCACCGGGAAACAGCGTGGATGAGATCAGCGCAGAGAAAAACAGAGTCCAGTCCATCTGCTATACTCTTCCCCAATGTCTGTCGAAACGCATCTTTTTCGCTATGAATCCCCGCTTGGTCCTGTCGGGCTTGAGCTGACCGGTAATGTTTGCCATCGCATAACGCTGGGAGCCATCCGTGCGCCCGAATGCTCGCCTGATCACCCGGTCGCACTCTGGCTGCGGGCCTATTTTATGGGCCAGATACTTCCGCTGCCGGAAATCGCGCCCCCGAAAACACCCTTCCAGCAGAAGCTGAGAGAGGGGCTGCTTAACATCCCGGCCGGTAAAACCTGCTCCTATGGTGAGCTGGCCAGACGTCTGCACAGCGGTGCACGGGCAGTCGGCCAGGCCCTGGGAGCCAACCCGTTACCCATCCTGATTCCATGCCACCGGGTGGTAGCAGCCAACGGCCCTGGTGGTTTTGCCTATGGAGAGGAGTGGAAACGCAAGCTGCTGACCTGGGAAGCATCGATACAGGCTGCCATTTGACGACTGCTGCGTTTCGACCCACGATAGTGATCAGGGCAGGCATCAAATTTCTTTCCCCGTTTTTGCCCTTAATATCCGATATCATTGAATTCAGGGGCGTATACAGGAGAGAAATGCATAAAAAGCCAGGCGCACGTATTACCAAGTCAGGCGAATCAAACAAGGAATTCACAGGAGAAAACCATGTCGAATGAAGGATACCACGAGCCCATTGGGGAGCTATCTGATGCAACACGGGATATGCATCGAGCGATCACTTCATTGATGGAGGAGTTAGAGGCAGTTGATTGGTATAATCAGCGAGTTGATGCGTGCAAGAACGATGAGTTAAGAGCAATACTTGCACACAATCGAGATGAAGAAAAAGAACATGCGGCCATGCTCCTGGAATGGATCAGAAGAAAAGATCCAGCCATGGATAAAGAGCTAAAAGACTATCTGTTTACCGAAAAACCAATTGCACATAAATAGACAGTGATTACATCAATCATCATCAATAGGATCAGACTCGATTGATCTCAGGTATTTCTTGTTGTCATCTCAAGTGCAAGTAGCCTCGCGGTATGAGTGATTCCTCCACCCCTGCAACGCAACAGACAGTAACAATCATCGGTGCCGGACTGGCCGGCTCCGAGGCTGCATGGCAGCTGGCACAGCGCGGGATTCGCGTTCGCCTGCATGAGATGCGGCCGGTCAAAATGACCCCGGCTCACAACAGCGGCAACTGTGCGGAGCTGGTCTGCTCCAACACCTTCCGTGCCGATCATCTGGAGAATGCCGTGGGGCTGCTGCATGAAGAGATGCGGCGCATGGATTCACTGATTATGCGCTGCGGCGATGAGGCACGCATTCCGGCAGGCACGGCACTGGCGGTGGATCGTGAACAGTTCTCGCAGCTTGTCACTACGGCACTGAAAACCGAACCGCTGATCGAGTTTATCGAGGGTGAAGTGACAGAAATCCCGAAAGATGGGCTGCTACTGATCGCCTCCGGGCCGCTAACATCCGATGCGCTCTATGCCGAAATCCAGCGGCTGACCGATGAGGAGCATTTGAGCTTCTTTGATGCCATCGCGCCGGTGATTGACGCTGAAAGCGTGAACATGGATATCTGCTACTGGAAAAACCGTTATGACAAAAATGTTGGAGAGGGCGAGGCGGGCGACTACCTGAACTGCCCGATGAACGAGACGCAGTACAAGGCCTTCATCAAAGAGCTGGTGGATGCGGAGAAGGTCGCCTTCAAGGGCTTTGAGGATATCCCCTTCTTTGAGGGGTGCATGCCGATTGAAGAGATGGCAGAGCGGGGCGAGGATACGCCGCGCTTCGGCCCGATGAAGCCTGTCGGCCTCGACCATCCGGAAACAGGTGAGCGCTTCTATGCCGTGGTACAGCTGCGGCGCGACAACCGCATGGGGTCGCTTCTGAATATGGTCGGTTTCCAGACCAAGATGACCTATGGTGAGCAGAAGCGGGTGTTCAGCATGATTCCGGGGCTGGAAGATGCCGAATTTTTCCGGCTTGGTTCACTGCACCGTAACACCTTCATCAAATCACCCGCACTGCTTGATGGCACATTGCGGCTGAAAAAAGAGCCGCGCATTCTGTTCGCCGGCCAGATCACCGGCGTGGAAGGCTATGTGGAGTCGGCCAGCATGGGGTTGATGGCCGGCCGGTTTCTGGCCGCGATGGCGATGGGTGAAGAGCCTGCTGCACCGCCACCTGATACTGCGCATGGCGCACTGCTGGGGCATATCTCCGGCACGCGCATCGAGGATTTTCAGCCGATGAACATCAATTTCGGCTTGCTTCCGCCGGGTAAAAAGCGCGAGGGTAAACGCCGTTTTTCAAGAGCGGAGCGGCGACGCGCGGTTTCAGACCAGGCGCTGGAAACACTGCAAAAATGGCTGGAGGAGTGAGTGATGGCCTACAGAGAGTACAAAGTAATCGAAGTATCCGAAGGGGCGCTCGGCACCATCTTTCTCGGTGCATCAGGCATGCCGATCAAACAGATGGAGATTTCACTGAACAAGGAGGCTGCCGACGGCTGGCAGATGGTCTTCCAGGTAATTGAGAAGAAACGACTCTGGCTCTTCTGGTCACGTGAAACCGTAATTATGACACTTGGCCGCTGACCGATGCTGAAACAGAGCGAGGTGGATGCCCGCGAAGAGGAGCTCAGACTTCTGGTTCGTGAACTGCCGGATGAGCAGCGTAAGGCATTTTATGAACGTGCCGAAAAGGCGCTGAAAGACCCGGATACCTTTGCCGTGCTGAACTATCTCTTTATTGCCGGGCTTCACCACTTCTATCTCGGACGCTGGCTCCGGGGGCTGATGAATCTTGCCGTCTTCAGCGCAGGCGTCTACCTGATCTATCTGGAGCAGTGGAAAAACGGCCTGATCATTATCGGCATCATTACCGTGCTCGAGCTCTATGCGCTGTTTCGCTCACAGATTATTGTTAAGCATTATAACAATAAAATCTCCGCAGCGATCCTTGATTCCATCGGAGCCCCGTAAGCAGACTATTATGCGAACTATTGCTTCACTATTGATGGCCGCCTGCCTGCTCTGCTGCTCCGCGGCCAGTCAGGCAGGCGAGATCACCATCTCAAAAGAGGAAGCCACCCGTATCGGAGAGCTGATCTTTTACAATGAGTGCGCCGGAGATGAGGCGCTGCTGACATCATGGAACCTGGGGGAGGGCTTTCCATCACTCGGTATCGGGCATTTCATCTGGTATCCGGCTGGCAGCAGCGGCCCCTATAAAGAGAGTTTTCCAGAGCTGATCCGGTTCATTGATACACACGGCGTTGATATTCCCGGCTGGCTGGAAGCGGCGATCGAGAAGGGTGCGCCCTGGCTTTCCCGCAATGACTTTCTGGCTGCGCAGGAGTCTCAACAGATGCAGGAGCTGCGGACCCTGCTGTCTGAAACCAGGCCCATACAGACAGAGTTCATGATCCGGCGTCTGCACCGCTCCCTGCCGCGGATGCTTGCTTCAGTTCCCCATGCTGAGCAGCAGCATATCCAGCAACAGTTTGAAAGAGTCGCCGCAACCCCGATGGGTCACTATGCACTGGTGGATTATGTCAATTTCAAAGGTGAGGGGACACAATCTACGGAACGCTATCAGGGTAAGGGGTGGGGCCTGCTGCAGGTGCTTCAGGGCATGCAGGGTCAGGAGGCCGGAGATGAAGCGCTGACTGAATTTGCAGATGCCGCATTAGCAGCCCTGACTCAGCGCGTTAAGCTCGCACCTCCCGGGCGCAATGAAGAGCGCTGGCTAAGCGGCTGGACAACACGGATTAACACCTATCGCCCCGGTGCCTCCTCCCGCTAGGCGGCAGCCCCGCTGTTCCGGTCAAGCTTCAGCTTCTCTTTTGCCCATATCCGGGTAATGCGGCGGCGATCTTCCAGTGCGGCTGACTCCAGCTGTTTCAGGGCGTCAACCTGATCGCCAATCGTTCTCGGCAGCTGTGAAAGCATCAGTGAAACGACACTCTCTTTCACACTCCACTGCAGCTCATCTGCAACGGAGTGTATGATGGCTCTCATATCCTGATCCGATGATGGCGGCGCCATTGTTGCCTGCTCCATCATCCGCATCCGGCTGCTCAGTTCTGCCGGTGCAAGCGCATCATCCCCGCAACGCCAGGAGATCAGCAGCGAACGATTCATCTCCCGGGCCCGCTCAATCAGATGGAAAAGTGCCAGACCGCATGCCCTGGAGACCGGGCCGGCTGGCAGATCCACCATCCAGCAGGCAAATGGCTCCAGTTGCCTGAGCCAGCCTTCAACCAGCCGGACCGATGGCTCCTGACCAGCCCCAACGAGAACCAGTCCAGCGTGCGGATGTTCCTGCTTTAACGCATGCAGAAAGTGGGTCTTTCCCGCCACGCCATCGGAGTTCAGCCACAGCATGCCCCCCTGTACCAGCCAGAGTGCTATCCGGTTACAACCATGCTCTACACCGCTGTGGCGTATCCAGCTGCCATACGTGTAACTGACAGGGATATTAAAATTCAGCCGCTGCTGCTGCATCGTGCCGGAAGGCATGGACTAGCGGCCCTCTTCCGTAACTGCTTTACGGGTCCAGACCAGCATGTAATGCAGGCCTGAGATACAGGTAATTGCAAAGGTGGCCCAGACAACGGCCCCGATCCATACCTCTTCCAGCGGCGATGCCATATGCAGCAGCATGGTAACCACATAGACGATCTGCATGAATGTTGTGGCCTTGGAGACCAGGCTCGGTTCCATCTTCAGGCTGCGCGTCACCATCTCATAAGCCATTGCACCTATAACAATAATCACATCGCGAAAGATAACGGCCAGAAAGAGGAAAAGCGGGACTTCTCCGATAATAAACAGCGTAACGAACATACTGATCAGCATCAGTTTATCAGCCAGCGGATCGAGGTATGCACCCACTGTGGTGCGCTGGTTAAAATAGCGGGCTATGGCACCATCAAGCATATCCGTGACGCCTGCGGTAATCATCAGAATCAGTGCTACCACAGCCTCATCACTCAGAATCGCATAAACAATAACAGGTGTAATAATAATCCGTGCCAGGGTAAGCGTATTCGGAATGTTCAGAATTTTGCGCATGGCCTGTCAGTGAACCAGCCAGCCCTGCGGGGTGGGCGATACCTGCATGCCACGGCGCTGGAACCACTGCAGCAGCCATGCATCTTCATCTCCCTTCAGCCGCAGGCGATATTGCCGGCGTGATGCGCTCAGATAGGCGGGCAGGATGGACTCGACTTTTTCATGCTGCCGTAGCGCATCTTCAAGAGCCACCTGTTCGGGAAGTGCTGCCTGCTGTTCAATGGTAATCACAACTTCGATGCCGCCATGCCGCTGCTCATGCAGAGGTGGCATCACATCTGTCTGAACCGGGCCGCTAATATGGGCATCACGGGCAGTTAGCAGAATCTCCTCCATCCAGAGCTGCAGCCGGGGCAGAGGGTCTCCCGTTTCAATCCTGCGGGTTTCAGAAAACTCCGCCAGAGTGCTGTTGCCCCGGACCACCAGGTTCACCTGTGAGTTATCTATCCACTGCCAGGCGACAATCAATGTCGGGCCACTCTCACTCAGCAGGATGCCTCGCGCTTCGGCAAAACTCCCGGCCTGCGCCCGAAGCAGTTCTGCTGTCTGAGGCATGCTGAAACCGTTCTGGTTGCTCATCTGAATCACCAGGTTAATACGGGGGGCCTCTTTCAGATATGGAATCTGTTGCTGATCAAGATATTGCCGGACTCTCGCCTCATTAAACGATACCTGCACACCATCGCTGCGGGGTAAAACACGCTGCAGAAACGGTGTTGCTTTCATGTTCTCCGACAGTGATCCCCTCGCCCTGCTATCAATAATTCGATCCCAGAGAAGTGGCAGCGCCAGCTCAATGGCCTCCTGAACGGAAGGAACCCTTCCCTCCGCATCCGCCTGAACTTCCACAACCATTCTTGCATCGGTTCCGGCATAGCTATAAGGCAGCAGAAAGAACAGGCTGAAGAGAGCAGCAGGCAGCCAGAGTTCATACCTGAATCTTTTCATTTCACCACACGAAGATGGCGGACTCTTTTCTCTTCCGGTTGTTCATCAGCTGCCGGGTCCGCCCGCTCTGCCGAAGCCTCGATGCCGGTTTCTGCATCAGGAGCATCCTGCTGCAGGCCGCGCACCGCACTGACAACAGCACGTATGGTCTCCGGCACATCCTCTTCCCAGATCATGCCCTGCTCCATGCCTCCTTCCGGAAGATAGGCAGCCCAAATCCGGTTCATTGGAATGCGGCATGTGTAGATCTGTCCGGAGAAGGAGAAGTCTGATTCCAGCGCATCTTCACGAATATGAATCGCTTGCGGCATACGCATATTCAACACCAGACGAAGCGCCGGATCGCCTTTAAGAGATCCGGGGACGACCACTTCATCGCCTGTTGCATCAACAACAATATAGATGCGTCCATGCTGCTGAAAAAACTCTTTCAGCTTTTTTGCTTTTGCAGCATTTACAAAGCTCAGGCTCATCTGTCCTCCTTTGCCCTTAACTGCGGGCCGCCGCTTTCACGATGCTCTGAAAAAAATCCAGAGTCTCCGCATGGCCCATGGGCGGGTCTCCAGAAGCATGCGCATAAGTGTTCTTTTTTGTGCCGCTAAGGAGATGCTGATTTATTGCCATCCTGGCAAAAATCAGGACACGAAAGAAAAAAACGTGGTTTTCCTTTCGCTTACAAATCGGTCACTTACGTTCCCGATTTGGCAACCCGTCCATGGGTTGCGCGGAAGCACTGAATTAATCAGCGCTTCCCTAACGCTTCTCCCGGCGCTTACGAACTGCCGCGGCAAAAATGCGCAGCAACTCAGCGCTGTCATCCCAGTTGATGCAGGCATCGGTAATGCTGGTTCCAAATTCGGGTTGCACGCCCGGCTTCACATCCTGCCGCCCCGCATTGAGATGACTCTCGACCATGGTGCCGATAATCTTGCGGTTGCCGGATGCAATCTGGTCGGAGACATCCTTGCCCACCTCGATCTGAAGCTGGTGCTGCTTGCGACTGTTAGCGTGGCTGCAATCAATCATCACACCCGCCGCAACCCCTGCCTCCTCCAGTTTTTTCACTGCCTCGGCAACACTGCCGGCATCGTAATTGGGCTTGCTGCCGCCTCGCAAAATCATATGGCAGTCCTCATTTCCACTCGTCGAGAAGATGGCGGAGTGCCCCTCCTTGGTCAGAGACAGAAAGTGGTGAGGATGTGCAGCCGCACGAATGGCATCGATAGCGATACCAAAACCACCGTCGGTACCATTCTTGAACCCGACCGGGCAGGAGAGGCCCGATGCAAGCTCGCGATGTCCCTGGCTCTCTGTGGTGCGTGCGCCGATCGCGCCCCAGCTGACAAGATCGGCATAATACTGTGGCGTGATCAGATCAAGGAACTCCGTTCCTGCCGGCACACCCAGGTTATTGATCTCCAAAAGCAGCCTGCGCGCCAGGCGGATGCCCTTATTGATTTCAAAGGTTCCATCCAGGTTCGGATCATTAATCAGCCCCTTCCAGCCAACCGTTGTGCGCGGTTTTTCAAAATAGACCCGCATCACAATCAGCAGGTCATCGCCAAGCTCTTCACGCATCCTCTTTACACGGCGTGCATACTCAAGTGCGGCATCGGGATTATGGATCGAACAGGGCCCGATAATCACCAGCAGCCGATCATCCTCACCGTGCAGAATCTGATGAATGGCGTGCCGGGCCTGGTAAATGGCTTCTGCAGCCTGTGCGCTCACCGGATATTCGGCATGCACCAGAGCGGGCGACACCACCTCTTTGATACCGCAAATGCGCAGATCGTCTGTTTGATGTATTACGGACATGGCTCCAGGTTTCCTTCCACCGTTTACTGTCAGAATTCAGTTGTGCGGGAGTATTACAGAAAACTGACGAAATATTTAGCCTGAATATCGGTTTTCTTCCCGAATCCGGAATTATAAAATACGGAGTGGTCCTGTAAGCCGGGTTCTGTTCTCCTGCCCGGAAGGCAGAAGCGGTAGCCATTCATCTAGGCCTGCAGTTGCCTGCAGGCTCAAGCAGCCTACCCGGAAGCAGCGTGGGCCACGCCTGATGCTTCCCTATTTGGCCTTGCTACGAATGGGGTTTACCTCAGCTCCCGTCCGTTACCGCACGGGACGGTGCGCTCTTACCGCACCCTTTCACCCTCACCGGTTTTGTAACCGGCAGTCTATTCTCTGTAGCACTTTCCCGGGGTCGCCCCCACCGGACGTTATCCGGCATTCTGCCCTGTGTAGCCCGGACTTTCCTCGGCAGGAGTGTGCAAGCACAAACCTGACGCGGCTACCGCGGACCACTCCGCAGCACGGATTTTACAGCAAATGTTCGCCAAAGACCAAGCTGGTGAAAATCGTGACGCTGTGTAAACGGCAGCATGGAAGTCAAACGGCTCATTATCACTGCTGCAAAGGCTGGCGCGTCGCCTCTTCCAGCTCCTCGCTGGCGAGCATCCACGCCTCCTCTGTGTCGCCCAGGGCCTTTTCCAGCTCTGCATGTTCAAGACCCAGCACCTGCAACCGCTCTCTGTTGCTGTCGTCATAGATCACCGGGTCGGCCAATGCTATGGTCAGCTCATCTTTTCGACTGAGGAGTTTTTCCAGCTCGGCTTCCAGCTTTTTTACTCTGTTGCGCAACGGTTGCTGCTGTCTGCTGCGTGCGGCCTCCAGCCGCCGAAGCTCTTTGTGATCCCGCTTTTCAGGCCTGTCATTCTCTGCCGCGCCAACACGCTCCTTGCGCTGCCCGGCCAGCCATCTGGAATAATCGTCCAGGTCACCGCCGAACGGCTCCACCGTGCCGCCTGCAACCAGCAGCAGACTGTCACAGGCAGTTCGCAGCAGGTGCCTATCATGGGATACCAGCACCATGGCACCCTCAAATGCCTGCAGGGCCATGGTCAGGGCATGGCGCATATCGAGATCAAGGTGATTGGTCGGCTCATCCAGCAGCAGCAGATTGGGCTTCCGGTAGATGAGCAGAGCCAGAACCAGCCGTGCCTTTTCACCACCGGAGAGGGGTGCAACCGGGTTGATGGCCATATCATCCCTGAATGCAAAACCGCCCAGATAATTGCGCAGCTCCCTGTCCCCTGCCGGCTGCACCGATAGGCTGTTCCCGGACAGTGTCGCATTCAGCATCTGCAGGTGCTGCAATGGTGAGAGCTCATCATGCAGCTGCTCCAGCTGATGCTGGGCAAAATAACCGATACGCAGCTCTTTGGCGCAATCACACGCCCCTTTTAACGGTGCAATCTCTCCGGCAAGCAGTTTGATCAGGGTCGATTTGCCGGCGCCGTTGGCACCGAGAAGGCCGATACGATCGCCGGGGAGCAGGCCCAGGTTGAGCTGTTGCAGAATAACGTGATCGCCGGATCTGTCTCTGTAGCCGGCATCGGCCTTGTGCAGGCGCAGCAGCGGATTGGGGATATGTCCCGGATGCTCAAAGCTGAAATGAAAAGGTGAATCGACATGCGCCGCCGCAATCAGTTGCATACGCTCCAGCGCCCTGATGCGGCTCTGCGCCTGCCTGGCCTTGCTGGCCTTGGCACGAAAACGGTCGACGAACCTGGTCATGTGCGCAATTTCACGCTGCTGCTTATCATGGGCAGCCTGCTGCTGCGCCAGTTTTTCGGCACGAATCTTCTCAAACGCGGTGTAGTTGCCGGAGTAGAGGGTGATGCTTTCCTGTTCGATGTGGGCAATCGTGTCAACGCAACGATCCAGAAAGTCGCGATCATGGGAGATCAGCAGCAGTGCACCCTGATAACGCCGCAGCCACTCCTCCAGCCAGATCACGGCATCAAGATCAAGATGGTTGGTCGGCTCATCCAGCAGCAGCAGGTCGGAGCGGCACATCAGCGCCTGCGCCAGATTTAGCCGCATACGCCAGCCGCCGGAAAAGCTTTCAACACTCTTGTTATTCTCATCGACAGCAAAGCCAAGCCCATGCATGAGGCGAGCGGCACGGGCGCGGGCAGCATAGCCATCGATCTCCTCCATGCGATGGTGCAGGTGCGCGATTTCAGTACCGTTTTCCTGCTGCTCGGCAGCGATGAGCTGTTGTTGAATGCTGTGCAGCTCCATATCGCCGCGCATGACATATTCGATGGCCGCTATCTGCTCCGTCGGCGTCTCCTGCGCCACATGGGCGATACTGGTGCGCGCTGCAATGCGAAGGCTGCCGCGATCCTCCTCCAGCTGCCCGCGGATCAGTGCAAAAAGGGAGGATTTGCCGCTGCCGTTGGCTCCGGTAATTCCAACCTTGTCACCCTGATGGATGGTAAAACTGACATGATCAAAAAGCAGACGTTTGCCACGGCGCAGGCAGAGCTTGTCGAAATAGAGCATGCGGCATGCTATCTGTTTCGCCGGTGGACGGAACAGTCTCATCCTGTAAGTTACTGATGACGCTTCGGGCAACGGGGCAAGGTGGAGATCCGGGGAGAGCGAACGGAAGATGTGCGGCCTGCTGTCTCTATCAACCGGTTGTGGTGCCCTTGCGTGGTAAGGAGAGGCACCGATACAGCCATGATTCACATCGTACAGCGACCACGCTTATTTACCGAACAGACTCTTTATGCCGCCACCAATGCTTTCAACGGTACTGCCGACGGCACCGCCGATTTTGGAACCAACCGCCGCACCTGTCGGGCCTCCGATGGTTGCTCCAATGGTTCCGCCGATCAGGGATGATGGTGCAGGATAAATTCTGGGGCTCTCTGTTGTACCGCCCACCATCAGTTTGGCGCCGGAGAGTCCCTTCATGCCACTGGTATTGATCTCTCCATCCAGCTTGCCGGTTCCCATGATGTCGACATGGCCGCTGGCATTAAAGGCAGATGAGTTCAGCACAATATCCTTCAGATAAATATCCTGCCCCCGCACCTGCAGCTCTGTTCTGAATTCATCAAACAGAATTGCACCGGAAGCGCCTGTAACGTTGCCATGCACGAGAGCTGCTGCCACGCCGGAAAGGCCAATACCCTCGAACTGGCCCCTGGTCATGTTGACCGGACCATTCACCTTCAGAGAACGTTGCATCGTCTTCTCGTCTGCACCTCTGGCCGAGATGTTCAAGGTCGAGGCGAATGTTCCGGAGACCTTGTCCTGGCCTGCAGCATCTTTCATCAGTGGCAGCATCTGGATACCGGCAGCCTTGATCTCCGCTGTCAGGGTACGCTCCTTGCCCTCCAGAGGCGTCAGCCTGGCATTCAGCACAATGGAGCCATCATAGAGGCTCGCTTTCCAGTTCGGCATCGTCAGCGTCTCTTCCGTCAATTTGATTGCGCCTGTTACCCGGTCGATGTGAACCGTACGGACATTTTTACCCCTGGCCTGCTCAGAGACTCTTAAGGCGATATCCTTGAATGTAATGGCTGAAACCTCCGCGCGGCCGTCAAACAGCGGGGCAAACTCAACAGCCAGCGAGCCTGAGCCAACAGAGAGCTTTGGCCTGCCGCCCTTCACATCCTCTACGGTCAACTGTTCAATCGATAGCGACGGAACCGGTATCATGCTTACTGAAAGTGCCCCGATCTTAACCGGCATGCCTGCTGCTTTTGTCGCCTCCTCTTCCACCACCTGTCGAATCTGGTCGGCCGGAATAAGAAACGGGGTGGCAATGACAACCAGCAACAACATCCCTGCCAAAACCAGCAGATAACGAATGACCTTCATATCAACCTCCTGAGCAGAGCTAAAACGCCTGGCGTGTACCCAGGTACAGACGCCACTTTTGAGTTGCAAAGCCGTAAGCCCCATCGACGCGAATCGTGCCATTCACCAGCCAGCGCAGTGTCCAGCGAACACCTCCGCCCACACCAGCCACAACCGGCCTGCCATAGGCACTTCTGCCATCCCTGTTTATATGACCGGCATCAACAAAGGCAACCAGCTGAACATTACTGTTCAGCTCCCATGGATGGCGCCCCTCCAGTGTACCGTAGATGTAGGCATTGCCCTGCAGTTCGCCGGGGTAGTAGCCCCTTAAGCCATTCCGGCTTCCCACATCAAACAGGCCATCCCGGAGAATATTGCCGGTCAGCAACCCGGCATTCACCCTGTAACTGAGGGTATTCTGCCTGCCCATGTCCAGATGCCTTCGCCATGAGAACGTCTGCCTGTAACTGTTAATGGCCGAGCCCAGAGCCCTGTGTGCCACCTCGAAGGAATAATCTATTTCACTGCCGGTCAGCCAGGTAATATGATCATCAATCAGCCGGTAGCTGGCTGAAATTGCGAGCGCCTGTCGCCGCAATCCCCTTACATCCGGCAATAACGGGCCGCTTTTAAGCTGATAGGCGGTGCTGTTTGAGGAGAAGCCGAGACGAGCATCCCAACCTTCGCCGGGCACCGGCCCAAAGCCATAACTGACACCGGCTGACCAGCTTGTCTGTTCCAACAGATAGCTGCTGGTGACTACGCCGTTCTGATATGCATCAAAAACAGTGGTTCCATTGTTGACGGAGAAATCCAGGCCGTAGTTTGTATCACTGATACGGCGCCAGTTATATGAGCCCTGATAGGAGGTTCCATTGTTTGCCGAGAAGTTTTTTCCGGTATCACGGCGTGTTGCCAGGCGCAGATTGTGGTGCAGGCCCCAGAGGTTATGTTCTGTCAATGTCAGCCCTGCGGAAGTAGCGCCACTATCGGAGCGGCTTCCCTCCGGCAGAAGCCACAGTGGCCATCTGTCATTAACACGAATGCGCACCACGCCACTGCTGTCAGGCGGTGTGATGACCGCCTCGCTGAACAACCCGAGATTTCTCAGCCGTCTGGAGGCGACCACTCCATATTCATCCTGCCACTCATCGCCTGTCTCAAACGGCAGCTCCCGCTCTACAGTCCGGGCATCAGAATACTTTAAGCCATTGATTTCTATCTGTTTTATTTGATTTCCTGCCACGGCCACAGTTGGCAACAGCAGCAACATTACCGGCAGCAACCGCTGCATCATGGCCGCCATAACCCCTGCTCACTGATAATGGCACGGATAAGATGGTTGGGAGTCACATCAAATGCGGGATTGTTCGCCTGCACGCCTGAGGCTGCAATGCGTACCAGATGTTCCTGATCATCACTGTCTACACCCTGGGCCATCAACACCTCGTTATCTGAGCGGTTCTCAATCGGAATCCCTGCGCCTGTTGGGCAATGCAGATCAAACGTGCTCTCCGGTGCCGCAACATAGAGCGGTACCCCATGCTCCCGGGCGGCCAGTGAAAGCATATATGTGCCTATCTTATTGGCGACATCGCCGTTGGCTGCAATGCGATCCGCACCAACCACAATCGCATCCACCCTGCCCTGCGCCATCATCCACGCAGCAGCACTGTCCGCCTGAATCCGGCAGGAGACCCCCTCCTGCGATAGCTCCCATGCTGTAAGCCTTGCCCCCTGAAGGCGGGGCCTGGTCTCATCTACCAGCACAGACGGAGCCTCGCCTGCCCGGGCAAGATGATAGATACCTGACAGCGCCGTTCCCCAGTCAACTGTCGCCAGCCAGCCGGCATTGCAATGCGTAAGGATACGCCGCTCCCCGACAGCCAGAACCTCTGCCAGGTGCTCTCCGATCTTTCTGCATCGTTCTACTTCAGCATCAGCATAAGCGCATGCTGCATCAACCACTGCCTGCTCTGTCGCCTCTACAGCCGCTGCCTCCATGGCATCACAGGCATGAAAGAGATTCACGGCTGTTGGCCGTGTCCGTCTGAAGCGGGGTAGCCAGTGTGATTCAAAATGCCTCCGGTCGGTAACAAATGCCAGCGCCAGGCCAAAAGCAGCCATGGCACCAATCGCCGGCGCCCCCCGTACCTCCATGCTCTCAATGGCACAGGCAACGGCTTCCGCATCCCGGCTATCTTTTAATCTGAAGCGATATGGCAACTGGCACTGATCAATCCACTGCAGATAGCCATCCACCCCTCCGTGCCAGCTTATGGCGCGGAACTGCTTCCCGTTTACTCTCACAGGGGCCGTCTTAACCGCCTGAGGACGCCGTCAAGCTCTTCAGGCCGTGTATATGCGATTCTTAACTCTCCGGCACCGCTCTTCCTGCACTGGAATGTAACGGGTAATCCCAGACTCCGGCTGAGCTCATCCTGCAGTGCTGCCACATCGGCATCTGTTTTACTGGCCACGCTCTTTTTTGATCCCTGCTGCGCGGCCTTTCTGGCCTCCCGCTCCATCTGGCGTGCGCTCCACTCATGCTCGATACAGTGCCGTGCCAGCTCAATGGCCCGGAGTCGCTCCAAGCCGACGAGTGGACGGGCATGGCCCATATTCAGCTTTCTGTCCTCAATCATCTTCTGGATCACATCCGGCAGCTGCAGCAACCGGATCATGTTGCTCACCTGCACACGGGAGACATCGATTCGCTCGGCGACCTGCTGCTGGGTGTAGGCAAACTCATTGATAAGGCGTTGATACGCCCGTGCAGATTCGATTGCCGTAAGATCATCACGCTGCTCATTCTCGATAATGGCAAGCTCAAGCGCCTGCAGATCATTTACCTCACGAATAACTGCCGGAATCTTCAGCAGGCCTGCTGCCTGAGATGCCCGCCAGCGCCGCTCTCCGGCAACCAGTTCATAGCCATCTCCGGAGGGCCGGACCAGAATCGGCATCAAGACCCCCTCCTTTCGAATGGAGTCGGTTAGCGACTTCAGCTCTTCCGGATCAAAATGTGTTCTTGGCTGATAGCTGTTGGGTTTTATCTTTGAAATCGATATGTTAGACGATTCATTCATCAGCTCTTCTGTTGGGGAGTCAGACAGAAGTGCATCCAGCCCACGCCCCAGACCGCGTTTTTTCATCGGTTTCTTCATCTCTCTCTCCTTACACCGCCTGGCGTTGAATCATCTCTTGCGCAACCTGAATATAGGCCTGTGCGCCTGTAGAGCGAATATCATGGTACATCGCCGGAACGCCAAAACTTGGCGCCTCCGACAAGCGGACGTTTCTGGGGATAATGTTCTGATAGACCTGATTACCGAAATAGGCCCTCACCTCACTCTCCACCTGCTGGGCCAGATTGTTTCTCCGGTCTACCATGGTCAGCAGAATGCCATCCATCGACAGCTCTCTGTTCAGGCCACCCCTTACCCGGCGAATTGTATCAATCAGCTGGGTCAGCCCTTCCATGGCATAAAACTCTGTCTGCAATGTGATCAGCACACGATCTGCGGCCGTTAATGCATTGAGTGTTAACAGGTTTAGTGCAGGCGGGCAGTCAATGATCACAAAATCAAACGGTTCACCCTGATAGCTGGCAAACGCCTCTCGCAGAATCTGTTCACGCCCCGGCTCTGTTACCAGTTCAACCTCCGCACCGGCAAGGTCCATGCTCGCAGGCACCAGATAGAGCCCTTCGCAATCCGTTTCGATCAGCACCTCATCAATGCTGCTCTCCTGCATGAGAACGTCATACATGCCGCTCTCCACACCCTGTTTATCAACACCCAGGCCGGAAGTTGTATTACCCTGCGGATCCAGATCCAGCAGCAGCACGCGCCTGTCCAGTGCGGCCAGTGAGGCCGCCAGATTTATGCTTGTTGTTGTTTTGCCAACGCCGCCCTTCTGGTTGGCAATGGCGATAACCGGTCCAAAGTTCTTATGTTTCACGTGAAACATCCCCCTTTTATTGTGGTGGCCCCTGTAATCATGCAGGACAACTGTAGCAGTGAATCTTCTGCGCATCACCTGCCTCAATGGTATGGCTCATATCAAAGCGCCACCCCTCTACCAAAGCAGGCTCGGCACTCTGTGGCACAGGAAGCACGGCAATCGCTCCCGGAGCCGTATGTCTGCCACACATTTTCAACAGCTCCGGAATATTGGTAACGGCCCTGGCCACACAGATGTTCACACCCAGATGTGGCAACGCATTGATGTCTGCATCGTAAATCTCCGCATTCAGTCGCAGAACCCGTACAAGGTGCCTGAGAAACTCCGCCCGTTTCTTCCTTCGTTCAACCAGCACACCCTGAAGAGCGGACCTGGCGATCAGCAGCGGTATGCCCGGAACGCCCATGCCACTTCCTATATCCAGCAGCCTGCCTGTTTCAGGCATCCAGCGGGCCAACGCAACCGACGGCTCAACAAAGCGTGCCATAAACTCTTTTTCGCTCTTGATCGAGGTAAGGTTCAGCGCCCTTCTGAAGCGAAGCACCTCGCTGCAGTATCTATCCAGAGCCTCTCTGCTCATCTCTTTGACTGGCTTAATTGAATCATCAGCGAGGTAACCGCAGCCGGCGTAATGCCCGGCATCCTTGCTGCCTGCCCCAGGTTGCCGGGTCTGCCGCTCAACAGCCGCTGGCGACACTCATGACTCAGGCCGGCGACGCTGTTGTAGTCAAAATCTGGCGGAATCGACCGCACTTCAAGCTGGCGGAAACGCTCGATCTCCAGCGCCTGCTGATCCAGGTAGCCTTCGTAGTGAATAAACGCCTTCAGACTGGCCCTGTCACGCCCATTCAGTTCCGGGGTGACACTCAACAGATGCAAAGCACTCTCGACATCGACATCCTGCCGGTGGCAGTAAGCGGAAAAACCCATCCCCTGCCGGGGCATAGTCAGGCCAAGCGCCTCAATGCGCTTCTGCCACCCCTTGCCGGTGCCCACAACGGTAGCACGGACCTCTTCAATACCCCTGTTCACAAGCTCTGCACGCTTTGTATACGAAACGGCGCGCTCTTTGCCATAAAGCCCGAGGCGCAGGGCCGTTTCACCCAGGCGCAGTTCAGCATTGTCCTCTCGCAACTGCAGCCTGAACTCGGCCCTTGAGGTAAACATGCGGTAAGGTTCGGTAACGCCTTTATTAACCAGGTCGTCAACCATTACCCCCATGTAGGCCTCCGAGCGGTCAGGGATCCAGGCCTCAATGCCCGTAGCGAGTGCGGCCGCATTGATTCCGGCAAGCAGCCCCTGTGCCGCCGCCTCCTCATAACCGGTTGTACCATTGATCTGACCCGCATGGAAAAGCGCTGCAACCTTTTTACACTCCAGCGTTGGCAGCAGCTCTGTCGGATCCACATAGTCATACTCTATCGCATAACCGGGGCGGATAATGCTGGCCTTTTCCAGACCGGTAATGGAGCGCACAAAGGCCCACTGAACATCAATCGGCAGTGATGTTGAGATGCCGTTGGGGTAGATCTCTTCATAATCCCGTCCCTCCGGCTCAAGAAAGATCTGGTGGCTGCTCCTGTCAGCAAAACGGACAACCTTATCCTCGATGCTCGGACAGTAACGCGGGCCGACACTCTCAATGCTGCCGGAGTAGATCGGAGAGCGGTCCAGATTTTCACGAATAATCTCATGCGTTCTCTCGGTTGTGCGGGTAATGGCACAGGCAACCTGATCCCGAATCAATTCCCCGCTCTCTACAGAGAAGGGGAGTGCGTGCGTTTCGCCCGGCTGCAACTCCAATGCGCTCCAGTTGATGGTTCTGCGATCCAGCCTGGGCGGCGTGCCCGTCTTCAGGCGCCCCAGGCGCAGCTCTTTTTTATAGAGCTCATCAGTCAGCCCTGAGACCGCCGCATCGCCCACCCTGCCGGCCGGGAAGCGCCTCTCCCCCACATGTACCAGACCACCCAGAAATGTTCCGGTGGTTAGAACAACGGCAGCGGCCTGGTGCAGAACCCCCAGCTCATCGATTGCTCCTGTTACCCTGTCGCCATCAAACAGCAGCTCACTGATCGTTCCCTGATGCAGAAAGAGGCCGGGTGTAGCATCGAGTATGGCGCGCATCTGAATATGGTAGTGCCGCCGGTCACACTGGGCGCGGGTCGCCTGAACGGCAGGCCCTTTTCGCCGGTTAAGCACGCGGTACTGAATGGCGGACCGGTCGGCAACCAGCCCCATGGCTCCGCCCAGTGCGTCAACTTCGCGGACCAGATGTCCCTTGCCCACCCCGCCAATAGCGGGGTTACATGACATTTTTGCGATGGTGTCCAGGTTCTGGGTAATCAGGCGCACGCGGACTCCCCGGCGCGCTGCTGCCAGGGCAGCCTCGCAGCCTGCATGCCCGGCGCCCACCACCAGCACATCAACCGGTCCGTCGGGATGTTTCACGTGAAACATATTGCTCTGTTTTGAAGCCATAGGACGGAGCAGGTTACGTATCTCCAGGGGTGAAAGCCAGAAGTGCGGCCAATAAAACTTCCGGTTTTCATTGGTACACTACATCTTGTGTTAAACAAACAGAATTACACAACCGGTTGCGTCACATTAAAAAAGGAGGCCGAAGCCTCCTTAATCAGGGCACCGGTTGCAGGTCAGGAGGCTTTGCGCTTCTTCTCCAGCATGTCATGAATAATCGGCGAGAGGATCAGCTCCATGGCCAGCAGCATTTTACTGGAGGGAACAACAATGGTGTTGCGACGAGACATGAACGAGCCGCTCAGCATGGACAGCAGGTACGGGAAGTCCATGCCGAACTTCTGGGGATTACGAACACGAATCACCATCAGGCTCTCATCCGGGGTTGGAACGTCACGGGCAACAAACGGGTTGGACGTATCAACCAGGGGGACTCGCTGGAAGTTGATATCCGTGTATGTGAACTGGGGTGTAATGAAGTGCACATAGTCATGCATGCGCTGAAGGATATTATCAACAACAGCGGCGGTGGAGTATCCGCGCATGGCTGTATCACGATGAATCTTCTGGATCCATTCGATGTTCACAACCGGGACGATTCCCATGGAAAGATCGGTATAAGGGCGGACCTCTTCCACCCCGCCATGCAGGCCTTCATAAAAAAGAAAGTCCGAGCCTTCACCCACATCACGCCAGTCGGTGAAGCGGCCTGCCTCAACGCCATAGATCTCTGCCTCCTGATCATCATGCACGTAGGTACGCGCCTTGCCGAGGCCGGTGTCACCATAGTCCTTGAACAGTTCGGCAATTTTATCAAACAGGTTGGCATCATCCGAGAAGTGGCTCAGCCGTTTGCCGGCAGCTTCAAACTCTTTGGCCTTCTCTCTGAATTCATAGCGATCAAAACGGTGGAAACAGTCTCCCTCCACAATGGCAGCAGTCACCTGCTCACGATGAAAGATATGCTCCAGCGCAACTTTTGCAGTACTGGTTCCCGCTCCGGAAGAGCCGGTTACGGAAATGACAGGATGCTTAACAGACATATATCCCCCCTAAATGGTTATTGATTCAAACAGATGGGAGCGGATATGCAGCTAGCCATCTCTCCCGTTCATGTCGATTTCTGAGATGAGGCGGGATTATGACGGTTACAGGCGGGTTTATTCAAGGAAAAACAGCCGGAATCGCTATTTTCCAATACAAAATTCGGCAAAAACACGGTCAAGAATCGACTCAACATCGCCAATACCGAGAATCTCTCCCAGCTGTGTCCACGCCCTTCGCCACTCCAGCGCTACCAGGTCAAGATGCTCTTCCGGACCAAGCATTTTCAATCCATTTTCAATGTGTTCCAGGGTGGCCTGAAGCGCCTGCCTGTGCCGCGAACGGGTCACCATAACGCCCTCTTCGCCCGCAGCCACCTCCCCCAGCAGCTCCCCCAGACGATCACGCAGCTGTTCAAGGCCGCTGCCATCTTTTACCGAGATGGAGAGAAATTCATCATCCACCGGTTGGTGGGGCAGATCTGTTTTGTTCATCAGTTTGATGTCGGCTGCATGATCACACAGCCAGGTTTCAGGCCTGCCGGCATCGGCGATAAAAAGTACCAGATCGGCATCGCCGGCAGTTGCTCTGGCCCTGCGCACGCCCTCCTGCTCAATCAGATCATCACTGATCCGCAAGCCTGCGGTATCTGCCAGGCGAACGGGAATACCGTGCACTTCGAAATCGATCTCAAGAACATCCCGGGTAGTTCCCGGAATATCACTGACAATGGCGCGCTCCCTGCCGGCCAGAGCATTCAACAGGCTCGACTTGCCCACATTGGGTGCGCCGATAATCGCAACGGAGGCTCCATCAAACAGCCTCTCCCCCAGCCGGGCAGTGGAGAGCCACTGGCTGAGCGGCTCAGCCAGCTGCCGGGTTACATCCCTGCGAAGGGTATCAAAAAGAAGATCAGGCAGCTCCTCTTCCGGAAAATCGAGACATGCCTCAACGTGAGCGACCGCTCCCGTCAGCTGATGCATCAGGCGCTCGACCTTTGCGCCAAACTCCCCCTGCAGATGCCGCTGGGCCTGCTTTGCCGCTCGCAGAGTGGCCGCATCGACACAGGCAATGACGGCTTCTGCCTGGGAGAGATCCATTTTGCCATTTTCCACGGCTCTTCGGGTAAATGCTCCAGGCGCAGCAGGGGTCGCCCCCAGTTCAAACACCCGTTGCAGAAGGGCCCTCAAAAGAACCGGGCTTCCATGTGCCTGCAGCTCGATCACATCTTCGCCGGTATAGGAGTGGGGGGCCTGGAAATAGATGAGAATACCGGTATCAATCAATGAGCCGTCCGCATCATACCAGCGGCTTAGCCGTGCCGCTCCCGGAGCCGGTCTGCTGTCTGAGGCGGCAAGCTTTCCGGCAATCTCCGGAGCAGCTTCCCCGGAGAGGCGGATAATGCCCACGCCGCCCCGCCCTGCGGGTGTGGCGATGGCAGCAATCGTACTCATTGTAACACTTGCTGAAGTCAGTTAATCAACGCCCATGGTTTTCATCACCAGCCGCTGCTGAATAATGGCCAGAATATTGTTAACCAGCCAGTAGAGAACCAGTCCTGCCGGGAAGAAGAGGAACATTACGGTAAAGAGTGCCGGCAGGAATGACATGATTTTCGCCTGCATCGCATCAATCGGCTGCGGATTCATCTTCTGCTGCAGATACATGGAGATGCCCATCAGCAGGGGAAGAACAAAGTAGGGATCCTGAGCAGAGAGATCCTGAATCCAGCCCATAAATGGTGCCTGACGCATTTCGATAGACATCAGCAGTACTTTATAGAGGGCAAAGAAGACCGGAATCTGTATAATAATCGGCAGGCAGCCACCCAGAGGGTTAACCTTGTTCTTCTTATAAAGGGCCATCATCTCCTGGCCAAGCCGCTGGCGATCATCACCGAACCGCTCCTGCAACCGCTTCTGTTCAGGCTGCAGTTTGCGCATGGCCGCCATCGACTCGTAGGATTTCTGGGTCGGATAAAAGAAGAGAATCTTGATGCCGATCACCAGCAGGATGATGCAGACGCCATAATTCGGGAAATATTTGTAGAGCCAGCTTATGCCATCATGCAGCGGCTTGGAGATGAAGGCAAACCAGCCAAAATCAACACTTCTTTCAAGGCCTACGCCCGCTTGCCGTAATATGGGTATCGACTTCGGTCCAATGAATACCGTGGACTGAAAAACGGCAGTCGATCCATCCATGATACCATCATCAATCATGCCTGACTGATAGGAGCGCCCGTCTCCCTTATAGTAGTACCGGTAGTCACGCTGCTGGTTGCCGAATATGGCAGTGATGAAGTAGCGGCCCATCGTACCGGTCCAGCCCCCGGTAGCTGCCAGACGAATGGTGCCACTCTCATCCAGGTCATCATAACTCTCTTCCTGCAGCACGCCATCCATCAGGCCAACCGAGCCCGCATGTTCATAAAAAGTAGCGATCTCACGGTCCGGATGGCGCTCAACCACCTGACGGAACAGTTTGATACCGGACCCATTCTGAATACGGTCATCAATAGTAATAAGGTAGGAGCCCGGCGACAGGGTAAAAATCCGGTCCCATGTTCTTCCATCAGACAGGGTCGCCCGGGTTACAACCCGGTCAGCTCCATTAATGGTCTCTTTGGACAGCAGCCTGAATACAGAGACATCTTTCTCACCCATAAGACCGGCATTCAGATAGGTGACATGGGGTTCGCGTTCGCCCAGCACCGAGACAGATGCAGACCCCTTTTTCAGGCTCTCCCTGTACTGATTCAGGCTGGCATTAATAACCCAGCCCTTCTCATTAACGCTCAGCTTGAGCAGGTCGTTGCCAAAAGCAATCACTTTGCCGGAGGCCGCTGTTTCCTGCAGGGCCGGAGCAGGGGTTTCAGCGGGAGCGGACGGAAAGAGGTCTTCGGCATCAGGCCTCAGCTCCGGAGTAGCAGTATCTTCACCGGGTGTTTTAACGGCAGCACTCTGTTCCCTGTTTACATTTGGGCCGGAATTATCGGCTGGTGGGAAAAGAAGCCCCCAACCCAGCAAAATCAACATGGACAGGGCAAATGCCAGGATCATATTGCGTTGTTCCATGATATCAGACTCCTTCAGCGACAAACAGACACATTTACAAAGATTACGGAACCGGGTCACAACCACCTTTGGAAAAGGGGTGACAGCGGCACAGGCGGCGGAACGCTAACCATCCTCCACGGATTACGCCATATCGTTCTATCGCTTCAATGGCATATTCTGAACAGGTCGGGGTATAAATACAGCGGGGCGGCAGCAACGGAGAGATAAAATAGCGGTAGAAACGAACCATTCCGATGGCTAAACGGTTCATGATCCGGCCCGATTCACGCGCTGCATAATTCTGTCCAGGGCAATATCCATCTGGGATGAGAAATCGGTTGATCTCTCCACCCTGCTTGCCGGAAAGGCGAGAATATCAACCGGCACGTCCCGAATCGCATGCTGACGGAATCTCTCGCGCAGCAACCGTTTAAGGGCGTTCCTTTTTACAGCATTACCATATTTTTTTGAAACAGCCAGCCCGAGGCGGGCATGCGAAAGGTGGTTTTTACGATAGACAAAACGCAGGCTGTCCATATGAAACCGGAGTCCGTCCCGCAGAGCATCAAAATCGGTTTTTGCCCTCAGCCGGAATCCGGGTGGAAAACTATTGCTCAGGCAGACAGCCGTTTACGCCCTTTTGCGCGGCGGCGATTAATAATCGCGCGTCCGGAGCGGGTTGCCATGCGTGCGCGAAACCCGTGGGTACGTGCTCGACGGATGCGGCTTGGCTTGTAAGTAAAACTCATATCCATCTCCTCTTTTTTGAAGGGTCGCGAATCATATGTTGCAACATTCCAATGTCAAGAACTCCGTCAGACGTGAATGAATGTGGATTAGCACAAACAAGCATGTACTATTCAGCCAATGGTAGACCAAGATTGGAAGCAGCGTTGGAAGAGCATTGTAGAGCAAATCAAAAGTGACATTCCACCTTCAAAGTTTGATGCCTGGATCATGCCCATTCATCCGGAATTCAGTGATAACTGTCTGATTCTGAAGGTGCCGAGCCGGATTTTTCTGGATGGTCTGAAAGCTGACTGTGAAAAGAAAATTATTGCCTCTGTTAAATCCGTATTCTCACCGGATGTCGCTGTCCGCTTTGAGGTTGACTCATCCCTGACCCTGCCAACGGAGAGCAGGCCGGAACGCAAAGGTAAAAAACCGAACTATGTCGATGGCTATATTGACCCGCGCTTCACGTTTGATAATTTCGTGGTCGGTTCCAGTAATGAATTCTGTTATGCTGCCAGCCGGGCAGTAGCCGACAAGCCGGGTGAAAGCTATAACCCGCTCTATATTCATGGCGGTGTCGGTTTGGGTAAAACCCACCTGATCAATGCGGTTGCCAATGAGTTGATACGGAAGAATCATATCAAAATTGCCTACAGAACAGGTGAACGCTTCACCAACGAACTGATCACCGCCATTCGTAATAATGCCACCCATCAGTTCCGGGAACAGTATCGAAAGGTTGATGTGCTGATTATTGATGACGTGCAGTTTATTGCCGGAAAAACCAGTACGCAGGAAGAGTTTTTCCACACATTCAATGCGCTGCATGAAGTTCATAAACAGATTATTCTGGTATCGGATCGAAGCCCCAGAGAGATGAGTCATCTTGAGGAACGTCTGAGATCCAGATTCAACTGGGGACTGGTAGCCGATATCCAGCCGCCCAATCTGGAAACACGGCTTGCGATTCTTGCAAGCAAGGCCGAACTGGCCGGCGTTACACTGGACAGGGATGTGGCCTATCTGCTTGCATCCAGAATCACCAACAATGTTCGTGAACTGGAAGGAGCCCTGACCCGTATCACCGCCTATGCAAAGCTGACCGACAAGGTTATCACCATGGAGGTGACCCGCCATGTTCTCAGGGATCAGCTGCAGGAAGATATCCGAACCATCTCAGTGGATGATATCCAGAAAGGTGTTGCCAACTATTACAACATCAGGATACAGGATATGCTATCCAAGAAACGAACCCGCACCATTGCCTTTCCGCGTCAGATTGCCATGTATGCATCCAAAGAGCTCACCTCACACTCCCTGCCGGAGATTGGCGAGAAATTTGGTGGAAAAGATCACACCACCATTCTCTATGCGTACAGAAAAATTCAGCAGATGCGAAACGAGGATAAGGATTTTGATGATGAGATGAAGCGGCTGTTAAGCCTGTTTAAGTCGTAACAGTCACCTCGCTCATTATGATACAGTGATTGAAAAAAGAGTAAGTTGTAGAAAGGTTATACGGATTGCTGTGGATAACTGTTGAGTTACTTGCCTGATTGGGAGATGTGGTTGAATATTGCTCCTGGTCACACATACTGTTCACAGGGACAGAGTGTAGTTATACACAGTATAATTCTTTATAACTGTTTAAAAACAAAAGGATAATTGTCTTATACACGTTATTAACAGCCCCTACTGGTAAGACTATATATATTGTATTAAGGTATTAAATAAGGAGTTGAAATGCACATCACAGTACCCAGAACATCTTTTTTGCAGCATGTGCAGCGTTGTCAGAACATTGTTGAGAAGAGAAGCACCAACGCCATTCTCTCCAATCTCCTGCTACAGGCATCCGGGCAAAAACTGAAAATCGTGGCTACAGACCTGCAGATTGGTGTCTGTTCGGAAGTAGAGGCAAACATTCATAGCGAAGGTACGATTACCGTTTCTGCAAAAAAACTGTTCGATATTGTTAAAGAGCTGGATGTGGACAGTGATGTGGAGCTGAAAACGGAAGCCTCTTTTATGGAGATCAGGAGCGGCCGTTCGAAGTTCAGGCTCTCCACCCTGCCAGCCAATGACTATCCGGGCCTGCCTGATCCGGATACCGATTTTTCTGTCCGCATCAGCGGCAGAGATCTCGCAGCCATGATTGCAGCCACCAGCTTTTCGATGTCAACAGATGAGACCCGTAAATACCTTACCGGAACACTGTTTGAGATTTCACCGCAGCACGGCCTGCAGCTGGTTGCAACTGATGGACACCGGATGGCGCTGGTTGCTGCCCGTCTGGAACAGGAGGTGGAGAGCAGCAGTGCTATTGTTCCACGCAAAGCGGTAGCAGAGATCAGAAAAATCTGTGAAGAGACGGAGGGGCCGGTCACGCTGTCACTTGGCAAACGCCAGGTTCGCCTTGATGCCGGTGAGCATAGCCTGACATCCAAAGTGATTGATGCGCAGTTCCCTGTTTATGACGATGTGATTCCAACCGATAATCCGGAAGAGCTGGTGATTGACCGTGGACGCATGGATCAGATTCTGCGCCGGAGCATGATTGTGGCCAATGAGTTTACACATGATGTGCGTCTGCAATTTTCCGCAAACGCCCTGCATATATCGGCGCATAATACAGAACAGGAGCAGGCGGAGGAGTTCATTGATGCCGACTATTCGGGAAAAGAGCTCTGCATCGGATTCAATGGCCGTTATTTAAGGGATGTGCTGGGTGCGGTTCAATCTGACCGGATCAGGATTCAGGTAAAGGATGATCTCTCCCCGGTACTGCTGCTGGAAGAGGGTAACGATGCCTCAAAATATGTTGTGATGCCGATGCGAATCTGACAAGCCGGCCATGACAGGATCTCCCAGCCTATTAATCAAGGAGTTCACACTCTCTGATCTTCGCTGCCATGAAAGAATAAACTGGCGGTGTGAAGAGGGGATCAATCTTCTCTCAGGTCAAAACGGATCCGGAAAGACAACCATGCTGGAGGCGGTCTACATGATGGCGTATGGCCGTTCGTTCAGGCAGGCGCGTGATCCGGAACTTGTTCGCTGGGGAACGGATGCTTTCAGGATATCGGGGGTCTGGAAACGTTACGGGCCGATGCATGTGGAGCTGACCGGCAGTCGGGGAAAGAGCGAAATTACCCTGCAGGGAAAGAAGATATCCCGGCGCCAGGAGTTGACGGAAACGCTGCCGGTGGTGGCAGAGGCTCCACAGGCAGGTAAACTGGTTGATGGCGTGCCGGGTGAACGGCGTAAATGGCTGGATGGCGTGATTCATGCATCCAGTCCGGCCACCTACCGGGCCTATCAGCATTATCTTCGGGCCCTGATGCAGCGTGGTCGTCTGATCAGACGCCACCGCTCATCGGCCGAACTCGATACATGGGAGTATCAGATTGTGGTGGCCGGGCAGCAGATAATCCGGGCCAGGTGTGAGATGATCGACAGTCTGAACCGCCGGCTTGAACATGAGCATGAGCTGATGGAGCGCCCGCTGCAACTGGAACTGGCTTCGACGGCGCCCGGCAGTGAACAGGCCTGGCTTGAACGTCTGGCAAGCGGGCGGGATAATGATGCAAGACTGGGCCGGTTGCAGGCAGGCCCCCATTGTGACCGTCTGAAAATCCTGTTTGATGGACGGGAAATTCGTTCGGTAGGCTCGCGGGGGCAGCAAAAGCTGGCCGCCATGGCCCTGAGACTGGCAGAGTGTGCTGTCCGGCTGGAGTGCCGGCATCTGGCTCCACTGCTGTTGCTGGATGACTGCCTGGAAGCGCTGGATGTCAAACGGCAGCAGCGTCTTTTAAACAGGCTCTGTGCTTACCGGGGTCAGATATTGATGACGGTTCCGAACGGTATCGAGATACCGGAAAATTTAGTGATTCATCAAAGCCATCTGTCAGAATGTGTGGCGAATGAGAATGGAATGCGTGCAATTCGGCCTGCCATCAAAGTTGTAGCCGGTCACGAAATGGAGAAAGCAGCATGAGTGAAGTGGAAAACCAGGCATATGGTGCGGATAGTATCAAGGTTCTCAAAGGTCTTGATGCGGTACGGAAGCGTCCGGGCATGTATATCGGTGATACGGATGATGGCACAGGCCTGCACCACATGGTTTATGAGGCGGTGGATAACTCAATCGATGAGGCACTGGCCGGTCATTGCAACAAGATTGAGGTGATCCTGCATTCGGATGATTCGGTTACGGTGCGTGACAACGGGCGCGGTATCCCTGTCGGTATCCATGAGGAAGAGCAGCGTTCAGCTGCAGAAGTTATCATGACGGTACTGCATGCCGGCGGAAAGTTTGACAGCAACTCCTACAAGGTATCCGGCGGTCTGCATGGCGTGGGTGTTTCGGTGGTTAATGCTCTCTCCGAGTATCTGGAGCTTGAGATTCGCCGCGAAGGCAAGGTTCACTTCTGTCGTTTCGAGCATGGCAATACCGTCGAGCCGCTGAGGGTGGTGGGTGAAGCAAAGGGTACCGGTACGGAAGTTCGATTCCTGCCAAGCCTGGAGACCTTCTCGCATCGTAATATGTCATTTGATACACTGGCCAAACGTCTGCGTGAACTCTCTTTTCTGAATAGTGGCGTTCGCATCGAGCTGATTGATGAGCGTGATGATAATCGCCAGCTGTTCGAGTATGAGGGGGGCATCACCGCTTTTGTTGAGCATTTGAACCGCACCCGTACACCTGTGCACAAGGACTGTATCACCATTAAAGGTGAAAAGGATGATATCGGCATTGAGCTCTCCATGCAGTGGACTGATGTCTATCAGGAGCATGTCTTCTGTTTTACCAACAATATCCCGCAGCGTGACGGCGGCTCCCATATGGCCGGCTTCCGTGCAGCGCTGACCCGCTGCGTCAATAACTACGCAGCAGCCAACGGCCTGCTCAAAAAACATAAGGTTGCCCTGACCGGCGATGATTGTCGTGAGGGGCTGACAGCTGTTCTCTCCGTCAAGGTTCCCGATCCGAAGTTCTCCTCGCAGACCAAGGATAAACTGGTCTCCTCCGAGGTTCGCCCGGCAGTAGAGGGAAAAGTGGCCGAAAAGCTTGCAGAGTGGTTTGAAGAGAATCCTGCCGAGGCCAAGCGTATTATCGGCAAGGCGGCAGAGGCAGCCATGGCGCGCGATGCAGCAAGAAAGGCACGTGATCTGACGCGCCGGAAAGGGGCGCTGGATATTTCAAGCCTGCCCGGAAAACTGGCGGATTGTCAGGAAAAAGACCCTGCTTCATCCGAAATCTTCCTCGTGGAGGGCGACTCTGCGGGCGGCTCGGCCAAACAGGGGCGCGATCGCCGCACCCAGGCCATCCTGCCGCTGAAGGGTAAAATCCTGAATGTAGAGAAGGCGCGTTTTGACAAGATGCTCTCCAGCCAGGAGATCGGCACCATGATTACCGCACTGGGCACCGGTATCGGCAAGGACGATTTCGATATTGCCAAACTCCGTTATCACAAAGTGGTAATCATGACCGATGCGGATGTGGACGGTTCACACATCCTCACCCTGCTGCTCACCTTCTTCTACCGCCAGATGCCGGAAGTTATTGAGCGCGGCCATCTCTATATCGCCCAGCCGCCACTGTATCGTGTCGCCAGAGGCAAAAAAGGGCGATATATCGCATCCGATGAGGAGCTGTTTGAGTATCTGATGGAGATGGGGCTTGCCGAGAAGCGCTATCATCCCGGCGGCAAAGCCAGTGAACTGGTTGGTGAGCGCCTGCTAACCGCGGTTCGCAGTATCCATCGTCTGCAGCGCCTGCAGAACCGGCTGAGTCAGCGTCTTGATCCGGTTGTGCTGAAATACCTGATTGAAACCGGCAAGATCAATATTGCCATGATGCGCGACAGGGAGCGGCTGGAAGAGAGGATGGAGCAGCTGTCGGCAGCCTTTGGTGCAGCCTCGCGTGAGGATGAGACGCTGAAGTGGATGATTAATGAAGATGCGGAGCAGGGCTGTTACTGGGTGCAGTTTGAGCGCCGCGACCATGGCCGCATGATGATCTCCCGGCTGGAGCGTAATCTGGTCGGAACTGCCGAATTTTCAGAGGCATTGAAACTCTGCGCAACGATTCAGGCGCTGGTTACAGATGGCGCCCATCTCAGCAATGGCGAAAAGCGCTGGGAGATCAGCCACTACGATGAGATTGCCGAGATTGTGGAGCAGGAGGGGCGTAAGGGGCTGACCATTCAGCGCTATAAAGGGCTGGGTGAGATGAACCCGGAGCAGTTGTGGGAGACCACCATGGATTCAGCAGCCCGGACGCTGCTGCAGGTAACACTCGAAGATGTGGTGATGGCTGATGAGACCTTCTCCACGCTGATGGGTGATGCGGTTGAGCCGCGGCGTAAATTTATCCAGGACAATGCCTTGAAGGTACAGAATCTCGATGTCTGAGGATTCCGCCGATAACAACAGGCAGACAATCAGCTATGCCGATTGCGGTGTGGATATCGATGCGGGCAATGCCTTTGTCGGCCGCATCAAGAGTGCGGTAGCCAGTACCACCCGCCCGGAAGTGCTGGCAGGTCTCGGCGGTTTCGGCGGTCTGTTCAGGCCCGACTTTTCCGGTATGCAGGAGCCGGTGCTGGTTTCAGGCACCGATGGGGTCGGCACCAAGCTGCTGTTGCTGCAGCAGCACAACCGTCCGCATGTGGCCGGTATTGATGCGGTGGCGATGTGTGTTAACGATATTGCCGCCCTTGGAGCCGAGCCGCTCTTTTTCCTTGATTATCTGGCAACTGGCACGCTTGCCGGCGAAACACTGGCCGGCGTGGTGGAGGGTATCGCAGAGGCATGCTGCATTTGCAAATGCTCCCTGGTTGGCGGCGAAACGGCTGAGATGCCGGGCATGTATGCACCGGGCCACTACGATATCGGCGGCTTCGCGGTCGGTGTGGTCGACAGGGCAAAAATGATTGATGGCTCCAGGATTGCCGACGGTGATGTGATTCTGGGTCTGGCCTCCAGCGGGCCGCACTCCAATGGCTTCTCCATGGTGCGCAAACTGATCGAGCTGGGCGGTGCCGATCTGGAGAATGATCTTCTCTCCGACGGCCGCAGGGCGGTCGAGGGTGTTCTGGCCCCTACCCGACTCTATGTTCCTGCAGTCAATGCGCTGATGAAGAGCGGCGTCGCCGTTCACGGATTCTCGCATATCACCGGCGGCGGCATGTTCGATAACATGGAGCGTATCGTTTCTGAAGATCTGGCGGTTACCATCGATATCAGTTCGTGGCCGGTTTTGCCTGCGTTCGAATATCTGCTCTCCTTCGCCAATGTCGAGAGAAACGAACGTTACCGTACCTTCAACATGGGGATTGGATTTGCCGTGATTCTGCCTGAGGGCGAAGCGGAGAAAGCTGAGGCAGTGCTTAAGGATGCGGGCGAAACCGTTTACAGGATCGGTTCGATCCACAGGCGCAGTGGTGAACCGGTTACCCTGATCGGCTAAAGCGTTTTTGTGGCATTCCCGTGCAGGTGGAAGCGATAAAGGAGAAGAGGTGAACGCCAGAACAGTTGCAGTGATGGTCTCCGGGCGCGGAACCAACCTCAGAGTCATTCTTGAATCGGTTGCCAAAGGCGAATGCCCGGTAGATGTTCGTCTGGTCATCTCCGACAAAGGCGATGCCGAGGCCCTGAATATTGCCCGTAACGCCGGCGTACCCCATGTGGTGCACCTTGCCCCTGGAAATTTTACCGGCCGTGAGCAGTTCGATGCCGAGTGTGCGGATCTGCTGGACAGGCACGGTTGCCAGTGGATTGTGCTGGCCGGTTATATGCGGATTCTCTCATCCTCGTTTGTGCGCCGCTTTCGCGGGCGCATTATCAATATTCACCCGTCGCTGCTGCCCTCCTTTGCCGGGGCAAAGGCTGTTGAGGATGCGCTCGAACACGGGGTGAAGGTTTCAGGCTGTACGGTTCATCTGGTGGACGAAGTGCTTGATGGTGGCCCGATTCTGGCTCAGGCCGCAGTACCCGTGCTGGACGGCGATACCCGCGACACGCTCCATGCCCGTATTCAGATCGAAGAGCACAGGCTCTATCCGGCAACCCTTGCCCGTATGGCCAATGAAGGCTTTGAGATTATCGGGCGCAAGGTGGTCTGGAAAACGCTCTGACCCCTTTTGGGGTTGGCCCGGATTCTTGACACAGTGAACTCTTAGGTCTTAAATCAGTTCTCAAGGGAAGGGGAGAATCTCGATAGATTTACCTCGAATGAACTGCCCGGGAAGGCAGTTCGATTTACAGACAACACTACAATTCGATCACCTCTTCTCCTGAAGTAGCATATTCATGCGATATTGATTGCAGGGATTTACTGGCAGTGTTAAACGCTGACCAACCTTGGGAAGGGAGTCTTATGATATTCAATTTGCCATCAGTTTTGCACGCGCGATCTCTTTCACGGAAGAGCTCCGCCTCCTTTTTCTTTTCTCCGATTCAAATGAGTGAGGTGGCGTAATGGGTCTTGTAATTTTTGGTGTGATGGCGCTCTACCTGATTGTTTCGATCATCGTTGTCACTGTTGCTGCACGTGCAGCGAAGAAGAGAGGTAAGAGCCCTTGGTATTGGGGTGCAGGGGCTGCACTGGTGATGTATCTGATTCCCTTCTGGGACTGGATTCCGACGGTTGTCGCTCACAAATACTACTGTTCCACCGAAGCGGGCTTCTGGGTCTATAAAACTGTCGATCAATGGAAGGCTGAGAATCCGGGGGTGGCGGAGATACTTGTCGAGCATAAAGGTAATTCGACTGATCGAACTGGAAATGATAATGGTTTTACAAATAAGCAAATATTGAATCAAAGATTCCAGTGGATCACACAAAAGCAAAAAATTCTCCCGTTGATATCCATGTATAGATGGAAAAAAGAGATTATAGATGTTGATAATGGTGTTGTGGCTCGACAAATTGATTTTTCGAGTGGGGAAAGTTACGCCGGGCTCAAATTTTGGATAAACGAAGGAAGTTGTCCTAATGGGATTGATGATAGGGCTAAATTATATCAATTCGTAGATGCCATCGTGGACGATATAAGCAGGGGAAATAAATGAATACAATAACATCAGTGTTCGAACAAGCTCAGCTAGCTGAAGCGGCTTATGCCAACCTGGCAGGGATTAATAATACTACGCCAAAGCAAACCCTCATAGATGCACTTACTACAGGGGATGGTAAGTTCTCTGCCGCCCAAGCCACCGAATTCGTTACCCACTGGAAAGTTGTTGATCATATTCCGAACACGCAGACTGGATTTTCAGCAACGATGTTTGAGAGCTTGGATGATCCGGGCCAGTTTAGTTTGGCGGTTCGGGGCTCGCTTGATTCAGCCGATTTCATCGCTGATGCGAAGCTGATCACTGCTGATGGCGTTGCCGTTGATCAATTGGTCGATCTTTATAACTTCTGGCAGCGATCAAAAACCCCATCTAATGTTAGTTATGGTGCGGCTGTTCTGACCAAGCTGGATGCTGAATCAGCCGCGCTCTATGAAGCTTATCTTGGCAATGATGTAACTGATCCAGTTACCAACACCACAATGAGTGCTGATGCTTATCTTGCAGCACTGGAGTCACGTTCGAATGTCTTTATCGAACGTTCTTCAATGACTGTAAAGGCGGTTCAGTATGTTGATTCATCACAGCTTGCTGATATTTCGATGCAGGCTGGCAGTGGTCTGTTTGTAACAGCCGATGGAACGTATATTCCGCCTGTGACCCTTGATGTATCGGGCCACTCACTGGGTGGGCATTTGGCGATGGCATTCACGCGGATGATTCAGGATGTCACCTCCAATGCTATTTCGGTTAACGGCCTTGGTTTTAAATTCGACAACCCCAATGTCGGAAAATTACTGGTTCAACTTGGTGGTGGCACCACTTTCCCATCTGCAAACATTCAGAATGTGTATGGAATTGCTGGTCCTGAATATGCAGCGATGAATAACAGTGCCCTCCAGCAGCCGGGTGGCTGGGATGGCATTTTTATTGAGAGTGCTGCCCTGCCTGTATCGGTGGCGTTAGGTCACAGCGCAACCCAAATGACTGACTCTCTCGCTGTTTACGATACCTTTGCGCAGATAGATGCGGATCTAACTCTCAAAGACATCACCAGTATTCTGACAGCATCCTCGAATGTGGCGGAGAACAGTCTTGAGAGCACGGTTTCAGCGCTGGGTGAACTGCTAGTAGGCAGTGGCTTCACGCCGCGCACAGGCAGCGAGTACGACACCTCTCGAGATAATCTCTATAAAGACCTTCAAACGATTTCAGATGTGCTGCCGCCGACGTTAATCAGTGGACTTTCAATTGAAGCAATGGGTGGCATCTATGCTGACGGAAGGTTTCGTGCAAAATTATCTACAGAACTAAAGACGTTAGCAAAAACAGATCTAGCGTACCGTTATGCCTTGGTAAATGGTAATGCCTTTGTTGTTTTAACACAGAACCCTGCTTTTTATGATGCTCGTAACACTAAGGGTGAGTTGGATCTTTATAATCCTGATACGGGTAGCGGTACCATTACGGACAAGTATCTAACTGATCGTAGCGAATACTTGAGCATGCAGCTTTCCAACAATGTTCGGGACGTGTCGGGTGTTATCGATCCGAGCATCGCCCATAACATGGTATATGAAGATGCTGCTACCGGCACATTGAGTGCTTCCAATCCAAATGATACATCTGTGGCGCGCCGTGTTGTCTTTGGCGATGAGAAGGGCACTTTGCTTGAAGGCACCAATCCATGGTTTGGCAGTGACAACATTGCTGACCATCTCTACGGCATGGGTGGCAATGACACGTTGCAAGGTTTTGGTGGAGATGACCGCCTGGAGGGCGGTACGGGAAGTGACAGTTACAACTACAACTCCGGTGACGGGGCAGACACCATTCTTGATGTGGATGGTGCAGGGAAGATCGTCATCAATGACTTTGACCTTGATGCATCCTCATTCAAACGCTTTAAGAACGAATGGAAGAACAGTGATGGCAGCATTGTTCTGACGCTTTCACGGGATGGCGATCTTGCCGGAAAGGGTTCTCTGGAGATCAGCGGTTCCGCACTGGGTGGTGCGGGCAACAGTATCACGGTAAAAGATTTCAAGAACGGTGATCTAAGCCTGAACCTCGATGAGAGCATGAAGGCGGCATTTCTTTTGGATAACAGCAATCCTTATGCCGATCCGGCCTACACGGCTGCGGACGGCTCCGGTGCGATGAAAGAGGGAGGCGGCGGTCAACTTGGCGTGGCAACAAATCAGTCATTGAAGGATGGCGATTTTGTCAAAATAATTATGAGTGGTCTGAACGGGTTGTTCGAGTTTGTGGTGGGTGGAGAGGCCATTGCCGCGGAAGCTGATGGTTCATTCCTGATTCCGGCCAGTGAAGGGCAGAATCTGGTTTCATTCGCAGTGCGGCAAAACGGTGAGATCACACAGAATGAGAGTGTCACCTTCCAGGCGGAAGTGATTACCACCGATGCAGACGGGATACCGACAACAGTGGCGTCCTCGAATAGTTATACCATGAACGTAAGTGATATTGCTCTACCGGCTCCAACATCTGCGTTGAACGGCACAGCAGGTGAAAACTATCTGGATGGCTATGCTGGTGGTGCAGGCACATCTGCAACGATCAATGGCGATACAGGACGTGACATGATCTATGGCTCCGGTCAGGGCGACGTGATTGATGGCGGAGCCGATGGCGACTGGATTATCGGCAATGGTGGAGCCGACCAGATTGCTGGAGGTGCCGGCAATGACCTGATCAGCGGCTTCGAAGGTGGCAGCACGATCAATGCAGGCGATGGCAACGACATTGTCTCCGGCAATCGCTATGAGGCGATGGATATTTCTGCGGGCGGCAATGTTTCCAGAGATGCCTTCTGGGGCGATCTTATTCAGCACTGGAACAGTTTCGGTTCGACACAGTTTTTTGTCGACAGCACCGGGAATCTCTCCACCTGGTTCAGCGGTGGCGTACCTGAGGATTTCAATGTCTCCGGAAACTCATCAATGGGAGCGGGCTGGAGCTACCAGTTCAGTATTGTGAACGGTACTTTCAATGCGAGATATTTTCATCCAGCACTCGCACCACTGGGAGCCGTGCCAGTGAGCTGGTGGAATCATGCAATGGGATACATGCCCGATCAGCAGGACGGTATTACCGTGGATGGCGGAGCCGGAGATGATCTGATTGTCGGCCATAACCAGGCTGACTTCCTCGCCGGTGGCGATGGCAAGGATATTATTCAAGGCAATGGCGGCGATGACACGCTCGATGGTGGTGTTGGAGACGACAGTCTGGCTGGCGGTGACGGAAACGATACGGTGATCGGTGGCGATGGCGCTGATCTGGTATTTGGCGAGACAGGATCGGATTCACTCTTTGGCGGTGCAGGCGATGACCAGCTCTGGGGTGATTCGCAGTCACCGCTGCTGGCAGCACTTGATGGCAATGATTATCTGGATGGCGGAGCCGGCAATGACCAACTGGTCGGTCAGGGCGGTGACGACACACTATTGGGCGGTGCAGACAGTGACATGCTCCTTGGCGATGCTGGAGCAGACAGCCTCTATGGCGGAACCGGCGATGATCAGCTTCAGGGCGGCGACGATAATGACTATCTCAATGGCGGCGACGATAATGACCTGCTGTTTGGTCAGGCAGGTTACGACACACTGATAGGCGGTGCCGGTCTGGATGAATTGCAGGGCGGTGACGGCAACGACTATCTGGATGGTGGTAAAGGCAATGACCTGCTGTTCGGTGATAGCGGTGCTGACACGATATTGGGTGGTGACGGGGCCGACCAGCTTTTCGGTGATGATGCGGATGTATCGGCCACTGTACAGGATGATGACTACCTTGATGGTGGTGCCGGCAATGACTATATCGTGGGCTATGGCGGTGCCGACACACTGATTGGCGGTCAGGGCGATGATGCGCTCTATGGCGATAGCAGCTTTATTGCAGACACGCTTCATGGAGACGACCAACTCGATGGCGGAATCGGAAATGATCTGCTCAGTGGTCAGGGTGGTAGCGATACCCTTCTCGGTGGTAGTGGTACGGATACCCTTCTCGGCGGCAGTGGTGACGACACCATGGATGGTGGAATCGGCAACGATCTTCTCAATGGTGGTGCAGGCAATGATACGCTTGCTGGCGGAGACGGATCAGACACATATGTTTTCGACAGCGGTTTTGGCGAAGATCATATCGTTGATTCGGGAGCCAATAGCGTACAGTTCAATTTCAACCTGGCCGGGTCCGGACTTACGCTGGACAGCGATTCGTTGACACTCAGGTTTGGCAGCCATCCCGGAGATGTCCTTCATATTGACGGGGTTGACCTGAATGATCCGCAGAACACATCTCCGATCACCTCTTTTCGGTTTAATGATCGCCTGCTTTCAATATTTGAGTTGATCAATGAGGCTTCCGCAGGGGGCGGTATCAACGGTGGTGCCGGTGGTGAAACGATCATCGGGAATGAACTCTCCAACTACATCAATGCCGGAGGCGGAGATGACGTAGTCTACGCCGGGAACGGTAATGATGTGATTGATGGTGGCACAGGTGCCGATGTCATGTACGGCGGCCACGGCAATGATACCTACTATGTGGACAATGCCGGTGACCAGGTGATTGAAACGGCCGATACCCATACGGTTACTGAAATGCGTCATCAGTACATTCCGGGAACATCGGGAAGCTGGCAGTTACAGTCGCAAAGCTATGATTCGCCGGATGTCCTGGTTGGTGGCATTGGGACTCAATTTGGTGCCACCAACCCTTTCACACCGCTTGAACTGAATGGTGACGGTTCAATTACAGTTCTAAGTTACGTATGGGTTCCCGGAACTGCAGGCTGGCAGTGGGCGCCATACAGCTATCAGGTGCCGGACATTGATACCATTAAAGCCACTGTTTCATACGCTCTATCGGACAAAGTAGAAAATCTGGATCTGATAGGTACGGATAACATTAATGGAACAGGCAATGCACTTGATAACGTTATCAATGGCAATTCAGGGGATAACTGGCTGGATGGTGGAGCGGGTAACGACACTATCAACGGTGGAGCTGGCGCAGATACCATGATTGGAGGGAGTGGGGGAGACACCTATTACGTCGATAATGCTTTCGATCAAGTTGTGGAATCGTATGAAGCTCCAAATTTCAAGACTGACTATAAGACATGGGAATATCGTGATTTCAATGAAGATACCATTTATTCATCAGCTTCTTACATCACACCGGAAAATGTTGAAATCTTACGCCTGACAGGTGATGAGAACATCAACGGTACGGGCAATGCTCAGAATGACAGAATATATGGGAATAGTGGCGAAAATATTCTCGACGGGGCTGCTGGCGACGATTATCTCGATGGTGGAACCGGAGCGGATACCATGATTGGCGGTCTGGGTAATGACACATTTATTGTAAATAACGTATTCGATGCGGTTGTTGAGGATATTGCCGGTGGTACAGATGCTGTCCGCTCAAATGTAGAAGGGTATACGCTGGGTGCAAACGTTGAGACTCTTTATCTCGAAGATGGTGTGGTCTCTGGAAATGGAAATGATCAGGGCAATACAATTTATGGAAGTGACCAGGACAACTCCATTCATGGCGGTGCAGGCGATGATGAAATACTTGCCCGCCAAAGTGGCCCCTATGAGATTATTGATACCAAAGACAGCATGTATGGTGATGCAGGAGATGACTATATCGATGGAGGGAGCGCAGCAGACTATATTGATGGTGGCACTGGTGACGATGAGCTTTACGGAGGGGAATTTGGTGTGGACCTTTTTGGTCAGGAGGCCTCAGAAAGAGACAACGACACCATTTTAGGTGGTGATGGGCATGATTATATTGATGGGGGAATTGACGATGACACGCTCTATGGTGGTGCTGGTGACGACTTCATCTATGGAGGAGATAGTGTAAGCCAGGGGTGGCAAGCCATCTGGGATCCGAACACTTATGAGACTATTAGTCGTTCCAATGCCGACTTTATTGATGGCGGCGCCGGAGATGATGAGGCGGATGGCGGTACCGGAAATGACACTATTTACGGTGGAGTTGGTGATGATGATCTTTATGGCGGCGATGACGCCTATGGTTTTGACCCGGCAAATCCGCGGAATGAAATCATTGATAGTAATAACGACTGGATAGATGGCGGTGATGGTGCTG
>JAVVEJ010000008.1:0-37155 GCA_032251395.1 Mariprofundaceae bacterium
CAGGCTCCATGAGACTGCGTGCGGAGAGGTTGATGGCAATATTGATCCGGTGCTCTTTTTTGATCCATAACGCCTGCTGCCGCATGGCTTCGTCCAGCACATACTTTGTGACCGGATGGATAAGCCCCGTGCTTTCAGCCACAGGGATAAATTGATTCGGGGGTATCAAACCCTCTTCCGGAGAATCCCAGCGAATCAGTGCCTCCACATCCGTAACCCTGCCCAGGCGCATGTCAACTTTTGGCTGATAAAAAAGTCTCAGTTCACGGTTATGTATGGCACGTTTCAGCCCGCCAAACAGATGGAATTGACGGGCACTGGTTGCATCCTGGTCAGAGTCATAGATGGAGACTTTATCCTGTGATCTCTTGGCTGTGTGGCAGGCGAAGTTGGCACGCCTGATCATATGGCTGGCATTGGTGTTGTAGGTGGTCGGCAATTCGATGCCTACCGTGATTTCGAGTTCAATCGCCGCATTGTCAATCTCATAGGGCCGCTCCATTGCCTTGAGCAGCTCTCTGGCATGTTTCAGCACAATACTCCTGCTTTCATGTTCTGATTTGCCGGCCGGCAGGTCGTGCAGAACCATTGTAAACTCATCACCACCCATACGTCCGGCAAACAGCGTTTTATCTGCATATGACCGGATACGTTCGGCGAATGCCTTCAGCAGCAGATCACCATTATCGTACCCGAGAACATTATTAATCTCACTAAACCGGGCGATATCCAGATTCAGCACAGCAAAATTTTTATCCTTTCGATCAATCAGCGTCTGAATATAATCGGTTACATGGGGTCTGTTGGGCATATCTGTCAGCGAATCATGCAGAGAGGCATGTTCGAGCTGGGCGGTACGCGCACTCACCTGCCTTTCCAGATCGAAAAGATACCGGAAACGTATGGCGTTAAACCAGTAACCGACAATAAGATAGAAAAAATAGGCGGTAAAGAACAGAACCCGGGTATCCAGATCGTAGGAGGCGGTAACCCCGAGAGAGAGCATAATAATGGCCGATGCAACCGCAAGAAATCCAATGCACCAATACCACCCCCGCCGGATTCCTGCGATATAAAAAGCTATAAATGGAAACAGCCATCCCCAGATTAATCCGAGCCCGGCTATGCCCCCGTCATAAATCAGATAGAGCAGGATCAGGGCGGTTGAAAACAGAGCCAGAAATTCACCGGTTGCGACCAGCATTTTGCGGCGTGCCAGCAGCCATGCAGGTACGATCAGCAACAGAGAGCCGAGTTGAACAAGTGCGAGAGCATTATAATCGTAAAAGTAGTTGAACAGTGAAAAAGTGATAATGATAGGGATGGTAATATTCAGCACATTGGCAAGTACTTTTCCCCGCTGTTCAATGGCGATGCTTTTGGCCGGATCGCCGAATATATTTTTCAGCTTTGACACAATGAGTCGCTCCGGAGCATGGCTCTGCCTGAATACCCGAATTTCTTATAATCAGACCAGATATCAGCTTTGATGAACCGCCTTGTGTGCAGATGTCTGAAATATTGCCCTGTATCAGAAAACGGATGGATACCATCTCCGGTATATTCCGCTGCTTCACCCGGAAACTCCCGGATAACCGGATTGTCATCAGCAACATGAACATGACCCTTCACTGAATCCCGCATCTTTTTTGAATTCCCTCCCGAGGAACATCCCTGTTAATCAATATTTTTATACCACAGACGTAACAAGTCAAGGATAGCCATCCCTGGAACTTGCCTGAAAACAGTTTAAAAGTGCCGATATATGGACAAAATAAGTGCTTTGATTTAATTAACAAACATTCATTATCAATTAATCATATAATCATAGGCAGGCTACATAGTTCGCGTTGTCCGGCGCTGATTCTTCCTCCCCTCCCTAGTGTTTGCGCCGGATTATTAAGCCCCGACTGCAGAGTCGGGGCTTTTTATTTTCTCCCTTCACCAGCCATAACCGTTGAGTAGAGGCGCTCCGTTTCCTGCATCATCTTTTTCTCCTCATCTGTCCCGGCGAGGAGTCCGGGCACTTCAGCAGGCTTCAGGTTTTCATCAATGGCGACATAGACAAAGACCGCATCCATGATCTGTTTTCCGTGACTGGTAATGTTGCAGTTAACCCACATCGTTGTCCGTGTTGTCATGGTGACCTGTGTTGTGACTGAAAACCGGTCTCTTTCATGCATGGGGGCATGAAACCTCAGTCTGTGTGCGGCCCGGGTCAGGCCGTGGGTGCCGCAATGTTTGCAGGCTGCCAGATAACCCGCCTCATCGCAGATCGTCATAAGTCTGCCGCCATGCATCAGGCCGTGAGCGTTGAGATCGGCTCTGGTGACCTCTGCATCGATCAGTGTGCGGGATGCTGACATCGGTACCGGCTTCATGCTGCCAATATAGCGTCGGCAGGAGTTTTGCGAAATTATTTAATGATTACGGGTTACTCAGTGATAAATCAAATCCATGCCAAAAACGCAGTTTTTACCGAACGGGCGGAGAGGTTTGAACAATTAGCTGTTTATGTTCCTTAGAAAAGCGCTGATTACAGGCTGGATGCCTGTTAATCAGCATCTCCTCAGGTGGAACAGACCAATTCATGAAACTTCTGACCCGTTCAGGATATTCCACCTGTAGCTGACAAAGCTGTAAAACATACTTTCGAAAACCAGTCTATAATGTACCGGTACGGATAGAGGTGGTGATGTATATGGTCTGTCGCTGGCTTTCTGTGGCATGCATCATTCTGGGCAGTTTTGGCATTGCTATCAGTGATGAGGCATCCCGCATCATTCTGCTGAGTGTCAAAGGTCCAATCGGGCCGGCAACAGCCGATTATATCCACAACGGCGTTGCAGTGGCGGAAAAGAAAAAGGCGGAACTGATTGTGTTGCGCATGGATACGCCCGGCGGACTGGATCTGGCCATGCGAAATATTATTCGGGACATTCTGGCCTCACCAGTACCTGTAGCCAGCTTCGTCGCACCTTCCGGTGCCAGGGCCGCCAGCGCCGGCACCTACATTTTGTATGCCTCGCATATCGCTGCCATGGCTCCGGCTACAACGCTGGGTGCTGCAACGCCGATACAGGTCGGCGGACCTCCGATTCCGGCTGATCCACGCAATATCAAACCGGCCCGGCCGGAGCCTGCATCCGAAAAGCCGGAGGAGCAGGCCGGTCAGAAAACTGCGGAAAACCCGATGCAGAATAAAATGGTCAATGATGCGGCGGCTTATATTCGGGGCCTTGCCAGTCTCAGAGACCGTAACGCTGAATGGGCGGAACAGGCTGTACGCGAAGCTGTCAGCCTCTCATCTGATGAGGCGATGCAGAATAACGTCATCGACATGATCGCCAGAGATGTTCCGGACCTCTTGCAGCAGTTGCATGGACGCACGGTTGAAATTCGCTCCGGTCAGCAGACGCTGCATACCCTTCAGGCCACCGTGGAGGAACTGGAACCTGACTGGCGTACCCGGCTGCTTGCCGTTATTACCAACCCCAATATTGCCTACATCCTGATGCTGCTTGGTATCTATGGCCTGTTCTTCGAGCTGGCCAATCCCGGATTTGTGCTGCCGGGAGTGATCGGCGGCATATGCCTGCTGTTGGCCCTGTTTGCATTTCAGGCACTTCCGATCAATTACGCTGGACTGGGGCTCATACTTCTCGGCATTGCCTTTATGGTCGGTGAATTTTTTGCGCCGAGTTTCGGGGCGTTGGGTGTCGGAGGTATCATCGCCTTTGCCATCGGCTCAGTCATTCTGATGGGTACCGACGCACCCGGTTTTGAACTTTCCCTGTGGGTCATTGCATCTGTCACTATCACATCCGCCCTGTTCTTCATGTTCGTTGCCGCCATGGCCATCCGGGCACGAAAGCAGCCGGTGGTCAGCGGGGCTGAAGAGCTGGTTGGCGCTATAGGTGTGGCCTGTAATGACTTTGACAGGCACGGCAGGGTTCATCTGCACGGTGAGACATGGCAGGCCGAAACCGGCACACCGGTCAAAAAAGGCCAGCTACTTAAGGTCACCGGTCTGAACGGGCTCACCCTTTCAGTAAAATCCATCACTACCAGGGAGGACTCATTATGATTCCGATTGCCGTTTTTATCACTTTTGTTTTGGCTATTATTCTAAGTGCGCTGCGCATACTGCGTGAATATGAACGCGGGGTTGTTTTCATGCTTGGCCGTTTCTGGAAGGTGAAAGGGCCAGGCCTGATCATCATCGTTCCGCTCATTCAGCAAATGGTGCGAGTGGATCTTCGCGTTATTGTCCACGATGTGCCAACCCAGGATGTCATCAGTCGCGATAATGTATCGGTAAAGGTCAACGCTGTGATCTATTTTCGTGTTATCGATCCCCAAAAAGCGATTATCAACGTTGAAGACTTTTACGGGGCAACAAGCCAGCTGGCACAAACCACACTCAGAAGTGTACTCGGCCAGCACGAGCTGGATGAGATGCTTGCCGAACGGGACAAGCTTAATCATGACATTCAGTCCATACTTGATGCCCAGACCGATAACTGGGGCATCAAGGTTGCCAACGTCGAGATCAAGCATGTTGATCTGGATGAGAGCATGATCCGTGCGATTGCCAGGCAGGCCGAGGCCGAGCGCGAACGCCGTGCCAAGGTCATTCATGCCGAAGGAGAGATGCAGGCTTCGGAAAAGCTGGTTGAAGCGGCAAGCAGGTTGTCAAAACAGCCTCAGGCTATTCAATTGCGCTATTTGCAGACACTGACGGATATTGCCGGTGACAAATCTTCCACCATTGTCTTTCCGTTGCCGATGGATCTGATCAAGCCACTGCTTAAAAAATCAGAGTGAAAAACAGCGTGGCCGGCATCTTAAACCATCGCATACTTTAGAAACCAGACTTCCGGCGCTAGTGTTTACCGCTTAATAAGTGGCAGTGCCAAAGGAGACCGGTGTGAGCAATAGTTTTGATGCACGCAGAGAGCTTGATGTTAAAGGGAAGAAGTACACCTATTACAGGCTTGACGCTGCTGGGGAGGTATCCCGGCTCCCGTTTTCCATGAAAATCCTGCTTGAGAATCTGCTTCGTCGTGAAGATGGACTCAATGTGACTGCAGACGATATCAGAAAAGTTGCAGGCTGGGATGCAGGAGCAGAGCCTGATCATGAAATTGCCTATATGCCTGCCCGGGTGCTGATGCAGGATTTCACCGGTGTACCTGCAGTTGTTGATCTGGCGGCCATGCGTGATGCCATGGCCGAACTGGGCGGGGAGACCGGAAAGATCGAGCCGCTGGTGCCTGCCGAGCTGGTGATCGACCACTCCGTACAGGTGGATGTTTTCGGCACTGCCGATGCAGCCGCAAAAAACAGTGAAATCGAATTTCAACGGAATCGTGAACGCTACAACTTCCTGAAATGGGGGCAGAACGCCTTTGAAACTTTCAAGGCTGTGCCGCCCGGTGCCGGTATCGTGCATCAGGTCAATCTTGAGTTTCTGGCCCGTACCGTATTTGTGAACAATGAGGGTGTAGCCTATCCCGATACGCTAGTCGGGACGGACTCTCACACCACCATGATTAATGGTCTTGGTGTGCTCGGCTGGGGTGTTGGCGGCATCGAAGCAGAGGCGGTAATGCTGGGCCAGCCGGTATCAATGCTGGTGCCGAAGGTGGTCGGCTTCAGGCTGACCGGAGAACTGCCCGAAGGTGCAACCGCAACCGATCTCGTGCTGACGATCGTTGAGATGCTGCGCGCCCATGGCGTTGTCGGCAAGTTCGTCGAATTCTATGGTGCCGGGCTGAATCATTTGCCACTGGCTGATCGTGCCACCATCGCCAACATGGCACCTGAATATGGTGCCACCTGCGGCATATTCCCGATCGATGATGAGACCCTGAACTACCTGCGCCTCTCCAACCGCTCAGATGAAAATATCGCACTGGTTGAGGCCTATGCGAAAGCGCAGGGCATGTGGCACGATGAAGCTTCCGCTGAGGCGATCTACAGTGAGTTGCTGGCACTGGATATGTCCACTGTCGTGCCATCGCTTGCCGGTCCGAAACGTCCGCAGGATCGAATTGCACTCTCCGATATGAAACAGTCTGTTCAGGAGTCACTGGGCTCCGACGATTATGTCAACAGAACCACCCTTGAGCGTTTCAATGGAGAGGGCGGGCATAATGCCGTCGGTGTGGAGCATCAGGGTGATGAATACCCGGCAAGCCGGCAGCATCGCAGTCGTGTACCCGTAACCCTGAACGGTTCATCCTTCGAACTGACGGATGGTGATCTGGTCATTGCGGCCATCACCTCCTGCACCAACACCTCCAATCCATCTGTGATGCTGGGTGCCGGTCTGGTGGCGAAGAAAGCTGTTGCACTGGGTCTCAAATCTGCGCCATGGGTAAAAACATCACTTGGTCCCGGCTCTCTGGTGGTCACTGACTATCTTGACAGGTCAGGTCTGACCGAACCGTTGAATCAGCTGGGTTTTAATACGGTCGGTTACGGTTGCACCACCTGTATCGGTAACTCCGGGCCTCTGCCCGGGCCTGTTTCAGAGGCAATTGCCAAAGGCGATCTCTCTGTATGTTCGATCCTTTCCGGTAACCGCAATTTCGAAGGACGTGTGCACTCCGAAGTGAAGATGAACTACCTGGCGAGTCCTCCTCTGGTGGTGGCCTATGCCATTGCAGGCACAATGAATATTGATCTCTACAATGATCCGCTTGGTCAGGACACGCAAGGCAATGATGTCTACCTGAAAGATATCTGGCCGACCCGGAAGGAGATTGCTGATGTGGTGGCATCATGTGTGACAGCAGGGCAGTTCGAAACCTCTTACGGCAATATCTATGCCGGCGATGCCAACTGGAAGAACCTTCAGGCACCGACTGGTGATCGTTTTGCATGGGATTCAGCATCAACCTACATCCAGCACCCGCCGTACTTTGAAGGCATGTCCAGAGAGGCAGGCAGGGTATCCGACATCAAAGGTGCGCGTGTGCTGGCGCTATTGGGTGATTCAGTGACCACAGACCACATCTCGCCTGCCGGTGCGATCAAAGCCGACTCTCCGGCCGGTATCTATCTGCGTGAGCATGGTGTGGAACCGAAAGATTTCAACTCCTACGGTTCGCGCCGCGGTAATCATCAGGTGATGATGCGCGGCACGTTCGCCAATATTCGTTTAAGAAATCGTCTGGCACCGGGTACAGAGGGCGGTGTGACCCGTCATCAGCCGGGTGGCGAGCAGATGAGCATCTATGATGCGGCCATGCGCTACAAGGCAGATGGTGTTGCCAGCATCATTCTTGCAGGTAAGGAGTACGGCTCCGGTTCATCGCGTGACTGGGCAGCCAAAGGCCCGCTTCTGCAGGGTGTGCGGGCTGTGATTGCCGAGAGCTATGAACGTATCCACCGCTCCAACCTTGTCGGTATGGGTATACTTCCCTTGCAGTTCAAGGCGGGGGAGTCTGCCGAATCGCTTGGCCTGACCGGTCAGGAGAGCTATGACTTCGCCGGTATCGGTGATGGCTCCGGCAAAGAGTTGTCCGTAACAGCCACAGCTGAAGATGGTTCAATCGCAACCTTCACTGTCGATGTGCGTATCGATACTCCGAAAGAGGTGGAGTACTACCGGCATGGCGGCATCCTGCAGTATGTGCTCAGGCAACTGGCCGCTTAACGGCCGGAACATCTGTTGAACAGGCCTGGGCCTCCCTGCGGGGGCTTCTGTTTCAGATCAGCCTCCGTAAGCAGCCATTCGTCCCGGGGCACTAATCACCGCCGGGCATGACTCTCACGTTTCGCATCCTGGAGGATATGCAGGCCTCCCCGGGCAACGATGGCGGAAATGATCAGGCCTGTAACAATGTCAGGATACCTTGAGTCAAAAATATAGACCAGCCCGCCACCCAGAATAATGCCCAGATTGGCGATCACATCATTTTTTGAAAACAGCCAGCTGGCCCGCATATGAATTTCACCTTCTCTATGCCCCGCTATAAGCCGGAGGCATGTGAGGTTGGCTATGAGCGCAAGAATACCTACAGAAATCATTAAAACTGACTCCGGATCACTGCCGAAAACAAAACGCCGGATCGCATCGGCGGCTACCGTCAAACCAAGCGTAATTTGTAATATACCGCTTATGCGTGCAGCCGTTACTTTCATTAACGCAGATTTTCCAACTGCATACAGGCCGATGCCGTAAACGGACGCATCAGCCAGCATATCCAGTGAATCTGCTATAAGAGCATTTGATTCGGCTAATATGCCGAAGGATATTTCAATAAAAAACATCAGCAGATTGATGCCAAGAAGAGCCACCAATACTCTGCTCTCTTCTCTGTTTTTTATTTCAATTTTGCAACCACAATCAGACACTGTATTTAACCCGCGGGTGTCAGCTTGCCCCGTCTGATAGTGAATATCTCAAACTCTTTTCGACCTACGCCCTTGTCATCAAAGCGGACATGGCCTGTAAGACCCGGAAATCCTTCACTATCCTGCAGGCCATTGAACGCATCCCTGCCATTAAGCCCCAGCCTGCTTCCCAGAACGGCTGCAATCAGTACGGAGTCATATGCCATACCGAAGAGCCTGCCGGGCTTGCCTGCACCCCATGTCTCACGGTATGAGCGGAGCATCTGGCGAACGGCATTGCCGTCACCGGCCGGGAAGTTAATACTGGAAAAGCGTGCCCTGGAGAGATAACGCCCCCGGTCATCCAGCAGGTGATCATCCTGCCAGCGGTTACTTCCATACAGGGGGATGCCGGAAATGTCCACATAGGCCAGTTGCCCGGCAAGTGCAGCCACACGTCTGCCGGGCATGGCCAGATAGACGGCGTCAAAATTGATCGGCATGCGGATTTCCAGTTCAGTTTCAGCCGACAGAAGGGCGATATCCTCGTCGAGCTCTGCAAGCAGTTCCTCGTTATCGCTTCGTTCACGCAGTGCCTGCAGGTCGGGGCGATTATCAAGATTATCGCTGGTCACTTCCAGCACAAGCTGTTCGACAACCTCGCCGCCAAGCTTTTCGAAGGTCTCAATAAAGGCATCAGCCTCCTGCGCTTCACCCGGAGAGTCACCGCGCAGAACAACCACCTTCCGGGCCTCCTGCTGCCATGCAAATTCAGCCATATAGGAGGCCTGAACCTCTCTGGCAAGCGTGTGGATGAAGAGTCCGGATGACGCTTCGGCGACCCTGGTCTGATTTGTCAGGCTAATGACGGGCACATCCGGTTCGAGGTAGGGGAGAAGCGCTTCAGTATGGTCAGCCAGCAGAGGTCCGATAATCCAGGCTGAGCCGTCTGATATAAGGCGGTTGTATGCGCCAACAGCTTGCGTTGCATCATCACCTGTATCCTCGACGCGGAGCTCAACCTTATCCCCATATGCTTCGGCGGCCAGAGCCAGCCTGATGCCGCGCAGCGCCTCCTCACCATAATGTGCGTATTTTCCGGTTAGCGGGAGCAGCACCCCAATGGTGGTCTGCTGAGTGATTCCCGACGCCCACCCCTCAACTTTCCGGGTAACAGGGTGACCGGGCATACTGGCGGAGAGAAGCCCGGCAATGACACGAACTTCATCAATCTCACCGGACATCAGACGGATCCTTGCAGCATGCAGGTAGAAGGCGATATTTGCTTTTTCAATCAGCAGCTTCTCGTCATGAAGTCTGATAATGGTCTCAAGTGATGCCCTGCCTGCAGCTGATCTTAACCAGTGCTCTTTTCTGCCGGTGTCGATATCGGCAGCGGCAAGGAACCACTGAATGGATTCCCATTCAGGCAGGCGCTGGGCAATCGGAGCCCCGCTGTCCAGGGACTCCTCAGCCAGTTCGCGGGTCAGTCTCGGATGTTTAAGAAGTTTGACATATTCGGCCAGTGTCTGCTGATCATCTCCGATGTCGCTCCACCATCTGGCCAGCCATGAACGGGCATAGGGAACCAGGGCATGAAGCGGGAACTGTTCAATCAGACGCTCTGCTTCAGCAGGCCCCTCCGGATACTGGAATTCAAGCAGCAGTTCAACGCGCCGGAATGCGGCCTCTTCATTAAGCGGAGGCGGAGCCAGCCTGGCCAGTTCGCTTAATCCGGCAAGTGCCGAGTCGGTTTCATTATAGACCCTTGCCAGTTCCAGAAGATCCTGAATCTCCCCGGCAGTTTGAGGCGGCACGGCCAGGCGTCTGAACGGATGTTCCTCTACAGCAGGGGTGACGGGCACCACTATTGCGACCTCTTTTTTCGGGCCACATGCACTCAACAGCAGCACTGACAATAGCAGAAGGGTCAGGTTCGTACGATGAAGCAGGATTTTTCCGGCTTCTCTGATGCAGGGCGTTGCGGTGAATTGAGTCCGCAGATAAGGTAGAGAACACATGAAAACGGAAGATAATCATCTCAAGGAAGAAGGCCAGCTATTCATTGTGGCCACGCCCATCGGAAATCTGGGAGATATGACCTATCGGGCGGTCAGCATATTGCAGGATGTTGATCTGATTGCGGCTGAAGATACACGGGTAAGCTCAAAGCTGCTTTCCCATTATGCCATATCAACGCCGATGCTGGCATGCCACGAGCACAACGAGGCATCTGCGGCAAAAAAGATTATTGCACATCTGCGGGCAGGCAGCAGCGTGGCATTGATCAGTGATGCCGGAACGCCACTGATTAATGATCCGGGTTATCGCCTGGTCAGAGAGGTTCGTAAAGCCGGTTTTATTGTGACGCCTGTTCCCGGCGCATCCAGTCCGATAGCGGCACTCTCTGCCTCCGGACTTCCAACAGATCAGTTCACCTATGCCGGCTTTCTGCCGAGAAGCGGGAGGGCCCGGAGTGAGTTTCTCTCCGAACTGGAGGCGGCCACACACACCTATCTGCTGCTTGAGTCTCCCAGACGCCTTGTTAAAACACTTGAGGATCTATGTTCCGGTAACATGTCTGAACGTGAGATATGTGTTGCCCGTGAACTGACCAAGCTGCATGAGACATTTATCTGCGGGACGCTTACAGAGGTCACACGCTATTTTCAGGAACATGCACCAAGGGGTGAAATTGTCCTGATGATCGGACCAGCCGCCGGACGCGAGGCTACGGATGATGAGTTGATCAGGGCATTGTCCGCTTCTGAGGTGGCGGCTCTGCCCCCCTCCAAACGGGCAGGCAGTGTGGCGAAACAGTTCAGTGTGCCAAAATCCCGGGTCTATTCACTGCTTCTGGATCTGCAGAGGTGAGCACGGAAAAAGGGCGGCGCGGGGAGGATCGGGCTGCCCGCTACCTGAAACGGCGCGGTTACAGGATCGTTGATCGCAACGTGCGTGCCGGCAGGGGCGAGCTGGATATTGTCTCGCTGAAAAATAACACCCTTGTGTTTGTTGAAGTGAAGGCGTACCCGAGCCGGGAGCAGGGGCTGCTGGCTGTGAGCGGCGACAAGTGTGAACGGTTGCGCTCAGCCGCAAACGCCTATCTGGGAAAGATGCCCGGATTTACGGGATTGCAATGCCGCTTCGATTTAATCATCCTGACGCCTGGAGGCGGCATGAATCCGTTTCCGCATGTTGAGCATTTGCAGGATATTTTCAGATAGGAAGGTAGATGAAAAAAATCATCAGAGAGGCTATGGAAGCCGGAATTGAGTTGCGCAGGGCGTGTTTGAACAGCCTGGACGAGCCTTTGCTGAAGGCTGCTGAAACCATGGTTGCCTGTCTTAAGGGTGGTGGCAAGATTCTGGTTTGCGGCAATGGCGGATCAGCTGCCGATGCACAGCATTTTGCCGGCGAACTGGTCAACCGCTTTGAAATGAACCGCCCCGGGCTGGCGGCAATTGCCATGACACATGACGCATCTGTCATCACCAGTATTGCCAACGATTTCTCCTTCGATAACATCTTCTCCCGCCAGGTTGAAGCCCTGGGAAGAGAGGGTGACCTGCTGCTGGCGATTTCAACCAGTGGCGATTCAGCCAATGTGATCAGGGCAGTATCGGCAGCGGAGAATATCGGCATGAAAACAGTCGCATTGACCGGCCGTGATGGCGGCCTGCTCGGGAAGCATTCCGGTCTCTCTGTTCATCTGAATATTGCACACAGTTCAACACCCCGGGTGCAGGAGATGCATATTACTTCGCTCCATATCATCTGTTCACTGATTGATGAAATGATGTTTGGAGAGAACTCGTGAACACACGTCCTCTCTCTTTCAGTTCACTGAGAACGGTTCCGATTCTGGAGAGAAAAGCAGATACCGATGAGCGTGATTTCGGAGCGCCGTACAGCGCCGGAGGAACAGTTGCCGACCTGCTTTGCAGCTTGCCGAATCTTGGGGCCGGTGCCGACCTGTTCCGGTTAAGGGATGCGATAGTTTCAGCCCATCATCATGGACGGAAAATCATTGTCGGCTGTGGCGGCCATGTAATGGATACAGGCCTTAGCCCGTTGCTGGCAAGGCTTATTGAACAGCGGCTGGTCTCCGGAGTTGTGCTTACCGGAGAAGCCCTGCTTCAGGATGTGGAGATAGCCCTGGTCGGACAGACACTGCGTTACCGTGATCAGGATCTGATCAATGGCCGTTACTGTATGACAGAGGAGACCGGCCGTCTGATTAACGATGCAGTCAATATGGGGGCGGTTGAAAACTGGGGTTTCGGCACCAGTATAGGCAGGAAACTGCTGGATTTGGAGCCGGAGCATCTTGAACACTCCGTGGTTGCAACAGCATGCCGGTACGGGATTCCGGTGACGGTTCATCCGACTATTGGTGCAGATGTCTTTACCATGCATCCCCAGGCGCACGGGGAGTCACTTGGTTCAGCAGCCATGTATGATTTCAGACTGCTTGCCGGCGTGATGGCTGAAGCGAGCGGCGGCGTTGTGCTTAATGTTGCATCGGGCGTCGTACTGCCGCGCCTCTTCCTGCAGGCGGTTGATGCGGCAAGGAATCTGGGCAAAAAGGTGGAGGGGTTGACGACAGCCGTCATTGACCCGTCAGCTTCCGCCTCATCGGTGGCGGATGTGGTAGGACGCCTCTCCAGGCCTGGCGGCGAAGGCTACTGCCTGTCAGGGCCGGATGAGATTCTTTTGCCGCTGCTGTTTGCTGCCGTGATTGATGCTTTGGGAGATGATATCGACTGATGATACCAGATCTCTGTAGAGTCGGCCGGGTGAGGTGAGCGTGGAAGATCAAGCTGAAAATATGCACTCTGAAAATATCAACCCTGAGAATCCGAACCCGTGGAATAAACGGGAGGAAAAATCATCGCGCAGGCTCTATCTCTTGATCACGCTGTTTTGCCTGCTTCTGGCGTATATTTTGAGTGGAACAGCCAAATAGTTTAACAGGAGTCTAATATATGGGTAATCGGATTTTGCTGCTTCTCGTCTGTGCCGGCATGCTTTCATCATGTGTTGCAACAGCCCTTGTCGGGGGAGGCGCCGCTGTCGGCAGTGTGGCGGGTGATGAGCGTACCGCGGGCCGGCATATCGATGATGTGGCCATTGCATCCAAAATCGATGCCCTGCTGATAGCCGAGAAGGATATGCCTTCACGCTGGGTAAGTGTGGAGGTAGTTGAAAGCGTCGTCTGGCTGACAGGCTATCTGCCAAGTCAGGCACATATTGACCGCGCTGTTCACATCTGCCGGACCGTGAAAGGTGTCCGGGATGTGAAAAGCGAACTGCATATCGGTGAGCCATCAACCGGAAGCCTCTTCAGTGACAGCTGGATTACCACGAAAGTCAAAACCTCACTGCTGGATGACAAGGTTGTCTCGGGCTTTTCCATTCATGTCGAGACGGTGAACGGCAAGGTCTATCTGCAGGGCATTGTGAAAAACAGCGAGCAGCGGTACAGAGCCAAGGATATTGCCCGTAACACGAAAGGTGTAACGGCTATTGTTGACCTGCTTCAAGTGCGTAATTAGGCGTGAATTCCGGTTACTTCGTTGAGTTGCCGGAGGCTGTAAAGCTGAGGAAGCACTGGCACGAACGGGATATGCGGGTAGTTTTTACCAACGGCTGTTTCGATCTGCTGCATCCGGGCCATGTAAGCTATCTGGAAGATGCCAGAAAGATGGGAGATGTTCTGGTTGTCGGCCTTAACAGCGATGATTCCATCCGCAGGCTGAAAGGACCGTTTCGTCCGGTTAACAGCCTCTCCGACCGTGCGCATATGCTTGCGGCACTCAGATCGGTCGACCTGGTGGTTCCATTTTCAGAAGATACGCCGATTAATCTGATCAGGGCACTGCTGCCGGATGTTCTGGTGAAGGGCGGGGATTACCGGCCGGATGATATTGTCGGTGCCAGAGAGGTATGCAAAGCCGGTGGCGAAGTCATCGTTGTCCCGTTTCTGGGCGGTTACTCCAGTTCCGCACTTATTGATCGTATCAAACAGCTTTAGCAGTGAGTGACCGCCACCTTCGAATCGTTGCCGATTCCCACATCTGGGGTCTGCACGCCGCATTCTCATCGCTTCCGGGATTTGATGTAGATCTTCAGGCGGTGAATGGAGAAGCCATTACACGCAAGATGTTACAGGAGGCGGATGTGCTGCTGACGCGATCTTCCACCAGAGTCGATGCCAGACTTCTGAAGGGGACAAACGTCCGTTTTGCGGCAACAGCCACCATTGGCGATGACCACTATGACAAAAGATGGCTGCAGGCTAACGGGATAAGCTGGGCCGGTGCAGGCGGCAGCTCTACCGGATCGGTTGTCGAGTACATGATTACGCTGCTGCTCGAACTGCATGTGCGGGGGTTGATCTCAATTCCCGATGCAACGCTGGGCATTGTCGGTGTCGGACGCATCGGCAGCGCGCTGGCCGGAGTTTGTGAAAATCTGGGTATGCAGATATTCTGCAATGACCCTCCAAGAGAAAGAGCGGAGAGAGGAGTGGCGTTCTCTTCGATGCAGAGGCTGCTGGATGAAGCAGACATCGTCACACTGCATACGCCCCTGCTTCATCATGGCGGTGACAGAACCTTTCACCTGATCGATTCCGACTGGCTCTCACGCTTTCAGGGAAGCGTTGTTATCAATGCTGCGCGTGGCGGATGTGTTGATAATGAGGCGCTGCTGAGCTGGCTGGATGGTGATGCGGAACGGCTCGCCGTGCTTGATTGCTGGGAGAATGAGCCTGATATTCTGAAGCCACTGTTGGCACACCCTCAGCTGGTGATTGCAACGCCTCACATTGCAGGCCACTCGCTGGATGGAAAAGCTGCCAATACCCGGTATATTTATGATGCGCTATGCAGCTTTCTCGGCATTAAGCCGGTATGGAGCATGCAGGATACACTTCCCGCCGTTGAAAGGGCTGCATACGTTGTTGCCGGTGACGAACTGTGGCCGGACCTGCACAAACTGGCCACAATGCTCTATCCGATTATGCGGGATGATCAGGTGATGAAGTCATGGCTGGAGTTGCCGGATGAGAGGCTGGCAGGCTCTTTTTCCGCTTTTCGCCGCAACTATCCTGTAAGAAGGGCATGGGAAAGCGGACAGGTTACGGTGGTGAATGCAAGTAAGTTATTCACTCAATATGCGCACGCAATCGGTATTGATGTGTTCAATACAGGGAGATAACAGAGATGGCTGAATCAAAAAACAGTAATCTGGTCTGGATGGATCTGGAGATGACCGGTCTGGATCCGGATGTTGATACGATTCTTGAAATTGCAACGCTGATTACCGATGCGGATTTGCATGTGATTGCAGAAGGGCCAAATCTGGCCGTGCATCAACCCGATAGCGTTCTGGAAGGTATGGGCGAGTGGTGCAAACAGCATCATGGAGAGTCGGGATTGACCGAACGGGTTCGAAGATCGACCGTTTCAATCGCACAGGCCGAGGCACAGACACTTGAGTTTATCAGCCAATATGTGCCGGAACGGACATCACCGCTATGCGGCAACTCCATTCATCAGGATCGGCGTTTTCTGGTCCGTTACATGCCGGAGATCGAAAGTTATCTTCACTATCGAAATATTGATGTCAGCACGATCAAGGAGCTGGTAAACCGCTGGTATCCGAAGCTGCCGATGCAGGTGAAAGAGGGAAAACACCTGGCTCTGGCTGATATCCACGAATCGATCAGGGAGCTGAGATATTACCGCCAAAAGATTTTTTCCCGGCCAGATTCGATTTAGGGAACCTCTGAGCAGGTGCCTCCTGCACTGATTCAGAACGCAAAGGCAAAAATAATGTCCGGCATCAGCGCTTCCTTAGCTGTTAACGTCGAGATGCTCCGCTGCATTGAGTGCTGCCGCTGCCGCGATTTTGCAGAAGCTGAAATTCGGACCTGTCTTCATCACCTTCACAACCTTGAAATGGGCCCCTTTACCCTCATCAGAGAGCATGAAAGCCATGTGGTTGTGCACTTTTGAGTCGGGGAAAATAGCGGTGTGGTAGGGGTTCCCCGGCTTGATCAGAACCGGCCAGCTGCGCGTCTGGTTAATATCATCCCCGCTCTTCTGTCCCAGCATGGTTCCTTTACAGAGCTTCAGCTCCTGCTGCAGGAACTGGATACCCATCTGGAGTTCGCCTGATTTGGGTTGTCTGATCCAGCGGATTGTTCCAAGCGCGGGTTGATTGTTGTGGGGAATCCAGCTCAATCCGATCATTGCGCCTACGCCGGGTCCGAGTTTCTCTTCGCCGACCTTCTCCAGTCTGACACCCTGACTGCTGATGTCGACGGCTGCCCATGTCGCCCGGTCGGTGGCTCCGCGCGAAGGCGCATATTCATAATCATTCAGCACCACTGAGGAGAACGCCTCTTTAAAGGCTTTTTTCGCATCCCACTCAAGAACCAGCCGCACCCCCGCGCAGTCCTGTCGCTTGCTGGCCCGCTGCTGTTCTCTGAGGGTGTTGAGGATAGCATTGCCGCCCACGATGGTGGTGTGAAGCGCCTCTTCAGTAAACAGCTCGTGCTGCTCGTTTTTGCTTTTAAGTACGGTTTCGACACGGTTGACGGCTGTAACCATACGGTCAACAAACTTGTCCAGAGGAGTGATGATCATATCAGCGAGGGAGTGATCAGGGATGCCGGAGATGACCTTTGCAGCGTCATTCGGTCGAATCAGGTTGGTCACCATATAGGTCTCATCGGTCAGTGCGGGTACAGAGTCAGCCTTGCGGAGCAGTATCGGTTCAAGTATGCCGACATGGTGTTGCAGTTCCTGCCACGTCATTTTCTGCTCAGCATCAGATTTTCCATAAAAGTCGAGCATGCGCAGGAACTCATGATTGCTTACCGCCTTCTGCAGGCGTTTCCGCTCATCGACAATGTTTTCCGGCAGGGCGGGAAGAACGCTTAAGCCCAGCCGCATCAGATCAAAGGCCTGACGGGTAGTCAGAACTGCAGGTGACCGGTGTTTTTCAAAGCCGATTCGCAGCATTTTAACGGCCAGCTCCAGGGCATTGGAGACCATATCCACCAGCACCCGATAGTATCCGGGCTCACTGCGGGCGGCTTTCTGCACCAGATCAACGCCGATTTTGTGGGCATTGAGTACGGCTGCCGTCATCTCCGAATCAAACAGTTCCAGCTCCCTCTCAAAGTTGCCCAGCACTTTCAGACGAAAGTTGAGCGGAATAAGCGGGTTGGCATTGAGCTTGGCCAGGTAGGCCTTCATGCTTTTCTGCAGGCCAAGCTTTTCGGCATCTGATGCGCTGACAACAAACTGGTTCAGGCGCTTTTCAATATCCATGAAGGGCAGGGTCAGGGCATCAGTCAGAAGCTCGGCCTTGCCCAGTTCAAGTTTCTGGGGGTGCAGGCGAAGGTCAGTATCCAGTTCAAAGGATACTGTCTCCATCAATTTTTTTGCATCTTCTGCCGAAGTTCCTTGAGCCATAGTTCCTCTGTTTCCCAACCCTATTAATCGTGAGCATGCAGGTAAATAGTTATTTTTACTGGCTTTGTCTAAACAGGAGGTGGAAATAGCGGCCTCCTGCAAGGTTTTCGTTGACCCTTATCTGCCAATACCCATAATGCCGCCTTCATTCGCTGGCATGGTGACATGTCCGGTGCGGAGGAGCAGGTTGTGTATCAGCAGTTGAGCTTCAGGTTGCAGGAGCTATCGCCGCAGGGAAGAGCGTGGGATCTGGAGATACCGGAAAGCCTCTTTGCTGATACCGGTTCCGGTGAAGTTGATGCACCCGCCTCTCTCTGCAAGAGTGTGCAGTGGAAAGGCAGCATCATTGCCCAGGGTGATCTTTTCAGGCTGCAGGGAAGATGGAGCACAGAACTGCTCCGGCATTGTGTGCGCTGTAATGCTGAGTTTCCTCTGCATATGGAAGCTGACTGTGAGCGCTATTTCCAGCTGGGAACCGGGCCGGAGTCGAATGATGCCGTTGAGCACGACTGTCTTGCGCCGCCGGGATTGGTGAATCTGCTGGATCTGCTGCGTGAGGAGTTCTGGCTGGCATGGAAGCCGATGGTGGTTTGCAGCGAAGCGTGCAAAGGGCTCTGTCAGCAGTGTGGTGAAAATTTAAACAGGCATGAATGTAAATGCCGGCAGCATGATGATGGCCATCCGTTTGCGGCATTAAGAAATATCAGGTTTAATTCCTGAAAGGTTTATTCATCGATTTTCGATGAAAGGAGTATTGAGAAATGGCAGTTCCAAAGAGAAAGACCAGTACGTCAAAGCGTAATATGCGCAGGGCTCATGACCATGTTACCGTGGCAGGTATGAGTACATGCCCTGAGTGTGGTGAAATGATGCGTCCTCATCATGCTTGCCAGAGCTGTGGCCACTACAAAGGCCGCGAGGTTGTAGCGAAAGACGAGGCTTAATGTCTCTCGATTCACAAGCAGGGCGCGCTATTCGCATACTGGTGGATGGGCACGGGGGTGATGGCGCTCCTGATGTTGTCGTTGATGCCCTGGCGCAGACCCTTAGAAATCCTGATCCCGGGTTAAGACTGGGGATTACCGGGCGGCCGGAAGTGCTGTTGCCGGTGCTCGAGGCGCGGGGCATTGCAGATCGGGTAGAAATTGTTCCTGCAGAAGATGTGATTGATATGTGTGAATCGCCTGCACTGGCGCTTCGCCGCAAAAAGAACTCCTCAGTCCATGTCGGGGCGCGAGCTGTGCGCGATGGTGACTGGGATGCGCTGGTTAGTGCAGGCAATACCGGTGCCCTGATGGCGATCTCCAAGATGATTCTGAAAACTATCCCCGGCATTGACCGCCCGGCACTTGCATCCATGGTGCCTTCTGTGGAGGGGGGTACTTTCTTTCTTGATATCGGTGCAAATGTTGATTGCACCTCCGAACATCTGTTGCAGTTTGCCGTAATGGGTGCCTGTTACATGCAGGCCGCAGAAGGGGTTGATTCACCCAGAGTCGGCCTGCTTAATATCGGCAGTGAAGATATCAAGGGTACGGATGTGGTTAAGGTTGCAGCGACCAAGCTGCGGGACTCCGGCCTCAATTTTATCGGCAATGTCGAAGGCACCGATCTGTTTGGAGAGACGGTTGATGTGGTGGTGTGTGACGGGTTTGTTGGTAATGTTGCTCTGAAAACCATGGAGGGTGTTGCCAGCCTGATCCTGCACCATCTGAAGAAGGAGCTTACCTCTTCCATGGCTGCAAAAGCAGGGGCAGTGCTGGCATCCGGAGCGCTCAAACGCGTAAAGGAAGCGATGCACCCGAGTGAACACAACGGTGCCCCCCTGCTGGGTCTGAACGGTATTGTTGTGAAGAGTCATGGCTCTGCCGATGCCCATGCCTATGCCTGCGCCATTCATGTCGCCATCCGTGAAGTGCAGGCCGACCTGATCAGCAACATCGTCGAGACCATGAACAGCCTGGCTGACGCCTGATGAGATCAGGTAGATGTTAAAAACCCATATTACCGGCATCGGCGGTTATCTGCCGGAGCGCGTTCTGAGCAATGATGAACTCTCCACCATGGTGGATACATCTGATGCGTGGATTCGCGAACGTACGGGTATTCACCAGCGTCATATTATCGCCAGAGACCAGCGCACTTCCGACCTGGCAACTGAGGCGGCAAAGCAGGCGCTGGAAGATGCAGGCCTGACCATTGATGATATCGATGCCATTATTGTTGCAACCACAACGCCGGATCTGATTTTTCCCTCTACTGCCAGCATTGTTCAATATAAACTCGGTGGCAAGGATTTCCCTGCCTGGGATATTCAGGCGGTCTGTTCCGGCTTCGTGTACGGCCTGGCTCAGGTCGATGGCATGATGCGTGGTGGCATGTTCAGGCGCGTGCTGCTGATTGGCGCCGAGTCGATGAGCCGGATTCTGGACTGGCAGGATCGCCTGACATGTGTGCTTTTCGGGGATGGCGCAGGTGCTGTGGTGCTTGAGTCCCGCGAGGAGGAGGGCGGTGTTATCGGTTCCGTGCTTCACTGCGATGGCTCCTACCGGCATCTGTTGATGGCCGAACACCCGCACCCGGGATCGACACCGGGTGAAGACCCGATGGATATGAGTGTTGATTCTGCAGGTGTGGCCGCAGTCGAAATGAAAGGCAATGAAGTGTTCCGTGTGGCAGTCACCAAACTCGGTGAAGTAGTCGATGAAGTGCTTGAGAAATACGCTGTCAGACAGTCGGAAATTGACTGGCTGATACCCCATCAGGCCAATATCAGGATACTGCAGGCTACAGCGAAGAAACTGAAATTGGACCCCGAGCGGATGGCTGTAACTGTTGATCAGCATGCCAATACATCAGCGGCCAGTGTGCCGCTGGCACTGAACCATATTTACCGTGAAGGTAAACTGAAGCAAGGCCAGCTGTTGCTGCTTGAAGCGTTTGCCGGAGGCTTTGCATGGGGTGCAAATCTGGTCCGCTGGTCGAAATAGCCAGGTGATCAAGCGTATGCCCATATACTTATTATCTATTGCAAGCCCGGGCTTTCGCCGACCATCCCTGGTCGGAAAGTTGAGAATTTTGGAACGTCTTCGTTCTACAGGCTTTTATCAGGGAGTTTGATTTTGTCGAATCTGGCGTTTCTATTTCCCGGTCAGGGATCACAATCCAAAGGTATGCTTGCAGAGCTGATTGCCGATGAAACCGTCGTAGCCAATACCTTTGCCGAAGCTTCCGATCTGCTCGGTTATGATATGAAGGCACTCGTAATTGATGATGCCGAAGGAAAGCTTGATCAGACCGAGTTTACACAGCCTGCACTTTTAACAGCGTCAACTTCTCTCTGCCGTCTCTGGACTGCACGTGGCGGTGCTGCCGCCGCACAGATGGCCGGGCATAGCCTGGGCGAATATTCTGCTCTGGTTGCTGCCGGTGCGATTGCTTTTGAAGATGCGGTTGCACTTGTTGCTTTTCGTGGCCGTGCGATGATGGAAGCTGTTCCTGCGGGTGTGGGTAAAATGGCAGCGATTATCGGTTTGGATGATGCAGTGGTTTCTGAAGTTTGTGAAAGCAGCTCTTCGGACAGTTCCCGTGTCTGGCCTGCCAACTTTAACTGCCCCGGTCAGCTGGTGATTGCCGGTCATGCGGTAGCCGTTGAGAAGGCGATGGAAGCTGCCAAAGTAGCCGGTGCCAAACGTGCATTGCCACTGGCTGTTAGTGCGCCTTCGCATACGCCTCTGATGCAGCCGGCTGCCGATGCCATGCAGGCAAAACTGGCAGGTATATCTGTTGCTGCACCAATTTGCCCGGTCTGGAGCAATGCACGGGCGATCTCTTTGACGAATCCGGATGATATTCGTGCCGCACTGGTTGAACAGCTGGTTTCACCGGTGCGCTGGACTGAAACTGTTCAGAAGATGGGTGCCGGTGGTATTACGTCATCCGTTGAGATGGGGCCGGGCAAGGTGCTGGCGGGCCTGGTGCGTCGCATTGTGAAAGAGATGGATGTCTCAGCTGTGTTCACATCCGAATTGATGGACCAGGCTATAGCAGATACGGGAGGTGAGAAGTGAGCGATACAAGAGTGGCGATTGTAACCGGTGCGAGCCGTGGTATTGGTCTGGCCGTTGCCAGGGCTTTGGGTGAGGCGGGGTATAACCTTGCCATCTGCGCAACGAGCGAAGCCTCGGTTGGCGGTGCGGCTGAAAAGCTGTCAGGCCTTAGTGTCGAGATTCTTCCCCGGGTGGTTAATGTGGCCGATGGAGAGGCTGTACAGGCTTTTGTGCAGGAGGTTGCCAGACATTTCGGCCGGCTGGACGTGCTGGTGAATAATGCTGGCATTACCCGTGACGGCCTGGCCATGCGCATGAAGGGTGATGAGTGGCAGGCGGTGATTGATACCAACCTCTCTTCTGTTTTCTTTGCTTCTCAGGCGGCGCTTAAGCCGATGATGCGCGCCAAAGGCGGCCGTATTATCAACATCTCCTCTGTTGTCGCTTCAATGGGCAATCCGGGACAGATAAACTACTGTGCCAGCAAGGGCGGCATTGATGCCATGACCCGTTCACTGGCACGGGAAATCGGTTCCCGGAATATCACAGTCAATGCCATTGCACCGGGATTTATCGCCACAGATATGACTCATGAGCTGGGCGATGAAGCCAGAGAAGCATTGGCTGCACAGGTTCCGCTGGGTCGCCTGGGCAGCCCTGAAGATATTGCCGCAGCCGTGCTGTTTCTGGCTGGTGAGGGCGCCGGTTACATCACCGGGCAGGTGCTGCATGTCAATGGTGGCATGTACATGTAATAAAGTTTCCGCCTCTTTATGGCGGATGCTAGGTTGCAGGCTTGTACAGCGCTTCGGGCTGTGATAGAAGCCGCACCTAATTCAAATGGGAGGACATATATGTCTGCAGAAATTGAAGCTAAAGTTATTAAAATCGTTGCTGATCAGCTGAACGTTGATGAGAGCGAAATCAACTCTGATTCTTCCTTCGTGGATGACCTGGGCGCTGATTCTCTGGATACCGTAGAGCTGGTTATGGCTTTCGAAGAAGAGTTTGGCATTGAGATCCCGGATGATGATGCTGAAAAAATTCAGAGCGTTCAGAACGCTATCGACTATATCGCCGCAAAAGCTGAATAAGTCATGGCGCAACGCGTTGTCGTTACCGGTGTCGGGCTGGTTACGCCACTCGGCACCGGAACAGAACCAACCTGGAATAACCTTGTAGCAGGCAGATCCGGTATCGGACGTATCAGCAGGTTTGATGCGGAAGCAACCGGCATGGCCTGTACCATTGCCGGTGAAGTTCCGGACTTTGACGTTGATGCGTTTATCAATAAAAAAGATGCCCGCAAAATGGATACCTTTATCCACTACGGTGTTGCAGCCGCTCACATGGCGCTTGAACAGTCCGGGCTTACGATTACCGAAGCCAATGCCGAGCGTGTTGGTGTCGTGATTGGCTCGGGTATCGGTGGCATGCCTGCCATCGAAAAGACCATGCGGGCCTATGAGGCGGGAGGGGTTCGCAAGATTTCCCCGTTCTTTATTCCAATGACGATTATCAACATGGTTTCCGGCTGGGTCTCGATGATCACCGGTGCCAAGGGCCCTAATACGGCTACCGTGACCGCCTGTGCGACGGGTACCCATGCGATCGGTGACGCCTTTGAGATTATAGCCCGCGGCGATGCCGATGCCATGATTGCAGGGGGCTCCGAAGCCTGTATCTGTGAGCTGGCTGTTGGCGGTTTTTCCGCAGCCCGTGCGCTCTCAACCCGTAACAGCGAACCTGAAAAAGCATCACGCCCGTGGGACAGTGGCCGTGACGGCTTTGTGATGGGCGAAGGCTCCGGTGTGCTGGTGCTGGAGTCGCTGGAGTCGGCAAAGGCACGCGGTGCTGAGATACTCGCTGAAGTGGTCGGCTATGGCATGTCCGGTGATGCCTATCATATGACGTCGCCGGCACCGGAAGGTGAGGGTGGCGGCCGTTGCATGAAGGCTGCTCTGGATTCTGCCAGGCTTAACCCTGAGGATGTCGATTATATTAATGCGCATGGTACATCCACACCTGCCGGAGATGTCTGTGAAACGCAGGGTATCAAGGGCGTGTTTGGTGATCACGCCAAAAAGCTAATGGTCTCCTCATCCAAGTCGATGACCGGGCATCTGCTGGGTGCTGCCGGTGGTATCGAGGCTGCATTCTCGGTGCTGGCCGTCCACCATGGCGTTGTTCCGCCTACAATTAACCTGGATGATCCTGATCCTGCATGTGATCTGGATTATGTTCCGCATACGGCGCGTGAAGTGGATATTGACGTGGCTATCTCTAACTCGTTCGGCTTTGGCGGCACAAACGCATCGGTCATTGTCCGTAAATTCAGATAATCCGGAAAACAGACTCTATACCACCCTGTTAGACTGGAGTGACGATGCGCCCACGGCGCATGATCTCTTCTACTCTGTGCCTGATCTTTTTTCAGCCATTCTTGAAGATACCACCGGCAATGGCCGTGACTTTCTTGTTTCAAAACAGGGTGTTGCCTGTTCCGCGCAGGATGTGGGCAGTGCCGTTGCACTGCTGGAGAGGTGGAAGTGCGGGCAATCCGGTCACAGGTATCCGTTTCCCGGAATCAGGCAGCTTTTCTATGCCGCGTACGAAGCCGGCAGAGTCATTGAATCGCTGCCCGAACCCAAGTCAGAGTTGCAGGGACCCATGCTGTGGCTGCTTGAACCTGAGTGGAGCATCTGCATTGATCAGGCTGAACATAAGCTGTATCTGGCTTCACGCATCAGTCAGCAGCAGCTGGATGACGTGGTTGCCGCGATTACGTCACAACCCCGGTCGGCTGCATCCGGAGGCGTGCCCGTAAAGGTGTCCGGAATCACTTCGGGAGATCCTGCGGGTTACAGGCAGGCTGTTGAGCGGGTGAAGGCGTATATCACCGCCGGAGATATCTTTCAGGCCAACATTGCCCGCTTCTGGCATGCATCACTGCCTGAGAGAGCAGTTCATGATCTCTACAGCACACTTCGACAGGTCAATCCGGCACCCTTCTCCTGTTTCGTAAAGGTTGGAAGTGATACGGATGCACTCTATATCATCTCCGCATCTCCGGAACGACTCTTCTCGCTCTCATCCGATGGCGTGGTTGAAACCCGTCCTATTGCAGGCACCCGCAGGCGTGGAGAGGGGGATGACGATGAGTGTCTTAAAACCGAACTGTTACTCTCCGATAAAGAGCAGGCCGAGCACATCATGCTGGTTGATCTGGAGCGCAATGACCTGGGCCGTATCTGCAAACCGGGAAGCGTTGAAGTCAATGAGCGCATGACAGTCGAGCGCTACAGCACGGTTCAGCATATTGTCTCCAATGTGCGCGGGAGGCTCGCAGAGGGTATGGATGTGGTGGATGTTTTCAGGGCAATGTTTCCGGGCGGAACAATTACAGGCTGTCCCAAGATTCACTGCATGGAGATTATTTATGAGCTGGAGGAACAGGCTCGCGGGCCCTACACGGGCGGTGTCGGCTATGTCGGCTGGGACGGGAGTGCTGACATGAATATTCTGATCCGCACCTTCTGGCACCATCAGGGCGAACTTCACTGGGCGGCGGGTGCAGGCATCGTAGCAGATTCTGATCCGGCCGCAGAACTTGAGGAGACAGGACACAAAGCCGAAGGGCTGTTGCGGGCTATCAGGGCCTGATTTGGTTCATCAACAGGGGCCGAACCGTTTTCTGCGCTGGTTAAACAGGCTTTTCTGCCGTCATTGGCACCGGCTTGAGTCCGGAAATATCATACTGCCGGATGGACCGCTGATCCTGATTGGCAATCATCGCTGCGGTCTTGACCCGCTGCTGGTGCAGGCACTGGTGAATCGTCCCCTCTGTTTCCTGATGGCGCGTGAATATTATCATGGCATGCTGGGAGTAAAGTGGTTTTTCAGGATGGTTGGTGCGATTCCGGTCAGTCCGGGAGGAGCAAACCGTCATGCACTGCGTGAAGCCGTTGATCTATTAAAGGCCGGTGGCGTGCTCTGCATCTTCCCGGAAGGCGCGGCCAATCCGGATATTCCCCTTAAACGGATTTTTCCCGGAGCTGCAATGCTGGCTCTTGAGACAGATGCGCCACTGTTGCCATTCCGGGTCACCGGTGTCTGGCCGTTTGACCACATCAATATATGGAAGGGGCTGCTCAGGCGGAGTCGGGCAACGGTTCGGTTCGGTGACATTATACAACTGGCATTAACAGAGGCTCCGGACAGGTCAGATATCAGGAGAGGTATGAAGCGGGTGAAAGAGGCGCTGCATGACCTGCGCTAAGGTGTCGTCACTCTCTCCCCATACGCATCGCGAAATCTTCAGGATATGAGGCGCTGGCCAGTGCCTCTTCGTACTCAATCTGATCCGATTCCACCAGTTGCTGCAGATGCTGGTCAAATGACTGGCTGCCGTAGAGAACGGACCCCTCTTCCATTGCTTTGGGAATTTCACGCCAGCGATCCGGGTCAAGAATAAAGTGCTTGATCACCGAGTTTCTGATCATCACTTCCAGCACTGCGATACGACCCTTGCCATCTTTCTTCGGCAGCAGTTTCTGTACGATAATGGCGCGAAGGTTCTCTGAGAGCCGTTCCCGGATGGCATCCTGCTCATTAAGGTTAAAAGCAGACATGATACGCTGCATCGTGCCGATGGCGGTGGTGGCGTGTACGGTCGCCATGACAAGGTGACCGGTCTCTGCAGATTGAATGGCAAGCTGAATGGTGTCCTTGTCGCGCACCTCACCGGCTACAATAATATCGGGCGCTTCACGCATGGCATCGTTAAGCCCCTGCGCATAAGTCATCACATCAAGACCCAGTTCACGCTGGCAGACGGTTCCTTTCCGGGTCGTGCTGTAGCGGTACTCGATCGGATCTTCAAGGGTGACGACATGCACGGGCCTGTGCTCGATAATATGGTCCAGAATAGTGGCCAGTGTCGTGCTTTTACCGGAACCGGTGGCGCCGGCCATCAGAATGAGACCGTTACGGTGGCTGCTGATCTCCCGGATTACCGGTGGCAGCCGCAGTTCATCAAAGCCGGGAATCTTTTTCGGAATAATACGTGCCACAACACCAAAGCTGTTATTGGTTCGCATTACATGTACACGGAAATGGGCAACATTCTCCAGCGAGTAATGGAAATCCCTGCTTTTGATCTCTTCGATATCTGACTCCCCGGGAACATTCCGGGTCAGATGCCTGATCATCTCAATGACCTGTTCCCGGCCGGGCTCAGGTACTTTGTCAGGCGAAATGGTCACGACCGAGCCGTTAATCCGCATACGTACGCGGTCGCCGGTTCGAACTAGCAGATCCGATGCGCCATGTTTATGTGCCGCAAGCAGCAGATCGTCTATGAGTTGCCAGTCAGCCATCAGATTTTCAGGTTGGCCGTTGAACTGCTGACCAGTTCATCGATGTCGCCGCCGCCCTCATTGTCTTCCAGTTTTGACATCTTCATCTTCAGGCGCAGATCGTTGACCGAGTCGGCATTCTTCAGCGCCTCATCTTCAGCAATCAGCCCCTGCTTCCAGAGTTCCAGAAGATGCTGATCGAAGGTCTGCATACCGTAGTTTTTGCCTGCAGCCATCGACTCCTTGATCTCGCCGATCTCCCATTTGCTGATCAGGTCAGCAATACGTGGCGTATTGATCAGGATCTCAATAGCAGGCATCCGGCCTCCATCGATGGTTTTAACCAGCCGCTGGGAGAGAATGGCTTTGAGGTTCATGGCCAGATTGAGGCGTACCTGCGGGTGCACCTCTTCCGGGAAGAAGTTCAGCACACGTTCAAGTGCCTGATTGGCGTTATTGGCATGCAGTGTTGCCATGCAGAGGTGCCCGGTTTCGGCAAACTCAAGCCCGTGCTCCATGGTCTGCCTGTCCCTGATTTCACCGATCAGGATAACGTCGGGCGCCTGTCGTAACGTATTTTTCAGCGCTGCCTGATACTCATGCGTGTCCGTTCCGACCTCACGCTGTGTAACGACGCACTTTTTATGCTGGTGCACGAACTCAACCGGGTCCTCAATGGTGATAATGTGGCCCGCCTGCGAACTGTTTCTGTGATCTATCAGTGCCGCAAGCGATGTCGATTTACCCGAGCCGGTGGCACCGACCATAATAACAAGGCCACGCCTCTCCATGGCGACATCCTTGAATATTTCCGGAAGCCCCAGCCCTTCAAGTGTGGGGACCTCGGTTTTGATCTGACGGATCACCAGACCGACATGGCCCATCTGGCGAAAAATATTGACTCGGAAGCGGCCGAGATCCGGATAGGCCAGGGCGAGATTCATCTCATAATCTTCTGCAAAGGCAGCCCGCTGTTTTTCGCTCATGCAGGAGTTGGCCAGCTGCTCACACTGTACGGAGTTGAGCGGCTCCTGTTTCAATGGCATCACGACACTGTTGATCCGGTAAGCCGGAGGCATACCGGTGGTGATGTAGATGTCCGATGCATCCTTTTTGACCATAATCATCAACAGCTGCTTGATTGTCAGTCTCTGCGGTTCATTGGCACTCATCTTCTGCTCCTTACGCTGCCTTGACGGTTAAACAGCGCCGCCACCAAAAAGTTTCTTGTTCTGGGCCTTTTCAAGCGCTGCCTGTTGCGTGATTTTACGTGATTTCACCAGCCGCTGCAGGTCTGAATCGAGCGTCTGCATACCCTCGCGCAGGGATGTCTGCATCACAGATACCATCTGCGGCACCTTGTTTTCACGAATCAGGTTACGGATGGCAGGGGTTCCCAGCATGATCTCATGGGCAGCGATACGTCCGTTGCCGTCGGCCGTTTTCATCAGTGTCTGGGAAATTACGGCACGCAGGGATTCGGAGAGCATGGCCCGTACCATATCCTTCTCCGCAGCGGGGAACACGTCGATGATACGGTCGATTGTTTTTGGTGCGGATGAGGTGTGCAGGGTGCCAAATACCATGTGGCCGGTCTCTGCTGCTGTGAGAGCAAGGCGGATGGTTTCCAGATCGCGCAGCTCACCGACCAGAATGACATCGGGATCCTCACGCAACGCAGCTTTCAGTGAATTGGCAAATGAGTGGGTATGAGGCCCGACCTCTCGCTGGGAGATAAGTGAACTCTTTGAGCGGTGAACAAACTCGATCGGATCCTCAATGGTCAGGATATGCCCTTTTTCACTCTGATTCCGGTGGTCCACCATAGCGGCAAGCGTGGTCGATTTGCCTGAACCGGTCGGGCCGGTGACGAGGCAGATGCCGCGGGGAGTCATGGCAATATCAGTGAAGATATCAGGGCACTTGAGCTGCTCCAGTGTGAATACTTCGGTCGGAATCACACGGAATACAGCGCTGATGCCGCGGTTCTGCCTGAAACAATTCACACGAAAACGTGCGATATCTCCCAGCGCAAAGGAGAAGTCGAGCTCCAGATGCTCTTCAAACAGCTTGCGCTGGGTATCGTTCATGATGTCGTAGACCATCGCCTGTACTTCACGATCGCCAAGTTCCGGCATTTTGATACGGGTCATATCACCGTGGATTCTGATCATGGGTGGCTCGCCCGATGACATGTGCAGGTCAGAGGCACCGTTTTTTACTGTAAATGCGAGCAGCTCGGAGACGTCCATGATTCCTCCCTATGGATCAGTTTTCGATTTCTGATGTACGGAGCATAGGAGCCGAGCGTGAGGGCTGCAAGCGGGATTCGGCATTTTTAGAATAGTAAATATCACCATTGCCATCGACCAGCATGGCATTCATGCCCATTTCTTCAATCAGTGGCAGCCCCTCGCGTCCCATCACGAAGAGAGCCGTACTCCATGCATCGGCCAGCGTTGCGCTGGATGATATAACAGTGGCACTTTGAGCTTTACCGGCCGGCATGCCGCTGTGTGGATCAAGGATGTGATGGTAACGCCGGCCCTGATGGATGTAGTAACGCTCATAGTCACCCGAAGTGACAATGCTGATCTCGCCAGCCGCCTCAATGGTGGTAATCACATCTCCACTGTTGCGCGGGTGGCGGATGCCGATCTGCCAGGGACGCTTGCCATGGGTTCCGATCACCTTGATGTCACCGCCTGCATTGATAATGGCATGCCTGATGCCGTGTGACTGAAGACTCTTCATACCCCGTTCAATGGCATAACCCTTGGCAATAGCTCCGAAATCAAGTTCACAGAGGGTGTTGTTACGGGAAAAGTCATCTTCAGAGCCATGCCCGAGGCATGCCAGAGAGGCTTTGGCGAGGGTGCTGATTTTCTCGTCCGGTGGCGGCAATGCCGGCGCCTGAGCCTGTGAAAATCCCCAGAGTCTGTTAAGTGATCCGAGTGACAGGCTGAAGGCATGGCCACTTCTCTTTTCAATCTCCAGGGCAGTATCCAGAAGCATTGCCACCTCTTGCGGAAGTTTATGCATGGTTTCCGGTGGTGACCGGTTGAATGCCTTGACCGGATTGGAGCCTTCGCCATAGATGCTGAAGAGATTTTCAATACGTTGCATCTCGCTGCCTGCGGCCGCAATGGCAGACAGTGCCTGCTCATCTCCTGCGCCATAGACGGTAAACTCAACCAGCGTACCCATCATAAAACGGGTTTCGCGGATGGTGTCTGAAGCCGGGCTGCATGCTGTGATGAACAGAACTGAGATGACGAATAGCTGCCGGATCAATCGCATGCCCTGATTGTCTGCTTTGGCGGCAGTGTGGCAAGTGCAACTTGCTTCGATTCTAAAAAAGGGGGATAATTCTGGTATGGATTCAGCAGGCGGCGTGCTTTCTTTGTAATGTCGCTGCCTGTGACAAAGGTTTGTATCACAGGCCGGTAAAATTGACAGACGAGGTAACAATGTCATTAACCCTAACCGATACTGCGGCTGACAAGATCAGAGGATTGCTTGAGCACGAGGATAACAGCGCGCTGAATTTGCGCATATTCGTCTCAGGAGGCGGATGTTCCGGCTTCCAGTACGGATTTACCTTCGATGATGAGGTCAAGGATAACGATGAAGTGGTGGAGCACCAGGGCGTTAAGCTGCTGGTCGACCCGATGAGCCTTGAATTGATTGATGGTTCTGAAGTTGATTACCAGAGTTCGATCAACGGCGAATCTTTCGTGATTCGCAATCCCAATGCGGGCTCCAACTGCGGTTGCGGTAAATCCTTTACCCCTGCAGAGACAGGCAGTGGCTGTGCCAACGCCGGATATTGATGGCACACTACACTGAGTTTCATAAATCCGGGGCCTTCTGGCTCCGTTTTTATTATGGCAGACCGTTATGAGTTCAGAGACCGCAGGTACATCTGCAGCAGATATACTGAACGTTGACCAGCTCTGCAAAGTCTACAGCAACGGCAAACAGGCGTTGAACAGTGTCTCGTTGTCGGTGCCTGAAGGAAGCTTCTTTGCGCTGCTCGGTCCGAACGGGGCAGGCAAGAGCACGCTGATCAATATTATGGCCGATACAGTCGTGCCGACGTCCGGCAGTATCGATTTTCTGGGCCATGATATGTTCTCCGAACGCCTCTGGTGCAAAGGCAATATCGGTGTGGTGCCACAGGAGGTGGCATTTGACCCCTTCTTTACGCCGCGTGAGGTGCTGAGCATGGTCTGCGGCCTCTATGGACAGAAGCCGGATATGAAGTGGATCAATGATCTGCTTGAGCGTCTGGAGCTGGCCAGACATGCCAATAAAAATACGCGCCAGCTCTCCGGCGGTATGCGCAGGCGCCTGCTGGTGGCGCAGGCACTGGTGCACAGGCCGCGGCTGGTGGTACTTGATGAGCCGACAGCCGGTGTTGATGTCGAGCTTCGCAAACGCCTGTGGGACTATATGCGGGAGATCAACGCATCCGGCACAACCATTCTCCTTACCACCCACTACCTGGAAGAGGCGGAGGAGCTCTGTGACCATGTTGCCATTATTGATCGGGGCAATGTGATCGCTTCCAGCAGCATGAAGAAACTTCTGCATGAGGTTGCCGGGTCATATCTATGGCTGCGCTACCGGGATGGCTGGGTGCCGGGCACAGCGGATATCGAGGCCCTCTCCGAATTCAACCCGCGCATGCTTGAGGGGCAGCTCTGCCTGACGCTCAGCCGTATGGATCTGCAGCAGTCGACCTTTCACCATGCCTATGAGTCAGCCCTGCAACGATTCGGTCCGCCACTTGATGCCGGGGTATGCCAGGAGGATCTCGAAGATGTGTTCCTGCGCCTGACACGTGAGCAGATAATCTGATGAACCTTCGAGGCACATGGACGCTGTTCAGGCGTGAAACCCACCGATTCCTGAAAGTGAATATGCAGACGATTGCAGCGCCGGCACTGACGGCGATTCTCTATCTGATTGTCTTCCGCTATGCGATGGGGGACCGGCAGGTGCCGGGGATGAATGTCGATTATTTCACCTTCCTGATTCCGGGCCTGGCAATGATGACGATGTTACAAAACGCATTTGCCAACACATCCAGCTCAATCGTTATCGGCAAGGTGATGAATGTGCACATCTACCTGCTGATGGCGCCGCTGTCGGCCATGGAGATGGTGATGGCTTTTTTGACGGCGGCGGTACTGCGTGCCGTGATTGTGGCAACAGTATTCCTGCTGGTGCTGACTCCCTTTGTTGATCTCTCCATTCACCACTTTGGTCTGATTCTGGTCTACGGCGTCTGTGGCAGCATCATTATGGGCGGCATGGGTCTGATCGGTGGTATGTGGTCGGAGAACTTCGACAGTATGTCGATGGTGAGCAACTTCATTATTCTGCCGCTCACCTTTCTCTCCGGCGTATTCTACTCCATCGAACAGTTGCCTCCGTTCTGGCAACAGGTAAGCCACTTCAACCCCTTCTTCTATCTGATTGACGGCTTCCGTCACGGCTTCCTCGGGGTGGGGGATTCCGATCCATGGCTCTCGATCGGCATTGTTGCAGGTTTTGCACTCGCTACCGTGCTGACCTGCTGGTATCTCTGGCGCATCGGCTGGCGGTTGAAGGAGTAAAGCTCTACTCTTACGTTGAGGTTTGTTGAAATGGCCTATGAAGTGAAGAAAACAGAACATTCCGGACCCAAAAAAGGAAAAGGCTTTTGGGGTAAGAAAGCAGATGCTAAAAAACAGAGTGATCGAGTTCGAAGACAGAGCGGAAAAAGTTTGATCGACAAGACAGTACTTGAACTGGAAAGCGATTCTGAAGTTTGATCAATCGAGTCTGACCCTGTTGATTTCGGCTTCATCCTGGGTGTTACAGCCATGCCATTAATTCACTTAATGCAGTAGACCTGTTTATATATGGTTCACCACTCTTTTTTGCATTTTTTTGTGTTTCAAGCAGGAGCCTTTTCAAACCCCGGTGCTCAATATTGTTGAACTCATTATTTTCCGAAACGTGCCCCCACATGTGCTGCACAGCATTTCTGATGCCGCCCTCAGCAGGAGGAGTTCTGAGTATTTCCACCAGCTCCAGAGCCAGGCTTTCAAAACCGATTTTTTGCTTTGCCAGATTTTGACCTATTTCCTTATATCTCTTCTGATCACGTGCCAGGACAGAGTATTTATGATGGCTCCATAACTCCTGTTCATTGACAGGTAAAGGTATTCTGCCTTGTTCCTTTTTCCTGTACTTTTCTCTAAGCAACTGAAACTGAACATGGGGTTTATCAATGTAGACGGGAGGCCAGACCCCTTTATTTGACCCAACCCTTACCGGAGAGTTGTCAACATACCCCCTTAATTCCATTTCACACACCAGTTCCCGATGGCGCTGTTTTAATGCCCAGCCATACCCGAGCCAACGAATGGTTTCAGGATGCCTGGAATAACCATTTTTTCGATTTACGATGATTGAGACCAGCCCATGCAGCTCTCGATGTTCCCCAAGCAGGCTCTGGCGGTTTAAATAACCAGGATTAATGTCCCAGATTCTCATACAATACTTTTACACCATGACTGCATGACTGGGATCAGCTCTGGTTTCGTGCATTGCCTGACTCCCTCCCTCAATAGAAACCGCTAACTACAGGGTGGTCTGATAGCGTTCATATTGCAAGGTCAGGAGTGCATTTTATGGAAGGGTCAGTCAGGATTCGTAGCTACAGGAGTGATTGATGCATCTGCTGGACAAACTGCCATATCCGATACTGATTATCTGGGCGATATTCATGGCGCTGGCGCCGTTTGCTCCCGAGCCGCATCTGCTGGAGAAGTTCAGGATGCTGGCGGATGGTTTGCTGACGAAACCAATTGATATCTTCGATCTCTTCTGGCATCTGTTGCCGGTAATGGTACTGGCCCTGAAGTTGATACATGACCGGAAAAAACATGGAGGTGAAGACGCATGAGTGGCTGGGGTTGTCCGCATGAGGTAGATGGCAAATGCAAGCGAGTCCCCGGTAAAAAGTGCGATCCGGGGATGAAGGGGTGCACGCTGTTCGGCAAGTTCAGTTTCAGCAATGATGAGAAAAATATCTCACGCCGCGTGAAGCAGGATAAAGCCCCGGATTCTGACAGGGATGTGGAGACAGAGTAAGTGGCAAAGCAGTCCAAAAGTAAAAAAGACCGCAAGACATCGGCATGGTTCCAGCGGCATGCCAGTGATCCGCATGTAAAGCAGGCTCAACGGGAGGGAAAACGCTCACGTGCCGTATTCAAGCTGACCGAAATTCTCGATGAGCACGGGCTGGTGATCAGAAAGAACAGTGTCGTGGTTGATCTTGGCTGTGCGCCGGGTTCGTGGAGCGAAGAGATCAGCAAACGGCTCGGGCCGGACGGTATGGTGATCGGTATTGATCTGCTGCCGCTGAACCCGATTGCAGGTGTAGTGCTGATCGAGGGCGATTTCGATTCGCCCGAAGGGCAGCAGGCGCTGGCCGAGGCACTTGGCGGGAGGAGCATCGATCTGGTGGTCTCCGATATGGCGCCGGAGATGAGTGGCAACAAGCTGGTCGATCAGATGCGCATGATCGGATTGAATGAGATGACGCTCCGGTTTGCCAGAGAGCATCTCAGGCCCGGCGGAGACCTTTTGATGAAAACCTTTATGGGTGAGGGGTATGACGGATTCCGGCGTGACCTGGGGGCTGCATTCAAACGTGTAAAAAACATCAAACCGGCAGCCAGCCGCAAGACGTCGAGTGAGTTTTTTCTGCTGGCTCGGGATTTCAAAGGCTGATGTGATCCCTCTTGTGAGACGATTCCTGTGAGACTGTTCGCGGCACTGGATACCCCTGATGCCATTACCGAAGAGATTCATGCATGGTGGCTGGAGGCAGCCACGCAGCTCAATATCGGTGACTGGCGCAGTGTGCCGACGAGAAACTGGCATCTGACACTCGCCTTCTATGGCGATGTCCATGGCGGTGAGGTGGATGATCTGGCCGAGGCGCTGGTCGAGTATGTCCGGGGCACTGTCAAAGAGCCGCTTAAAAGTGGTCGCAGACGTGAGGGCGAGCAGGCTGGTGTGAGTGGTCCGATCTGGCTTAAAACTACCGGGTTCGGGGCCTTTCCGAAGTTCACAAGACCACGCGTTCTCTGGGCCGGTGTTGATGATCTGGAAGATAGCGGTGAACTGAAAGAAATGGCACGTTGTTGCAGGCGTGCAGGTCGTGCTACCGTTCGCAAGCGTTCGGCCAGAGAGAGTCCTTTCAGGGGGCATATTACTCTGGCCCGGGGCAATGAGTTTACGGCGCCAGTCAGCGCCGAAATGCTGGCGGGGATGCCACCGTTTCCGAAGCTTACGTGGAGTGTTGAGAGTCTGGCTCTGTTTCAATCCACGCTGCATCCGGATGGTGCGAAATACCGCAAGCTTGAAGAGTTTAGTTTTGAGGGGAGCAGATATGTCCGATAAAGAGAAGGCACTGGATACCGCACTGAGCCAGATTGAACGTCAGTTTGGCAAGGGCACCATTATGCGTCTGGGCGATCAGTCCAAGGTGGAGGTGGATGTAATCTCCTCCGGCTCCATCGCACTGGATGCCGCACTGGGAATAGGCGGTTATCCGCGTGGCCGCGTTATTGAGATTTACGGTCCGGAATCTTCCGGTAAAACGACGCTGGCGCTGCACGCAGTGGCCGAGGCACAGAAGGCGGGCGGTACGGCAGCCTTTGTCGATGCCGAGCATGCCCTTGATCCGGCCTATGCACAGAATCTGGGTGTGAATCTCGACGACCTGCTGGTCTCGCAACCCGATTCAGGCGAACAGGCGCTTGAAGTGGTTGATATGCTGACCCGTTCCGGTGCGCTCGACATTATTATTGTCGATTCGGTGGCAGCTCTGGTCCCGCGTGCCGAGCTGGAAGGCGACATGGGCGACTCACACATGGGTCTGCAGGCGCGACTGATGAGTCAGGCACTGCGCAAGCTCACCTCTTCGATTTCAAGGTCTAAAACCATGGTGATCTTCATCAACCAGATCCGTATGAAGATCGGCGTGATGTTCGGCAATCCGGAGACCACCACCGGCGGCAATGCGCTGAAGTTCTACGCCTCGGTGCGTATTGACGTGCGCCGCACAGGTGCGATCAAGAAGGGCGATGAGATTCTCGGTAACGAGACCAAGGTGAAGGTGGTGAAGAACAAGATGGCGCCGCCGTTCAAGCTGGCCAACTTCTCCATCATGTATGGTGAGGGTGTATCACATGCCGGCGAAGTGCTGGATCTGGGTGTCGACAACGGTCATGTGAAGAAGAGTGGTGCCTGGTATGCTATCGGCACGGAACGGATCGGGCAGGGGCGCGATAACGCCATTACCTACCTGAAGGAGAATCCCAAGGTACTGGCTGATATTGAGGCAAAGGTCCGTGCCGATCTTGGTATCGGCAGAAAGGCAGCAGCTACTGCAAAATAGAGCCAGGCCGTCTGCGATGAATGTGGCCCCATGAATACAGACATCAAAGCGGCCTACTCGGCGGCACTGCGTATGCTGACCAGGCGGGAGCACTGCGAGGCGGAAGTCCGGAACAAACTCCGGCAGCGTGGCTTTGACGAGATTGCCGCAGACTCCGCTATTGAGGAGCTGAAGCAGTACGGTTACCTCAGCGATTTACGCTATGCCGGAGCATTTCTCAGATACCGGATGCAGCGCGGTGAGGCGCCATGGATGGCGGCGGCAAAGGCTGCTCAGAAGGGTGTGGATGAGACTGCATTGCAGACGGCACTGGAGGAGGCGGAGGCCTCATTTGATGCGGATAAAGCATGCAGAGAGCTGTTACATAGTCGTGATCCGGGAGGGTTACGCCGGAATAGTGAGCGGGTATGGCAGCGTCATGCCCGTTTTTTGCGGAATCACGGCTA
>JAVVEJ010000008.1:37255-67806 GCA_032251395.1 Mariprofundaceae bacterium
GCTACGATTCTCGCTGCGCTGAATGATTGATACGTAAGAAGGGCATCCTGCCCTTTTACTTGGACGGGTAGCGAAAAGCGTTATTTTCACTACCCTTACAAATTATGGTCTGGGATCAACCCATAATTTGCACACACATCCCTGTGTGTGGGGCGTTGATTGAATGTTATTGGTTTGGAGTAATAATGAAGACATCGGAGATACGTAAAAAGTTTCTCGATTACTTTGCAGGCAAGGGGCATGAAGTGGTCGCCTCCAGTTCACTGGTGCCACACGGTGACCCGACTCTGATGTTCACCAATGCGGGGATGGTTCCGTTCAAGCACGTCTTCCTTGGTAACGAGACCCGTTCCTATACCACTGCTGCCAGCAGTCAGAAGTGTGTCCGTGCAGGCGGCAAGCACAACGACCTGGAGAATGTCGGCCACACCGCCCGTCACCACACCTTCTTTGAGATGCTGGGCAACTTCTCTTTCGGCGACTATTTCAAGCAGGAGGCAATCGCTTACGCGTGGGAGTTTCTCACCGTTGAGATGAAGCTCGATCCGGCACGCCTGTTCGTCACCGTCTTTGAAGAGGATGACGAGGCCTATGATATCTGGGTGAAAGAGGTGGGTGTTCCCGCTGATCGAATTGCCCGCATCGGTGCCAGAGACAACTTCTGGTCAATGGGCGACACCGGCCCTTGCGGCCCCTGTTCCGAAATCTTCTACGATCATGGCGAACATATCCCCGGAGGCCCTCCGGGTACACCGGAAGAGGATGGCGACCGCTATGTCGAGATCTGGAATCTGGTGTTCATGCAGTATGACCGTGATGAGGAAGGCACGCTGAACCCGCTGCCGAAGCCGTCGGTCGATACCGGTATGGGGCTTGAGCGCATGGCAGCTGTCATGCAGGGAACGCACGATAACTACAGCATTGATCTGTTCAAAAACCTGATTGCTGCAGCCTGTGATATTACCGGTGTAACGTTGGGTGAGAACAGTGAGCAGGATGTCTCTCTGAGGGTGCTGGCCGATCATCTGCGTTCGGTCTCTTTCCTGATGGCCGATGGCGTATTGCCGTCGAATGAGGGTCGCGGCTTCGTGCTGCGCCGTATTCTTCGCCGTGCCTGCCGGCATGGCCGACTGCTGGGCATGAACGATGCCTTTATCTACAGACTGGTCGATGCACTGGTACGCGAGATGGGCAACCACTTTGCCGAGCTGGTTGAGGCGCAGTCGAACATCGAGCAGGTGATCCGCATTGAAGAGGAGCGTTTTATCAGGACGCTCGACAAGGGTCTGAAGCTGGTCGAGCAGGCTGTTGATGACGCGGGTGAGGGCGGCACGATCCCGGGCAAAACCCTGTTCACTCTCTACGACACCTTCGGATTTCCAACCGATCTGACAGCCGATATCCTCAGAAACCGTAATGTCGGCCTTGATATGGAAGGCTTTGAAGTCTGCATGGAGGAGCAGCGCCAGCGTGCCCGTGCGGCATGGGGCGGCTCCGGCGAGTCCGCTGTTCCCAAAGCACTGTTTGAGTTGCGTGAAAAACATGGCCCCACCGAATTTCTTGGTTATTCAACCCTGATCGCTGAAGGTGTGATTACCGGTTTGATCCGGGATGGTGAGGCTGTTGCCACCCTGTCCGAAGGTGATGAAGGATGGCTGATTGCCAATCAGACACCGTTTTATGGTGAGTCCGGTGGCCAGGTGGGCGATTGCGGCACAATCGCAGCAGGCGACGCCCTGTTCACCGTTACCGATACGAAAAAACTGCTCTCCGATCTTGTTGTTCATATCGGCAAGGTAACTAGTGGCTCGATCACGAGCGGTGGCACGGCTCATTTTGAAGTTCAGGGAGCCCGCCGCGATGCGATCCGCCGCAACCATACCGCGACCCATCTGATGCACGCGGTGTTGCGTGATGTTTTGGGTGAACATGTGAAGCAGGCAGGTTCACTGGTGACCCCTGAGCGTCTGCGGTTTGATTTTTCACACCATCAGCCGGTTACGGCTGCAGAGAAGGCCGAGATTGAAGCGCGTGTGAATGCAGCTATCTGGGCGAATGATGCCGTCGATACCAGCCTGATGACCCAGGATGAGGCGATTGCCTCCGGTGCGATGGCGCTTTTCGGCGAGAAGTATGGCGATGAGGTACGTGTCGTTTCCGCTGGCTTCTCTACAGAACTGTGTGGCGGCACGCATGTTTCCAGAACCGGCGATATCGGCCCGTTCCGCATCATTTCCGAGGCCGGTATTGCAGCCGGTGTACGCCGGATCGAGGCAATAACCGGTGAAGCGGCCTACAGGAGCTTTATTGCCGATGTGGAGCAGCTGAATGAAGTGGCAGGGCAGGTGAAGGCCCGTCCTTTCGAGGCATCCGATGCGGTTGCCACGCTGCAGTCAAAGCTGAAGGAGGCCGAGAGGGAGTTGACCAGCCTGAAAGGCAAGCAGTCCACCGGCATACTCGACGATCTGATCGGCACGGCTGTTGATGACGGTGGTATCAAACTGCTCACGGCTGAAGTTTCCGGCATTGAAGACCTCCGCGACTTCATGGACAAGGCGAAAGGGAAGCTGAAATCGGGGGTGATTGTCTTCGGCATGAAGAACGGGCCCAAGGTGCAGTTGATTGCCGGTGTCACCAGTGATCTTGTTGGCAGATACCATGCAGGCAATATTGTACGCGAAGTGGCAATACTCTGCGGCGGCAAGGGCGGTGGTAAGCCTGATATGGCGATGGCCGGTGGCAGTGAGCCTGATAAGCTGAAAGAGGCGCTGGCGTCTGTTTCAGGGCTTCTGAAAGGGTGATCTTCTTGAGGGGGAAGGGTTGATTAACTGGGGAGTGCTGAACGAACCTGTAGCCATCGGGCTGCTGCTGTTTGCTCTGCTGTTCCTGATCGGCTGGTTGCTTACCTGGTACAATCATAATAGACAAATTGCTGGGCTCGAAGAGCAGATCGAGGAGCAGGAAGGGGTGATTGATACCCAGAAGCAGGATATCACCAGCCAGATGATGTCCAATACAAAGCTTGCAGAACAGGTTCACTATACTGAAAAGCAGCTTGCCGACATTGAACAGAAGCTGGCGGTGAAAGAGGATGCTGTTAATGCCCTGAATCGGGAGCTCTCCGACCATAAATCCACCGTCAGAGAGCTTGAAACGCGCATGCACGAGGAGCGCAAGGCCGCTGCCGAAAAACTGATGCTGCTTGAAGATGCGAAGGAGAAACTCGGTACCGAGTTCAAGCTGCTTGCCAGCCAGATATTCGAGGAGCGGGGCAAGGCCTTCTCCGAGCAGAACCGCAACAGTATTGATGAAGTGCTCAAGCCGATGCGCGAACAGCTCAGCGAGTTCCGCAAGCGGGTTGATGATGTTCACCTTACCGACTCCAGAGATCGCGCATCACTGAAAGAGCACCTGGCCCAGCTGGAGAAGCTGAACCGCCAGATGAGCGAGGATGCCCATGGTCTGACCCAGGCATTGAAGGGGGAGAGCAAGGCGCAGGGTAACTGGGGCGAGATGATTCTCGAACGCATCCTTGAAACCTCCGGTCTGCGCGAAGGCCACGAGTTTTTGCGTGAGGACTCCACCACGATTGATGTGAACAAGCGTCTGCGCCCTGATGTGATTGTGCGTATGCCCGGTGAGAAGCACATCATTATCGATTCAAAAGTCTCGCTGACCGATTATGAGAGGGCGATTTCTACAACCGATGCTGGTGAACGGAACAGGCACACCAAAGCCCTTGTCGGCAGCATGAAGAGCCACATCAAGGGGCTGGCCGACAAACATTATGCCCATCTTCCCGGAATCAACTCACCTGACTACGTATTGATGTTTATGCCGATCGAAGGTGCCTACATGATGGCCATTGAAGCCGATCAGGGCGTCTTTGAAGCCGCTTTTGAAAAGGGGGTGGCCGTTGTAACGCCTTCAACCCTCTATGCGACTTTAAAGCTTGTCGAGCAACTCTGGAGAGCAGAGAAGCAGAGCGAAAACATGGTCAAGCTGATCGACAGGGCAGGGAAGCTGCACGACAAGATGGCGACCTTCGTCGAATCCTTCGAAGAGATCGGCACCCGTCTGGATCAGGCCAAGAGTGCCTACGACACATCACTGAACCGGATCAAGACCGGCCCCGGCAATGTGATCGGTCAGATTGATACGCTTGGAAAGCTTGCAGGGAAGACCAGGAAAGAGCTTCCAAAACACCTGACCGAGTCAGCATCTGTTTCTGATCAAACGGATGATGAGTAGCCATGGTTACGAATCAACAGGGTTAGTCAGGCTCGATTGATCCAGCCGGTTTTATCCGGGTTTCTTTGCCACGATAAACAGAGCTGCGCTTTTGTTCGGTTGCCACTGGTAGTCAATTTCGAAGCCTGCACCGGTCAGGGATTTCTCCAGCTCTTTGGCGCTGAAGCACTTCACGGTTTGGGGTGCCTTTCCCAGGAGGGCGCCAATCGCAATGAGAGGCTTCAGCAACCTCATCATTCCGGTAAGACATGCCGTGCTGCTGATAAACACACCACCCGGTTTTAGCATGCGGCAGACCCTGGCAATCATCGCCTCTTTGTCCTCCAGCAGATGCAGAATGCTCATCCCCATCACCACATCAAGGCTTGCATCGGGCACATCGAGTTCGTCACAGGTAGCGACTTCAAAGGTGATATTCCCGAGGCCTTCCGCAGCCGCTTTGCCCTGAGCGATCCCGATCATGTTCGGGGAGACATCAACGGCGCGGATGTGCTTCACGAAAGGTGCGTGGATGATGGCAGTGGAGCCTGTGCCGCAGCCAAGCTCCAGCAGTTCCGTCTCCGGGGTAAAGTAGCCTTGCGTGATCTCAAGCTTTTTCCGGTATGCCGCCTCATCGGCAATCGGCTGTCGGGAATACTTTTCTGCAATATTGTCCCAGAATTTCGCTTCTTTGTGCATGAACCTTCTCCGCTACTGCCAGTGTAGCTTGATTCGTTCAGGAGAGTAATGGATATTCACAGACTATGAATCCTGAGAATCTGAATTCGGATGCACTTTCACTTTTCAATAGCCTGGGAGCAGAAGCCCGGAGTGAAGCGGTCATGCTCACCGAAGAGTTTTCTGAAAACGAAGCGGTCTATCTTGCTGCAATGCGAAGCATGGATGAAAAAAGCAAACGTGAGCTTCTTTTCGCACTCAGCCGGAACAGGTGGGAGCTTTAAGGAGAATGCTGATTTAAATCCACTGCTGTCCCAGATAATGTGTGCCGAGCACCCTGCTGGCATTGTAAAACAATTAGTTCCGTTATGTTTGGCTTCGTTGAGACATGAACTCTACTCGGACCCTATCCGTCATTCCCGCGAAGGCGGGACAAAAAGGCTCAACCGTTTCATGGTGTACATCCGTGTACACCACCCTTTGGACGTTACACGTGCAGTTGCACTCTCCTGTGCAACTGTGGACGGCTGTTGCTCAGAGTGGGCCGCCCGCAAGGTGAATGCCGCCAAGGTGAATCGAGCCAAGGTGAATGCCGCTTGCGGCAGAGAGGGTGCCCTGGGGTGCAGGGTGAGGTGTAGGGCACCGAATCACAAATCTACAGGACAGTAGATTTGGACGGCTACAAGCCGCCCGTAGGGTGAGGTGCAGAGCACCGAATCACAAATCTACAGGACAGTAGATTTGGACGGCTACAAGCCGCCCGTAGGGTGAGGTGCAGAGCACCGAATCAATCCAGTTTTTGCAACGCTTGAGTGGATGCCGGGTCGGGGCCCGGCATGACGGACATTACATAAGTGGGACAGCAGTGGATTAAATCTCTTTTTGACTTTTCTGTTCACACACATTCTGCCGGTAGAGATAGAGCAGTGTGAAAAGAATCAGAGCTACGCCGAATGTGATCATATATGGGTCGGCGAGTACGAAAACCACGGAATAGCCGCCGAATACAATCAGAGAGAGCACGGCGACACGTCTTGAGTTGCAGGAGATGCACTTGTGCTCTTCCCAGTTGCGGATCATGGGGCCGAAGGTCCGGTTGTTAAGCAGCCAGCGGGACAAGCCTTCCGAAGATTTGGCGAAGCATCCGGCAGCCAGAAGCACAAACGGCGTGGTCGGGAGCAGCGGCAGAAAGATGCCGATGAAGCCCAGTCCAAGGAACAGAAATCCCAATGCTTTGTATATCGCCATAGTACAGACCTTCTATACTCCTGTCGGATCAAATAACAGATGCCTGAACAGTGCCATGACCATCCTGTCAGCTTATATGGCTGACGAAGCGTCCGCTCAGATTTGTCGTTGTCCGGTGGAATTATTACACAGGCAAGAAGAAATTTCACAATCAATGGTAACCGATGGGGTCAGACCCACTGCTGTCCCAGCTAATTCTCTAACCATGCCATGCAAGCCTTACGCCACAACGAGTAGTGTCAAAAACAAGCGAGGCAGACATCAATTGCACGGTGGCTTTCTCCGTCATTCCCGCGAAAGCGGGACAAAAAGGATTAACCGTTTGGACGGCTGCAAGCCGCCCGCAGGGTGAGGTGCAGAGCACCGAATCAATCCAGTCTTTGCAACATCTGAATGGATGCCGGATCTCGGCAACAGCTCCATGCGTTGCTCTACCTCCTGCGTCTGACCCACATGGATGTGGAAAATGCGGAAGATTGTATGGAGCAATCTCCGCCATGCAGTCGAAGTCCGGCATGACGTAAATGGATAAGTGGGACAGCAGTGGGTCAGACCCGATTGATTTTCCCGATCTCTATGCCGTGATATGCCACTGATCCAGCTCCGGCGCCTTTTCCCGGCCATATTTGGCCACCTCCTTCCAGATCGCAGGGTGCTCTTCGCGCAGGTTGGAAATTCCGGCCTGAAGAAACCGGACAAACTGCATGTTCGGCTCTTCCATTTCAGAGATGATTTTAATGCCTACCAGATATGTATTGAGATCATACGGGGAGGATTGGAAGGCCTGCCTGTATTTGTTCAGGGCATGATCATACATGGCAAAACGGTGAAGATTATATGCCTGGCGCAGGCAGGCGGAGTTCATAACCTTCGCCTCAAGGCCTGTCTGGCTCTCTTTTACTGCTCTGCTGGTTATCTGGGAGCGTCTGTTCTGAATCCATGCACCAAAGGCTGATTTCCGGTGTACCCTGATCAACAGATGAACAAGGCAGAGCAGTACAAGAATGGTCAGATTCAGCACCAGAAGGGTATGCCACTCATGTTGTGAGAATACTCTGCCCTGTTCCCATGCCTGGATAAGAGGCGTGGTGTTCAGATGGTTGAAATACCACTGTAATGCTGAATCCCGGTCCATCATGGTTAAATTCGATGTAAAAGAGTTTTCGGACATATTATACTCCTTGAACAGGAGCTGACGCTAAAATACCCTCCACGGCATCGGCTGTGACGAACATCATAAAAAATATGCCGTGGCAGACAGGGATATTAAAAAAACCTGACCTTATAAACGTATTCTTTAAACCGGGCGCCGGTTTTCTTATGATATCCCGATGAAGCGTTAGGGATACTCTGAAAAAACTCAGAGTTTCCTTAGAAACAGGAGTTTCCCATCCATTCAGCTCTCACTATCCTTCGGGAAACCTTTGGTTATGACTCATTTCTCCCCAACCAGCAGGAGATTATTGCAGACCTCATCGCCGGTCGTGACAGCTTTGTGCTGATGCCGACGGGTGGAGGAAAATCGCTCTGTTACCAGATTCCCGCCCTGGTCCGGCCCGGTGTAGCGATTGTGGTCTCACCATTGATCTCTCTGATGAAGGATCAGGTGGATGCGCTGAAAGCCAATGGGGTATCGGCGGAGTTTTATAACTCATCGCTGGGTTCACAGGCGGCGCGACAGGTGCTGGCGAAGCTCCACTCTGATGAAATTGATCTGCTCTATATCGCGCCGGAACGATTGATGAGCGAGGAGTTTCTGCAGCGGCTGGCAGGGATTGATATCACTCTTTTTGCCATTGATGAGGCGCACTGTGTTTCCCAGTGGGGGCACGATTTCAGACCGGAATACCAGCGATTAGGCGGGCTTCGCGCCCATTTTCCCAGGATTCCCCTGATTGCATTGACGGCCACGGCGGATGCCCAGACACGCAGGGATATTGTTCAGGTGCTGGGGCTGCAGCAGGCCCGCCACCATATTGCCAGTTTTGACCGGCCCAATATCCGTTACTCGGTGCTGGAGAAACATCAGCCGCTCAAACAGCTGACCACGTTTATGGAGAAGTACAAAAGCGAGTCGGGCATTGTCTATGCGCTCAGTCGCAAGCGGGTGGAGCAGGTGGCGGAAAAGCTGAAACTGCACGGAGTTAAGGCATCTGCATACCACGCAGGGCTTCCTGCGGCTGAGCGGGTGCGTGTGCAGGATCAGTTTCTCAGGGATGAGGTGCATGTGGTGGTGGCGACGGTTGCTTTCGGCATGGGGATCGACAAACCCAATGTCCGTTTTGTGGTGCACTACGACCTGCCCAAAAATATCGAAGGCTATTATCAGGAGACCGGGCGCGCCGGGCGCGATGGCCTTGCCTCCGAGGCACTTCTGCTTTCGGGTGCTCAGGATATGGTGGCGGCACGCCGGATGATCGAACAGAGCGGGAACGAGAAGCAGAAAAGAATCGAGATACATAAACTTAATGCGATGATCAGCTTTTCCGAGGCGATCACCTGCCGTCGAAGGGTGTTGCTCAACTATTTTGGCGAAATGATGCAAGAAGCATGTGGCAACTGTGATATCTGCCTTGGTCCGCCGGAGAGTTTTGATGCCGGAGAGGATGCCCGGAAGGCGCTCTCCTGTGTCTACCGTCTGGATCAGGGCTTTGGTATGAAGTATGTGATCGATGTGCTGCGTGGTGCTGGCAATGAACGTATTCGTGCGCGGCGGCATGATCAGCTGTCAACCTATGGCATTGGAGCAGAGCGGAGCGTGGAGGAGTGGTCGGCCATCTTCCGGCAGCTGATTCACCGGGGTTATCTGTTTCAGGATGTTGCGAACTACTCCGTGCTGAAGCTTGCAGCCTCTGCAAGGCCGCTGTTGCGTGGAGAGATAGAACTTCAGCTGGCCATGCCCCGGATTCGTGCGAAAGTGAAAAAGAGCAAAAAACAGCGGATGGAGTCGCCGCATGATGAGGCGCTGTTTGATGCATTGCGTGAGCTGCGAAAGAGGATTGCCGATAAGTTGAATGTGCCGCCTTACATTGTATTCGGTGACGCCACACTGATGCATATGGCTCAGCTTAAACCGGAGACTTCTGAGCAGATGCTTGAGGTTAACGGGGTGGGGCAGGTGAAGCTGGAGCGGTTCGGTGAGGCGTTTCTGAGTGCCATTCAGGAGGGCCGTGGGTAAGAGAGTTTACCCTGGCAATCAACTGATGTTGCAGGCTGAATTGTTCTAAACCATTGTGTCACAAGGAGTTTTGCTGCTATCCACAATGCCTGTGGATGAGCCTGTTGATAACCTGGGCCGGAATGCCTGCTTTCAATACGGTATCTGCCATGCACTCCAAACGCCTAAATATTAGGCATACTGATATTCCTTTTAAAAACAGTCGGTTAACATACATATCCTCTTGTAGTAATCTAACGGTGATTAGCAAGGTGATATTACAGGCATGGCAACATGGCGCGGTGGATAAAATTCATCGCAGGGGCGGATTGGCACGATTTTTGACCTTTTTTCCAGATCCTTTTTATGTATTCGCATAACCGCTTAATCTGCAGTGGTTAATTGCTCCTGCAGTGGTTAATTGCTCCTGCAGTCGCAGAGGGGGGTGAGGCGTAATTGATTTATCTTCCGGTTTTAGTGAGGGTGATGCATCGACTGACTAAGCCTGGCGTTGGTGAAAGAGATTATAATTATGGCTAAAAAAAACCGTGATCAGGTTGCTCCGGTTCTCATCGGATTGATGGGTTCAGGAAAAAGCAGCATCGGCAGAGAACTGGCGGAACATTTCGGGACTCTCCTGATCGATCTGGACGATTATATCGTTAACAAGGCAGGGCGAAGCATTCCTGAGATCTTTGCCGAACAGGGCGAGGAAGGCTTTCGTGACATCGAGAGCGAAGCGCTGCGGGAGGTGATCGGAAAGCCGGCAGTGATTGCCACGGGCGGTGGTACGGTTTTGCGCGAAGAGAACAGAGCGCTGCTAAAGCTTCATCCGCCGGTAATCTGGTTGAAGGCTTCTCCTGAACTGCTGGCAAGGCGTATCGATGGCGACAGTAACCGGCCCCTGATTGCTGCCGGTGAAACACTGAAAAAGCTGCAGAAGCTGGCGGAGATTCGTTATCCGCTCTATGAGCAGTGCGCCGACTTCACCCTGCCGCGCGGTGAGATGAGTAAAAGTGAGGCACTGCAGTCGATTCTTCTGTTTCTTGCTGACTGGCAGACGGGCAGGGCATGATGCTTCGACGGCCGCCGGCTGCGCAGGCAGGGCAGCTGGTTTCATTAACGCTTCGTAACCGGAACCCGGGAAATCAGTGGCAGAATATGGCAGCTCTGATGTAACAGTGTGATATTCAACACAGCGTGGAGGATGTCGGCAGTTGAAAGTGCATTCTTTTCCTGCGTGATGCAGGTCTGTGAGGGGTGATATGGCAAATATTATGAGATTCAAGGAAGGCGATACCCTGATCGGCAGGGGAGACAGCGACAGTGTTGCCTATCTGATCAAATCAGGCTGGGTAGAGGTGCACCTTAAAAAACATAATGGTGAGATCGAGGTGTTCACCCTTCAGGCGGGCGAAATTGTCGGAGAGCTCGGCCTTGCAGGGCTTTCCCATCAGCGGACTGCCACAGTCACAGCACTGACAGATGGCGAAGTCGAAGTGATTGACCGGGGCGCCCTGATCCGGCTGGTCAACGGGCCGGGAAGCCGCCTGACACCCCTGCTGGCAGCTCTCTTCTCCCGGTTACGAACTGCTCTGATAGAAGATGATCCTTACGACCTTGATGATACGTTCGTCTCTTACGCCAAACTTGAAGGATTAAATGCCCCTGCCCGGCAGGCATTGTGCAACCAGCCGCGCATGGTGAGTCGCCTGCCATGGGTTTTTGGCGCCATTCGTCCCCCGCAAAGTGTGACCGACCTGTTTCGTGAACCCAAACGCATCGATGTAAAGCTGGCCGGGTGTAGCAAGCTTGTTCGTGAGGAGCACATTATTATTGAAACTTCGGAAGCCGGCGGGTTGCAGTTACGGGTGGCACAGCATGGAGACTACTGTGAGCTGGATGAGGAGCGCGTCGGCTATGGCAAGGCGGATGCGACGGCTCCCTTAACGGTGGGAAAACATACACTCAGTTTCGGAGATCGGAGCAACCCTTTCATATTCAGCCTGCAGGTGCTGATGTAGTTTTTGACCGGTCGTTACATTCCCTGACCAGCTGTCACGCCTGCGGGCATCGGCTGTTCCACCTTCAGGCTGGATGAATAAAACTGTATAAAGCTCCGTGTGACAGGTGCAGGGTCGGCTGCCTGTGAGGTTCTTCGGAGTGAAAAGAGATGGTTGAAATTGGCAAAATGAACAGGCTGAAGGTGGTCAAAGAGGTCGATTTCGGACTCTACCTTGATGGCGGCTTACAGGGTGAAATTCTTCTGCCCGTTCGTTACGTACCCGAAGATTGCAATGTCGGTGATGAAATCGAGGTGTTTATCTACCGCGATTCGGAAGATCGCATCATCGCCACTACCGAAAAACCCTATGTGATGGTCGGTGAGTTCGCCTGCCTGAAGGTGGTATCGCTCTCCCGTGCAGGGGCATTCCTCGACTGGGGGCTACCGAAAGATCTGCTGGTTCCGTTTTCCGAGCAGATTCACAGAATGGATGAGGGCAAACGCTATGTGGTCGGCGTCTATCTCGATACGGCGTCGGATCGCATCACCGCCTCGGCCAGGCTGGATGATATGCTCTACCACGAATCGGAAGATGATTTCGAGCCAAATGAAGAGGTTGATCTTTTTGTCTCCAATAAAACTGATCTTGGCTATCAGGTGATTATCAATAACTCCCATTTAGGCCTGCTGCATAATCACGAGGTGGTGCGTCCGCTCAAACGCGGTGAGAAGATCAGAGGCTTTATCAGGAGTATCCGTGATGACGGCAAAATCGATGTGACGCTGCACCTGAAAGGGCATCAGAAGATTGATGATGGTATAAAGGCGGTGCTGAAGGTGTTAAAAGCCGAGGGCGGTTTTGCCGGCGTGACGGACAGGAGTCCGCCTGAGGTGATTGATGCGATGTTCGGCATCAGTAAGGGGATGTTCAAGAAGGCGATTGGCTCGCTTTATAAACGCAAGCTCATCACGCTTGAGAATGACGGCATCCGCTTGGTCGATGTCCGGGCGGCAAAGAAACATTAACCTGAAAAAAGATCAGTTGTGATGCGGCGGTGAATTGATACATTGCTGCCCGGGCCGGTTCCGGCTCATACCTTCTCACTCAGGATAGATAATACCATGTGGTTTAGAAATATTCACTTTTATCGCTTTGAAGAGCCGTTTCTGATGACAGGCCAGAAGCTCAATGAGGCACTGGAGTCCGGAAAAGCCAGAAATTGCGGGCAGATGGAGCTGGCCTGTGAGGGGTGGGCGAAGCCGCTGGGCCTGGATGGCCGGATGCTGGTGCATGAGACCGATGGCAGGCTGATGATCTGCCTGCGGCGTGAGGATAAGGTGCTTCCGGCATCACTTGTTCGTGAGCGGGTGGAGGAGAAGGCTTTTGAGATTGAGCAGCAGGCGGGGCGACCTGTCGGGCGCAAGGAGCGTGCTGATATCAGGGATCAGCTGATGCAGGAGCTGCTGCCTCGCGCCCTGGTGAAGGCGAGCCATACTTACGCTTATATCGACACAAAAAACTCATGGTTAATTGTTAATGCTGCTTCAGCTAAAAAGGCCGAGGCATTGATCATGTTGCTGAGAAAAACATTGGGCACTTTGAACGTTGTGCTGCCACAGACCAATATTTCGCCGGAGTCAGCAATGACTCACTGGCTGCTCAGCGATACGAACCTGCCGCAAGGTTTTGATGTGGAGGATGATGTGGAGATGCGTGCGGCCGGAGAATTCACCAGTGTGATCCGCTGTAAGCATGTGGATCTGGCATCCAGCGAGATTCGTGCCCATCTGTCATCGGGTAAACGTGTTCACCGCATGGGCATGAACTGGCAGGAGAAGCTCTCTTTTGTGCTGCATGATGATCTCTCTATCCACCGTATCCGTTACAGTGATGAACTGATAGAGGGGGCCGATACCGGCGGTGATGAGTTGACACAGTTCGATGCGGATTTTGCCATTATGTCTGCGGAACTTTCCGGATTTATTCCTGCGCTTCTGACAGCATTGAATTCAACAGACGGGGTGTAGCGGGGGCTCTGTTCAGACGGCGGAAAACTCCTCAGGCTCAATGGTGACGGACTCGGCTCCGTTACTCAGCAGGACCTCTCCATCCTGAATCGTGTATTGCAGCTGCATGGTTCGCCGGGCCATGCTGCCCATGGCCTGGAGTGCTTCATCGGGAATTGCAATAACCGACAGGTTATCAAAGCGGGTTAGCCTGTTTCGGATCTGCTCCCACCATGGCATGGCACTGCGATAGTTGTAGGTGTAGATAAACACTTTTTTTGCCCGCCCGCAGGCTTTGCGTATGCGTTTCTCATTCGGCTGGCCGAGATCTATCCAGACTTCAATTTCATCACTCATACTTTTCTGCCACAGTTCAGGCTCATCTTCCGTGCTTAGCCCTTTGGTAAAGCTCATGGCATCACTTGCATTCAGGGCAAAGGCCAGCAGGCGCAGCATCATGCGTTCATCATTCTCGGACGGGTGACGTGCCAGAGTGAGGATATGATCCTGATAATAGTGCCTGTCCATGTCAGCGATCCGGAGCTCGGCTTTAAAGATAGTGGATTTGATAGCCATGCAGGCTTCTATGGCAGAAGGGAGCATGATGCAAGGGTGGCTGTTGGAGAGGTATAATTTATCGGTCATCTGAATTGCTTACTGCATGGGTGGAACCTACACTGGGGAGTGGGCCCTCGCTGGCCCCTGTTCAGTCCTAAGGATGCTCTGAAGAACTCGGAGTATCCGTGCAGGCCATGGATGGCCTGCCAAATCAGGAGCGTAAATGACTGATTTGTAAGCAAAGGCAAAACCGCGTTTTTGTCTTTGCGTACTGAATAACCACACGGATGTGGTTATTCAGAGGTTCCCTAAAGTCTTAGAGGAGAGTGAATTGACCTGGCAGATTTTTACCGGCCTTGCCGGAGGTATTGGACTTTTTCTGCTTGGCATGCAGATGATGACCGATGGCATGAAGCAGTCGGCCGGCAATTCACTGCGTACGGTTCTGAAAAGTTCCACCAGAACGCCGCTGCGCGGAATCCTCTCCGGTGCCCTGATTACCTCGCTTGTTCAATCTTCCAGTGCGGTAACCGTTGCGACCATCGGTTTCGTCAATGCAGGGCTCCTGACGCTGAAACAGGCGATCCGGGTTGCCTATGGCAGCAACCTCGGAACCACGATGACAGGCTGGCTGGTGGCAATCATCGGTTTCGGTTTTCATATCAAGACATTTGCACTGCCTGCCATTGGTGTTGGCATGCTGATGACCCTGTTCGCCAGACATGGACGTTATCCGGCCATCGGCAAGGCTCTGGCCGGTTTCGGACTCTTCTTCCTCGGCGTCGATCTGCTGAAATCAGGCTTTTCGGGTCTCGAAAATCTGATTGTTCTTGATGCCTTGCAGCAGAGAGGCATAGGCGGCCTGATTGTATTTGTTGGTGTTGGCTTTCTGATGACATTGATCATGCAGTCTTCCAGTGCTGCAATTGCCATCACCCTGACTGCTGCCGCCGGAGGAGTGATGGAGCTCTCCGCTGCCGCCTGTATGGTGATCGGAGCCAATGTTGGGACCACATCCACAGCAGCGCTTGCGGCTATCGGAGCCACTCCCAATGCCAAACGTGTTGCGGCCGGACATGTGATTTTTAATGCGGCTACCGGATTAATTGCGCTGCTGATTCTGCCGTTAATCCTTATGGCTATCGAATGGTTCCGGCAGAGCAGTGGCATAACGGGAGGCCCGGCTACTTTTCTGGCACTTTTTCATACCCTGTTCAATCTGCTTGGTATCATGCTGCTATGGCCCTTTACCGACAGGCTGGTCGCTTTTCTCAAGCGGCAGTTCAGGGCGGCTGAAGAGGATGAAGCACGGCCTAAATATCTGGACAGCACGCTGATTGATACGCCGTTGCTGGCGCAGGAAGCACTGACCAAGGAGTTAAAGCGAATTCAGACAATCTCCATCCGTATGGCAGAGGATGCAATCAATACCGAAGCCAGTCTGAGTCCGCGTATTGCTGCCGACCGCTTTGTTATGGACAGACTCATCGATGCCGTGGGTGATTTTACTGCCAAGCTCAGGCGTACGGATCTTCCCGGTGAGGTGGCTGAAGCACTGCCGCTTACACTGGCTGCCACCCGTTATTTTTCAGATGTCGGCGATCTCGCAGCGGAGATCGATAAAAAACAGAGTAACAGGGTCACCTCAATCTCTGAACAGGTGGATGAAGTGCTTGCCGAGAATCGGCGCCTTGCTATTTCAGTGCTGGAGACGCTGCGTGAACCTATCCAGGTCGAGGAGACGCTGGTCCGCGAGGCCGCAACTCTGGACGGCCTGGAGCGTAGCTATGAACTGGTGAAGGCGCAGTTACTCAGGGCTGGTACGGCCGGGAAGCTTTCGGTCAGGCACATGCTCAATGTCATTGAGCTCTCCAAGAATATCGAACGACTGGTTAACTATAGCGTTAAAGGCCAGAATGCTCTCTACACCTTTTCTCAATCCACTGTTGCCGGGAACAGGCATTCAGGGGATCAGGCTCCGGTCAAAGATGAGGCTGTGAATGAAGCCGGAACCGGCGAGCCGGTAGCCGTAGAGTCAGGAGAAGAGCGTAATAAAAACGGTTCCGACAAGGCTACTTAAAGAGGCTGTCGAACTCCGATTCCTCCTCACTTTTTTTGAAGTCGTTCGTTTTGGCCGGCTCTGCCTGCCGTCGTGGCAGGACACCGTTTCTTGTTGCATCCAGCTCAAAGCTTGAGATTTTGGCCATATCCTCATCCGTAAACTCTACCTTTCCGGTCCTGTCAGGAATCCTTCTCGGTGCTGCTGTTGCAGGCAGTGGCATAACACCTGACAGCCGCCTGTATATGTCGGATATTGATTTCGCTCTTGCCACCAGAAGCTCCGGATCAGTCGGTTTGCTGATATAGCCATCAGCGCCTCCTCCCAGAGCCAGCATCTCGTTGAGATTACCGGTCAACAGGATGGTTCCAACACAGTTGAGGGAGTGGTGCTGTCGAATGGATGTGATAAACTCCTGTCCTGTCTGCCCGGGCATCTCCTGGTCGGTAATAACGAGGTAATACTGCTTTTGCTGAAGCATCTCCAGCGCTTCGCTGGCTGAGCTCGCCGTATCAACCCTGAAATGCCCTGAGACTTCGAGAATATGGCGGGTAAACTCAAGTGTAACCGGCGAATCATCTACCAGCAGGATAGATGATTTTGTTTTCTCTTTTCCCTGTCCGGCTGCGGGAGGTAGAGGGGTTGGATGCTCCTCTTTTTTAATAATCGCGGGTTTCTCAGTCGCGGGCTTCTCCGCCGCTGGCATGGCAATGTCGTAGAGTGTGATGGAACTGTACTCGTTTTCTTCAGCAGTTCCTCCTTTTGCATCACGCCTGCTGTTTTTTTCCAATGAGAGCGGAATGTGACTCTCTTCAGCAGAAAATTCAGCCTCCTCCTCCTCTGACGAAAACGGGATGTTGCTCTCTTCAACAGAGGGTATAATCGCTTCCTCTGACAAGAGTGGGATGGAGGAGGCTTCAATTTTTGATGCTCCATCGCTTTTAGTCGGTTGAGTCGCCGGGGTAAAAGCCGCTCTCTGCATCGGCATGATACGCCCGAGCTTCATTCTGTTCTTGATTTCGAAGGGTTCATCGCAAGGCAGCGTGGCAAGTACCTCTTCCAGTGATGTGACACCGTCAATAGCCCGGTTAACACCCTGCTCAAAAAGGGTCAGCATCCCCTGATAGCGTGCCTCTTCAACAATCTCAGGGCCTGATGCCCCCTGGTTGACCAGTGCTTCAAGCTTCTTGTTAAATGGAAGCAGTTCGGCCAGCAGCATGGTGCCCTGATAGCCTGTGTGACGGCATGCATCGCACCCCTTGCTGCTGTGGAGTGAAAGTGATTTTGGGATTTTCCACTGGGCAATGGTGGCCGGATGCAGTGTTGCTGTCGTTTTGCATGCCGGGCAGAGCTTACGGATGATTCGCTGGTTGTAGATCAGCTTTAACGATGAAGCAAGCCTGGAGCGGGAGATATCTGAGCAGAGCAGCCTGGAGAGCGCCGACCTGATACCGGGAGCGGAAACGCAGAGAAGCACCAGGCAGCCCCTGCTGGCCGCCTCCACTGCAACGGGAATAACCTCCCCGTCTGCCTCATCAATAATGACAATGTCCACCTTGCGCGAGAGCAGTGAATTCAGGATGGCGGACTTGGACGGGCCTCCGGGCTTGATCTGCAGCTGTTGAATGCCGCTGATCTTCTGCCTGACGATATCCTCAATGGTGAAGATACGTGCATTCAGGGTGGCAGCATAGCGGGCAAAAGCCTGGAGGGTGGTGGATTTTCCAATACCGGCACTGCCGGTGACCAGGAAGATTCCCGGTTCTGTTAAGACCGCTTTGATCTGTTCAGCCGATGATTTCTGCAGCCCGAGTCCTTCGAGCGTAAGATTCTCAAGCCGTGAATCAACGATGTAGACAGAAACCCGTTCCCCATTGGGGGTAGGTGTGACCCTGTAAATAAGGGTGTACTCCTGATCACGGAATTTGATGCGGCGTCGACTACGCTGGTCCACACCGGTGTGTGAGGTATCCATCTTTGCCATCTCCATTACAGCGGTGACAATTGCCCTGTGATTGGAGATGGAGAGTTTACAGAGATCGTAGCTGCCGCCATCAATCAGGAGACTGACCTGCGACTCCTCCTGCTGCGGTTCGATGTAGAGTGCGGAAGCACCGGAACTGAGTGCCTTTGAAATGATCTGGGAGGTAAACTTTCTTGCCGCCACACTCTTCTCAGCCGTTTCTGCCTGTTCAGCACCCATTGCCGCCTGTTTCAGTGTCAGGGTATCCAGCAGGGATTCACCCTCTGCGGGCCTTTCGACGCCCTGCCTGAAAAAGCGATAAAAGTTTCGTTCAAAATCATCCTTGCTGATAAATACGGGTTGAACCGATTTCCGGTAGATCGCCCTGATTTCATCGGCGAAGTTAAGATCGACCGGGTCAACCATACCGACCACAATCTGGTTTCCCTGTTCGGATATCGGAAGGAAGTAAAGTTTTCTGGCCTGTTTGGGCGTACAGAACTTTACCAGCTTCGGCGGCGGCGTTACCTTGTTCAGTGAGATCAGGGGAATTTTATAGTGCTGTGCCAGTATCCTGGTGACTGTGCAGGAGGCTTCGACAGAGCGGTTTGCCAGCAGATTGATCAGGGCAGAGCTCTGGTTTTTCCGGCTCTCCTCTTTGGCGAACTGAATATCAAGGGCTGAGACAGCTCCGGATTGAATCAGCTCCTGTTCAACTTCAACGTGCATTTGCGCCATCCATAGCTGCGAGGGTAGCTGCTACCCTCAGGTAGATAAAGGATATTTTTGTGATATGTTTCAGGTGCCCGGTGATCGCTTATCTTTTCAGGTATGAGCATGCATCATATCGCTGGAGCTGCTCTGCCATTACAAATAGCATCGGTTTGAACCATCCGGTTATCAGGAGAGTGAGGCAAATGAGATCTTTTTTTCTCAGCGGGTTGTAGCGTGGCTGTTTATGCAATCGGTGATATTCAGGGGTGCTACAAGCCCTTAAAAAAGTTGCTGAAAAAGGTCGCCTTCGATCCTGCCAGAGATCAGCTCTGGTGTGTCGGCGATCTGGTCAACCGCGGGCCTGATTCCCTGAAAGTTCTTCGCTATCTGAAATCACTTGGTGACGCGTGCGTCTGCGTGCTGGGCAATCATGACCTGCATCTGCTCAAGCAGGTGGCTGGTGCCAAACGCTCCTCGAGTCGAGACACTTTCGATGATGTGCTGCAGGCACCGGACAGGCATGAACTGATTGAATGGCTCAGACATCGGCCGCTGCTGCATCACGATGAACAGTTAAACTGGTGCATGGTGCATGCGGGATTACACCCTTCCTGGTCACTTAAAAAGGCAAGGCGGAGAGCCAGGAAAATTGAAAAGAGGTTGCGGGGTGATGGCTGGGTGAAGTTTTGCCGCAAGCTTGCTGAAGCTGATTTTCCTGCTACGGAACCATTGAAAGGCAAGCCCGGCCGTGTTGCGTTTGCCCTGGCCGTTTTTACATACACCCGTTATTGCACCCGGACAGGCAGCTTCAACTGGGCAACAGCATCCGGCAGGCCCGACTCTTCGAGGCAGCGACCCTGGTTTACTCACAAGAGACTTGCATGGCGGGATCAGTGCCGGGTGGTGTATGGCCACTGGGCTGCCAAAGGGCTGGAGAGTAATCAGCCGCATGTACTGGGGCTTGATTCCGGTTGTGTCTGGGGTGGCAGACTGACACTGGCCAGACTGGACTGCACAAACCCTGAAATCAGTTCCGTAAAGTGCAAGGGATACCAGCTGATTGGCTAGGGAAACGCTGATTTATTCAGCGCTTCCGTGCGAACCATGGACGGCTCGCCAAATCAGGCGTGTAAACGCCTGATTTGTAAGCGAAAGGAAAACCACGTTTTTTCTTTCGCGTTCTGATTTTTGCCAGGATGGCAATAAATCAGCATCTCCCTAGGCATACTCTGAAAAAGTCAGAGTATGCACGCGGGCTACGGATGGTGGCAGGATGCCGATAAACCGGCATCTCCTTATGTGATCGAACATTAATGCAATATTAACCATAATCGGACAGGGTGCGCCGCCTCAAATCAATCACATTTCTGGAGTATGTATGTTTGCGCTTTACCATAAGCACGCCGTCGGCGTGAAGGATGATGTTCTCTCAGGGCTGACTGTGGCTTTTGCACTGGTGCCCGAGGCGGTGGCCTTTGCCATCGTGGCCGGCGTGCATCCGCTGACTGGTCTCTATGCCGCCTTTGTGGTCGGCCTGATCACCTCACTGATCGGTGGCCGCCCGGGTATGATCTCCGGCGCCACTGGTGCGCTGGCGGTAGTGATAGTGGCGCTGGTGGCGCAACATGGAGTCGAGTATCTGTTTGCAACGGTTGTTCTGATGGGAATCCTTCAGGTGGGCTTTGGTCTGCTGAAGTTGGGTAAGTTCATCCGCATTGTTCCCTACACCGTGATGCTCGGTTTTGTGAACGGGCTGGCCATTGTGATCTTTCTGGCGCAGTTGCCGCAGTTCAAGGTGGAGGGTGAGAGCGGCGCGCTGGTCTGGATGCAGGGCGAACAGCTCTGGATTATGCTGGGGCTGGTGATCCTGACCATGGCGATCATGCAGTTTCTGCCGAAGCTGACCCGCGCCGTGCCTGCCGGTCTGGCGGCTGTTGTGACCATCACCCTGATTGTGGTGTTTGGCGGTATGGATACCAAGGCGGTGGGTGATATCGCCAGCATTGCCGGCGGTTTCCCGCCCTTCCACATCCCCGAAATGCCGATGACGTTTGAGAGTCTCTATATCATTCTGCCTTATGCGGTAATTCTGGCCGCCATCGGCCTGATCGAATCACTGCTGACCATGACAGTGATTGATGAGATGACCGAAACGCGCGGCCAGGGCAACCGGGTCTCCATCGGTCAGGGTGTGGCCAACATCTGCTCCGGTTTTTTCAGCGGCATGGGCGGTTGCGCCATGATCGGGCAGAGTATGATCAACATCTCCTCCGGCAGCCTGCGCAATCTTTCAGGTATTGCCGCCGCCCTTTTTCTGCTGCTCTTTATTATGGCCGCCTCGCCGCTGATCGAGATGGTGCCGATGGCAGCGCTGGTGGGATTGATGTTCATGGTGGTGCTCGGCACCTTCGAGTGGGGCAGCTTTAATCTGCTCAACAAGATTCCGCGCAATGAGTCGCTGGTGGGCATTCTTGTGGCGGTGGTCACCGTGTTGACCGATCTGGCCATTGCCGTGCTGGTGGGCGTGGTTGCCACGGCGCTGATGTTTGCCTGGAAGCAGGCACGCCATATCTATGCGCTGCCGAAAATGGAGGGAGAGAGTCGGCTTTATGAGCTGCACGGGCCGATCTTTTTTGCCTCCGTTCATCGCTTCGCAGAGTTGTTTGATCCGGAGAACGATCCCGATGATGTGATCATCGATTTCGCTCACTCGCGTGTGGCCGACCACTCCGCCATCGAAGCGATTGATTCTCTGGCTGAGAAGTACACCAAAGCAGGCAAAAATCTGCATCTGCGTCATCTAAGCAATGAGTGTAAACAGTTGCTGGAGAAAGCCGGTGATCTGGTAGAAGTGAATATCAAGGAAGATCCTTACTATCACATTGCGGACGATAAGTTGGCCTGATTGTTTGATACGCAAAAGGCGTCCTGCCTTTTGCTTCTATCGCTTCGGCGGCGCATGTGATTCGAGCCCATCCATGGGCTCTCACCTTTTGGTGGTCTAAAGCCCTTCTAAATCAGCTATCCTGCTGATTTATCCGCCTACGCTTACGGCTTCACGATGTTTAGCCGCCGCACGTCCATGTGCGGGTTGTAGCTTTTAACTGTTTAAGGCCGAGGGCAGACAAAAAGGCAGAATCGTTTCATGGTATACATCCATGTATGCCACCCTTTGGGCGTTACACGTGAGTTGCACTGTCCTGTGCAACTGTGGACGGTTACAAGCCGCCCGAAGGGTGAGGGCAGCTCCGATCAATCTCCGATGCCATATGGTTTCACTCTATTTCCTGGCGCTGACGACAATGCTGCGGCCAAGCAGCATTTGCCATGTGTTCAGCGGCTTGATGAGCTCAATGTTGGAATCATCTATGCTCTTATGTTTACGGCTCTCCCAGCGCACTCTCATGCGTGCGTAGAGACGGATCGGCAGGTAGAACAGAATCAGTGGAATAATCGATCTGGCGAAATACTTATCAAATCCGCATTTGAGCCTGCCAAAGCCCGTCTCAAGCAGCGTATGGCCGAGGTAGAAGTAGGAGAGGGGCGTGATGTGGCCCATCGTGCTCTCCGGAGAGTCGTGCCCGACCGGCATCGGTCCGAAGAAGTTCCAGAAGCCGTAAAGGAAAAAGCGCAGCCGTGATTTAATGTTGAGGATGTTGGGCGTGGTTATCACCAGCAGCCCTTCCGGCTTCAATACGCGGTATATCTCCCTGAGAATGGCACGATGGTTTTCAAGGTGCTCTGCAACCTCGGTAAAGGTTACAAGCTCGAAGCTGTTGTCATCATAGGGGAGGTGGCCATCGTTGAGGTCAATAATATCAACTTTCTGGCCCGGAATTTTCATGAATCTGTCACTGTAGTCGCAGACACTGCTCTCAAGATCAGGCAGTGACTCCCTGATAAGCCGGATCAGAGCGCCGGTACCGCTGCCGATATCGAGATAGCGCCCCTTAAGCTGCGGAGCCTCACGCAGCACGGTATCTCTTACTGCCAATACGGTTTTATCAAGGCTGAGCTCATTCATCAGCTCATGGGTTTCAGGCGCTGTCATATAACCTTCCTGTAAAATTATGCAGGCAATCTAGCAAATGAAGGCGGCCGGCAGAAGCGAAGTCTGGTGTTTCCGCCCGGTGATTCGACTGCCCGCAAACGACTGCTATTATGATCAACGGCCTCTGCATTGCGGGCCGCTTGATCTTTTGTTGGATAATCCACCCAATTGGGCAGTTTTAAAACAATGCCCTTGTGCCTTACGCTGCGCTCAGCGGAAAAGTGGCCGCGTAGCGGACACTTTGTCCGTCTGCAGCGCCTTGTTAGAGGTCTTTTTCAATTATTTCTCGAAATGCCAGCATATCCATTAACGATTCTTCAGAACCGAAAAGTGTAAAAGCATTGATATTCATTTTTTGAAGCTTCTGTAAGACTTCGATTCGGAGAGTTCCAGGCAGAATAATTTTTGTCATTATGTTCTGCTCGATATCATCCGTTACATCAATGTAATCGTGGTGACTACAGTAAACCCAGATATCGTCAATTTTCTTCGTTGCAATTGTATATTGGCTTTGTTGCATGAAGTGTCTTTTATGTGCCGATATGTACTCTCCCTGCTCAGAAATTTGAGGTGAGCCAACCCATCCACCTTTACCTTTTCCTATATCTTCCACATAGGAGAAAACAGCCACGTCATCTTTATCCGATGCTCCAGAATATGCAAAGAACAAAGCTACGTACGGTGACTGGCTCCAGTCTAGAAGAGGAGTAGGGAATCCGTGATGCCGGGCATACGCCATGAATTGATAATTGGTAACTGAATGGAATGTCGTATCCTCGGTAGAAATATCTCGATCCAAAATCCATTCTTTTCCAGTAAAGGCTTCTACGGAGCTTTGAATTCTGAGGAGGTATCGGTTGAACCGAGTCAAGGGTATGTCTGAACCGATGTATCGCTCGAGGGAGGTTTCTAGATTCCAATCCGCGTTACTCTGACCGCGAAAAAGTGGTCTCGACACATAGGCGTGCCTATCTTCAGCTCTAATCTTCGCCAGTATCTGGCTTAAGTTTTCGCAATATTGCTCAAACTCAATCCAGCTAGAAATCTTTTCCTCTTTCACGACATAGACCTCTAACGCCTGGGCTCAGGGGCGCGGAGCGAGGCACGAGCGGAGCGTCCCTTGGAGCCCATTGTTAGGGCTATTTTTTGAACAGCCCTTTAAATTGTTTTTGTAATTCATCTTCAACCATTTCTTTAATTTGACCCACTCCTTCTTCTTTTGCGACTTCTAAAACACTATCGTAGTCGTTTTCTTCTCCGCACTTCGTGCATTTGATTAGATCGCCAGATTGGAGCTCAGCATCTTCTGGCCCTTCAAGGGTCTCACCACAGAAAAGACACTTAAGACTTACCGTAAAATCAGGAATATCCATGTATTACCCCGCAAATAACTTGAGTTCCGGGGACACAATGAACTAGCCCTAGCCTTAACAAGTTTCATTATTTTCTCCCTTTTTCACATGTCTCATTTGTTTCGCCTGAGCCGATGGTTAGGCTACAGGTCCTGCGTGAATACTCTAACCACGCCATTCTCCACCCTCCCGGCCCGGATCTTCTTCTCGGCGATTGCCAGAAGGACACCCTGACTAGCCTCAAATTGCTTTACGGGCGCAGCCATCGTCAGGCTGGGATTTACATCCTGAAGTGCCTCCATGCTGAATTTACACGCGACCGTTTGCCCGTCGACCTTCGCCCTGAATGAAATTCCGCCATCTTCAGCGGGAACGGCAGGCCCAACAAACTCAATTTTCATTTCCCTCTCCTTCTGGGCTTGATTGGTCTTAGGCCGATTCCAGCTTGAGCAGAATCTCCAGTTTCTTTAGATAGGCAGTCATTGCCTTTGCATCCCGCGTTGGGACCGAACCATCGTTGTACAAGTACACGCGATCACCCGGCTCTTCGTCATGGCAAGACAGCTTCCTCAATGTGGCTGGCCCAAGCCCCTTGAGCCTGATCGAAACGGGGAGCTCACTGTATGTAACCCATTCCGCCGTATTGAATCCGACGGGCTTATAGTTCCGGTTAAGCAGAACCCAGGAGCCGTCACTTTGCTTCTCTATGCAGTACGGAAAATACACCGCTCGAACATTCTCAATTGCCACATCACTCTCCCTTATGGCCGTTATTCGGCGCGGAGCGCCGAATAACGCAGAGTTAAAATGCCGCCGCTGTTAGGCGGTCATTTTTGAACGAATTGTTATAAGCCATTACTTGTAATTCTCCCAAGAAAATGTCCAATAAAAGAAAAACCTTTACCCAGAAGCAATATTACAATTGCTGCTGTAATACCACCGATTAGTGCCTGCATTAACCAATGCATTCGATCTTTTGAAGGGCGGTAAAACTTTATGCTTGGAAAATATTTATTCACATACTTTGTTATTAAAAACCTAAAATACATCCAAGTATTCGAGAATATAAGCAAAGCGAAAAGGAATACTATTACAAAAGCGTTTTCGATATTTAGCATTGGTGATATTATCAATGCTGCCCAAAGGCTTAACACAAAACCAATAAAAACCCCGCCAAGCTGAATAAGCAAATTCATCCAGTCAGATCGAGCCCATGAGTTATGGTTTTTGAATTTTTCTAGAGTTTCATGAACAGCCGAGAAACTAGCATCAACCCAATCTCTGTCATCGTCAGTAACAGATACAAAACAATTGTTAGGGTCTTTTTCATCTAGCCGAAGCTCTAAGTGAGCACCAGCGTTTCTATTGGATGTGATGCTCGTACTGCTTTCAGCAACAAAAACAATTCGTTCAACATTTTTAGCTTGCTCAAAATACTGAAGTAATTCTTCAGTAGAAAATACTCTATAACCTTTATTGTCAAATCTTATTACATAGAAAAGGAATTTATTTTCATTTTGCTGTATAGCTAATGACTGATGGCGATTTTGGAATACGGCTGCTAATTGCGTAATTGAGTCTTTATCAATCGTAAAATCGTTTATGCGCTCATCTCTGAGAAATTGTGCCATTATTTATCCTTATCTATAGCTTATAACGCCTAGCTCACCGGAAAAATGCGAACGCAGCGAGTATTTTGTCCGGTGGAGCTATTTGTTAGATGAATCATGTTCATCAATGCCTCGCTTCAAGTTAAGCTTTTGTTTGTTTTGGAGCTTCGCGAGATCTCTTGCTCTACGATAAAGAGAAGAAAGTATTTTTAATACTGCAAGCTCATTGTTTTCTGCACGGAAGTATAGCTTTGCTAGGGTTTCTTCTCTAACGCCCATAATCCGAGCGATATCATTGACGGATTTATGAATAAAATTTCGTTCCTGCTCAAGTAGCTTAAGCTCTTCACTGCGAAGATCTATTTTTGAGAGTTTTCGTTCCCTAATACCCTTTTGAATAATGCTGTATGTCTTGTTTCCTGCCAGTATGGCAGCTGAAATATAGCCAACTATCAAAGAGATGTCCTTTGCGACTTCAACTAACTGAGAAAGCTCTATAAATCCAGGCGAAGCATACTGAATGGATTTAATGCGCGGCCTGTATTCACGAGGCATCTTTGAAAAAAGGTTTTGATAAAAATTAACTGCACTATACCCGCCACGCCAAGGATACTTTCCATAGATATATTGAATTTCTTCTTCAACCCAATCATCAGCCATATCCAGTGAGTACAGAAGCCCATAAACCTGAATGTAAACGCGAGTCAGGATGTTGAGGTCGGTGAGTTCCCAGCGCCCGTCAATGTGAAGCTTGATATATTCAACGTCCAATGTGGTTACCTTTTATCATCTAACAGTGTTGATACAGGGAAAAAATTCCATGTATTTTTTCTATATACGGGGTCAGGTCTTGAATGTTGAATCGCCTGTTCTCCTCTCCCTAATCAACGTCCTGTCCGGAGGGTAGTGCACATTGTTCGGGCTGTCTAATTGGTGTTTGAGGTCGGGACGCCTTTACCAATACGGGCATTGATGCTCCGAGGCCGTATCTAAATAGAATTCACCTTTGCTGCCATGATGAAGTCATTCTCATGCAGGCCGCCAATCTTGTGGGTATAGAAAACAACTGTGCAGAAGCCCCAGCCGTAGGTGATGTCGGGGTGGTGGTTTTCGGACTCGGCGAGGTTGCCGACTTTTACTGCGAACGCCTGTGCCTGCATAAAGTTGTCGAAGGTGAACGTTCGGCGGATTCTGGTGGCGGATTCAATCAGCTCCCAGCCTTCAACCTGACCCATAAGGGCGTTGGCCTCATCCGGCGACAGCGGCGGGATGCCGCCCTGGCACGGAACACATGTTCTGGTTTTTAAATCACTCATAACGGTCAGTATAGACGAATCAGGATGTTTCGGGGTTCTGTTCAGGAAAGGGTGTTTTATCCAGCAGCAGCTTATATTCGATGGAGTCGATCAGTGCCTGATAGCTGGCATCGATCATATTGGTGGATACACCCACCGTACTCCATTTGCGCCTTCCATCGGTGGACTCGATCAGCACCCGCACGCTGGCGCGCGTGGCCTCCTTGGTGGATAGCACCCGTACCTTGAAGTCTGAGAGGCGGAACTCTGCCAGATTTGGGTAAAAGTCGATCAGTGCGGCACGCAGTGCACTGTCCATGGCATTGATCGGGCCGTTGCCAAGGGCTGCCGTGTGCGCTGACCTGTTGCCAACGGTGACGCGCACGGTTGCCTCGGAGTGGGCCTTGCCATCATGGCCCTGTTTTTCGTCAATCACCCGGAAACCCTCAAGTTCAAAGTAGTGTTTGAACTGGTTGGTCGCTTTCAGCAACAGCAGCTGAAACGAAGCCTCGGCCGTCTCGTAGGTATAACCCTGCGACTCCAGCTCCTTGACCTGCTTCACCGCTTCGACCACCGCCGGATCATCGGGGCTCAGCCCATGGTCCAGATCCATGGCCTCAAGTTTGACAATAACATTGCTTCTTCCCGCCTGATCGGAGACCAGAATTCGCTGCTGATTGCCGACCAGTTCGGGGGCTATATGTTCGTAGAGCTCCGATGCCTTGCGAATCGCCGAGACATGAATGCCACCCTTGTGGGCAAAGGCGTTCAGACCGACAAAAGGCTGGTGTTTCCAGGGCAGGCGATTGGCCATTTCGTTGACGAAGCGTGAAAGAGAGCCAAGCTGCTGCAGCTGTGCCGGTGAGATGCCGCAGTCGATTCCCATTTTCAGTTGCAGGTCGGGAATAATGGAGATCAGGTTGGCATTGCCACAACGTTCGCCGATACCGTTGATGGTGCCCTGAACATGCCGGGCACCGACACGCGCCGCCGCCAGTGAGTTGGCAACAGCCAGCTCACAGTCATTGTGGGCATGGATGCCGATGTCGGTCTCCGGGAAACGCTCAAGCATGGCAGTGACCACTTCTGCGATACGATAGGGGATGTTGCCGCCATTGGTGTCACACAGAACCAGTGTATCCGCTCCGGCGCTGTATGCCGCTTCAAGCACCTTGACGGCATACTCCTCGTTAGTGTTATAGCCGTCAAAAAAGTGCTCCGCATCGAAAAACACCGTGTCGAAATGCTGTTTCAGGAATGCGATGGAGCTGTGCACCAGTTCGAGGTTCTCTTCCAGCGTGATGCCCAGCGCCTTGGTCACATGAATGTCCCGGCTTTTGCCAAAGATACAGGCCGCATCCGCACCGCTGTCGATGATGTTTTTCAAGCCCTGGTCAGATTCGGCCGGTTTTCCGGGGCGGGCTGTTGAACCGAAGGCCACAAGCCCGGTATGGGGCCATTGCCTGTCATGCATCAGTTTGAAGAACCGGTCATCCTTGGGGCTGGACCCGGGCCAGCCACCCTCAATCCAGGCAATGCCGAATTCGGCCAGACGGTCGGCAATACGCTTTTTGTCCTCAACGGAAAAATTGATGCCTGCGGTCTGACTTCCATCACGCAGTGTGGTGTCAAAGATCTGGACATCTGAATGGTCCCGCTTTCCGCTCATGGGTTCAGTCCCTCTTTTTTGGCTCTTTTCAGTTCAATGGCTTTGCCCAGCAGTTTGCTGAGCGGGTGTTTCTCCTGCGTGGCATTCCAGATACAGACTTCATGCTGGTCAAACCAGAGCCGGTCATCAAATATCCACTGCCACTCATTTTTCTTCTCTTCAAAGCGGGGCTGTGCCGCCTCACCGTCCTTGGTGCGGTTCAGGGCTGCAGCCATGCGTAAAATGGCAGCCAGTGCCATACTGGTTCTGGCATCCTTCTCGCGCATGTTTTTCAGGTCAATATGCTTCGCAGACGGGCTTGCCTTACGATGGAAGCGGACAGTCGCGGCAAGCATCTGCTGCTGGCGCTGGGTGATTCCGGTCATATTCGCGTTGGCTATGATGTAACCACCGTAGAGGTGAATCTTCTTATGGCTGATGGCAAGACCGATTTCGTGCAGCTGGCATGCAGCCATAAGCAGGCGATAAGCCTCGTAATTCAGTTCAAGCGCCTCGGCATAGGTGGTGAAGATCAGTTCCGCAGTTGTTCTCACCCGATTGATCTGCTCCTGATCAAGATTGAATCGCTTCACCATGGCATTGGCCGAAGCCTGAATCGGCCGCGTGGGAAGCCTTCCCGATGTCTCGACCCGGTCAAACACGATGCCCTCGCGCAGGGCACTCGGGCAGACGCGCAGTGACCTGATTTTCAGCGCACTCATCACCTCTTCCAGGATAATGGCACCGGCAACCAGCGTTTCGTTCCGCTCTTTTTCGACGCTCTCCGGCAGGCTGCCGTTCTTAACAGCATCGATCAGTCCGGATCGGATCGATTTCAGATCACTGAGTTTCAGATGGGTGGGGTCATCCAGTCCGCAGAAAAAGGCTGTAATCTCCGCCAGTGTCCTGATGGTGCCGGATGTTCCGTAAACCGAATGAATTTCAAAGGGTTTGAATACCGATGCCACCGATTGAATCTTGCTGGCTGCAGCATGGCTGCACCTGTGCAGCTGGCGGGTCGTATATTTCCGGCTGGCAAAAAACTGGTGCGAATAGCGTCGCGCACCCATATCAAGGCTCTCGGCAACCAGAAGCCCTGACTGATTGCCGACGATCACCTCGGTGCTGCCACCGCCGATATCAATAATGAAAGCGTGTTGCTCGCCGATATAGCCCTCTGAGCGCACACCCTGGAAGACAAGGCGAGCCTCTTCATCACCATTGATGATTTCAACCATAAGGTTGAGCTCGTTACGGATCCGGCGTGTAATCGCATTGCGATTCGGAGCATCGCGCATGGCGGATGTGGCAATGCAGTGCAGGGGAGCATGATAACTTTCTGCCAACCGCTTGAAGTGGGAGAGGCTTTCAATCATGCGGACAATGGTCGCCTCATCCAGCCGGCCACGGCTGTCAACGCCGTCACCAAGGCGAACCCAGTGCTTCATGCGGTCAACTACACGAAACGCACCCTGTTCCGTCGTTTCGGCAATAATCATATGGAATGAGTTGGTTCCCATATCCACGGCGGCGATATGCTGACTGATGGGTTTTTCGCTGCCTGCCGCGCTATCTGTCACTGGAAGCCTTCCTCATATCGGCACTCTAGGTGAAACAGCAGACGGCAGCCAGTTGTGCGGCTGTCCGGATGAGCTATTTACCGCTGTTTTTCCTGATTTTTTTCTGAACCTTTTTCTTCTTTGCCGCCTTCCTGGCACTCTGTTCACAGTACCCTTTCAGCTTCTGCTCAGGTTCCTGGCTCTCTATCCTCTCCATTTCAGCAGCCCTGGCAGCTTTTTTAGCCGCTTTTCTGGCGGCTTTTTCCATCTTTTTTGCCGCCTTTTTAATCGCTTTTCCGGCACCCTTTTCAGCCTTGTCGTCGGCAGGCTTCAGCTCCGGCTGATCCGCACTCTTCTCTGTCATTAAATTTCCCCGTGCTGTTGCCTATTTTTTCGCTGCTCTCTTTGCCACGACCT
>JAVVEJ010000009.1:0-62144 GCA_032251395.1 Mariprofundaceae bacterium
GGAGTCCACTTAAGAAACCGGATTTACTGTCCAACCAAATGGGTCCACCTGTCTATCAAATGGATATCATTAATGCTAGTTATCATGACAGACGATTCAACATACTCGATTGAGGAGCCTGAAAACTATCTCCATCCATTAATGCAATCTGAAGTTATTTCTGTAATGCGATCAAAAATGGCAGTCGAAAAATTCGTAATTCTTTCTACTCATAGTGAAACCATACTAAATAGCGCAAGGCCAGAGGAGGTTATTGTTGTATCATTCGAGAATGATAAAACCGTTGCTTCTAGGCCCTCAAATGTAGACATCCTTTCGGATGAGATAGCTCGGACGGGCTTTGGCCTTGGCTACTACTATAATGCTGGTGCTTTAGATGACTAACAGAGCAGCTTTTATTGTTGAAGGGCATATGGAGCAGAAGTTCATAAAGAAGATTTGTCCAGGCAGGCCTGTTAGAAGGATCGAATGTAATGGTGAATCAGTTTCGCCTGAGGCAATGGCAAAAAGAATTGATACTTTGTGCAAAACTTTTGGAGGGAGGTATTTCCCTATTGTCGTATGGGTCGATTTAGAGAAAAGAAAATGTGATGTGAATAGTTTTAGGGCATCATTATATCAGGAATTAGAATCACTAGGTGTAAGAGACGAGGTGATGATTGGAGTGGCCGATAGATCGACCGAGATTTGGGTACTTCATGATCGAGAAAAAGTTTTAGAGGTGTTTCCAGAAATATCCAACCCAATACCAAGACAGCTTGAGGGTAAGTCTGGTAAGGGTGTTATGAAGAGATTGTTAGATACCTATCATGAGACAACGGATGGGTTTGATTTATTATGTGCTTGCCGAGCATCTGTGATGATAAAAAGTGATTCTTTTAAGTCGTTTTATGATCTTCTGTATCACTTAGAATGCCCCTGGTTAAGTAGGTAGTATCGTCAGTCGAACTATAAAGCAGGCCAGATAAAGGGGTTAGAGTAAGCTTCCCCCAGTTTAACGGATACAATAAATAGGCGAATATACGGCCGAGGAGTATCCGATGAGCAAGCAAAGAACATACAAAACATTCCCTGAACCGACTGGGTCGGACCAAGCCAAGTGATTGATAGATAAGGATTTATGCTCCAATGATGGGGAATATTTGGTCTTAGAAGCATCTTTTTGAGGGTAAAAAGCGGCTTCTAACGTCGAATGTTCTAGACAACGCTTAACTCAATCAGGCCCTCTGCGAAAGCAGGGGGCTTTTTCTTTTCGCTCATTGAGGAATCGTCACTGTCGGACTACCCTGCTGGTAGTTGAGAGGTGAAATTTGAGGGAAGGGCTCGTAATCCGGCAAGTATTCCTTGTCAGCTTTCTATGGCTGGCTTGTTTCATTGTTTCGCCTTCGCTCTCGGCGGCACCGTTCAAATGGCAGAACGAATCCCTGTTCAAAGCACTGGAGCAGGAATTTATTCGTAGCAAAAGTCTCACTTTTGAGAATGCGATGCATCAATTTGATTCCATAGAGATGAAGGGCCGGAAGGCTCTGGACCATCTCGGTTATGAATCCTCCATAATGCCTGACATGGAAATAAGCGAACTCTCTGAGGCTCAGTTCCGGATGGGAGCTATAGCAGCGGCGCATCCGAAGCTGCTTAAACGATTGCAGGCCTTTACGACCGCCGTGCGCCAGAGGGTCGTTACGCTCGCCCATCGCTGGCAGGCCGATACTCAGCATATTCAGCAGGCACTCTACCGCCTTATCTATGGCGGCAGGGCGGCTGTGGAAGAGGCATGGATTCAAAGTGGCTCTGCAGCGCTTCCTGAGCTGATTCATCTTGCACAGGTGGCATCCGAGTCGCCATCTGTCGTTATCCACGGTGTTCGTGTTCATAGCGGTGATATCCTTCTCTCCCGGGCCGGAGCGCCGACATCGGCCCTGATATCCCGTGGAAACGATTATCATGGTAACTTTTCCCATGTCGCTATGGCGTATGTCGATAACTCCACACACGAGGGCAGTGTTATTGAGGCGCATATCGAAGCAGGAACAGTGATCAGTAGCGTGGATCAGTATTTCGAAGATAAGAAGCAGCGTATTCTGGTGCTGCGCATGAGAGAGGGGCACCCGAAACTCACCGGCAACCCGGATCTGGCACACGATGCCGCAGCGTCCATGTACAAACGGGTGGCAGAAAAACGTATTCCATATGACTTCGCCATGAACTTCAAAAATGATCGCAAACTCTTCTGCTCCGAGGTGCCTTTTCACGGTTACAGAGGGCAGGGCGTTGATCTCTGGAAGATCAAGACCGTGATGTCGAGTCCCGGGCTACGCAGATGGCTGGCTGATATGGGCGTTCGCTATTTCGAAACACTGGCGCCGAGTGATGTCGATTATGATCCCCAACTGGTCGCCGTGGCTGAATGGCGCGATCTGGAGGTGCTCAAGGCAGACCGGATCGACAATGCGATCATGGATGTGCTGCTGGAGGAGGCTGAGAAGGGGCTGAGCCTCGGCTATCCGAAATACAAGATGCCTCTGGCTGGTGTGGTGAAGCTGTGGAGCAGGGTTCAAGCACTGCTCGGGTTTGACCGTGCTATCCCCAAGGGTATGGGTACCACGACTGCGCTGAAGGTTAATGCACTGATGGAGAAGGTTTTTCCATTGTTGAGAGAGCGGCTTGTGAAGGCCGAAGCAGCTTTTCGTGAGCGTAGAGGTTATCTGCCACCTTACTGGAGTTTGCTGGAGTTGGCCGACGGGATTGTTCACGGCAGTTTAGCGGAGCTGAAGCCCTATCTGATCAGAGAATAAAGGGATCATAGGCACTGCTAACGGGTCAGAGCCACTGCTGTCCCACTTATGTAATGTCCGTCATGCCGGGCCCCGACCCGGCATCTATCAAAGTATATAAAAGATGGATTCCCGCCTTCGCGGGAATGACGGATAGGGTCCGAGTAGAGTTCATGTCTCAACGAAGCCAAACATAACGGAACTAATTGTTTTACAATGCCCGCAGGGTGCTCGGCACACATTATCTGGGACAGCAGTGGGTCAGAGCCCTTTTGCCTGTTTTTTTTGGGGAAAAGGGGACGCTACCCTTTTTGAATAACTCTTCGGAGTTTCACCAGGTCAACGCCCTCTGTGAAAGCAGGGGCTTTGTTTTTTTTGTGCATGGAATGCTGGCTGCTATCTAAGGCTTGATGAATGAAATAGCATGATCGCATATGAGAATTAATATTGTGAATATTGAAGCGATCAAGGTGGCGGCATTAGAACATCTGGGTGAGCCTGAGACACTTGAGAAGTCAGTTGAGAGTTTTAGAGCATGGCGCAGAGAGAGCGGCTGCTCACCGGTCACTGAGAAGCGAACGTTTGGTGTTGCCTACAGTGATCCGGAAGCCAGACCCCTTCAAAGTTTTCGTTTCGATATTTGCGGCGAAGTTGATGCTGACATCGCTGAAAACAGTTATGGCGTGATGAACAGCGAAATTCCTGCTGGTCGCTGCGCAAGAGTGCGGCACACCGGCTCATACGACACACTGCACCTGAAAGTGAAGGATATTTATCGCTCCTGGCTGCCTGCTACTCAGGAGATCAGGCGTGATGCTCCGATCTTTTTTGAATATCTGAATTTCGCGCCCGAAGTTTCCGAATCTGAACTGGTTACCGACATCTATTTTCCTCTGAGATAACTCAACACGGGTAGCATCGGTGGGGTCCGCAGGGAGCATAAAAGGGTCAGAGCCCTTTTGCCTGTTTTTCTTACGATATTCCTTGGAATCCATCTGACTTTCTTTTTCATATATGCCCAAGGCCCGTTAGTCGTTGTGCACTGGCACAACTCCTCATATCCTTGGCATTGGGTATCAGTATTTCACAGATGGAATGCCTCAGTGGAGCAGTCAGGGATGTCAATCAGGTTCAGAAAGGATGAAACGGAATGAACTCTTTATGGAACAGTGAAGAGGCAAAGACATATGGTGATGACCCGCTACAGCTGAGGGTTTATACATCCAGGCTGCTTGGCAGGGAACCCTCGCTGGTGCTGCATGGCGGCGGCAATACCTCTGTGAAAGCAGCGGCAAAAGATATATTCGGTGATGAGATAGAGACGCTCTATGTCAAGGGAAGTGGCTGGGATCTGGCAACGATCGAAGCAGCAGGTTTTGCGCCCGTTAGACTGAACGTGCTCAGGCGGATGGCAGAGCTGGATACCCTTACCGATAGTGAGATGGTGAAGGCCCAGCGGGCAGCCATGCTTGACCCGGCAGCGCCCAACCCGTCGGTTGAGGCGATTCTGCACGCCATCATTCCATTCAAATACGTTGACCATACGCACACTGATGCGGTGGTTACAATCACCAACACGCCGGATGGCGAGCAGTATATCCGGGATATTTACGGGGAGCGCGTGCTGGTTATTCCGTATGTGATGCCGGGCTTTATTCTGGCCAAAACTATTCATAATCTGACCCGGGGTACGGACTGGGCACGCTATGAAGGCATGGTGCTGCTCAACCACGGCCTGTTCACGTTTTCAGACAGTGCGAGAGAGAGCTATGAATCCATGATCAGGCTGGTTTCTGAGGCGGAAGCCTGGCTGGAGGCACATGCACCACTGAATGAGCCTGATGAGCAGGCTGATGAGGATCTGCTCGCACTTGCCCGCATGCGCGCTGCGGTCTCCGATATCAGGGGAGAGGCGGTGGTTGCCCGGCTTGATTCGGGCAGCAGGGCGGTCGCATTCTCCCGAAGAGATGATGTCGCTGATATCGCCACACGGGGCACGCTGACGCCGGATCATGTGATTCGCACCAAGGCAGCCCCCGTTGTGGTTGAAAATGACGTCACAGACGCTGTGGAGCGCTATGCGGCAGAATACAGAAGCTATTTTGAACGCAACAGCGATGCCTCTCTCAGCTGTCTGGATCCGGCCCCGCGCTGGGCGGTATGGCCCGGTTTTGGCTGCGTAAGCTTTGATCGCAGTGTGAAGGCTGCGGATATTATCTCGGACATTAAGGATCACACGCTGCCTGCAATCCTGCGGGCGGAACTGCTGGGCGGCTGGCGTGTACTGGCGGAAAAAGAGATGTTTGAGATGGAGTACTGGGAGCTGGAGCAGGCCAAGCTGAAAAAGGGAGGCGTGACTTTGGAACATCAGGGAAAAGTAGCGCTGGTCACCGGTGCTGCCAGCGGTATCGGCAAGGCATGCGCTGAACTGCTGCATGCTCACGGCGCTGCTGTTGTCGCGCTGGATATTAATCCTGAAATTTCCACACTGTTCGACAGACCCGATCTTATTGGCATTGCATGCGATGTTACCGATGATGCGGCGCTTAAATCGGCTGTTGATGGGGCGGTTCGCCGTTTTGGCGGGCTGGATATTGTGGTCAGCAATGCCGGTATCTTTCCTGTAAGTGAGCATATTTCCGAGCTTAAGCAGGAGACCTGGGACAGAAGTCTCTCGGTAAACCTGACCAGCCATCAGAGACTGCTGCATCATGCCGCGCCCTATCTGGCGCTGGGGGTGAATCCGGCGGTGGTGATCATTGCCTCCAGGAATGTGCTGGCGCCAGGCCCGGGAGCTGCTGCCTATTCGGTTGCAAAGGCGGGGCTTACCCAGCTTGGCCGGGTTGCAGCCATGGAGTTTGCCGGGGCCGGTGTCCGGGTAAACATGCTGCATCCGGATGCCGTGTTTGATACCGCTATCTGGACGGATGAGGTGCTCAAAAAGCGTGCAGCAAATTATGGTTTGAGCGTTGAACAGTACAGAACCAGAAACCTGCTGGGGGTCGAGATCAGTTCCCGCGATGTTGCAGAGCTGGTTGCAGCCATGGCGGGGCCTCTGTTTGCAAAGACAACCGGTGCACAACTTCCGGTCGATGGAGGTAATGAGCGTGTTATCTAGACTGAATACCAGCTTGAATGATATTACTTTGCAGTGTTATGGGTCAAACCCGGATATGGCTGTCTGATGGATATTGATGCAATCGTCCGTGGTATCAGCATATGGGCGCTGCCTGTGGTGTTGGCCGTGGTGCTGCATGAGGTGGCACATGGCTGGGTGGCAGACAGGCTTGGCGATAATACTGCCCGTTTCATGGGGCGTCTGACGCTCAACCCGATCAAGCATATCGACCCGTTTGGAACCGTACTGATACCATTGATGCTGATTGTTGCAGGCTCACCTTTTCTGTTTGGATATGCCAAGCCCGTGCCCGTGGACTTCAGAAAGCTTCGTAATCCCAAAAGGGATATGGTCTGGGTAGCCCTGGCGGGGCCGCTTACCAACCTTTTGCTGGCATTGGCGAGCACGCTTCTGCTTGCGCTGGCCGTAAAAATGCCCCAGTCAATGATCTGGATGGCCGAGCCACTGGCGCTGATGTGTCAGGCGTCAATTATTATTAATCTTGTGCTGTTTATTTTTAACCTGCTGCCATTGCCACCTCTGGATGGAGGCAGGGTGGCGGTAGGCCTGCTGCCTGCTTCTATGGGGTATCCGCTTGCCCGTCTTGAGCCCTATGGCTTTCTTATTATTGTAGGCCTGTTGCTGCTGGGCGTGCTGCAGACAGTGATTGGTCCGCTGGTGATGGGAGGAAGTTATCTGCTTATTAATATGGCGATTCAATAAATAATGGCTATAATCCTCTTGTAACCCTTCCGTGGTTGGCAAGAGGTGAGGTATGGCCAGACTGTTCTTGTTTGTTACGACTCTGTTAATGATGGGTGTCGGCCCGAATACCGCTTTGGCGGATGCATCAGAAGAAGCCGGCAGGGTCACATATGTGACAGGTGATGCCCTTGTTATCCGTAATGCGGAGCAGGTGTCTCTTGCAGAGGGTGACAGGGTCTTCTCCTCGGACACGCTTGTGACAGGACAGAGCGGGCGTGTCAGCCTTGTCATGCGTGATGACAGCAAGGTTTTTGTAGGCAGGCTAAGCCGTGTCGATGTCTCCGAGTATGTAGTCAAAGAGAACTCCCTGATATCAGGTGGATTTAACATGCTGTGGGGGAAAATCCGTTTCTATGTTGCCAGGCTGAACAAGGGGTCAGAATTCAGTGTAAGCACCCAGACAGCGGTTCTTGGTGTTCGCGGTACTGAGTTTCTGGTGACTGTTCCGATTCCGGGCGGGATTACAGATCCGGCGGCGATAAAGCTTCCCCCTGGCCTGCCCGCAGAAGTTACCCGGGTCGTGGGTATTGAGGGGGTGGTCGTTGGATTGTCGCGCAGTGGAGAGAGGGTAACGATATCACCGGGTGTGACGGTTGAATTCACACAAGGCGGAGAGGTGATATTCAGATTTGCTGATAAACCGGATGTACCAAAGTCACTGCCTGGTGCCGGTTCGGATATTCCGAAGATTCCCGGCCCTGCTGATTTGAGGACACCGCCGCCGCCAGTACAGCCGCCAGTACAGCCACCACTACTTAACGACTTTGTTTATTGATGGATAACTTATACTGTTGCTTGCTGCTATTTACTGATTATAGCCACGCACAGGATGCAATTTAAGGTTGCCAATCACGGGCTGACTCTGTAGAAAGCGCGCCACTTCGCATACCACCCCACATACGATTGTGCCAAACAGGTGCCGGGTGGTAGAGGAAACAAAACAATCGGAGGACTTTATGTCTCAGTTTACTATGAAGCATCTGCTGGAAGCAGGTGTGCACTTTGGTCACCAGACCCGCCGTTGGAACCCGAAAATGGCTCCGTATATTTTTGGACAGCGTAACGGCATCCATATTATCGATCTGCAGAAAACACTGCGCATGGCCAATGAGGCATACTCATTCATGCAGCACCTTGCTGAAGCCGGTGGCCGTGTTCTTTTTGTCGGCACTAAGCGTCAGGCGCGTGATGCCATTAAGGAAGAGGCACTTCGTGCGGGCCACTACTATGTCAATCACCGCTGGCTGGGGGGAACGCTAACCAACTTCGCAACTGTTCAGCAGTCTGTTCGCACGATGAAGGATCTGCAGCGCCAGAAGGAAGAGGGCGTTTTTGAACTGCTGACCAAGAAAGAAGCGCTGCAATTGCAGCGTCAGCTGGACAAGCTTGAGCGTTCACTTGGCGGTATCGCCGACATGCTTCAGCTGCCGGACTGCCTGTTTGTGGTTGATGTTCGCAAGGAAGAGCTGGCTGTTAAAGAGGCGCACAAGCTGGGCATCCCTGTTGTTGCGCTGGTTGATTCCAACTGCAGCCCGGAGAATATTGATTATGTTATTCCGGGTAACGATGATGCGATTCGCGCTGTGAGACTTTTCTGCAGCAAGATTGCAGATGCAATTATCGAGGGTGCAGAAGCCTGGCAGCTTGAAAATGCTGAAGATGGCGATGATGTCGTTGAAGCGATGGCAAATGCTGCAGAAGAGAGCGAAGCTGAAGAGGCCGTTGCTGAAGAGGCTGTTGCTGAAGAGGCCGTCAAAGAGAAGGGCAAAGCCAGGGCTGCCGAAGCCGCCTGAATTATAATGCCGGTGGCACCCGGGAGGGTGCGCCAGAAAGATTATGGAGGAGTTGAAGATGGCCCAGATTACGGCTGCTGATGTAAAAAAACTGCGTGAAATGAGCGGTGCAGGCATGATGGACTGCAAAAAGGCACTGGCTGAAACAGATGGTGATCTGGATGCTGCGGTAGACTTCCTGCGTAAAAAAGGTCTTTCTGCCGCATCCAAGAAAGCAGGGCGTATTGCCGCAGAGGGTGTGGTTCTCGCCAAGTCTGAAGGTAACAGCGGTGTTGTTGTTGAGGTAAATGCAGAAACTGATTTTGTAAGTAAAAACGATAAGTTTACCGCGTTTGTTGATGCAATTGCTGATTTTATTCTGCGCGTAAAGCCTGCTGATATTGATACACTCAAGGGGATGCCTTTTGAAGGTGGCCTGACTGTTGAACAGACACTCTCCCAGCTGATTGCAACCATTGGTGAGAACATGAGCATCCGCCGTTTTGAACTGATTGAAGTTGATTCGGGAGTTACTGCAGCCTATGTCCATGGCGCTGGTAAAATCGGTGTTCTGGTAGGTATCAGGGGTGAGGCATCTGATGCACTCAATGAATTTGCTCGTGGCGTGGCCATGCATGTGGCGGCTGCAAACCCCCAGTTTATCGATCGTGACGATGTCTCAGCAGAAGCGATTGAGCGTGAACGTGCTGTTTTGACGGAACGTGCTGCAGCAAGTGGCAAGCCCGAAGCAATCGTTGATAAGATTGTGACTGGACAGATGGGCAAATTCTACTCGGAAGTATGCCTGCTGGAGCAGGATTTTGTTATCGACAGTGATCTGAAGGTTGGCAAGGCTCTGGCGAATATCCAGGCAGATGCAGAGATCACTTCCATTGCCCGTTTTCAGCTTGGTGAAGGCATTGAGAAGAGATCAGAAGATTTTGCTGCTGAGGTGGCAGCACAGGTGAATGGCTGATTCGTCTGTGAGCAGTAAGTCCGGAACCACTCCAACAGCACCCTATAAGCGGGTGCTGTTGAAGCTTTCCGGTGAAGTTCTGATGGGTGATACCGGCTATGGCATTGACCCTGAAACCATTTCCCGTCTTGCAGCTGAACTGATCGAAGTTCGTAAAAGTGGTGTGGAGCTCGCTATCGTTATCGGTGGAGGCAACATCTTCCGTGGCATGATGGGAACGGCATCCGGAATGGATCGGGCAAGTGCCGACTATATGGGCATGATGGCAACGATCATGAATGCCATTGCCTTACAGGATGCTATCGAGCGCCAGGGAGAATCTGTCCGGGTTATTTCCGCCCTGCATGTCAGGGAAATTGCCGAGCCCTATATTCGCCGCCGCGCTGTGCGCCACATTGAGAAGGGCCGAATCATTATTTTCGCTGCCGGAACAGGCAATCCATACTTTACAACTGACACCGCCGCAAGCCTCCGCGCTATGGAGATTCAGGCAGATGTGGTGCTGAAGGGAACCAAGGTCGATGGTGTCTACACATCAGATCCAATGCGTGACCCCGAGGCCATGCGTTATGATTCCCTGACTTTCACTGAGGCCCTGAACCGCCAGCTTGGCGTGATGGATGCAACGGCGATGTCGCTGTGCCGTGACAATCAGATGCCGATAATTGTTTTTAATGTTATGGCCCACGGGCAGATGTTGAAGGCTGTTTCCGGAGAGTCAGTGGGAACCCTTGTCCGGGAAAAGGAGAAGAGCGATGTTTAATGCACTGGAAGGCAGAATGCAGAAGAGTATCGCGGCTCTGAAAGCTGAATTGGCAACGATTCGGACCGGCCGTGCAAATGCTTCGGTTCTTGATCATGTATTTGTATCCTATTACGGCTCGGATGTACCGTTGAATCAGGTGGCCAATCTTGCGGTTCCTGAACCGAGAGCAATCACCATCGCCCCATGGGAAAAAACGATGCTTGGAGAGATTGAGAAGGCGATTCTGTCTTCTGATCTTGGCCTGAACCCAAGCAATGATGGTGAGATTATCCGTATTATCTTTCCGGAGCTGACCGAAGACCGCCGTAAAGAGCTGGTAAAACAGGTGAAGCATGTTGGGGAGAAGGCGAAGGTTTCAATCAGAAATATCCGCCGTGATGCCAATGATGAAGTTAAAAAAGAGACTTCTCTTCCTGAAGACGAGAGTAAACAGTTTCAGGAAAAGATACAGAAAGTTACCGATCAGTTCATCGCCGAAATTGATCAGATTATCGAGCATAAAGAAAAAGAGATTCTGACGGTTTAAGTCAGCAGCTGATGACCCGGTCCCCTGATGGAGCCTTATGTTCCGTACCCAAGCATGTTGCCATTATCATGGACGGTAATGGACGCTGGGCCAACGGGCGTGGCTTTCCCCGTCTGGAGGGGCATCGCCAGGGAGCAGAGCGTGCCAGAGAGGTGGTTGAGTGGGCTGCTGATGCGGGGATTAAACAGCTATCCCTGTATGCCTTTTCTACCGAGAACTGGGAGCGCCCCAAGGCAGAAGTGCGCGGGCTTATGGCGATTCTGGCCACGCTATTACCCCGTGAACTCTCACGCATGCAAAAAAATGGTGTTCGTCTTCTGACCCTCGGGAATATCTCCCTTCTGCCCGAGCGGGCGCAAAGGGCCGTTGAGCAGGCCTGTTACGAAACCAGAGAGAACAGACGCATTGATCTGATCCTGTGCCTGAATTATGGCGGACAACAGGAGATTGTTGATGGTGTTAAGCGGGCCTGCCGGTGGGCTTTCGAACAGAGTGATCCGATTGCCGCAGTTGAATCAATTGATGCCAGGCAGTTCCGTTCATTTCTCTGGCGCAGCGAGATGCTTGCTGTTGATCTGCTGATTCGAACCGGCGGCGAATTGAGAATTTCAAACTTTCATCTCTGGGATGCTGCCTATGCAGAGCTCTATTTTAGCAGCACATACTGGCCCGATTATTCAAAGGATGAATTCATCCAGACCATAACTGACTATTCATTCCGCGAGCGCCGTTTTGGCCTGACAAGCGAGCAGGTTGCAGATGCATGAATTAGGCAAGCGGATCGTCACAGCTTCACTCCTGTTTGCATTTGCCGTTGTGTGGGTATTCTATCTGCCTGATCTCTGGTTTGATCGTGTTGCAGTACTCGCAGGGTTGATCATGTCAGCAGAGCTTTTGCTGCTGGTGGGTGTACGTAAAATTGTCTTTTATGTCTCTGCCTCCGCATTTGCCTGGGCTCTCCTGCTGATACTGTGGACAGGAGTCCCTGATGGTACCGGGGTTCTGGCCGCCATCCTTTTCACGATGGTTGTATGGGTTCTTATTTTTCTGCTGAATTCTGACGCAAAACTGCTTCAGGACGACTTTAAAAGTCTCGCCTATGCACAGTGGATGATGACTTTGCTGCTGATTTTTGTCTGGTCTGTTATGGTTATTCACCGTCAGGATGGAGGCGTCTGGTTTCTTGCCGGAGCTATGGCCGGGGTCTGGAGTGCCGATATTGCAGCTTACTTTACCGGCAGGGCCTTCGGCTCAAGGAAGCTCTGTCCTGCGGTTAGCCCCGGCAAAACCAGGGAAGGATTCCTTGCTGCAATCCTTTTTGGATCTCTCGCAGCCACATCAGTATGGGTGTTGATGGCGGAGGTGTCGCTATTGATGGCGGTGATGCTTTCGCTGCTGCTTGTGCTGGTTTCCGTTGGTGGTGACCTGGCCGAGTCTGCATTGAAACGTGCGCTTGACGTCAAAGATAGCGGTTCAATGCTGCCGGGGCATGGTGGTATTCTGGATCGGGTGGATGCATTGCTCCCGTCAGTTCCTGTTGCTGGAATGATCTGGATGACAATGTTATGAAGCTGACGCTGCTTGGTGCCACAGGCTCAATAGGAACAAGTACGATTGATGTGATGCTCCGGCATCGTGAACTGTTCTCTGCATATGCACTGGTCGGACATCAGAATGCAGAGAAAATGAGAACGCTTGCTGAATCACTGCGCCCTGAACTGGTCATTATGACTGATCCCGATGCAGCCCTGAAACTGAAGGGAACACTGCCTTCAGGAGTGCGGCTGGAAGCCGGAATGGATGCTGCGATTGCGGCTGCATCCGAGGCATCAGTTGCTATGGTGATGGCTGCCATGGTGGGCTCCGCCGGACTGCCCGCTGCGCTGGCAGCTGTGCGTGCCGGCAAACGTGTTGGTTTGGCAAATAAGGAGTGTCTGGTCAGTGCCGGACGAATTTTCATGCAGGCGGCATATGAGTACGGCGCTACTGTTGTACCGGTTGATTCCGAGCATGCCGCAGTGCATCAGGCTCTGGCCGGGCACGATCATGATTCGGTGACAAAAATAACGCTGACTGCTTCGGGAGGCCCGTTCAGAAGCCGGGACCCCGATACGCTTTATGATGTAACGCCGGAAGAGGCCATAGCCCATCCGAACTGGGATATGGGTGCCAAGATCAGTGTTGATTCAGCAACCATGATGAACAAGGCGCTGGAATTGATTGAGGCGAGATGGCTGTTTAATATGCCACCTGAAAAACTCTCTGCAATCATCCACCCGCAGAGTATTATTCATGCCATGGTTGAGTATCGGGATGGCTCAGTTCTGGCACAGCTGGCAGAGCCCGATATGCGTTCACCCATTGCATATGCCATGCAGTCCAGGCCGCGCCTGAGCAGTGGAATCGCATGGCTTGATCTGGCGAAAACCGGAGTGCTTGAATTTCAGAAAGTTAATGAAGAGCGCTTTCCTGCCATGCGGCTGGTACGGGATGTGATGAGGGGTGAAGATTCATTGGCCATTGTTTTTAATGCTGCAAATGAGATCGCCAACCAGGCATTCCGAAACCGAAAAATCGGATTCATGAAAATTGTTGAAAGTGTCGAATCAGTCCTCTCCCTGGCGGATAATCTTCCGGTGGAGACGATAGAGGATGTGTGGTCGTATGATCGCCAGGCTCGTCGATTAACAGAAGAGGTGATAGCAAAGTGTTAGAGACACTGCATACGACATTGGCGTTTATTGTTGCCATCGCACTGCTTATTGCCGTGCATGAGTATGGCCATTTCATTGTTGCCAGAAAGCTCGGTATTAAGGTTGAGAAGTTTTCGATCGGCTTTGGCCCGGCACTGATATCATGGTGGAGCAGAGATGGAGAGGTCCAGTATGTCATTGCTGCCATTCCGTTTGGCGGCTATGTCAAAATGCTGGGCGAGGGTCTGTCAGAGCAGGAGGGTGATGCCACAGAGCAACTCTCTGATGAAGAGAGGCTGCGTGCATTCGATGTTCAGCCACCATGGAAGAGGGCATCTGTGGCTGTAGCAGGACCGCTGTTCAATTTTTTCTTTGCAATCCTGGCTTATATGCTGATCGGGTGGATCGGTCAGGCGGCCATGCCTCCGGTGATTGGAAGTATTGCTCCTGCATCTGTGGCTGAACAATCAGGCATGCTGGAAGGGGATATCATCCGCACTCTGAACGGATCACCTGTTCACTCATGGGAGCAGGTTGAGGAGAAGATGAAGCAGCTGGCCGGTAACAGCGCGGTGATGGAAGTGGATCGTAACGGGACAATGATACCGATGCGCTTTAATCTTCCTGCTACCGAACAGGATGTTCTGCTGGTTAATGTTTCAGAGGTTTCACTTGGAATTTTCCCCGGTGTCAAGGTGGTGGCTGATTCGGTTGCAGCAGACTCCGCAGCCGGGCAGGGCGGGATACTGCCCGGGGATTATATCCTGCAGGCTCAGGGTACGCCCGTTACCAATATAAGAGAGCTGATTGAGATCATCCGCAGCAGGGCAGGCGAGACCGTCTCTCTGCAGGTTCGGCGGAATGAAACCGTTCTTAATCTTACTGTTATTCCCACAGCCGATGAGTCCGGTTACGGAAGAATTGGTGTGCGTCTGGCGGCTTCTCCCATGCATGAGCCTGTGATATACCGGATGGGTGTTGTTGAAGGCTTCTTTTTTGGATTCGAACGCACATGGGAAATGACCACGATGACGATTCAGGTATTGGGCAAGATGGTCACTTCTGCTATCTCACCCGAGAACCTGGGCGGACCAATCGCCATAGCGCAGCTGGCAGGTAAAACGGCTGAATTGGGGATTATCGCTTTTATGTCGTTTTTAGCGCTTATTTCAGTTAATCTCGCTGTCTTGAACCTGCTTCCGATCCCTGTCCTTGATGGGGGACATCTGGCATACATCGCTCTTGAGAAAGTGAGAGGCAAACCCCTCTCTCCGACAACGATGGAACGAACCCAGATTATCGGAATAAGTCTGATTGTCGTTTTGATGTTATTTGCATTTTATAATGATTTGCTACGGTTATTTAGAGGTTAGGATGCGCTCTGTTTTCCAGAAATTGTTTTTACATGACTGTGGTGCGGTGTTTGCTGTTATGCTGCTGCTGTGGCCCGCAGCCGGAGTTGCTGCAGAGCAGAAAGCCGAAAAGAGAGTCTCCTCCATTGAAGTGACTGGAAACCGCTATGTTGAAGCTGCCGCAATTCAGGCCAATATTGAAACGAAAGTCGGTCAGCCACTGAGCAAAAAGATGATTAGCCAGGATGTTAAACGTCTTTTTAAAACCGGATATTTTGAAGATGTTTATGTTGTGGGTAACCCTGAAGAGAGCGGTGTCCGGCTGATCTATACGGTCAAGGAAAACCCGCTGATTTCCACACTGACGATCCTGGGAAATGATGAAATTGTTGATAAGGATATTAAGCCGAAACTGAGTCTGAAACCCGGCAGGGTCTATAGTGCAGCCACACTAAGAAGTGATCGCAATACGATTCGCAAAGCATATCTTAAAAAGGGCTACTATCAGGTTGATGTAACAGCTGAAACGGTCATCGAGAAAGATGGAAGAGTCGCTCTGACCCTGAACGTCTCCGAAGGGGAGGTGACTCATATCAAGAGAATCCGGTTCATTAACAATTCAGCTTTTTCGGACGGTGAACTGAGAGATGTGCTGGCATCACAGGAGTCCGGTTTCATCAGCTGGTTCAGTGACAGGGACGTATTTGACAAAGAGCGCTTTGGAGGGGATGCACAACTACTGCAACAGCACTATCTGAACAATGGTTATCTGGATGTTGCCATTGAAAGCGCCCAGCTCTCTCTGACACCAGATAAAAAGGCTTTTTATCTGACATTTGCACTTCACGAAGGGCCTCAATATACCGTCAGCGGCATTGATATACAGGGGGATCTGGTTCCATCCCGTGAAGCCTTGATGGAAGCTGTCGAGCTAAAAGAGGGAGAGATCTATTCAGTAACAGATCTGCGGAATTCAATCACTGCAATGGAAGAGAAAGTAGGTGATGAAGGTTATGCCTTTGCCAGTGTGACGCCCCTGTTAAAACGCGATGTCGCCCAGAAACAGGTGGCTATTACTTTCGATATCGAAAAGGGCAGAGAGGTCTATATAGAGCGCATTCAGATCTCCGGCAACGAGAAGACGGAAGATCGTGTGGTTCGCAGGGAACTCCGGCAATTTGAAGGCGCACGCTATTCGGCCACCAATGTCAAACTGAGCAAAGATCGGTTGAATCGCAGCAAGCTGTACAGGGATCTGCGTGTTAACCTTGAAAAAGGCGAAGCCGACGATCAGGTGCAGATGAATGTCAATGTCGAAGAGGATAAAACCGGCAGCTTTTCAGTGGGTGCCGGCTATTCCCAGCTCGAAAAAGTGACGTTTGCAGCTACACTTGAAGAGCGGAATTTTCTGGGTAAAGGTTATACCACCAAAGTCGGTGCAGATGTCGGTAGTGCAACCCAGAATTTTAATGTGAGCCTGGCAGATCCATATTTTCTCGACTCCGATGTCGGCGCTTCGCTGAACCTGTTTAAAACCCAGACAAAACTGGGGGATATCGTGGATTACAAGCAGGATAGTATGGGCGGCGGAGTGAATTTTGCCCTGCCTCTGTCAGAGCACCTCACCTACTCCATAGGTTATCAGTACAATCGAACCGAGCTTACCGACATTCCGGTAGATGCCAGTCTGATTTTAAGGGCTCAGGAGGGGTTGCAGACAACGGGTGAAGTTCGTCAGTCCCTGAATTGGGATACGCGTGACAGGGCGATTGCTCCTAGCGAAGGGCATCAGGAATCCCTGGGAGTGAATATTGCCGGTCTCGGAGGAAGTAATAAGTTTGCAGAGCTGGCAGCATCGACACAAAGTTACTTTTCATTGGGTAAAGGCTTTATTCTCAGCCCGGCGCTTTCTGCCAGTTACATTAAAGGTTTTGCACCCAGTGAGATACCAATCTACCGCCGTTACTCCCTGGGTGGTATAGGATCTCTGCGTGGATTCGATTCATATGGTGTATCAATACGGGATCCGGCGACGGGGGATATTCTCGGAGGCGACAAGAAGATTCAGGCATCCCTGGATCTGTTTTTTCCAATGCCATACATGGAGACAGCAGGCTTCCGGGGCGTAATTTTTCTTGATGCTGGCTCAACTTGGGGCAGTGTAAGCACCTCTGTTGGAGCCCTGTCGTTAAATGTCAGTGAGCAGTTTTCCACATCAACAATACGCGCCTCAACGGGTCTGGGTGTTGAGTGGATGTCGCCGGTAGGCCCGCTGTCACTGGTCTGGGGTATTCCGATCAATAAGGTGGCCGGAGATATTACGCGAAGCTTTGAGTTCGGACTTGGCGTAGGTTTTTAAAGTCAGTTATTTAGTTTTAGGAGTTGATATGAAGATGAAATCGCTATTTGGCATTGTTCTGGCAGTCGGGCTTTTGCCTGCGGCAATGGCTGATGCTGCTGATATGAAAATTGGTTATGTTGATGTGAAGAGCGCATTTGAAAATACCAAAGCGTATCAGAAAGGGTTAAACCGGTTAAAGGAACTGGCGACAAGTAAACAGAAAGAGCTCAATGCCCTGCAGTCAAAAATTGAGCAGTCGGAAAAAGATCTGCTTGGTCAGACGATGGCAATGTCGCCTGAACGTCTTGCACAGAAACAGTCAGAAATTAAAGAGCTTAGAAAGCTGTACTCCCGTAGACAGCAGGATGCCCAGGATGAAATTGTGTCGGAACAGAGTAAGTTGCAGGCTGCTCAGGGGTTGAAGTTTCAGAATGCACTGACTGAATTTGGAAAGTCAGCTGGCTATGACCTTATTTTTTCCAAGGCCCAGTTACTCTATGCATCCCCGGCACGTGATGTGACAGCTGAAATAACCAAGCTTCTGGATAAATAGGCAGTTATCAAGAGCGGTCTGTTTTGAACATAAAAGAGCTGGCCGAACTGTTGGGTGGACAGTTTAATGGCAGTGATGCATCGATTGAGATCAAAGGTGTAAACACACTTCACAACGCAACCGGAAGTGAGGCCTCTTTCCTTGCCAATATGAAGTACAGGGATGACCTGCGCAATTGCCGCGCTGCTGTGATTCTGGTTGCATCTGACTTTCCCGATGATCACGCCCGTGGAATGGCTCTCATCAGGGTTGCCGATCCATATCTCGCTTTTGCCCGGCTGCAACGGCATTTCCACCCGTTGCCACGCTCATCCGGGAAACGTCATCCCACGGCAGTAATCGATCCGACTGCTTCGTTGGCGGATGATGTTGATGTAGGCCCCCATGTGGTCATTGAAGAGAATGTTACGGTAAGCTCCGGAACCATTATCCATGCAGGCTCGGTGATTGAAAAAGGGGTATCTATCGGCCAATCCTGCATGATTCATGCCCGTGCGGTGGTAAGTTTTGGCTCTGTGCTGGGTGACAGGGTCACTCTTCAGTCGGGCGCGGTTATTGGTTCAGATGGTTTCGGTTATGCATGGAGTGGTAAAGAGCACATGAAAATTCCCCAGACTGGCCGCGTCGTGCTCGAAGACGATGTGGAGGTTGGTGCAAACAGCAGCATCGACCGGGGCACCCTGGGCGATACTGTCGTCAGGCGGGGAGTCAAGCTGGACAATCTGATTCAACTGGGCCATAACGTTGAAATCGGGCCATACACTGTTATGGCCAGTCAGGTCGGTATTTCAGGCTCCACAAAGATTGGCGCCGGATGTCAGATTGGCGGGCAGGCCGGTGTTGCCGGCCACCTTGTCATTGGTGATGGTGTCAAGCTTGCAGCCAAAAGTGGTGTGCTGGGAAATCTTGATGCTGGCGGCACCTATGCCGGTTTCCCTGCCATACCGCACCGGACATGGCTGAAGATCTCGGCGCTAACAGCCAGATTGCCTGAAATCTGGAACCGGATTCGAAAAAAATAGCAAACAAATTTGAGAGAAAGTGATGCCTACGTTGAACATTGATGAAATAATTTCTTATCTTCCACACCGCTACCCGTTTCTTCTGGTAGACCGGGTGCTTGATTTTACACCCGAAAAATCGATCAGGGCGATTAAAAATGTGACGGCAAACGAGCCGCATTTCATGGGTCATTTTCCGGATTTTCCGGTCATGCCCGGGGTTCTGATTGTGGAGGCGATGGCTCAGGTGGGAGGTATTCTTGCCTTTCAGTCGGCACCGAAGGATCAGGAGTTTCTGGTCTATTTCACCGGTATTGATGGTGTCCGTTTCCGAAAACCCGTACGCCCCGGTGATCAGCTTCTCTTCGAACTGACCTGTCTTCGTCGCAGAGGCAACATGTGGCGATTTAAAGGCGAGGCTTTCGTGGATGGCGCTCTTGTATGTGAGGGAACCCTGATGGCATCCCTGATGCCCAAAAAGGCGTAATGGTTCAGATGATTCATTCCGCCGCTGTTGTTTCAGAGCGTGCTGAAATTGGCAGAGATGTGGAGATCGGCCCTTATTGCATTGTTGATGAGCATGTAAAAATAGGGAGCGGATGCAGGCTGATCTCCCATGTGGTGCTTTCAGGACATACAACTATCGGATCAGACAACCGCATTTTCCCCTTTACCAGTATCGGGCACGAACCTCAGGATCTGAAGTACCATGGCGAGCCCTCCGAAGTCATTATTGGCAGCGGAAATACGATCAGGGAAAACGTAACCATCAATCCCGGTACTGAGGGCGGCGGCATGCTGACCCGGATTGGCGATAATAATCTGCTGATGGCCTATTCGCATGTTGCTCACGACTGCCTGCTTGGCAATGGTATCATCATGGCAAATGCCGTGACGCTTGCCGGCCATGTTGAAGTCGATGACGGGGCGATTATTGGCGGCATGTCTGCTGTACACCAGTTTATCCGGATTGGCCGCTACTCCATGATCGGTGGCATGAGCGGTGTTGTTAAGGATATACCGCCATACTGTCTTACTGCCGGCGGCTATCGTCCCGGTCTGGCAGGACTCAATCTGATCGGTCTGAAAAGACGCGGCTTCAGCAATGAGCGTATAAGAGTGCTGAAGGAGATCTACCGTATTCTGCTTCAGGGCAGAGGCAAAATTGATGAACGAATGCGTGAAGCGGAATCCACCGCCGGTGATGATGCTGATGCGCTGCATCTGATTGAGTTTGTCAGAACTGCTGAACGCGGTATGACAACTCACCGCCGGGATACGTCAAAATAGTCCGGGCCAGGTTGTGTCTGATTCCCCAAAAATCGGCCTGATTGCCGGCTATGGCTCATTTCCCCTGGAGGTGGCCGAAGAGTTCAACAGGCTTGGATATGAGGTTCATGCTGTTGCAGTAAGGGATGAGACTTCACCCGAGATAGAATCTCTTACAGCTTCAACCTGCTGGCTTCATGTCGGGCAGATCGGAAGTATGATCAAAGCCTTCAGGCATGCCGGAGTCACTGAAGTGGTTATGGCGGGGAAAATCCGGAAACTTCTTCTTTTTCGAAACTTCCGGCCTGATTTCGTCGCCCTGAAAGGGCTGCTCAGGATGCCTGATCGTAAAGATGATTCGATTATGACGGCTGTGACCAATATTCTTGCTGATGCCGGGATATCTGTACTTTCTCAGGTTGCGCACGCAGGTGACATGATTGCCTCTCAGGGACATCTCTTTGGCCCGAAGCCAAGCAGGAAAAATATCGCTGACATGAAGTTTGGTTTTACACAGGCAAAAGGGATTGCCGGACTGGACATCGGGCAGACTGTTGTGGTTCAGGAGAAGGCAGTACTGGCTGTTGAGGCAATTGAGGGCACCGATGAAGCTATCAGGCGGGGCGGTGAACTTGGCAGCGGAAAAGCCGTGGTCGTCAAGGTTGCCAAACCTGATCAGGATCTTCGCTTTGATGTGCCTGCATTCGGACCGGACACTCTGGAAGTCATGCATGCCTCCGGTTGCACAGCTCTTGCGGTTGAAGCGGGGTTGACTCTGATGCTTGAGCGCCATCGAATCGGTGAACTGGCACAGAAATACGGGATATCTGTTTATGGCATGAACAGGGATGAATCAGATTCCGGGTAAGATATTTATCTGTGCGGGGGAGGCATCGGGAGATCTGCATGCCTCTGCTGTAATTGATGCCATGCTGCGGGATAATCCCGACCTCAGTTTCTTCGGTGTTGCAGGCCCTGCGATGAGAGAGGCGGGATGTCATGCGATTCATCAGATGAATGAGTTGAACGTCATGGGAATCGGGGACGTGATTCGTGCACTTCCCCGTATTCAGCGTGTTGAAGCCTCGTTATGCCGGTGGGCTGAAGAGAATCGACCGGCTCTGGCAATTCTTGTTGATTTTCCCGGCTTCAATATGCGTCTGGGCAGAAAACTGAAAGCAGCGGGTATTCCCGTACTCTACTATATCGCCCCGAAGTTGTGGGCCTGGGGGGCATGGCGATCAGGGAAACTGAAGAGATCGCAGGACTGTCTGGCTTCAATTCTCCCCTTTGAAGTTGAGTGGTTTAAAAAACACGGCATTGAAGCCAGATATGTGGGTAATCCCAGTGCAGCGTCCTGTAAGGCGGGCTGGAGCAGGGAAGAACTGAGGCAAAAACTCGGCCTTGGTGCCGATGATTTCCTGCTGGCACTGTTGCCCGGCAGCCGTCCCGGAGAGCTTGCAAGGCATGCAGGAGTACTGGCAGATCTGAATACAATCGTCAGAGCACAGTTTCCCCGCATAAAATCAGTAGTAACACGTGCTCCTGGCGTCACGGATGAACAGCTGAAACCGCTGCTTGATTCGGGAGTGATGCTGATCGACAGGCTGGATAACGGCTATGCCATGCGTGCGGATGCGGCAGTGGCCGTTTCAGGAACCGCAACACTTGAACTTGCGCTGTGGGATGTTCCCACAGTGCTTGTTTACAGAGGTTCGAGCGGAATGATGTGGCTTGCCCGAAAGCTGGTTCGGGTCCGCTGCGCCGGGCTGGCCAATATTCTTCTGGGTGATCAGGCAGTTATTCCGGAACTGATCCAGGAAAAGGCTACTGCAGAAAATATTATGAAAGAGCTTGTGGCCATTATTTCCGGTAGCGCTGCAGATCAGCAACGGCAGAAATTCAGTGAGCTCAGAGCACTTTTAGGTGAGATCAATCCGGCTGATGAAGTTGCAGAACTTGCCCTTCAGATGCTTGAAAAGAAGCCTCTCAGTCGCCCGTAGCGATTCTGTCGACCAGCTGTTTAACCGTAGGAATAAAACCATTGGCGTAAAACGGGTCTTCTGCGAAGCGATAGGCTGCATGTCCGGCAAACATCAGATGTGAGTCCGGATTGCCTCCATGGGCAATTTCCTGCAGTGCTTTCTGAATGCAAAAGCTTCTTGGATCGGCTTTGCGCCCTGTTGTTCCCAGTTCATTGGCTGCCCAGTTTGAGAAAGCGCACTGCGACAGGCATCCCATGCAGTCGAGCTGATCCTGCCTGATCTCTTTTGCCTTTTCAGGGCTGACAAATATGAGTGTGGAGTCAGGCGTTTGCAGGGGTTTGCTGAAGCCCTCCCTGATCCATCCCTCGGCACGTTTCCTGCCGTGTCTGGTGACAAACACTTTCCTGTTGCGTACACCGAAAACAAACGCTTCCGTATGATCTTCCGCCGCATGATCCATATATGCAATTTCACGATCCGAACGTTCATAAAGTTCATGCAGGAAACTGTTGTATACAGCCGAGGAGTAAAAGCCGGTAGGGGAGAACCTGTTCAGCTTGATATCACCATCCTTTAGTTGAAGAAGGCGCTGTTTCCATGCATCGGAGATCGGGCTCTCCTGTGTCAGCATCGGACGGGTACCAAACTGGAATGTGATGGGGCCGATTTCAGGATTGTTGATCCAGTTGCTCCATTCACGCAGAAACCAGACACCGCCAGCCATCGCAATTGGTGTGTTCTCCAGCCCGAAGCCGTTCATGGTCTTGCGCAGTTCAGCAACCCGCGGGTATGGATCCTGAGGTTTTTCAGGATCTTCAGAGTTTGAAAGGCCGTTGTGGCCACCTGCCAGCCATGGATCTTCATAGACCACACCACCCAGCCATTCGGGGGTTTTGCGATAAGAGCGCAGCCATAGTGCACGAAATGCACGTGCAGATGAAATAATCGGGTAGTAATGAACCTGATGTTTCGCAGCCAGTGTAGCCAGTTTGAATGGCATCCCGGCACCACAGGTAACGCCATGGATCAGGCCTTTAGCACCTTCCAGAACGCCTTCCAGAACCTGTTCGGTACCACCCATTTCCCAGAGTACATTCATATGAATGCGGCCATTGCCTCCGGAAACATCATGCGCGATTCTGGCCTGGGAGATACCTCCGGCAATGCCCTGTGCCACCAGCTCTGAAAAGCGGGCGATTCGACTTTTACCATGGTAGACCGTGCGAACAATGTTGCCATCCGCATCGACGCTGTCGGCGTTAACCGCAGAAAACGTCCCGACACCGCCGGCTGCCGCCCATGCACCTGTTGTTTCGCCATTTGATACGGCCACACCCTTACCGCCTTCAATAAGTGGCAGTACTTCTTTACCTGACAGGTTTATGGGTTCAAGCGAAAACGACATGACATTCCTTATAATCCCATCATATCTTATCCCTGAAAGGCCGAAGGGAAAAACGTTGGAATTGAGCCGAAAAAATTTAGCATAGGATATGAGAAGGCAGCGGTTGCGGCAAGCATAGGGTGTGAAGCGAATACAATTCGCATAAGATTGGCATATGTCATATCCATACCACTTCTATGCAATTGTAATCCCTGGCCTTGAGGCTGTTGCTGCCAAAGAACTCGAGGAGCTTTCCGCACATGAAATCCGGACAGACAGTGGTGGCGTTCACTTTGCAGGAACCATGGAGACCATGTTCCGGGTCAATCTCAGAAGTCGCTGTATCACGCGTGTGCTGCTTCGATTGAAGCGCTTTACCGCCATGTCATTAAGTGATCTTGGACAAAAAGTGGAAAAGGTAGCGTGGGAACAGTACCTGAACAGTGACAGCGGGATCACTGTTCATGCCAACTGTCACGCATCAAAGCTGATGCACACGACAAAAATCGAGAATGAAGTCCGTGAAGCAATCAAAAAATCGGGTTTTTCCGGAAATTCTGCTGCTGCCAGACAGCAGATTTTTATCCGCATTGAGAACAATCGATGCCTGCTTAGTATTGATACGTCCGGAGAGCGGCTGGATCGCCGTGGTTACCGGCTTGAAAGCGGCAAAGCTCCGGTTCGGGAAACGCTTGCGGCGGGGGTCCTGCAGTGGATGCAATGGAGGCCTGATGAGGCGCTGCTGGTTCCGATGTGTGGCTCCGGCACGTTTGCGATTGAGGCGGCAATGATGGGAATCAGACAGGCTCCCGGTCTGGCCCATGCATTTCCTTTTCTCACATGGCCACAACTGAAGCAAAAAGGCTGGGAACGTGTGCTTAAGCGCACGCAGGCTATGATGAGAGATGATATTGATGCTCTTTCAATCCATGCATCCGACGTCAATCCGGATGCTGTTGAAACAGCTGCAAGAAATGCGGACAGAGCAGGGGTTGAAAGATTGATACATATGGAGCAGAAGGAGATAAAAGAGCTAAAAAGCCATGAACATCTCCATTCCGGTCTGGTTATCTGCAATCCGCCTTACGGGCAACGAATTGATACCAATGTTCATGCCCTCTATGCCACGCTGGGGAAGATGCATAAAAATGAGTTCAGTGGCTGGAGGATGGCTGTTTTTTCTCCCGATCACAGATGTGAAAAATATCTTGGTCTGTCTGTGAAGCGCCGGCTTAAAGTTAAACATGGCGGCAAATGGGTAAATATTCTGCATGTCTGAAGTTGTCGATGAGGGGGCGCACCGGTCATGGTAAGGAAAAATGAGGCAATGGCACGCCCCGGTCCGGCTGAAAAGTTAACAATACTTCTGTCAGAGTGGCATCTGATCATTGTGCCTCTGCTGCTGTTTCCCCTGATGATCAATCTCCGGATATTTCCGTTTGTCGGGCCCAATGAAGAGCCCAAATGGGCAGTGCTGATTTTTTGTGGTCTGTGGATGGGAGCAGCGGCCTGCTGGATGTGCTGGCAGCGTAACCAGCCGCTTCGGTTATCTTTTTCACTGCCGGGACTGTTGCTCCTTACATTTTTTTTGCTGTTAGGCGCAGCTGTTTTTATCGGTCCTAACATGGTTGAGGGAGCGATCCGTTTCTCCTTCTGGCTGCTCTGCGCTGTTGTCTGGCTGGTATCATTATGGGCCATGCGTCACCGGAAGGGGTGGCTGGATGCATTGAGTTGGGCTGTTTCAATGGGTGTTGCTGTATTTTCATTGCGCTACTGGTGGAGCTATGCGCTTGATTACGGCAGACCGGGATATAATGTAAGCGTTCTCTTCTCACCCATTGGGCATGTTAATTTCACATGTGATGTGCTGATTATGCTGCTGCCCATGCTGGTCTGGATGCTGGCTGTTCGAAGTGAGCCGGTACTGAAAGTTCTGAACTGGTTTTCTGTCACCACTGTTACCACTGTTCTGCTGGTCGCCTCCAGTCGGGGTGCTCTGGGAGGGCTGGCAGTTGGCCTGCTTGTACTTGTCCCCTTCCTGCTGAGATATGCAAAGAGGTGGATAATCCCGCTGCGAAAAAAAGAGTTGTGGCCTGTACCGCTTCTGTGGGCGGGCACTGCACTGGTTGCCGCTCTGATAATTTATCAATCGCTTCCGTATCACTACCGGGAGCTGGCGCGGGTATCGGGAGCCGTACAGGGAAGCTTTGAAAGCAAGGGGTTAACCGAGGGGGTAGAGCAGCCACCGTTTGCATCTTTCTGGCAATCATTAAGTCCCTGGCTGGGCGAAAGAACATATATCTATGCATCTGCAACGGCCATGGCACTGGATGCGCCGCTGCTGGGGCAGGGGACAGGTAATTTCGCATGGATATATCCGGGTTATAGCAACCGGTTCCCCGATTTTCGCGATTCACTGAGCAGCGAACGTACATTTACGACCAATCCCCATAATATCGTATTACAGCTTGCGACGCAGAATGGTATCCCCGCAACGCTTATCTTTTTGGGATTGCTTGGCCTGTTCTGGTATCTCCTTGTGCGAACTCTCTGGAGGGCATGGAACGGCTGGTGCGCAGCAGGCGTCGTGGCCATCAGTGCCGCTATTTTTGATGCCATGTTTAACCATGTATTTTTCAATCCGGCGAGCATGTTTACTTTTGCATTGCTCGGCGGCAGCTGGTGGGGATATGTATGCAAGCCCCATGCGACCATTAAAGAGGCTCTGCCGGTTTCGTGGAACAGAGCTGTTGCCATTACCCTGCTGCTTGCCACGATTTGTCTTTCAGTCTGGCCGGTGCGATGGCTTGTGTCCGAGTGGTATGTTGGCATGGCGACGGTCTATATACGGCAGCCTGCTATTGCCGCTGTTTATTATGATCGTGCCTATGCATGGAATGCGTATAACTTCCGGGCAGTATTTGGCAAGGCTCAAACGGCTTATCAACAGAGGCGTTATGCAGACTGTATTGAACTGCTGATCCATTTTGAGAGAATTTACCCGTATAATCCGTCAGCACTTAATCTGCTGGGTGCAGCCTATATGATGAGTGGCAGACTGTCAGAAGCGGAAATAATGTTCAGCAGGAGCATTGTAATTCTTCCGGATTTTCAGATGGCGAAACAGAATCTTCTCCGTGTCCGGTCAGCCATGCGTAACGGCTCCGTCAACCGTTCCAGATAAATCATCAATAAATCATCAATAAATCATCAATAAGCGGCAGCGAGCTGCCCGAAATATTTTTTGGATTTGTAGGTGAGTGAAGTGGTGGTGGAAGAGCTTTTTGTCTGCTCATAACCCACAGATGCAGTCAGCCCATACTCATCCCATAGCAGAGCCTGTGCTTTTATGCCCAGAATGGTTGTCCTGGAATCAATCTTTTGCCCTGCTGCCACATCTGTATATACCTGTCTGGCCAGCACACTGCCTGGCAGGCTGCTGTAATTTTTTTCCGAGTAGCTTGCATTTGCCAGCAGTGCATACCTTGATAGCTGGCCGGTGAAAGGAAGTGTTGCATCAGCTCTTACGGCGTGCTCACTGTACCTGCTTTCCTGGGCCTTAACCGTGTTGTTGAGCGTGTTTTCGTCGTTGAACGTATAATCAAGCGTCAGACTGGCCGGCCAATCCTGGCCGGAATAGGTGCCGCCGACACCAAAACTCCAGGTATTGGCATCCAGATAGGTCAGTGATTGTGTTGTACCGCCACTGGTATAATTGCCTGTATAATTTTTCTTCAGGTAGGCTGCATGCAGATTGGCAGAACCCTGTCCGGACTCCAGGTAACGGGTTGCCGTAAAGGTGGCGCCATAGTTATCGCTAAGCGTCTGATGGTTGTAATTAAAAAACTGGAAGTCGCCTTTGAGTCTGAAATCCATACCGGAGTTTGGGTGATAGCTGATTTCCGGATTGATAAAGTGACCGATAAAATCATATTGCTTGGCTGTATTGTTCTGTGTGTGAAGGATGCCGTAATAGAGATAACCAAGTTTCCACCTGAACTGCTTGCTGATCTCAAACTGGCGGGTGTTTAATACGCCAATTGTAGTAAAGCCCTGGCTTCCGATTTTCCCGGCTGTAACGGTTCCGATCCTGGAGCCGGAGTTGACATTGTCGTTGTAGAAATATTCAACCGACAGATATGCATTAACAGGGCGGGTGAGCGGTTTCAGGGCCTTGACGTAAGCCTTGCCTGCATCTCCATACGGAGATTCCGGATCGATGGCTTCAAACGCCTTGACTGCTTCAACATATGACTTTTCCTCATAGAGCATTGTGCCCATCTGATAACGGGCGGCTTCGGTATAGTTGCCTCCTTTGCTGATGAGGTGGTCATAAATCTCTTTTGCCTGTCCGGTTGCCCCTGTCTTTTGCAGGTTGACTGCATACTGAAACGCGTAGGCATCATTTTCAGGGCTCTTTGAATATAGTTTTTTATTAACCGGCAACGCCTTTTCAAACTGATTGGCGCCCTGATAAGCCTGTACCAGCGCTTCATCAATGCCTTCGGCAGTTACGGAGGCATTTGCCACATGTTCAAGGTGCTCAATGGCTTCGATAAACGCGCCCTTCTGAGTCAGGATGACGCCCAGGTAGTAATGGGCGGAGAGGTTTTCAGGAGCCTGGTTGAGGATGGATCTTAATTTTGCCTCGGCTTCATCGAAATCCTGAAACTGATAATCCTGAATGGCTGTCGCCAGCTGTTCATCAATCGGTTGTGCATGGAGTTGGGGGCTTATGAACATGATAAGTGCAAATAGTGAAAGGTGCAGATGGCGCATTTCAGATCCCTCCAGATTTAACGATCCGGTCCGATTATATAGCAGGCAGATATTTGTTGCAAAAAAGATATCTGCTATAAATATATAAACAGACAGTTTTCTTCTTCTGGAGTTTGGCGTATTGTCGTGCTTCGGGTCTTGGGCAGAGGGATTAATTATGCGGTTTCATACTCTTTTTTCTGATGGACCTTATTTGCTATTTCAGATTTCCGGCCTGGATCGGATTTTAATTAAATGTCTGTGATGGAAAACACATTAATTAACAAGCATGGATGCTATTGTGATTTATCTCAAGCACGGATGCCATTGTGATTTATCTTCGTCGGTGGGGTCTGTAACAATGAAAAAACTATACATATTAATCGTTATTTTTTCTTTTCTTTTTCCTTTGACGGCTCAGGCAACTGTTGCAGGCAAGGTGGTTTACCATTCAGGTGAAGCGTGGGCTTTACGGAATGGGGAGCGGGTCGGGTTACAGCAAGGGGTAGAGGTTCATTCAGGTGATGTGATTGTTACAACCATGCACGGACGGGCGAAGCTCTCCATGGTTGATGACAGCGTGGTCTATGTTGGTCGCCAGAGCCGGATCACCATCGACAGATACGATATGAGAGGGGAGAGCCTTTTTTCCGGATCATTTAACATGCTCTGGGGGAAGGTCCGTTTTCTTGTTACCAAACTGCACGGTTCAGGAGCTGATTTTTCGGTCAGAACAAAAACGGCAACCATTGGTGTTCGGGGTACTCAGTTTGCCGTACTGGTTAACCCGCCATCCGTGGTTCCAAAACCCTCTGTAAAGGTGCCCGATAGCGCCCTGCTCAATGTGCCAACGACTGTGATGCTGTTTGAGGGCGCTGTGGTTGGCAGGTCAATCAAGGGGCAGGTTATCAACATCAAACCGGGAACTATTGTCCGACTCAAACCAAACGGCGCAATCCTGTCGCGGAAAATTCAGAAGCATGACATGAAAGTGCTTGATATAGAGCCGCTTGCTCCTGGAAAAGGTGCACCGCAGCCCGGAAAGGGAGTACTCCGTTCGCCTGCCAAACCGGAGCCAACAAAGAGTCCGGCCAGGCCGGAGCCGGGAGGCGTATTGACTTCTCCAGCCAGGCTGGAGCCTGCAACCACGCTGGCCCCTCCAACCAAACTGGAGCGGGGGGGTACACTGACTTCTCCAGCCAAACTGGAGCCTGCAACCACGCTGGCCCCTCCAACCAGGCTGGACCCGGTTACGACTGTACCGACGAAGCTGGAGCCGGTTACAACTGCACCAACGAAACTGGCACCTGTGACAACTGTGCCAACCAGGCTGGACCCGGTCGTTGCACCAAAGCTTGATCGGGTCATAGCGCCGCCACCACCACCACCACCACCACCGCCGACAGTGAATAGGGGGTCTCTGCCTGTTGGAGCTATTAATAAGTCGATTGGAAGGGGGACGATTAAGAGGCCTTAATCAGAGAAATAGTTTAAAGGCGGGATTGCCGCCTTCATCGACATAGGAGTATCCGAGCTGATCGAGAAAAGCCTGGAACTGCTGCCTCTCTTCCGGTTCCACTTCCAGCCCCGCGAGAACCCGCCCATATGCTGCACCGTGGTTGCGATAGTGGAACAGGGAGATATTCCAGCGGCCGGCTAACTGGGTCAGAAAATCAAGCAGTGCCCCCGGACGTTCCGGGAACTCGAACCGGTAGATCGATTCATGCTCCACCAGGTGACTTTTTCCGCCCACCATGTGCCGGACATGCAGCTTGGCGAGTTCGTTATCGAGAAGATTGATGACCGGGTAGCCGTTCTTTTCAAGCAGGGCCTGAATCCTGCCGCTCTCTTCACTGCTCTGAATGCTGATACCGACAAAGATATGCGCTTCATTCCGGCTTGAGATTCGATAGTTGAATTCAGTAATTGAGCGCTGCTCCAGCAGTTTGCAGAAAGAGAGGAATGTGCCCGGTTTCTCAGGAATGGTGACGGCAAAAAGTGCTTCACGCCGTTCACCTATCTCGGTTCTCTCTGCTACATGGCGCAGGCGATCAAAGTTCATGTTGGCGCCACTGTTGACACAGGCAACAACCTTGCCATGCAGAGCATGTTGCTGGACATACTTCTTCATCCCTGCGACAGCGAGTGCACCGGCAGGCTCCACAATGGATCTTGAATCATCATAGATATCTTTAATGGCTGCACAGATCTCATCGGTATCCACCAGTACAATCTCATCGACATAGCGTCTGACCAGATCAAAACTGTGTTCACCCACCTGCTTGACAGCAACGCCATCGGCAAAGATACCGACATGTTCAAGCACAACACGCCTGCCGGCTTTTATGGAGTCGTGCATGGCAGCAGAGTCGACAGGTTCAACGCCGATTACCTTTGTATTGGAAGAGTAGTGCTTCAGATAGAGTGACATGCCTGCCGCCAGACCGCCACCGCCAACAGGGATGAACACAATATCCATATCGTTGGATGACTGGCGCAGCATCTCCTCCGCTATGGTTCCCTGACCGGCGATGACCAGCGGATCATCATAGGGGTGGATAAACACCATGTTGGTCTCATCACGCAGCTGGTAGGCACGGGTGCTGGCATCGGAGTAGCTGTCACCGGCCAATATAACCGTTGCCCCCATTGATTCGACCGCCTTCACTTTGATATCCGGTGTGGTACGCGGCATAACGATAACAGCCTTGATGCCGCGTTTTTTTGCACTCAGTGCAACGCCCTGAGCATGATTTCCGGCCGAAGCGCAGATAACACCGCGTTGACACTCCTCATCACTCAACTGTGCAATTTTGTTGTAGGCTCCTCTGAGCTTAAAGGAGAAAACCGGTTGCAGATCCTCCCTTTTAAACAGCACTTCATTATGCAGACGTGCGGAGAGTTTTCGTGCAAGTTCCAGAGGTGTCTCACGTGCGACCTCATAGACGCGTGCGTGTTCGATGGCATCAAGGTATAACTTCGGCATGCGGCGTTATAGCATGAAGGTGGGCATGTGACCAAGACAGAATTGAATATTCACCTTTCTGAAGAGCTGGATCGTGGCTTTGCCTACGGCGAGGCATGCTTTGAGACATTCCGGGTAATTGGCAGTGAAATTTTCGCCTGGCCTCAACATGCGGCACGGCTCGCAAGCGGACTGGCAGAGTTCGGTATTGCATTGAGTGACGAGCAGCTGGCCTGTATCTGTCAACAGGCACTCAGGGCTGCTGCCTCGTCAGGAGCGGATGCCCTGGTTCGTATCACTGTTTCCGGTGGTCTGGCCACATGGGGGCTCGGATCTGCCTCAAAAGGGGTGGATGCATATATCCAGAGCCGACCCTGTGCACCATCCGAAGAGCCTGTTCAGTTGCAATGTGTAAACTGGCCATTTGCTTTACAATCCAGAAGTGCCAAGTTTTCCAGCGATTACAGTAATACATTGAGAGCTTACCAGCTCTGGAAAAATGAGGGGATGGAAGCCTCCATCATGCCGCTGATCTGCTCGGATGGTACTATTCTCTCCACCATGACCGCAAACGTGATGATCTACATCGATGAGAAGTGGTATACGCCGGAGTGTGAGAGCGGAGGTGTTCTGGCAGGTGTGATCCGCAATCATCTTGTCACACATGCAGCCGTTCATGAGGCCAGATGTCCACAGCTTTGGGCGGATCAGTGTGAGGCGATGGCTCTGACCAACAGCGGTTTTTTTGTGCGGCCGGTGAGCAGCATTGATGGCAGGGAGCTGAATGTGGATCACGAGGCTTTTGAGCTGCTTTATCAGCCTTTAAGGGGCGAGAAGGGAGTGGCCGGCCTGTGAATATGGGTAGTGGCTGGAGAAAGATATGGTTACTGCTGCTACTGCTTCCGCTGGCAGTAGTGTGGCTGATGGTGACAGGCAAGCAGAGTATTGATGCCGTTGATGTAGAGATCAGGCCCGGCTCAGGCTCATCCCGGATTGCCAGCGTGCTCCAGACCGCCGGGGTCATAGATTCAAAGCTGGCTTTCAAGCTGTTAACGATGGTGACAGGCAAGTCCGGTTCACTAAAGGGAGGGCTCTATCACTTTGAAGGAGAGCTCAGTCTCCGGGATGTGGTGAAAAAGATTGAGCGGGGTGAGGTGATACGCTTTCAGGTGACAGTTCCTGAAGGGCTTCGTACGCACGATGTGCTTGAGCTTGTTGCTGAAAAAACCAAAAGCAGTTTGAAAGAGTGGCGTCTGGCACTGGAAGAGCTGCTGCCAGACCAGGAGTGGGAGGGCAAGCTGCTCCCCGAGACCTACAGCTACTCGAGGCCAGTGAATCCAGCCGCCCTGCTGGAGCAGATGATCACTGCACAGAGGGCGCTGATAGCTTCACTGACCACAGACCAGATGGAAGCTGAGAGATTACGAATTATCGCCTCCATTATTGAAAAAGAGACGGGTGTGGATGCTGAGCGGCCACTGGTCTCCGCGGTAATACGAAACAGGATAGAGAGGGGCATGCCGCTGCAGATGGACCCGACGGTTATCTATGGTATCTGGAGAAGGGACAGCTCGTTTTCGGGTGATATCAGGAAGAACGATCTGACCGCCGATACACCCTGGAACAGTTATACAAGAAGGGGACTTCCCCCAACACCGATATGTAATCCCGGTGTTGCAAGCTTTCGGGCTGCGGCAGCGCCTGCAGATGTCTCCTACCTCTATTTTGTTGCCGATGGCACGGGTGGCCATGCTTTTGCCTCAACACATGAGGAGCATCAGGCCAATGTGAAGCAATGGATGCAGATTGAGCGCCGGCAAAATCGGCAGCGCAATGCCGGGAAGTGATGCTGCATGAGTGATGACGTGGTAATCGTTGAAGTTATTCTGCCTGAATCACAGGTTGTGCTGTTACAGAGCCTGTTACAGGGTGAGGATGGTCTGGCAACGATTCGCTGTCTGGACCCTGAGAAAAAAAGACAGCAGTTCTGGACAACACAGGAGCAGTTGGGAGACCTTTATCAGTGGCTGGGTTCACTTCCGGAAACTATGGGTGTTATAATAACAGGTGAGTGGTCCTGGCAGGGAGAGTTGCGGGAAGAGGGGGGTAAGGAGAAAGCAGATGCATAACGGCACGGGACGATTAATCACCTTTGAAGGCGGAGACGGGTCTGGAAAGAGCACACAACTGCACATGACTGCTGCATGGCTGCAGGGGCTCGGGCATGAGGCGATTGTTACGCATGAGCCGGGCGATACGCCAGTTGGCAGTGAAATACGCAGGCTGTTGCTTGAGGGTGAATATACACCGGTGCCCGGCTGTGAACTGTTCCTCTTTCTTGCCGATCGTGCACAGCATGTCAGCGAGGTGATCATGCCTGCGCTCGACAGAGGTGCATGGGTGCTCTGTGACCGCTTCTCTGATTCAACCATGGCATACCAGCTGGCCGGGAGAAGTCTGGCCGATTCCGACGGACTTGCGGCTATGCTGAAATTTGCCGAGTCGGGCGCGACTCCTGACCTGACCCTCTGGTTTGACCTTCCCGTGACCGAGGCGCTGCATCGAATCAGAAGCCGAAGCAGTATGGGCGAAGAGAGTACGCGGCTTGATGAGGAGGCGCAGTCATTTCATGAACTTGTTCATGCGGCATTTGCTCAGCTGCACAGGGCACATGGAGAGCGGATTGCCCGCATTGATGCATCAGAAGCCATTGAGCAGGTTCAGAAGCAGGTTCAGGCTGCGTTTGATGTCAGGGGTATGGTGTGAGCTTTAATCCTGTTCCGGGCCATGAGGCACTGCATAAGCGTTTTGCCAGCAGCCTGAACAACCGGAAGCTTCACCATGCCTGGCTTCTTTATGGTGTGAAGGGAATCGGCAAGGCAACCGAGGCCATGGCAATGGCCGCCCTCTATCTGTGCGAAAACAGGAGTTCGGATGGAGATGCGTGTGGCCAATGCCATGCCTGCTGCATGGTAAAGGCAGGTTCGCATCCCGATTTTATTACTGTGGAGCGACTGGAGAAAAAGCGCGATATCACGGTCGATCAGGTTCGCGAAGTGCTCTCCTTCCTCGCATTGAGCGGTATGGAGAGTGAGAGGCGCGTCGTGCTTCTCAATGACGCTGAAACGATGAGTATTCAGGCCGCCAATGCACTGCTTAAAGGGCTGGAGGAACCCACTTCGGGAAGTCTGCTGCTGATGGTATGCCACGATCTGATGCGTCTCCCGGCCACCGTCCGCTCCCGTTGTATGCTGGGGCACTGCGCACCGCTGGGTGATGCACATATGAACAGCGTGCTGGCAGAGATGGATTTTACAGATGCTGCCAGAGAACTGGCCGTGGGGATTGCCGGAGGGCGGCCCGGACATGTTGCCTGCCTTCAGGATCCGGCAGTGGCTGACGGATTGATTCAGTGGCAGGCGCTACTGAAAAATGTCCGGGGGGCGGATGTCGGAAAACTGCAGGAGTGGCTGGAGAGCCACCTGAACCTTATTCCGCACGAACTGATTGTTGATGTCGTGTTACAGGAGGCTGAAGCAAATTTGCCGGGCATAAGTGAGTTTTCTGTGCGCGAGGCGTTGTTAGGAAATATGTGGTCAGTTGCAGCATGGCCACGGGAAGTGATGCGTCACAGCCTGCGCGCAGGCCCTGCCCTGATAGCGCTGCTGCTGGAACTGCGGGCGGTATTAAAGTCTGCTGCAACGGCCTGATCCCGGATTGATCGGCATCTGTGACAAGGTACTATTTGCCAATGCTATTCATGCCTCCTGCGGCAGGGAGACGCGTATGATGATTCGTGTCAAAGTGGAACAGAACTCTCCGGAGTACAAAAATCTTCGGCGGCAGCGGGTAATTCTCATCTGAGGCGTGTTTTTCATCGGTCATCTCGTTAGAGTCAGGCGAAATCAACAAACAGGTTACTCACACCCATGCAGCCATATTATGTAACAACACCGATTTACTATGTGAACGATGAGCCGCATCTGGGTCATATCTACACAACCATTGCTGCTGATGTGCTGGCCAGACACAAACGCATGTCGAGCTTCGATACTTTTTTCCTGACCGGTGTGGACGAGCATGGACAGAAGGTTCAGCAGTCTGCCGAAGCTAAAGGCATAGAACCCATTGCACTGGCCGACTCTGTTGTTGAACGTTATGAGGCTCTCTGGCCGCAGCTGGAAATCAGTAACGATGACTTCATCCGGACCAGTTCCGATCGCCACAAGAGGGGAGTTCAGGCGATGTGGCGCAGGCTTGAGAATGCGGGTGCCATCTACAAGGGGTTTTATGAAGACTGGTACTGTGTGCCTTGTGAAACCTACTGGAAAGAGACCCAGCTCAGGGAAGCGGAGTGCTGGGAGAGCAAAAGCTGCCCTGATTGCAGGCGTGTGGTGGAGAGGGTTCAGGAAGAGTCCTACTTCTTTCGCCTGAGCGGGTTTCAGGAGCAGCTGATTGAGCATATCAATGCCAATCCGGACTTCATTGCGCCGGAATCGCGGAAGAACGAGGTGTTGCGTTTTATTGAATCGGGGCTGCATGACCTTTCTGTCTCCCGCACTACGTTCTCATGGGGAATTCCTGTGCCGGGCGATGAGAGTCATGTTATTTATGTCTGGATTGATGCACTGACCAACTATATTTCGGCGCTGGGTTTTCCCGATAGTGAGGTTCCCGGATACTGGCCTGCTGATGTGCAGCTCATTGGTAAGGATATTTTACGTTTCCACGCCATCTACTGGTCAGCCATGCTGATGGCAGCCGGGCTGCCCCTGCCCAAACGTATTTTCGCCCATGGCTGGTGGACTGTCGAAGGTGAAAAAATGAGCAAGTCACTGGGTAACGCACTGAGCCCGGCTGATCTGCTGGCTGATTATGACGCCGATATCATCCGCTATTTTCTGCTGCGTGAAGTGCCATTCGGGCAGGATGGCGATTTCTCCTTTGATGCGTTGAAACAGCGTTACAATTCCGAACTGGCCAATGATATCGGCAACCTGCTGAATCGAAGTCTGGCCATGCTGAATAAATATAACGGCGGTGTCCTTGGCGGAATGGAGGGCGAGGAGGAGGCGTGTGACAGGGCTCTGATTGCCGATGTGGTTGGCATGCAGCGTGATGTGGATGAGATGCTGGATCGTCAGGCGTTTCATCTGGCGCTTGAGCGGATCAGTTCAGTGGTTCGCCACGGCAACCGCTATGTCGAGGATAATGCCCCCTGGGCGCTGGCTAAAGCGGGCGATGAGGCGCGGCTGAACACGGTTCTCTACCATCTGATAGAGGCGCTGCGCCTGGTGGGCCTGCAGCTGGCGCCGTTCATGCCGGCCAAGGCGGGAGCCATGCTCTCTCAGATAATGTCGTCGGAGGTGAACGCCTCTGAACTGATGTTCCATGATCTCGGCGGCTGGGGATATCTGAAAGCAGGGCACTGTTGCCGCAAGCCGGAACCTGTTTTTCCCCGTATGGAGTAGCCACAATGTCGCCAAGGCACCTGCTGAGAAGGTTCATGCCGGATCATAAAAATATCCGTGAACACAGGCACTTGCAGTGCTTTGGTAAACTGTTGCATGATCCTAATCTATGGCATCTGAACCGTCATTCCGTGGCCAAGGCATTTGCTACAGGTCTTTTTATTGCCTGGGTGCCGATACCGTTTCAGATGGTACTGGCAGCAGGCTGTGCAATTCTGTTGCATGCCAATCTGCCACTCTCCGTGATACTGGTCTGGCTTACCAATCCGGTCACGATGCCACCCATGTTCTATGCAGCCTATAAGCTCGGTGCGCTGCTGCTCGGCGAAAAATTGCAGCACTTTGATATGGAGCTCTCTTTTGCATGGTTGCAGCATGAAATGGGCCTTATCTGGGAGCCCTTCCTGCTGGGCTGTTTTGTTATAGGGGCTGTTTCGGCCCTGCTGGGATACTGTGGTATTCAACTCTCCTGGCGCTGGATGGTGGTGCAGAAGTGGCGCAAGCGTCATGCTCATCCGAAGCAGCCCTGAGCCTGCCTGGTCAGAGCTTTCGCGTTCACTGGCAGAAGCCAGAGGGCCCGGCGCCGGGATTATCAACAGGCAACCGATTGGCGGTGGCAGTATCAACTCCGCTTTTCGTGCCGATACCCGGGAAGGAGTCTCCTATTTTGTAAAGCTGAACAGGGAGGCGCTGCTTCCGATGTTCGAGGCCGAGGCCGAAGGGCTGCAGGAGCTGCGCAGGGCCGGGGCGATCCGTGTACCGGAGCCTGTCTGCCATGGGGCAGGGCATGGATATGCGTGGATTGTTACCGAGTTTATCGCCTTTGGCAGAGGCAATGCCCGAACACAGGAAATATTTGGCCGCCAGTTTGCCCGGATGCACCGTTACACTGCGGACCGGTTCGGCTGGCACCGGGATAACACCATCGGCTCCACACCTCAAATCAATGGCTGGTCGGATAGCTGGGTCGGTTTCTACCGCCGACACCGTCTCGGCTATCAGCTGCAACTTGCCGCAGACAATGGATTCAAAGGCTCACTGCAGAGCATGGGTGAACGGCTCATCTCCGGTCTGAACAGCTTCTTCGCCTCCTATAGCCCGGTTCCATCGCTGTTGCACGGTGATCTCTGGGGCGGTAATCAGGCGGCGGACAGGGATGGCAATCCGGTGATTTTCGATCCGGCACTCTATTATGGAGACCGGGAGGCCGATCTTGCCATGACAGAGCTTTTCGGTGGCTTCTCAACTGCTTTTTACGATGCCTACAACGAAACATGGCCGCTTGATGATGGCTATGCCGTTCGCAAAACCCTCTACAATCTCTATCACATTCTCAATCACGCCAATCTCTTCGGCGGCGGTTATGTGATGCAGGCTGAAACAATGATGGGTCAGCTGCTGGCTGAGTTTTGACAATCTGCGTCTAACTGCTCCAATAACCGGGCGTTTGAGTCAGGCGCTTTTCACGGAGCAAGATTACCTCAACCCGTCGTATCTGCGCAGCACCATTTTTTCCAGCTCTACCAGGAACAGCACTGTTGACCCAACCAGAACTATGCGCAACCAGGCTTCAACACTGATGGATGTGGTAGCAAACAGTGTCTGCATAGGGGAGAGATAGGTAAAGCCCAGCTGGATCAGCACAAGAAGGCCAATTGCATACAGAACGTAACGGTTTCCTGTCAGCCCCTCATAGGTTAGAGACGGGGCGCTCAGATAGCGGGCGCTGAACAGGTAGAATATCTCGAACATCACCAGTGTGTTAACAGCCACCGTGCGGGCCAGCTCAATGGGTGCACCATGCTCCCGTTCCCAAAGAAACAGACCGAAGGTGCCAACAACAATGATTAATGATACAAAAACGATTCGCCAGACAAGGAAGCCGGAGAGGATGGGCTCTTTCGGATCCCGTGGCGGGCGCTGCATAACGTTTCGTTCCGCAGGTTCAAACGCCAGTGTCAGTGCCAGGGTGACCGCTGTAATCATGTTAATCCAGAGAATTTGTGCCGGAGTAATAGGCAACATCCGCCCCATGACGATGGCCGCAATAATTGTGAGCGCCTCACCTCCATTGGTTGGAAGTATGAAAAGTATCGACTTCTTGAGATTGTCGTAGACTGTCCTTCCCTCCTCAACTGCGTGGACAATGGATGCAAAGTTATCATCGGTGAGGACCATCTCCGCAGCTTCTTTGGCAACCTCAGTGCCATTTAACCCCATGGCAACACCGACATCTGCCCGCTTCAATGCAGGCGCATCATTAACCCCGTCTCCGGTCATGGAAACCACTTCGCCAGCTGCCTGCAGCGCTGTTACCAGTTGCAGCTTCTGCTCGGGCGAGACACGTGCAAAAATATCTGAGCGCTGTACAGCCTCCTGCATCTGATCAGCACTATAATTTTCGAGATCCGGGCCTCTGATCACTGTAACACCATCGCCGATACCCATCTGGGCACCAATAGCACGGGCGGTAACGGCGTGATCACCGGTAATCATTTTAACCCGAATGCCTGCAGACTGGCAGGCCTGTACAGCACGGGTTGCCTCTTCCCGGGGCGGATCGATAATGCCCACAACTCCCAGCAGGGTGAGGCCTGCCTCTACATCATGAAAGGTAAGATTTTTCTGCTCTACAGGAGCTGTCTTAAATGCAATAGCCAGCAGTCGTTGCCCTCGGGAGGCCATTTTCTCCATGCAGCTTTCCCAGAAGGGCTTGTCCAGAGGCACATCCTCGCCGTGACTACGCTGCAGATGGCACATCTCCAGCACCCGCTCCGGAGCTCCCTTCAGATAAACAAACCCATGTCCGCTGTGATCATGATGCAAAGTTGCCATAAAGCGGTGCTGCGACTCGAAGGGAATACCATCGGTACGTGGAAACTGACTCTGGCAATAGGCATGCTCAAGGCCGGCTTTCAGTGCCAGGGTGACCAGGGCAGCCTCAGTAGGGTCACCCTGTATACGCCACTGCCCCTCGTCTTCATTCAGGGATGCATCGTTGCACAACAGTGACGCCTGGGCCATTTCCCTCAGTAAGGGGAATTCTTCCGGGATCATATCCTGGCCATCGCGGCTGAAAGCCCCGTGAGGCGCGTATCCGGCACCGCTGACTTCACAGGACCATGCACTGGTGGCCACTGTCTGCACAGTCATTTCATTGCGGGTGAGGGTGCCGGTCTTGTCAGAACAGATAACGGTGACCGATCCCAGTGTTTCAACTGCAGGCAAGCGGCGAATAATGGTATTCTTTTTTGCCATGCGCTGGACACCGATAGCCAGCGTGATGGTCATGATTGCAGGCAGCCCTTCAGGAATTCCTGCCACAGCCAGACCTACTGCAGCAAGGAACATCTCCCCTGCAGAGTAGTCGCCAACAAGCACACCGTAAGCAAAGGTTACTGCCGCAATAACAGCGATGGCGACAGTCAGCCATTTGGCAAAGATCTCCATCTGTCGCAACAGTGGGGTAGTAAGCACCTGAACCTGACTCAGCATACCGCTGATACGGCCAATCTCGGTGTGGTCACCTGTTTCCACGACCACACCCTGCCCCTGGCCATAGGTGACCAGCGTGCCCGAGTAAGCCACACATTTGCGATCTCCTATGGCTGCATGTTCGGCCACAGGCTGGAGGCTCTTTTCGACAGGCACTGATTCGCCCGTAAGCATGGCCTCCTCGATACGCAGTTCACGGGTCTTGAGCAGGCGCAAATCCGCAGGAACCTTGTCCCCGGACTGGAGCAGCACAATATCCCCGGGCACCAGTTGATCGGCAGGAAGGTTGATGAACAGACCGTCACGTTTCACCATGGCCTGCTGCGAGAGCATATTGCGAATGGCATCCAGTGCTTTTTCCGCCTTGCCTTCCTGGATAAAGCCGATCATGGCATTGATCACAACGACACCGAAAATCACGCCGCTGTCCACCCAGTGACCAAGCAGAGCGGTGATAACACCGGCCCCAAGCAATACATAAATCAGAAGATTATGAAACTGGGCCAGGAAGCGGGCCAGAGGGCTCTTTTTCCTGGCTGGCTGAAGCTGGTTAAGCCCGTATTCCTGCAAACGATTCTGAACTTCATTCTGTGCAAGACCTTCCGCTGAGGAGGCCAGTTTCAGCAGCACCTCCTCCGCCTCATGGATATGCCATGGATGGGGTGTAGTGGTCTCTCGATTTGCCATAATCTTTCCTCTCCCTCAGATGGTCAAAGCAGTAAGCCGAATACTTTTCTTTTTCATACCACTGTATCCATAGCCTTAATTATAGCTATAAAATTCCTCAGTAGTGGCAGTTACTCTGCAACGCTCCTGTCGTTGTGCATTAAGGGGATTTCTCATGTTATTGTATCATCTGATGCAACAGATGGCCCGCTTCTCGCCAAACGAAACAGTTGGACGTGATTCAAATATCGCTTTGGTTTTTCCATTTTACGCCTGCGGCAGACAAAGGGACTATCCGTAACCTTGATCAGCTAAAGCAGGCAAGGCTGTATCAACACATCAGACCCCTCTGCGTCTGCAGGAATCTTTTCGTTCATTGAGGAATCGTCACTGCTGGGCTATCTTCCCGGCCGTTGAGAAACCCGGAGGGAGAGAGAGCATCTCTCCCCGGAATTTACCCAGGAAAAGGATAGGTAATCATGGCTAGAAAGTTTAATTTCAGTGCAGGCCCGGCAATGCTGCCGACTGCCGTGATCGAGCGCGCACAGCAGGAGATGCTGGATTGGAATGGCTCGGGGATGTCCGTCATGGAGATGAGCCATCGCGGCAAAGAGTACATGTCCATCGCGGCAAAAGCAGAGAAAGATCTGCGTGAGATCATGACGATCCCTGATAACTACAAGGTGCTCTTTCTTCAGGGCGGAGCCTCTTCCCAGTTTGCAATGATCCCGTTGAATCTGCTGGGTGATAAAGAGAGTGCGGATTATATCAATACCGGCATGTGGTCGAAAAAAGCCATCGCAGAAGCCAAACGCTACTGCACTGTGAATATTGCTGCAGACACTTCTGATAACGGTTTTACCACCGTGCCGACGCAGGCGGAGCTGAAGCTCAATCCTGACGCAGCCTATGTGCACTATACGCCGAATGAGACCATCGGCGGCGTTGAATTCGATTGTATTCCGGAAACGGGCGGCGTACCTCTCATAGCGGACATGTCTTCCACCATTCTCTCCAGGCCAATAGACGTCTCCAGGTTCGGTATGATCTATGCTGGCGCACAGAAGAATATCGGCCCTGCCGGACTCACCATTGTGATTATCCGTGATGATCTGCTGGGCAGGGCCTCTGAGAACTGCCCGACCATGTTCAACTACGCGATCCATGCCGAAAACGATTCGATGTATAACACACCGGCGACCTACAGCTGGTATGTAGCGGGGCTCGTTTTCGAGTGGATCAAGGAGAAGGGGGGCCTTACGGCGATGGCTGCGATCAACAAGCGCAAGGCCGACAAGCTCTATGCCGTGATCGACAATAGCGACTTTTACGCAAGCCCGGTGGCAATCAATGCCCGCTCATGGATGAACGTACCTTTCACGCTGGCCGATCCCGACCTGGACGCTGCCTTCCTCGCAGGCGCTACAGAACGCGGGCTGGTAACCCTGAAGGGCCATCGCTCCGTCGGCGGCATGCGTGCCAGCATCTACAATGCGATGCCGGAAGAGGGCGTGGATGCGCTGGTTGCATATATGCAGGAGTTTGAAAGCAATCAGGGCTAATAACCAGACGGCTCGACCTGTCAAAGCCCTCTGCGAAAGCAGGGGGCTTTTTTCTTATTACCATCCGTTGTGAGATCTCTGTTTGTAGACTACTCTCAGCCTGAGGCGAGGAACTGGGGGTAAGTATTGTGTCTCCCGCAACCTTATTTTAGTCTGAATGTAGGGAATTAGATAAATGGGCATAGAGAAATCCCAAGGGGTTACTAATACGGAAAGGCTGCTGGCATATTTATGCGAGAAAACTTTTCTGAAACTCTGGGCTTATCCTAATCCTTATAATGAAAAGCAAGTTGAACTATGTGATTTACTAGCTGTTTTTGAGAATCACGTGTTCATATTTTTTGATAGAGAAAGCTTGATTTTGGAAAATTCAGATAAAGACCCAATGATAAATTGGCAACGTTGGAAGAAGAAAGTTATTGATGCTCAAATCAGGACTGCAAATGGAGCTGAAAAATACATTCGTAAAAATCGTCCGGTATATTTAGATCAAGCTAAGAAAGTGCCTTTTCCCATAGATATTAAAAGTGAAGATTTGGTTGTTCATAAAATTATTGTTGCTCACGGTGCAATGGATGCCTGTAAGAGTTTCGCAGAAGAAAACGTTTATGGAAGCTTGGCAATAACATACGGCGAACAAATGGGCGATTTTCCATTTCCGTTTTTTATTGATCTTGATCGTGACAACCCAGTTCATGTGTTTGATAGCCATAACCTTCCAATAGTTTTTTCAGAGTTGGACACATTTTATGATTTCACTGCGTATTTAGATGCAAAGAATGCAGCAATAGAAAAATATCACTTTCTTACTTATTGTGGTGAGGAGGATTTGCTAGCCCACTATTTCATGAATTTTGATACTTCAAATAACCGGCATTTCATTGGAAGCATAGATGAAAATATTGCTGGTATATTCATCAGTGAAGGCGAATGGAAGGACTTCATTGACAGGAGCGAGTACAAAGCAAGAAAAGCCGAAGATGAAGGGTCTTATCTTTGGGATGAGATAATTCAGAGAACATGTCACTTTACATTGGAAGGTACGATTGTTGGTGCAAGCCCATTAGGTGGGAAAAGCGCTGTTCATGAAATGGCAAAGGAGCCGAGGTTTCAGAGGCGAGTTTTATCAGAAGGTGTAATTCAAGCGATTCGAGACTTTCCTGATACTTCAGACAATTTGGTCAGAAAGGTCACATTAATACATTCGTTTTATAAGGGTAAGGCTTACGTTTTCCTTCAGCTTAAAGCTCTCGGGTTCTCTGATACTGAAGAAGAGCATAGGGAAAAAAGAAGGGCTATTTTGGAAATCGCATGCGGGTCTGCTAAGAACAGGTTTGATCATTTAAATATAGTAGTTGGAATTGCAATTGATGCACCAAGATATGTAGAAAGGAATTCTGAAGACTTTTTACTCATGGATTGCTCCCAGTGGACAGAGTCAGACAAGGAATATTACGAAGAGGCAAATAAAGACTGGAACTTCTTCCAAACAAAAAATCTAACCCTGCACAGGAAGCATACAACGGAATTTCCTGATATAGAGCAAGATAAAGAACGTAATAGAAAGAAAGTAGGGAGAAACGATCCTTGTCCATGCGGTTCAGGAAAGAAATATAAGAAGTGTTGTATTGGAGTTGAGTTGCAATAGATGAATACGTATTGAATTACGGGGACACAATTTTTAATTCAATCTAGTCAGGGCTGGTGGCGATGTTCAGAGTTTATAGATTTTCAGGTTTCCAGCCCTGAATCTTTTCGATGTAGAACGATTCCTCTTTCAGCTTTTCAGCATCGGGAATGAAGACGGCCATCTGTGAGGTTTGCAGATGCTCCCACCAGCCGGCAATGAACTGGTGGTAAAGCGTGTTCATCATCGGTTCGTTCGCAGCGGCCCTGGGGCCGATGTAGTTCTCACTTGAGGCGATCTCGCCGCGCACGGCAATATCGAGGTTGCCGATGATTTTACTGTTACCGGTATCGAGGGCGGTAAACTGGCCGGCAACATTCAGGTAGAGCAGCCATGGTATGCCGGGTTTGAGGGATGCCATCTCTTTCAACATCTGCTCTTTGCTCGGGAGTGGGGCCGTACTCAGGCGATGCAGCACGGCATGGGCAAAGATGCCGCGCATCAGGAAATCGAATCTCCCGGCCTTTGCTTTGGCAACAAGGCCAAGCTCTTTGTCCTTCACCAGCCTGCGGCCAGCCCACTTTTGAGCCAGTTCACGGTCTGTTACTTCGGCATCACCGGGCCGGATAGCCTCGGCATAGGTGCATGGCCGCCATGACTCCATGTCGTGCTGCAGACGCCATGCCTTGTCTCCGCGTGCCGAGAGTGCATCGATGGTGAAATAAAACCTCATTACAGATTGCCCACCTCGGGCATGGAGGTTTCGGGGTTGATGTGCAGTGCTATCTCCCCGTTCAACAGGCGCAGAAGATCGTTGCCGACCAGCTCACGCCGCCAGCCGTGCAGTACTGACAGCTCCGGAGGCTCACCTTTGCGGTGCTTGCCCCAGGAGGCCAGTGCGCCCAGTTCCTGTTGGCTTACCAGAATGTTGGCTGCAATGGACTCCTCTTCGGCTTTAAGACGGACAAGCGTGTCCAGCATCTCCTGCCGCAGTTCCGAGCCGGAAGTGTGGTAGCTGCGGGGATGCAGTCTGGGCCAGGCCTCCTCAGGGCAGTTCGTACCCTTTGTCCACGCCTCGATAATTTCATTGCCGAAGCGCTTGATCACGCCATCTGTCAGCCCGCGCATTCGATTCATGGTGTTGATATCCAGACGGTCCCGTTTGGCCAGTTCAATAAGCGGATCGTCTGCAACAATCCGCCTGCGGGGGATGTTTCTCGTCCGGGCCTGAATCTCCCGCCATGCAGCCAGCTCCCTTAATATGGCCAGTTGCCGGGGTTTAAGTCTGTTGACCCCTTTAACCCGCCAGTAGACCTCATGCTGATCAATCAGATAGGTCTTCTCACTGCTCAGGGTCTCCTGCTCTTCAAGCAGCCATCTCTTTCGCCCTTTGGCCTGAAGCTGCTCCTCCAGCTGCTGGTAGATGGGCATCAGAAAGATAACATCATCGGCAGCATAGGTGAGCTGTCTGGAGGTCAGTGGCCTTGCCAGCCAGTCGCTGAACGACTCCTGTTTGGGGAGATCCTTTTTCAATATGCGCTGAACCAGGTTGCCGAAGCCGATCTGCTGTCCGTAACCGAGAAGGGCTGCGGCCACCTGCGTATCAAACAGCGGCAGGGGGAGGGCGCCTGATTCAAGCATAATGATTTCAAGATCCTGCCTGGCGGCATGAAACACCTTCAGTATCTTATCATTATGCATCAGTGCCCAGACCGGAGAGAGATCATCAATAGCTGTCGGGTCAATAACATAGCAGTTATCCCTGCTGGCAATCTGAAGCAGGGCAAACTGGGCAAAGTAGGTTTTTTCACGGTGAAATTCGGTATCCACACAGAGTACGGATGCTTTTGCCAGTTCACTGCACGCCTGCTCAAGCGAGGCGGCAGTATCAATATAGGTATAATTTTCGGACATGGGCCAAGGCTAGCATCGGCGATGGTGAATAACAGTAAGGGTTGATATTTCCTGCCATAATTTGACCTGCCGGGCGGTCGCTATAGTATGCCTGCGCACTCCGGTTGCGGGTGTGAAATCCCGGATTCGGAGCCTTCCCGGTGTTATTAAGGTTGCTTTGAATCGTTTCGGCCACCCTGTTCAGATGGGTGCCGGTGCTGCGCCAGCACAGAGTGTGCTTGCAGATCGATTTCCAAAGGCATTATAGCCTGATGTTTAAAGGGGAGCCCCATGCCTAAAGTCTGGATAGCGGATAAGATGAGTAAACGTGCGGTGGAGGTGTTCCGCTCACGTGGCATTGAAGTCGACTATAAACCGGGACTGTCGGTTGAGGAGCAGATCGCCATTGCAGGCGAGTATGATGCAATTGCCGTTCGTTCCTCCACCACACTGAAAGGCGAACTGCTGGATGCAGCTCACAAGGTAACGGTAATCGGCCGGGCGGGCATTGGCGTTGATAATATCGATGTGCCTCTCTGCTCACGTCGGGGCATTGTGGTGATGAATACACCTTTTGGTAACACCATTACAACAGCCGAGCTTGCCGTTTCCCATCTGCTGGCAGCTGCCCGCATGATCCCCCAGGCATCGGCTTCCACCAAAGCCGGCAAGTGGGAGAAGAGCCGTTTCATGGGTATGGAGCTGACCGGCAAAAAAGCAGGCGTAATCGGAGCCGGGAATATCGGTGCCATTGTCTGTGACCGTCTTAAAGGGCTGCATATGAGTGTGCTGGTCTACGACCCCTTTATCAGTGACGAACGCGCAAATGCCATGGGCGTGACCAAGGTTGCCACAGTTGGTGAACTGGTGGAGCAGGTTGATGTGTTGACAATTCATGTGCCTCTGCTTGATGCAACCAGAAACCTGATTGATGCCGACATGATTGCCAGAATGAAGCCGGGATCAATTATTGTGAACTGCGCACGTGGCGGTATTGTGGATGAAGAGGCGCTCTATGATGCACTCAAATCCGGTCATATCCGTGCGGCGGCGCTGGATGTCTATGCCAGCGAACCGGCCCGTGAAAACAGGCTGTTTGAGCTGGAGAATGTCAGCTGCACGCCGCATATCGGTGCTTCAACCGAAGAGGCACAGGAGAATGTGGCTGTTCAGATTGCCGAACAGATGGCTGACTATCTGCTCACCGGCAGCGTAAGCAATGCGGTGAATGTGCCATCGGTTTCCGAAGAGGAGTACAAGCTGCTGCAGCCGTATATCCAGCTCACATCACGCCTTGGCAAGCTGCTTGGACAGGTTGTTGAACCGGGCTTCTCAAAACTGAATGTTACTTTTGAGGGGCATGTCTCCGGACTTAACCGTAAGCCGTTGATGAATGCAGCCATGCAGGGAGTGCTCTCTTCAAGCATTGCCGATGTGAATGCTGTCAATGCCGGCATGCTGGCAACGGAACGGGGGATTGACGTATCCGAGGTTGCCAGAGAGAGATCGGATCATTTCAACAATCTCATTCGTCTGGAGGTTGCAGGCAGAGATGGTGTGCAGAGTGTATCAGGAACGGTTTTCGACGGCGTCAAGCCCCGCCTTGTCAGTATCGATGGCTGTGAGATCGAGATGGCTCCGGCCGGGCGCATGATCTTTATCCGCAATGAGGACAAGCCGGGTGTGATTGCCGCAATGGGTACGGTACTGGCGAAGGCGAATATCAATATCGGTGACTTCAGACTGGGCAGGGAGCAGGAGAGTGCCTCTGCCGTGGCACTGATCTCTGTGGATTCAGTGCCCGATGAAAATGTTCTGAAAGAGATGGCGGCTCTGGAAGGCCTTCGCAGAGTCCGTTACGTTGAACTGGAGCCCCTGTGAGCCCTTTAAAGCCTGTAATAGGCATCGAAGATACCTTCGGTGAACGGGCTCGCCAGTTGCGGCGCCTGCAGGGGAAGCTTTTCGATATTTATACTGAAACGGGCTACGAGGAGGTGATTCCCCCTCTGGTCGAACGCCCTGAAACATTGAGCTCGGGCGCAGGCCGTTTTCTTTCGGATCAGACACTGATTTTTTCTGACCCGGCCGATGCGGGCCTGCTGGCCATTCGGCCTGACATGACACCCCAGGTGGCCCGTATTGCTGCAACGAGACTGCAGGATAGAAACGAGCTGAAGCTCTGCTACTCCGGCCCGGTTATGCTGGCCAGACCTGATGTGCGCACCGGCTCCCGGCAGCAGTGGCAGACCGGAGTGGAGTGTCTGGGGCTGGCCGGCGAAGAGGGTGATGTAGAGGTGATGCACCTCGCGGCCCTCTCCATGCATGCGGCAGGCTTTGATGAACCTGTACTGCAGGTGGGGCATATGGGCCTGGTTCGGGCACTGGTGGCCGACAGCTCGATGCGAATTGAAGATTGGGCCGGCCTTCTCTCCCGTCGCTCGCCGGAAGACCTTGCTGTCCGCCTGCTGTCGGAAACGCTGACAGACCGGTGCAAGGAGGCATTGATGACCATGGTCTCAGGCCATGCGGATCGTGCGTGGCTGGAAGCAGGCCGTGGCGAGCTTGGCGAGCCGTTTGATCGTGCCGCCACAGAACTGCTGCATCTGGTTGAAACCGTTTCAACACGCCTGAGTGGCGAGGTGAAGGTCAGTGTCGATGCGGCGGTGATGCCGCGTTTTCTCTACCACAGCGGGATAGTTTTTTCCGGTTTTGCTGCCGGTGCGGCTCAGGCGCTGCTGCATGGTGGACGTTATGATGCGATGATGGCCCTGCATGGAAGGGATATGCCGGCAACCGGGTTTTCATTCGATCTCTGGGCATGGCTGGACGCGGTTTGATTGATCCGTCATAAACCATCCATGGTATATGACTCTTGTGGCAGCAAAAAAGTGTGATTTTTTTCTGCCTTGCAAATTTATCTTAGGCGATAAATTTGGTCGCCCGTCCATGGGCTCCATGCCTGCGCATGGAAAATTATGTGAGAGGGAATGAAGTAACCATAGAGACGCAGAGATGGTTTTATGCTTCGTGCCTTTGTGGTTCAACATTAGAGGATAAATATGTCAAACACAGTAGCAATCGGAATCCAGTGGGGTGATGAGGGTAAGGGGAAGATCGTTGATCTTCTGGCGCCTAAAATGGATGTTGTGGCACGTTTCCAGGGAGGGCCTAATGCAGGCCACACACTGGTGATTGGCAATGAGACAACAGTTCTGAACCATATCCCTTCCGGCATTCTGCATGCCGACACACTGAGCCTGATTGGCAATGGCACGGTGGTGGACCCGTTTCGCCTGGTTGAGGAGATGGATATGCTGCTTGCCGCTGGCGTTCCCGTTCAGGAACGTCTCCGCATCTCTGATCGCTGCCAGCTGATTCTTCCCTATCACCGTGCCCTGGATGCAGCCCGTGAGGCCTCCAAAGGCAAGGCGAAGATCGGCACAACCGGGCGCGGTATCGGCCCCTGTTACGAAGACAAGACAGCACGCCGCGGTATCCGTCTGATTGATTTGACATGCAGTGATCTGGACGCGCGCCTTGATGACAATCTTCGTTATGTAAATTTCATGCTGACCGAGTTTCTTGCTGCCAGGCCCGTTTCCCGGGAAGAGGTGATTGAAGCGCTTGCTCTTGCCCGTGAGCGGCTGTTGCCGCTGGCTGCCGATGTCGCGCTTATTCTGCATAAGCGGATCAAGGCCGGAGATCGTATTCTTTTCGAAGGCGCTCAGGGCTCCATGCTGGATGTGGATCACGGCACTTATCCTTTTGTAACATCATCCAATACTGTGGCTGGTGCAGCACTGGCAGGTCTGGGTGTCGGTCCCGGACAGGTGGATGAGGTGCTTGGTATCTGTAAGGCTTATACGACACGCGTAGGCGCAGGCCCGTTCCCGACAGAGCTCTATAATGCCGAAGGGATGTGCGATGCCGGCAATGCAGGCAAACATATGGCCGAGCGTGGCCATGAGTTCGGTGCAACAACAGGCCGTCCGCGTCGTACCGGCTGGTTTGATGGCGTTGTGGTTCAGCATGCTGTTCGTATCAATGGTGTGACCGGGCTTGCGATTACCAAGATAGACGTGCTCGATGGCCTTGCCGAGGTGAAGCTTTGCGTTGGTTATGAAAAAGATGGCAAACGTCTGGAATCGATTCCGGCAGACTGCAAGGCACTTGAAACATGCACGCCGGTCTATGAGACGCTGCCCGGATGGAGCGAGAATACTTTCGGGGTAACTTCACTGGATCAGCTTCCGGATAGCGCCAGGGCGCTGCTCAGGCGCATTGAAGAGATATGCGAATGCCCGGTAACAATGCTGTCAACCGGTCCGGACAGAGATCACATTATTCACCTGTAAACAGCTGAAAAAAGGAGCTGGTCACGCATGATGCGTGACCAGCCAGGATATTTAAATTAAAGCGGGGTTACGTTCTCTGCCTGAGGTCCCTTCTCACCCTGAGTCACTTCCATGGTGACTTTCTGGCCTTCATGCAGCGATTTGCGGCCGCCTGATGAGTTGATTGCGCTGAAGTGTACAAAGACATCTTTGCCACCTTCCTGCTCGATAAAGCCGAAGCCTTTTTCGTCGTTAAACCACTTAACTGTACCTGTTACTTCATTTGACATATTGCTATATTACTCTCTTGATAAAATTAAATTCCCGTCTTTCACGAGTGTTACAAGTCATAACTTCACAGTAAAGCAGGAGTGAAAGCAATCTATTTCTGGAAAAAAAGATGGCGGGGGTCGTTTACTGACTGCCCGGTAGTGAAAGAGAGCGGGTGATCCGTTAAGCTCTCTGCATGATTTCAGAATTCTTTTTTTCGTCAACGCCCCATATCCATTTCGGTTCCGGCAAGCGGTCAGAATTGCGAAAACTGGCTGCCGGCTTCGGTAAAAAAATGGTGCTTGTTACCGGCGACAACTCCTTTGACAGCTCGGATCGTTGCCGGCAGCTCTGGCAGGAGTTGAGCAGAAATTTTGATATCAGACGGGTTAAGGTATCAGGGGAGCCGTCACCGCAGCTGGTGGATGAAGCAGTGGCCGGATATCATGATTTTTCTGCCGATTGCGTGGTTGCAGTCGGTGGCGGAAGTGCCATTGATGCGGGCAAGGCGATTGCCGGGCTTCTTCCGGGCGGAGAGTCCGTTATGGAGTATCTGGAGGGGGTAGGAAAGGGCAGGGAGTACTGCGGGCCTTCCACACCATTTATTGCTGTTCCTACCACGGCCGGAACAGGCGGGGAGACGAGCAAAAATGCAGTGCTCTCTGTTGTCGGCGAACAGGGATTCAAGAAATCCTTTCGTCATGAGGCGCTGGTGGCCAGGCATATCATTCTTGATCCGGAGCTGACGCTGAACTGCCCGACGGATCTGACGGCTGCCTGTGGCATGGATGCGTTAACACAACTGCTTGAGTCTTATGTCTCAGCTGGCGCAAACCCGATGACCGATGCTCTGGCCATTAGCGGGTTGGCGATGGTGCGGGACTCTTTGCTGACTGCTGTCGAGGATGGCGCTGATATCAATGCCCGCGCAGGCATGCTGTATGCGTCAGCACTTTCAGGGCTTACACTGGCAAATGCCGGCCTGGGTTCCGTGCATGGCCTGGCCTCTCCTCTGGGAGCCTTTTTTCCACTCCCTCACGGTGTGGTTTGCGGTACACTTCTTTTTGAAGCGACACAGACCAATGTCATTGCCATGCATCAGAGATCGCCGGATCATCCATCGCTGGAAAAATATGCTGATGCAGGGCGCCTGTTTACGCGGCAGACGTCACTGGACTCATATGCTGCACGGGAGGCGCTGCTCGGTATGTTACAGGCGTGGAGCGGGCGGCTGAAAATGCCACGACTCTCCCGGTTTGGTGTCGGCGAAGAGGATATTGACCGAATCGTGGCAGGAAGCCGCGGTAACAGCATGCAGACAAACCCTGTAAGGCTCACTGATCAGGAGATTGCAGAGATTGTTCGTCGCCGGCTGTAGCTTTCCCTCTGCCTCTGAGTTCCGGCCATGCATCACGGATGTATTCATAGCCGGACCACAGCGTAAGGATTGCAGCTACCCAGAGCAGGAACAGTCCGACTGAATGCATATCGATTCCACCCAGCTCCGTATGCAGGAGCAGGGCGATAATTGAGACCATCTGGGCTGCGGTTTTCATTTTGCCAAGTATGGATACATGAACAGTGGTCGCATGTTCGGCCAGCCACTCCCGCAGCGCGCTGATGGCGATTTCACGCCCGATAATGATTATGGCAAGCAGTGCAGGAACCCGTTCTGTATCAACCAGTACAACCAGGGCAGCTGCCACAAGCAGTTTGTCTGCAACAGGGTCAAGGAAGCGCCCGAAGGGAGTCACTTCACCCCGGCTGCGTGCCAGATAGCCGTCCAGCCAGTCGGTTGCGGAAGCCAGGGTGAAGATAAAAGCGGCTAAAAAATAGCCGGGAAATCCGGGGAAATAGAAGGCAACCATGAACAGAGGGATGAGCAGAACCCGTCCGACCGTCAGCTGATTTGATACTGTCCATTGCATGCCCTTAGTTATGACTGATTCCGGCAAATTGGTAAAGGTTTTTTCTTGCTTCTGTCTGTTGCCGCCATGGCCAGACCGGGCTCTGCAGGAGCTAAGTTGTTGCCCTTAAAGGCCCTGCGCTACAATCCACAGAAGCTGTGGATAACTGCGTGGATAACTCTCCTGTTATGCAGCCGGAATATGGCCCCGTCATGGAGTGCAATTCCATGCCTATTAATTAGGCAAATAATAAACATCAATTATTTCAGTTAGATACACAGAGGTATGCGTGTGACAATTGAAGGCAAAGCACTAATTAAAGAAAATTAATCTTTTCATCTCCGGGCGGTGGATAATTATCATCATTTGGTAATATGCAGCTGTCTGAGCGCTTCATATACAACGGCTGAGCAGGCAGATGAGAGATTAAGCGATCGTACCGGTGCATCGCAGCGCATGGCCAGTTTTATCGGTGTCATCTGCTGACGGATAAAACCGGGAAGCCCGCGTGTTTCAGGCCCCAGAACCAGCACGTCTCCCTCATTGAATGCGATCTCCCACGTCAAGGTGGTTGCCCTGGTGGTAAGCGCATACCAGTTACGGCCCTCTCCGAGCGCGTCTCTTACACTCTGCCACTCCGGATACTCCTTTACTTCAAGGTATTCCCAGTAGTCCAGACCGGCACGTCTTACCTGTTTTTCATCCAGATTGAAGCCGAGAGGATGCACAAGATGGAGCTGGCATCCTGTGCAGGCGCACAGTCGGGCAATGTTGCCGGTATTGGGGGGTATTTCGGGCTGATAAAGGACAATATGGAGCGGAGTGTTCATGTTTCAGGATTCTGATTGGCTTGCCCGGGTCAGTCCAATGCTATCTGAATTTCCTCATCCGGCATGAAAGACCTTAAGCCAGAAGGGTGGCCAGTTCACCTAGTTCGTTATTTTGCAGCTGATTGTAGTGTGTTCCCATAGCGATCCACCATAGCAAGTGGTGCACTTCGTTGTTGAACCGACTCCATGGTCGCACGGAAGCGCTGAATAAATCAGCGTTTCCTTAACGAATTCTGCCCGTCTCTGGCGCTCATGACCGGAAAACCGTATATGATTAATTGACGAGCCATCAGGAAAGGCCAAAATATCCATATTATGTACACGATAAATGATTCCATGCTTACCCTGATTCTGCGTTTTACCGGCCACAAGCAGGAAGTTGCCTTTTCCGATCAGGAGTTTATCCGGGAGCAATTGAAGGCCATACAGGAGTATGTTGAGCAATTCCCTGCAGAAGAGAAACAGTCCCGGGCAATTGAATGGATTGCAAAGCGTGCGCGTAAGTACCGGAAAATATGGGAGAAAGAAAGAATCACCAAAGAAGTTTCCAGCCACAGGTGCCTGGATTGCCCGCTGTCCGAACCCGGTGTCACAGGGCACTGTCAGATTCATGTTCAATGGCTGGAACTGCTTCAGCAATATGCAGCCAATGAAATCAGCTCCAGACAGTATATTGAACGCTCCCTGGAGATGCTTGCTCAAAACAAAGAGCACCTCAAAATTAAACATGGCAGATTAGTGGCGAAAGGGTGCTGATCGGCCATCCCGGTGAAGAGTCCGGGGGCTAAACCTTTTCTGCCAGACTGGTCATAACCCTGGAAGCCAGCTGCATGCACTCTCTGATCGGCCCGGGCAGCGTGGCAGCTCCCAGATCATGTGCCAGATCTGCATGGCCCTGTTCATCAATCTTCATCTGCTCGATAATGGCACGGCTTTTGGAATCGCCTTCAGGCAGACGCTCAAGATGGCTCTCCAGATGACGGACCACCTGTTTTTCAGTCTCTTCCAGAAAACCGAGATTCCAGCGGTCGCCGGCAATTCCGGCTGTGACCCCAATGGCAAAGGAGCCGGCATACCAGAGCGGGTCAAAGATCGAGGGGCGCTCACCCAGCTCTTCCAGTCTGTTACGGCACCAGTTCAGGTGGTCACCCTCCTCAACGGAGGCGTGGCAGAGCCGCTTTCTGAGTGACGGGTCGCGGGCAGTCAGGCTCTGCCCGTGATAGAGCGCCTGTGCAGCCATTTCACCTGCATGATTAACGCGCATCAGACCGGCAGACCTCTTTTTCTCCTCGGCAGAGAGGCGAGCATTGCAGTCTGTATCTTTTCCGGACGGGCAGGGGCGCTGAGAGGTCTGTCTGCAGAAGATATTGTTTAATGCCCGGTCAACATGCCCGATTACACTATCGGCCAGAGAGAAGTGGCGAATTTCACGCTTGTCCATGAGATAGCAGGCTACGTGGATGTTCTGTTCCTGCAAGGGCTAACTGCCGATATTATAAGGGGTTAGAAAAAGCATCCACAGAAGCTGTGGATAACATCGTGGATAAGCTGCTCCGTTTGTAACAGGCGTATGACAATTCAGATGACCACATGCCACTGCTTAAAAAACAGGCAGAAATATTTTCTATTGATTATTAACATGTTACACCTGTATGTGACTGTTATTTGTGTTGGAAAAGAGGGGAGTGGGCAACCGCCCCATTTACTGTTTTAACAGTGGATAACCAGATGGAGCTATTGAAAACAGAGAGATTTTGCCACCGCTTCACCGCGCAGAACCGCTGCCTCGATGGTTGCTGGAAAGTCACCGGGCAGGGGGGCTTCCGAGGCATCAATAATCATACCGGAGTCTGCTCTCCGGTGTCCGGCACTTACCAGTACCGTTGCATGCTTCTCCGTGATGATTCTGCTGTGCAGGGGGTGCAGCGCTCCGGTACCCGAAAGCCTGGCCAGCTCTGCACAGATATTCTGCACCAGCACCTCCCTGTTCCCGGCCTTTTCGGCACTGATCACAGCACAGATATGGTGTGATCCGCTGCTCTGCATCTGGGTTGAGATGTCAAAGTACCACTGCCCCCGGGTTCCAATGCCACCGATCAGCGATCCGGGAAGCGGAACTCTGTTTTCAAACCATAGATGTACGTTGGTAATGGGGTGTGTTTCGATATGTTCATTAACGCCCAGGAGCCTGTTACGTGCGTAAGCCGGCAGTGCGATCACCACGTTGCGATACGGGCCTGACTCATCCCGGCCTGTATGGAGCAGGCAGGCATCGTCTGCCTGTTTAATGGCCCGAATGGTTGTGCCGGTAAAGATAGACCCCCCCAGACTCTCCAGACGCTGCCGGAGCGGTTCGATCACTGCTTCCGAGAGTGGTTTGTTGAACCAGCCAAGCCGTGCATGGTCGTGACTGGCAAAGGCCTCATGCAGTACAGATGCAAAGCTGCTGCGGTCTGCACTCTGCATCGGCTCATTCATTGCTCCCAGGCATAGCGGTTCAATCAGGTCGCGTTGCAGCGCCGGAGAAACCTGCTCCGCCTCCATCCATGCCTTGACGGATGCTGTGCTACTGCTCTTCATGCTGCGGTTGATACGGAGCAGGCTTAACAGACTGCCGGTGCCGTGGCCGGGAAGGCGATAGAGGGCTGCCATAAGTGCCAGAGGAAACGGCAGGTATGGCGTGGGCCTAAGACAGAAGTGACCGCGCTGTTCATCCCAGAGAGAGAGCTGCAGTGATTGCTGCCAGGTGATATTGCCACCCGCACCAACACTCTCCAGCAGCTTCCGGGTGGCCAGGTATGCTCCGATTAACAGGTGCGGCCCGTTATCGACCCGCTCATTGACGGTGGGATCGTAGAAAGAGCGTGTGCGCCCTCCCGGTGCGGGAGCTGCTTCGTAGAGATGGATATGATGACCCTTTTCAGCCAGCCGAATGGCAGATGTCAGGCCACACAGGCCACCTCCGATGATGGCAACGGGATGCTTCAACTGTGCCTGAGTCAGAACACCAGCCGGACAGGCGGAGGGGTGGCACTGCTCAATGCCTTCTTCTCATGTCGCCATGCACGCCAGGCAATCCAGATCTTCCGGAGTGGTGATATCTGTGCCGGGTAGCGCCAGCAATCGAAGTTGTGATCCTTGAGCCGTTTAAACTGTGCATAGTATATCGATGCCATTATCAGCGAGGGGCGAAGGCTCTCCCGATCTTCCCCGGGCAACTGCTCAAGAGCGTTTTTATATGCAGACTCGGCCTTCTCTCCGTAGTGTTGAAGCAGGGCAGCCATGCCTTCACTGATGTTACCCTCTTTAAAGTCCTGATCAGGCACTTTGAAGCGAATCCGCTCCTCCTGAGGCAGGTAGATGCGCCCGACTGCCACATCCTGCTTCAGATCACGCAGAATATTGGTCAGCTGCAGCGCCTCTCCCAGTGTTGTTGCAAAGTCACGTGCTTTTCGGGAACGGTAACCGAATATCTCGATCGACAGCAGGCCAACCACGCCGGCAACCCGGTAACAGTAGAGCGACAGGTCTGAGGCTTTGGAGATCGGCTTGCCGCTGATATCCATCAGCATGCCATCGAGAATCTCGATAAAGAGCTCCTCATCGAGAGAGAAGTGATCCTTTGCCCACTGCAACTCCCTGCCGACAGGGTGCTGTGGCCGGTTATTGAATGCGCGATGCAGCTCCTCCCGCCAGAAGTTTATCTTCTGTGCGGCAACTTCCTTTTCGCTTATCTCATCTGCAATGTCATCAACCTCTCTGCAGAAAGCGTAGAGCGCCATCATGGCCCGCCTTTTATCCTCATCCAGAAAAAGGAATGCATAGTAGAAGGATGATCCCGAGCCTCTGGTTTTATCTTCACAATACCGGGAAGGGGTCATGCAATCTCCATATTCAGCAGTCGGGATGGCCGAAGTGCTGTAGCCAGGATGTTGCCGGTCAGGCGATACCAGTGCCATTTGCTCAGGGCCGGTCGGATGTTTAACGGATCCTGCAGCTGTGTGGTGGCCTGCAGGATGGCCATGCCGCCATGCAGGGTTGCAGCAATCTGCAGTCTCAGTCTGAACGGAAGCAGGGGAAGTATTTTCGCCCCCTGCTGAAACAGTTGTCGGGTTACGGTATAGGCCTCTGCCAGCGCAGGCTTTAGCTGCCCGGGTGAGAATCGGCCATGGATAACATCTTCACTGCTCAGTCCCGCCTTTTCAAGCCACTCCTGTGCCAGATAGCAGCGGCCATTGGGGATATCACGCTTCAGATCCTGCCAGAAGTTGGTCAGCTGCAGTGCGGTGCAGAGCGCATCGGAGTAGTGCAGCGCCTCTGACTTCGTAACACCGTGCAGGGCAAGCATCAGCCGGCCCACCGGGTTGGCCGAGTGCCTGCAGTAGAACATCAGTTCATCCCGGGTTGCATAGGCGTGGATAGAGACATCCATCCGGAATGCGATCAGAAGATCATGCAGCGATTCAACCGGAAGATGAAAGGTGTTGATGGCATCGCCAAGCGCAAGAAAGACAGGGTGGTCGATCTGCTCGTCTGTGCAGCGCTCAAGCAGGCTCTCCCATGCATCAATCTGTTTCAGCCGTTTGGCTGCGGGTGCATTGCCCTCATCAGCCATGTCGTCGGCGGCGCGGGCAAACGCATAGATGGCAGCAACAGCAGGGCGAAGTTTCCGTCGGATCAGGCGTGATGCCGTTGGAAAATTTTCATAATGCTGTTGTGCGATTCTCATACAGTACTGATATGCTTGTGCTTTGGTCAGACCGATTGCTCCGGGTTTTGCTGCTGAAGAGGGCATGGGAGTGCATGTTAGGGCTTTGGCAAATATTTGGAAATCACTATTTTAAGGCAGGTTGAGCGCCCGGTCTGTGAATCTGCGGCCATATCAGTAAAGGGAGGGCCGGTTTATGCATGTAGCCGTGGTGGGTGGCGGAATTATCGGATGCCTGACGGCCTGCTACCTGAAACGGCTGGGTGCCGATGTTACGGTAGTCGAACGTGGCGAAACCGGCCGCGAAGCCTCCTGGGCCGGTGCCGGCATCCTCTGCCCGATTCACCCATGGCTCTATCCCGATAGCTTTACCGAACTTGTCAATGCCAGCCTGGCCCTCTATCCCGAATTCCAGCGCGATATCGAATCGCAGACAGGCATCTCCATTCAGCGCATCGAGTCGGGGCTGCTGATTCCCTGTTTTGCAAGCGACCGGGTCGACCACTGGCAGGCCGCCATCGACTGGTCGCAGAAGTTCGGCTGGGAGCTGGAGCAACTGGACACTTCCGGGACCCTGAAAAGAGAACCGACGCTCTCTCCTGATATCACCCGCTCCCTGTACTGGCCCAACGTTGGCCAGCTGCGCAACCCGCGCCTGCTGGCAGCAGCACGTCTCTGGATGGATCAGCTCGGTGTTGCAACGATTGAACATGCCGAAGTAACCGGCCTGCTACGAAATAGCGATACCGTTGAGGGCGTACTCTGTGCCGATGGGCGAAAGGTTGCATCTGATCAGGTACTGCTGGCCGGCGGCAGCTGGAGTGGTGAACTTGCCAGGCAGATGGGCTTTGAGTTGCCTGTTGAACCGGTAAAGGGGCAGATCATTCTGTTGAAGGGCAAGCCGGGAGTGATGCACTCGATTGTGAAACATGACGATGCCTATTTCGTGCCGAGAGTGGATGGCCACATTCTGGTTGGCGCAAGCATGGAGTTTGTCGGCTTTGAACGTGGTGTTACCGATGAGGTGGTTGATAGCCTGATGGATTCAATGGCTCGAATTGCACCGGAATTGAAATCACTGCAGGTGGAGCAGAAGTGGATGGGCTTCCGGCCCGGCAGCCCGGACGGCATGCCGTTCCTCGGCCCGGTCGAATCTGTTCCCGGCCTCTGGGTCGCTTCAGGCCACTACCGCAACGGTGTGGCGCTGGCACCGGTCACAGCAGAGATCATGAGCCACTGGATGATGGGGGAGACACCATCAATGGACCTCTCCACCTTCGCCGTTGATCGCCCGGTCACCAATTCCCCGAAAGTTGGTTTTCCTGCTTAGATAATTTGTTGGCTTGAGGTGGAAGTTCACAATTGAACCGGGACAGACTATCTTATTGGTACGAGGCGAAGGTGGCGTCTAACAGGAGAAATGAAACTCCTTGTTTTAGCCTTAATATGCAATATCAGGGAAACCACAGGGCGTATACAGGAGGGGAATACATGGAAAACCAGGCACGCGTATTACCAAGTAGTATGAGTAAAATTATATGTGGATTAGTTCAGATTAAAAAGGGCAGACTTTGAAATGGAAGCCTCTTCGGACCAGCTTCCTTACTTTATCGCTGCTATTTCATTCGCGCTCAGTATATCAGCACTTGTTTTATATGCTCGGGCGTTATCACTTAAAAAAAATATTGACACCATGACGATAGAAATGGCGAAAAAGCCCGTTCCAGTGCTTGTTGAAGAGCTAGAGAATGAGAAGTTATTTGTCTCCGAAAAGCTCCAAAATGGCAATGCTGTACTTTCCAAGCTGCTTGAAGCTTATGCTAAAGCTGAAGCTCAGGTGAGCCAAATCAAAGCTGGCCTTTCCCCGCCCAACTTCAAAATTGATGATGATGAAAACCTAAAATCTGCCATCAGCGAGATCCGTGGCAAGCAACACGAACTCATTACCAGTCAACGCGCGACAAGCTCTATGACGAACTGGGAGTGGTTTGGCAGCAAGTCAGACGGACAAAAACTCATAAAAACCTACAACAAGTTGATGATCAGCGCATTCAACTCCGAATTTGATATGGTTAGGGATAAAATGCGCCACGGTAGCTACGATGCTGCGGTCAATAAGCTCTTTGCGAGCACCAAAGCGCTGGAAAAATTAGCCGAAACAGTCAATGTGATGATTTCCTCAGAATACCTTTCCACGAAAGAGGAGGAGCTCAAAATATGGTATGCCGACCTAGAGCGAAAGCATGAAGAAAAAGAAGCCCGGAAAGAGCAAAAAGCGATCCTGCGAGAGCAAAACAAAACCCTAGGGCGATCGACGGATGACGATGAGGAAGATGAAATCGAAGACCAGCTGGCAACCTGCTCTGCAGAGCTCGAAAAGGCTCGCGAACTGGCAAAGCAGTTCGCTGGAAATGATTTGGCGAAGTTGGAATTGAAAATCGAGAAAACCGAAGAGGAAAAGCGGAAGCTCGAAGGTAAGTTTGAACGAGCCACCTCTCAGGCTCAAATCACCCGCGCCGGCTACATCTATGTTATTTCCAATATAGGCAGCTTTGGAGAAGGTGTATGCAAGATAGGCATGACCCGACGCCTAGAGCCCATGGACAGAGTTGTAGAACTAGGTGATGCAAGTGTCCCATACCGCTTTGATGTGCACACCCTGGCTTTTGTGGACGATGCTCCAAGGCTAGAAAAGGCCATGCACAATGCATTCAACTCTAAACGTGTCAACAAAGAAAATCACCGTAAAGAGTTCTTCTTCGTCTCTCCAGAGGAAGTAAAGACCGTTATGGATAATATTGGCATCAAATCGTCCTGGTACTACGAATGTGATGCCAGAGAGTTCCGGGAATCTGAGCTGATGAGGGAAGCGATGAACGGAGAGCGCTGTAGTCACAAAGCCTCCATCGAACTTCCGGAAGCGATATAAGGGAAAAAGAAATCATGAACATGGTCATCTCATCAGTAGTCCTCATCGTCGCCTTGGCTGCTCTGATCGCCAGTGCACTATACCGCAAGAAACTGCAGACACAGCACAACACGCTAATGATCGACTACAGACCTGTAGAGACTTTAAAAACAGAGGTGATCACTCTCTCTAGAACCTACTCTGACTTACAGGAAAAGTACAAAGACAGACGCAGCACACTTCAAACCTTTGAGGGCATTATTAGTACCTACAACCTGGGATTGGGCACCATTGATGCCAGCGCCTACAAGCCCCTCCACGACACTCAGGATGTCTCCGTTCTGGAGGCAGAACTAGAGAAGGTTAAGGAGAAAGCCAAGGCGCTCGTCAGCGCCAAACGCGCCTGCATATCTCGCTTACCTTCAAACATGGCCATAAATGGCCGCAAGGGTGCTGCTAAGACTTTTGTTAATCGCGAAATCAGGTTGCGTATCAGATGCCTGGACAACGAAGTAAAGGCCGCTATAGCTGCGGTAGAGTGGAATAACATCAATCGCCTCATAGAACGCGTCAAAAACAAGTTCCAAGAGATCAATGATGAGAGCAAGCTGGTCAAAATTTTCTTGGAGAAGGACTACCTGGATCTTAAGGTGCTTGAACTTCGCCTGAATTATGAAATTAAACAACTAAAGGCGGACCTCAAAGAAGAGGAGAGAGAGGAGCGCCAGCGGATCCGGGAAGAAGAGCGTGATGAAGAACGCGTGAAAAAGGAACTTGAGAAGGCTGAACGTGATCGGGTCCGAATGGAGAAGCTGGTGGAGCAGGAGTTGGCGAAGATCAGTGAGGCGACAGACGCCCAGAAAGAGAAGCTGGCTCTTCACCAAAAAGAGCTGGAGCTGTTAAGAGCGAAAGAGGCGAGGGCGATGTCGTTGGCCCAGCAGACGCGCGCCGGCTACGTGTACATCATCTCAAACACAACCTCATTCGGAGAAGGAATCTGCAAAATCGGCATGACTAGACGCCTGGATCCCAATGACAGGGTCAAAGAGCTAGGTGACGCTTCTGTTCCCGAACTCTTCACCGTGCACGCCTTTATCTACACCGAGGATGCGCCGACACTGGAGAAGTACTTCCATGACTACTTCAAAGATCGCCGAGTAAATCTTGTCAATCGCAGGAAGGAGTTTTTCCGCCTCACACCCGAGGATGCGCTTAAAGCACTGGAAGATTACGAAGGGCATTACAATTTAGAGACCGCTGGGTAAATGTCAGTTATTTCATCATTGAAGCAGCAGGCATATAGCAATCCAATGCAGTTCGGGGGACAGTTCGAGAGACACAATACTCATTTCTCAGATTGATTTGAGAGTTCCGGGGACATAATACGCAATTGGCAGAGGTGGTGGTGAATTAGGTATTATAATGGGATGGTCCGTCCCGCTCCCATACGGCATCGCAATGTGCCAAAATAGGAA
>JAVVEJ010000010.1:0-57292 GCA_032251395.1 Mariprofundaceae bacterium
AAAGTACACCTTATTCCACCTTAGCAAACTGTCCTGTTTTTGGGGGCCACTTCAGGCAGCACTACAGGCGCAATGTACGCGAAGATTTACGCCGGTTTATCGATAAAGATATACGTTATATTGACGCTGTTGCTATTATGACAGACAGCGACAACTCCGGACAAAAAGCCGTTACCAGCTACGGTGATATCTTCTTCACTTCGCACTAGCAGAAAATCCTTTTCGACAGCTGCCGGTGAAGTCTTTATGCTTGCTGCAATTATTTTTTTTACAGCTTAACTTACAGGAGAACAGCTTAATGGCATCGAACATCGATCAATCCCGGAAAGATTTTCAGCAGGCGCAAAAGCTGTTTCCCGGCGGTGTAAACTCACCGGTTCGTGCTTTCAAATCGGTTGGCGGCACACCCCGTTTCTTTGCCAGGGCTTCCGGCGCCTGTGTCTGGGATGTGGATGGCAACCGGTATATCGATTATGTCGGTTCATGGGGGCCGATGATTCTTGGTCACGCGCACCCTGATGTCGTCAGGGGGGTGCAGGAGACTGCAGCGCTCGGCATGAGTTTCGGCGCACCATGTGAGCTGGAGATTGATCTGGCACAGCTGGTGATCGATATGGTGCCATCGATTGAGGTGGTTCGTTTTGTCAATTCGGGCTCGGAAGCAACAATGAGCGCCCTGCGTCTGGCACGCGGCTTTACCGGCCGCGACAAATTTATCAAGTTTGATGGTGGCTACCATGGGCATGCCGATGGCTTTCTGGTCAAAGCAGGCTCAGGCGCTGCCACTTTTGGCGAGCCCGATTCTGCCGGTGTCCCCGCCGATTACGCCAAACTGACACTGACGGCGCCGTTCAATGATATCGAAACGGTCAAGCGGCTGTTTGCCGAAAACAGGGGCGAAATCGCCTGCATTATTGTTGAGCCTGTTCCCGGCAACACAGGCGTCATGCTGCTGAATGACAATGGCTTTCTTAAGCAGCTACGCGACATCTGCGATGCTGAGGGGGCACTGCTGATCTTTGATGAAGTGATGTGCGGCTTCCGTGTGGCACCGGGCGGTGCTCAGGAACGTTTCGGCATCACGCCTGACCTGACCTGTCTCGGCAAGATCATTGGCGGCGGTCTGCCGGTTGGTGCCTACGGCGGCCGTGAAGATATCATGCGCATGATTTCACCGGACGGCCCGGTTTATCAGGCTGGCACACTCTCCGGCAATCCGCTGGCGATGCGTGCGGGACTGGAAACGCTCTCCCGCCTGCGTGAGCCGGGCTTCTATGAAGCGCTGGAGCGCAAAACCACCCGTCTGGTTGAAGGGTTGCTGGAAGGGTGCAGGGCTGCCGGCGTGCCTGCCGTTGCCAATCAGGTCGGCGCCATGTTTACCGTCTTCTTCACCGAACTTGATGCCGTCACCTGTTGCAGTGATGTGAGCAACCACTGCGACCTCGCCCTCTTCGGCAGGTTCTTCAATGCGATGCTTGATGAAGGCGTTTACCTCGCCCCATCCCAGTTTGAGGCGGCATTCACCTCTGCAGCGCACACCGATGAAGATATCGAAAACACCATCGCCGCTGCTGCTCGCGCGCTGGCAAGGCTTAAGGCATGAAATTGAACCACAAAGGCACCAAAACACCAGAAAGTACAAACATATCCTTTGTGCCTTCGTGTTTTTGTGGTTAGGGGGCCTTCTCATGACTTTGATTGATGACATTAAATTCAACGAGACCGGGCTTGTCCCGGCTATCACACAGGATGCCGATACCGGCCGCGTACTGATGATGGCCTGGATGAATGAAGAGGCCGTCCGGCAGACGGTTGAGACAGGCTTTGCCCACTACTATTCCAGATCGAGGAGCAGGCAGTGGAAAAAGGGCGAGTCCAGCGGCCACGTTCAGGAGGTGGAAGAGATGTTCCTCGACTGTGATGGCGACACCATTCTGCTGATCGTCAACCAGACCGGGCCTGCCTGCCACACCAACCGTACATCCTGCTTTTATAAGCAGCGCCGGGACGATACATGGGTCAGCTTCGAAGAGCCGCAGGAGTGAGAAAGATCAAATGAGTGATGATACGCTGAAACAGCTGACCAAAGTGATCGAATCCCGTAAGGGTGCCGACCCCTCGGACTCCTATGTCTCCGCCCTCTTCTCCAAAGGTGAGGACAAGATTCTTGAGAAGGTGGGCGAAGAGGCCACCGAGACCATTCTTGCCAGCAAGTCCGGTGACAGAGAGAAGATCGTCTATGAAACTGCCGACCTCTGGTTTCACACCATGGTGATGCTGGCGCACCACGGATTGAGCAGTGCAGATGTGCTGGCCGAACTCGCACGCCGCTTCGGTGTCTCCGGCATTGATGAGAAAGCATCCAGAAAATAGCCCCCCCGCCACCACTCCCCCGGCAAAGTTTGCACGGCTTTCAACAGCACAGGAAACGGAGATGTAACCCGGCCCGGATAAAGTATTTCATTTTCTGCATGCTGCAGAGCATCAGGTGACGTATGAGTAACTCATTGGTCAAAGCATAAGTTGCATGTAGAGTGACCGGGACTGCGTAGTAAATCAGACACTGATAACGCCTGATTGAAGTAACCCTGCTGCGTACTATCGAATCTATCGATACGGCAGGTATTTATGACTTCATTGCGTGTTCGCTACCAGACCATCGAGTTTGATGATGTGGATATTCACCTGCGGACATTGCGGGACAAGCAGGAATTTTCCGACGATGACGGTATTGCCGAAAAACTGGGAATTTCGTCGGCCACATGGCCTCTGTTCGGAATCATCTGGCCTTCGGGTGAAGTTCTTGCTCACCTGATGGTCCATCAGCAGATAAATGACAGACGCATTCTTGAAGTCGGCTGTGGCATTGCCCTCTCAAGTATTGTTCTTAACCACCGCTCTGCAGACATCACAGCCACCGATTACCACCCGGAAACAGAACATTTTCTCAATAAAAACACGCTGTTAAACAATGACAGAGATATTCCTTTCGTTCGTACGGGATGGGCAGATAAAGAAACCGGTCTGGGCAAATTCGATCTTATTATTGGCAGTGATCTGCTCTACGAGAGAGGCCATGCCGAACTGTTATCCGGATTCATCGACCAGCATGCCAACCCTCAATGTGAAGTGATACTCGTTGACCCGGGGCGCGGCCATCATGCACGATTTAGCAAACATATGGTGACGCTGGGCTTTGCACACACCCAGAGCAGACCCGAAAATATAGAACATCTGGCAAAACCACTTCCTCGAGGACAAATCCTTCGCTACAAGCGTTAGGTTCCACTAATAACCGGTAACATCTGGTTGACTTCAACATACCCAGACTCAAGCATCGCCCGCAATCATGAAACTCATCGCCGGTACTGCATCCGGCGGCAATATCCGAAGGAACCATCAATGAGCATAGAAACAGAACTACAGGCACGCAGTGAATCCAGGTGTGAACTTTGCGGCGCAACCGAAAATCTGGGCGTCTATGAGATTCCCCCATCCTCCAGCGGCAACGCAGATCAGTGCGTATTTATCTGCCACACCTGCCGCGAACAGATTGAGAACCCTGACAGGGTGGATGCCAACCACTGGCGCTGCCTGAACGATTCGATGTGGAGCCAGGTGCCGGCTGTGCAGGTGATGGCGTGGCGCATGCTCACCCGCCTGAGAGCCGAAGGCTGGCCTCAGGACCTGCTTGATATGCTCTATCTGGATGATGAAACCCGCATCTGGGCGGAATCCGGCATACAGAGTGAAGGTACGGCCAAACATCTGGATAGCAACGGCGCCGTGCTGGAGGCAGGCGATACAGTAACATTGATCAAGGATCTGGATGTGAAAGGCAGCAGCATTACGGCCAAACGCGGTACCGCCGTGCGTGGCATTCGCCTGGTTGCCGACAACCCCGAACAGATCGAGGGCCGCGTTGAAGGCCAGCAGATTGTTATCCTGACAAAGTTTGTGAAAAAGGCGAGCTAATCAGACCGGGAGCTTATCTGCACCTGATTCCCTCGAACCCATTACTCTCCCACATAATGTTCAGAACCTGTCTGATGGATGTTATAAAACAACAAGTTGCTTTGTTTTCAGCCACATCAGACATAAATCCTGCTTAACCCTTCTGCGTCATTCCAGCGGAAGCTGGAATCCATGGATACCGGGTCGTACCCGGTATGACGTTTTACTATTTAGTCGAGATCCGGCATGATGTAATTAAAAAGTGGGACAGTAGTGTTCCTAACCTGACTGATCAGCGGGCGGACTGTTCGAGAAAGATTTCAATCCGGCGGTTCTTTGCCCGCCCCTCGACCGTACGGTTATCATCAACCGGTTCAGCATGGGATCGTCCAACCACCTGAACCCGCTCTTCACTGATGCTTTCACCCCAGATAAACACGCGTGCTACGGCAGCGGCACGGGCTGCAGAGAGTTCCCAGTTATCGGTAAAACGCTGTTTAAGTTCAGGTCGTGTAATTGGCAACAGATCGGTATGCCCCACGATGCGAATGGACGTATCGGGCGCCTGTCTTAAACTGGCCGCCACCTTGCCAAGCACGTCTCTGCCGGGCTCATCAATAACAATAGAGGCGGATGGAAACAGCACATCCTGAGGCATGGTGACTTTCACTTCACGCTCGGAAAGCTGCTCAATCTGGATGCGTTGGGCATCAATTTCGGATTTGAGATTTTGCTTCATGGAATCGTAAGCCGTCTGCAATTCAGCCAGTTGGCGCTCAAGAGCCTCTTTCTGTTCAGCCTTGCGATGCATAGCCTCATATTCGGCAGGTGACATCGTTTTACATGATGTAAAAGCTACACCCATCATCAGGCATAAAGTGAAAAAGATAAGACTTCGTTTCACAGGCCAACCTCCCGTATACTGATATCTCCCTGTGCAAAAGGTTAGCTTAAATAGGGGGTGTTGAAAACGCAAGCGCCACGGAGCCAGGAGAAGCCCACTCATAACGCCGCTGAATTGAAGTCTCTTTGATTATCACCGCCTCCTTGTTACATTTCAGCGTATAGCATATCTTTTTATGCTCAAGCGGGGAGTATCACCATGACTGATTGCCTCTTTTGCAAGATTGCCGCAGGTGAAATTCCCTGCAACAAGGTCTATGAAGACGAGGATTTCCTGGCTTTTCATGACATCAATCCGAAAGCGCCGGTGCATGTACTGGTGATCCCAAAACACCACCTTCCGTCGCTGAATGATGCCGATGATCAGGATATAGGCCTCCTGGGGCTGCTGATGGATGCTACGCGGAGAGTAGCCAGAGAGCTGGGTGTGGATGATCCCGGCTACCGTGTTATCCTTAATGTCGGCAGAGGCGGTGGTCAGGAAGTGTTTCATATCCATGTTCATATTCTGGGCGGCAAAATACTTCCATTTTGAGCAACCGTCATAAACGACCGCGCTCCAGGTTGACGCCCGCCTGCAACGATATAGCCGAAATTCTCGGCCAGGACCGCTTTGGCGAGCTGCTGGCCATCTCACAGCTACGCCGCGCCTGGGCTGATATCGTCGGCCCGATGATGGCGGTACGCACCGAACCGGTCAGCATTGAGAAGGACGGCGATGTGAACTGTCTGTGGATCGCTGTGGATCATCCGATCATGTCGCAGCAGATTCGCTTTCTTCGCGATGACATCCGTAAGGCCTGCTTCAAACGCTGCCGGATCGAATCGCTGGCCAAGGTTCGCACCCGTGTTCAGTCCGGTGCCGGGATCAAGCCAAAAAAAAACCGGCTTATCAGGAACAGAGTTTCACTGTCAGATAAAAAGCGTGTTGCATCGGAACTTGAAAGCATCAAGAATCGCACCCTGAAACGGGCCATATTCGATGCACGTATAGCCCAGTTGAGATATTCCGAATAACTGCACAAAGACAGCATTTCAGATCAAACAATACTGAGGAACATTGATGAAAAAACTTCTGGTACTTTCTATGGTGGCAATCTTTACCCTGACCATGGTCGGCGTTGAGGAGGCTGATGCACGCCGCTTCGGAGGAGGCTCAAGCTTCGGCAAATCACGTATGTTCAAGCAACCGGCCCAGCAGCGTACCCCGACTCAAAAGGCAACACCGGCCAGCGCTCAGAGAGGCTCGGCAGGCACCGGTATGATGGGGATGATCGGCGGTCTGGCACTGGGCGGTCTGCTGGGTGCGATGTTCTTCGGTGGTGCATTTGAAGGCATCAACCTCTTCGATATTCTGATCTTCGGCGCGCTGCTCTTTGTTCTGTTCAAGCTCATCGGACGCAGGGCAGCAAGTCCAATGGCGTTTGCCGGCAGCAGGCAGGAGCAGGGTTCCGGTCGTTTCGGGGCCGCAGCAGAGGGCTCTCCTGCCCGGGGTCAGGCTGTTACACCGGATATCGATCGCCAGTTCTTTCTCGGTGCAGCCAGAGATATCTTCGTTCGCATGCAGGCTGCATGGGACAGGAAGGATATGGATGAGATTCGCGGCTTCTGCATGCCTGAAGTAGCCAGCCGTATCGAGCTGGAGATGAACACTCTTGGTGAAAAAACGACCCGGACAGAAGTTGCCACACTGGATGCTGAGATCACAGACGCATGGGTGGAATCAAACCTTGAGTGGGTAGCCGTTCATTTCACTGCCATGATTCAGGAGCAGGAGGATGGTGTAGAGACCGCCACCCATGAAGTGCAGGAGCACTGGATTTTCCAGCATGACCCGAACTCCGATGACCCGACCTGGTATCTGGCCGGAATACAGCAGGCTTAACTAATTGCATTATCAATCATCAAGGGCATCTCAAATGAGGTGCCCTTTTTCATTTATTCTGAACGTCTGCTTTCGGCTGCGGATTCAACCTGTCTATAAATCAAGCGGTTTTGTAGCAATCACTTTTTCTACCTTTCCTTTAGGGGTGATAATAAACACCTCCTTTTGGGTGATTTCGTACATTCCCTTCATTTCTATTTCAAAGCTAATTGCCATCTTATTATCACTGATATTATTGAATGAGACGTTTTTTATATATCCTTGGTAGCCTGGAGTTTCTAACTTTATTGTTCTTTTGTGCTCAAAAGAATTGTTAAGTATCTGAATATAGACTTCGTCTCGAGCATGCTCATTACCCTCCCGTGTAACAACTACCCGGTAATAACCATATTCGTTATTTAACTCCCACGTTCCAGACGTTTTAACTAGCCAAACTGATCCAGTCACCTCAAATGATTTATTTCCATCAGCGTGTGCAGGTGAAAGCAGCACCAATACAGAAGTTATAAAAGCTACTAATAATTTCATCGACTTCCTCTCCCTCTATTTCAAGAAGGAACTATATACGAAAAATCCAAAAAAATTGAATGCCGGAAGCGGTCATTGGAAGTTTCAGCTATTTCTTAGACAACTGGCTCCAGCTTTCAGGCAGCGAGGCCCGAAGCTCAATTGGCTCCTGCTTCACCGGATGATTAAAGCGAAGACGCCATGCATGCAGGGCCAGCCCCCTGCCGCCAAGCTTTTTGAACTGCTGAATCTCTTCTTTCCCGGCATATTTCGGGTCACCGAGAATCGCATGCCCTTCGGATTGCATCAGTGCCAGGGGTCAGAGCCCTTTATTGGGGATCCTCGGAAAAGCTTTTCAGAGAGACATCATAATTCAGCCAGTCCAGATCATGGGAGATCCAGATATGTTCAAATGCATCAATGTGTGGAACATCATCGAGCGTAGCGACACGGACAATCACCTGATCCTCATGTAGCCACTCGGCCATCAGGGGTGAGCCGCAGCTCGAGCAGAAGTGGCGCAGCTTGCCGGGAGAGGATTCGAAGTGAGAAAGCTTCTTTTCACCTTGCAGCCAGCGGAAGTGATTCCGGGATGCCCGGGCATTGGATGAGAAGACAGCAGCCTGGGCCTTCCTGCATGAGTGACAGTGGCAATGCCTGACCGGACCTGTGAACTCATCCACCTCATATTGAATTGAACCACAGAGACAACTTCCCTTCATAACCATCACCCCTCCTTCAATCCCAGCCCGTTCCAGCTCTCCGGTAATGAAGCCCTGAGCTCGATGCTATTATGTTTCACCGGATGCTCGAAACGAAGACGCCATGCATGCAGGGCCAGCCCCCTGCCGCCAAGCTTTTTGAACTGCTGAATCTCTTCTTTCCCGGCATATTTCGGGTCACCCAGAATCGCATGCCCTTCGGATTGCATCTGAACCCTTAGCTGATGTGTGCGGCCACTATGCGGGTTCAATGCGACCAGTGCATACCTGAAGGCATCTTTCCCGGCCTCCAGCACCACCTGATAGTCGGTGATCGACTCTTTGCCCTCCTCATCATCAACCACCATCCGTTCACCACCGACAGTAATACCTTTGGAAAGTTTTGAGACCATCCGCCCTGCATAAGGGTATGGATGCCCCTGTACCCAGGCAAAGTATGTTTTCCGCATATCGCGTTCGCGGAACGATTCGGTCAGTTTTCTCAGTGCTTCGAGATTCTTGGCCATCAGCAGCACACCACTCGTATCCCGGTCCAGTCGGTGTGCCAGACGCAGATCGGAGAGTTTGCGTGTCTCTTTCAGCGCCTCGATCAGCCCTGCTCCATGCCCGCTGCCGCCATGCACCACCATCCCGGCAGGTTTGTTAACGGCCAGCAGCCACTGATCCTCGAACAGAACATCAATGGAGTTAACCTTGTGCAGCAGACTGGCAGGAATGGCGTCCGGTGACTGCGGTTTGGCCTCACCACGCAGCGAGTTGGGAAGAAATATCTCATCACCGCTTATAACCCGGCTCTCAGGTTTGCAGCGTTTGCCGTTTACCCGCACATTGCCTTTGCGGATCAAACGCAGGACAAGAGATCGCCTTTCGTTACCAAGACGGCGGATCAAAACCCGGTCCAGGCGGCTGCCATCCTCATTTTTATCAACAATTATGCGGCTTTGGCCAACTTCATCGCTTGCCAATACACCCTCCGTTCCGTTAGTCTCTTGGGCTGTGCAGCAAGTTCCACGTGATTTACGCTGCCTGCCAAGCTGTGATGGCCACCTGAAACCAGATTGAAACATGGTGATCCAGGCAAGATTGAGGCCTCCGGCAGTGTACTGACAAAACCGGTAATGGGATATAGATAACCCGGTAAATGGCAGGCGGAAGCTGACTCACCTGCGTGTTGAGCATGTACAGAATAAAAAATGATCCGTCTGACGGTTTAGCTCCGGTTATGGCATGTTGATAGACAACAGTAAGTGTCGTAGGCCGTTGAAAAAGTTAGGAAATATGAGACTTGCCCGCTTGTTGCTGTGGTGGGAAGTGCATAGTCTGTAAACCACAGGCGGCATAAGGATGTCGCATGACTACTAAGAAACTGATGCTGATTAATGCATCGCATGAAGAAGAGAGCCGGGTTGCCATTGTTAATGGTGAATACCTTCAGGAACTCGATATTGAATCCGCTCAGAAAACGCTCACCAAAGGCAATATCTACAAAGGCACCATCACCAAGGTTGAAGCAAGCCTGCAGGCCGCATTTGTAGAATACGGCTCCGGCCGGCAGGGTTTCCTGTCGCTGAGTGAAATTCACCCCGACTACTGGAAAGAGGGGGTAGACAAGAGTGCCGATCCCCGCAAGATCAACATTCAGGATGTGCTTGAACGCAAGCAGTCAATCCTTGTGCAGGTGGTCAAGGAGGAGCGCGGCAACAAGGGCGCAGCACTGACTACCATCATCTCGCTGGCGGGGCGCTATCTTGTACTGAGCCCTAACACCACCCGCGGTGGCATCTCCCGCAAACTCTCTGATGATGTCCGCCGTGCCATGAAAGAGATTCTCTCCCAACTGCAGGTACCGGACAATATGGGTCTGATCATTCGTACCGCGGGCAAGGATCAGACATTTGATTCACTTGAGCGCGACTACTCCTATCTGCGCCGACTCTGGGATGAGATTCGCATCAAGGGTGAATCTGCTCCGACACCGTCGCTGATCTATCTTGAGGGTGACCTCGCGACACGGGCGATTCGTGACCACTTCACCGATGACATCAGCGAGATATGGGTGGACAACCATGAGATCTACACCCGTACCAAGCAGTTTGTGCATGCCGTACTGCCGGGTAAAGAGAAACTGGTGAAGCTCTACCGCGGCAAGAAGCCGCTCTTTCGCCACTATGGTATCGAGCCGCAATGCGAGGAGATCCATGAACGTGAAATTCGGCTGTCATCCGGCGGTTCAATTGTGTTCGATCCGACCGAGGCACTCACATCCATTGATGTAAACTCCTCCCGTGCCACCAAGGGCAAGCATATCGATGATACCGCGCTTGCCACCAACCTTGAGGCAGCCGAAGAGGTTGCCCGGCAACTCCGGATCCGTGATATCGGCGGCCTGATTGTTATCGACTTCATCGATATGGCCTCCCGTAAGCATGCACAACAGGTCGAGGAAGCACTGCGTCTTGCTACCAAGGCTGACAAGGCACGCATTCAGCTTGCCCGTATTTCCCGCTTCGGACTGCTGGAGATGTCCCGCCAGCGCCTGCACCCGTCGGTGCGTGAAACAACCTCGGAAACCTGCCCCCGCTGTACCGGCCGTGGTCATGTGCTGACCGTCGAATCAATGGCACTGCAGATGCTGACCCGCATGGAAGATCTGGCCGAGGCAGGCAAAAAGCCGACGCTTGTGGTTCAGGTTCCATCCGATACAGGTGAGTATCTGATGAACAACAAGCGCGACAATATTGCCCGAATCGAAGAGATCTATGATGTGCAGATTACATTGCAGATCCGCCCTGATCTTGTGATCCCCCACTACCGCATTGAGCGCCACTGGAATGAGAACAACCAGCAGCGCATCGAAGTGCTTGAGGACACCACCAAGGGCAAAAAGCCGGCACGCTCCGGCCGCAAGCTGAAACCGCTCAAACCGGTTGTCGGAATTCCACCGTCGCCCGATAGCCGTCGAAACAGGGCATCATCAGACAAGAGCTGGTGGTCGTCACTGATCGAATCGATTTTCGGCAACGGCAAAAAGAAGAAGGCTGAAGAGGAGCGCGGCAAGCGTTCCGAAGGCCGCAGTGGCGGACGCCGCGATCAAGGTGGCCGTAACCGCAACCGCCCGGTGCGCGACAACCAGCCCCGTGCCCGACAGGATGTGGATCAGTCACAGCAGGATGCAAAACCGGGTGAAGAGAAGAAGAGACGTCCCCGGCGTAGAAATCGTCAACGCCCCAAGCGTGAAGCTGATCCGAGCCAGCAGACAGAGGAGAAGCAGCTGAGTAGTAGTGTGACTTCTGAGGAGAGCAGTTCACCAGAAAAGAGTGGCGATGCCCAGCGTAGCAAAAAAAGACGCAGGAGACGCCGCCCTTCCAGTGGGAACGGCTCATCAGAGAACAGTCAGGAAAATCAGCCCTCCCGGCGTGAAGGAGAGGCTTCTGAACAGCAACCTGAGCAGAGCTCCGAGAGCAGGCATGCCGGTATGCCCAGGGCTGAGCAGCAGCCTGAGCCAACCCCTGCCGATAAGCCGGGGGCCAGGCGGAAACCCAGGGCCAAACGTGATGAGGCATCGAAGGCAGAGCAGCAGCCCGGGCCAGCACATGCCGATGCCCCGCAGCACGCACCAAAGCCTGAAAGCAGTGCGCCTGTCTCAACCACCCCGGTAAACGAGCCATTCTGACAGAGCGTGCAACTAAAACCCAAACGCTGACTATTCCGGAAAACCTGGATGGTCAGCGTCTCGATTTTGCACTCTCGGAGCTGAGCGAACTCTCACGAACCCGAATCAAACAGCTGCTGAAAGAGGATGCCATCCATGGCCCTCACGATCCGCCCAAACCCTCGGCCAGGGTGCTGTCGGGTGAAAGTTACTGCATCAATATTCCGGAGAGCAGGCCACTGGAACTTATTGCAGAGGATATCCCCCTTGATGTTCTGTTTGAAGATGAATATCTGATTATTATCAACAAACCTGCCGGTATGGTGGTACACCCGGGCCATGGCCATGATCATGGAACACTGGTTCACGCCCTGCTGCATCACTGCCCCTCTCTTCCGGGCATCAATGGCGTGGAGCGGCCCGGCATCGTCCACCGTCTCGACAAGGAGACATCGGGGAGCCTTGTTGTTGCGAAGACGGAAACTGCACACCAGCAACTGGTTGAACTTTTCTCAGCCCATGACATTGATCGTCAGTATCTGGCCTGGAGCCGTGGCGTTCCGAACTGGCGCCAGAAGCGGATTGAACTGCCCATCGGGCGAAATCCCCACCAGAGGCAAAAAATGGCCGTGATTGCAACCGGCAGAGAGGCCATCACCGATGCCAGAATTGAACAGAGCTACGAGCGCCTGTTCTCCCGAATCCGGCTTACCCTGCATACCGGACGCACACACCAGATTCGCGTACATCTCACCCATGAGCAACTTCCCATACTGGGCGACACCACCTATGGCCGGCATTTCAACCCCGGCAATCAGATTCCGGAACCAGCCCGCAGTGCCATCAAGGCGCTTAACCGACAGGCACTTCACGCAGAGATCCTCGGTTTCAGACATCCGGTCACCGGTGAAGCAGTACACTGCAGGGCTCCGTTACCCGATGATCTGAAAATCCTCTCCGCTGCACTCGATCAGACCTATGGCTGAACCCGGTTTTCTGCGCTCGGAACTACTAACCTCCATCGGCATCACAGCCATCTTTTCTGAACGCAGCGGCGGCATAAGTCCGGAACCTTTCAGTTCACTCAACCTTGGCCACAACATTGGTGACAGCAGCGGTAATGTTGAGGCCAATATGGCAAAACTTGTCAGGGTAGCGGAACTCAGCGGCAGACCGCATCAGACCGAACAGGTGCACGGTGTGGAATATTTTATATGCTCAGGAACCGGTTCACTCCACAGCGAGCAGGCAGACATTCTTATCAGCAGTCAACCGGATACTCCAATTGCAGTACGCACGGCAGACTGCCTGCCCATTCTGATGGCAGATCCGGTTAACAGGATCGTTGCCGCGGTTCATGCAGGCTGGCGGGGTACCGCCGCCGGTGTGGTCATCGCAGCAGTTGAACAGATGCTGCAGATGGGTGCCAGGCAGGAACATATCCACGCAAGCCTGGGCCCATCCATTGGCTCCTGCTGCTTTGAGGTGGGTGACGATACGGCAGAGACGCTGAAAAAGGGCGTGGCCGGGGCAGAGAAGGCAATTAAATACTCTCCCCAACCGCACCCTGATCTGGCCGCCATCAACCTGCTCTGTCTCAAGGAAGCCGGTGTGAGAGAAGATCATATCGAGACTTTTCCCATCTGTACCTGCTGCCATCCCGAACGATTCTACTCCTACCGCCGGGATCATGGTGTGACCGGAAGGCATCTGGCCGTTGTCGCCCTGCCCGAAGCACCTTAGGGCCTGTTAATATAAAATCCAAACGAAGCGCTGCTGCCCGAAATGAGGCCAGGCAAGGCGCAAGGAGAGAAATTTGGTAAATCCAAATGAGCAACGAGTAACGCCGCATGGCCTCATTTCGGTCACAGCCCTACAGGACGGGCTATTTTTGGCCGCTACGGTGTTATTTCTCGTTAATGTGCATTCAGCACATAGCACTCGAAATTCCTTGCAGCGACTCAAAAATATCCGCGTCGCTATGCTTGGATTTTATATTAACAGGCCCTAGACTCCGCCGTATGAAAAAGGTACTCCTCCTCTCGCTCTCCCTGCTTCTGGCTTCCTGCGCAGGCAAGGAGCTGGCTCCGTCTGAATCGGCAAGGCTCGACTATGAAAAAGCAAAAGCGATGCTTGATAATGGCGATTACAGTAAGGCCAGTCTTTTTCTGGAGAACTTTTCCGCCCAGCACCCATACAGCCAGTATGCCGTTCAGGCAGAACTGCTGCGTGCCTTTGCTGCCTACAAATCCCCTGAGTATACCCTGGCTGAAACACTCTCTGAGCAGTTTATCAAACGGCATCCACGCCATCCCGATGTCGCTTATGCCAAGTACCTTCTGGCCATGAGTCACTATAGACAGATCACCAACATTGAGCATGACCAGACTCATACCAGCCTGGCTATCGAAGCATTCAAACGGCTGCTTAAAGAGGATCCCAAAAGCAGTTATGCCAGGGATGGCAGTGCACGTCTGCAGAGCCTCTACAATATGCTGGCTTCGCATGAACTCACCGTTGGAAAATTCTACTTTGACAAAGAGCGTTATGTTGCCGCACTGAACCGGTTTCAGGGCATTGTCAAAAAACACCAGACCACACCAGCCATCGAAGAGGCGCTCTACTATCTGGCCGCCTCCTACGCAAAGCTGGGAATAGATACGGGGGCAAAGGATACTGCCATCCTGCTGCGCCATAACTATCCGAAGAGCGAATGGAGCAGCAAAGCTGCAGAGTTTCTGTAGGGTTGGTTCACTGCTGACCCATGCGATCTCCTCTTCAAGATTCTGATGGCAGCAGAGACGCCCGTTTCAACCTGACAAGAATCAACATCATCCTGCTTCTCATCATCGCTGCTGCCCTTATGGCGTGCAGTGAGATGGAGAAGAGTGAAATAACCGGGCTTATGGATGCCCGTGACCTGGCCATCAGCCAGCGAAGCATTCCCGACTACAGCAACCTCATCTACAGCGCCTATCACGATCAGGGACGAACCAAAGTTGATGTTGTTGCCCAGATGGTTGCACTGTTTGACAGGTTTGACAGGGCCGAAATGCGTTCTCACGACCGCCAGATTCAGCAGCTGGACGACACACATGCCGTCTGCGAGCAATCCTATACACTAAAGGTCCGGGCTGATGGCGAGTGGAGGCAGATTGTTCAGCGTGAGCAGCTGGCACTCACAAAAGATCATGATGGCTGGAAAATAAGCGGGGGACTCTGACCCGTGTTGAACCCGTTTAACGGCTCCGTTTTCTCCCGGCCGGAAAATCATCAACCATGATCACGTCATGCGCCGCGCGGTGCGCCTGACTGAGAATAGCCGCCTCATCCTTTGATATCATATCGGAACTCTTCAGGCCGCTTACCCATGCCGCATGACTCTCTGACGGTGCATGCCGGTGACCGGCCTCTCTGAGGCGCTTCTCGATCTCGTCGGCCTGAATCGTCAGCATCAGTGCATGCTCGAGCCTGCCGATAATATCTTTCGGATCATCCGGCAGGTAGATGCCATCCACCAGCGCCTCTCTTGCAGAGTCGGGCACCATCATCATTCCGGCAACCTGATGTCCGATATGGTCCGATGGCATATACAGCTGCCGGCCCAGAGGAAATACCAGCGCCCGCAACAGGAAGGCAATCGGGGTAACCGGGAAGTGGCGAACGATCCCGTGCAGAGCCTCCTGAACCTGATAGAGGGCATACCGGCAGGCCCAGTGAACCAGCGGCAGCTCTGCCTCGGGATGTCCGGTATCCTCAAACCGTTTCAACACGGCTGAACAGAGATACATATTTCCGAGAGCATCTGCAAAACGGCCGGAGAGTTTCTCCTTCCGCTTCAGGGCTCCGCCCAGCACCAGCAGTGAAACATCCGCCATGACTGCAAATGATGCGGAGAAACGGGAGAGTTGCCGGTAATAAGCAGCTGTCGGCCCGGAAACGGGTGACGGGGCCAGACGCCCGAAGCTTAGTGCACAGACAAATGATCTTGCCGCATTTGCAGTCACATAGGCCAGATGCTGCATCAGCAAGGCATCAAACTGCTTCATGCCCTCTTCCTCATCATCTGCGCCCAGCGCATCGATCTCATCCATCACAAACGGATGACAGCGCATGGCACCCTGTCCGAAGATAATCAGTGTCCGCGTCAGGATATTGGCCCCTTCAACCGTAATACCTACCGGGATCGCCTGATACAATCCGCCCAGGTAGTTGGACGGACCAAGACAGATACCACGCCCGCCATGCACGTCCATGGCGTCATTGATTACCTTACGCATGGCCTCGGTGAGATAGTACTTCACAATAGCAGTGACAACGGATGGCCGTTCACCCTGATCCAGTGCGGAAAGGGTCAGGGTTCTGGCTGAATCCATCATGTAGGTAAGCCCGCCGATCCGGGCCATGGCCTCCTCTACCCCCTCAAATTTTCCGATTGGCAGATGAAACTGCTTGCGAACGCGGGCATAGGCGCCGGTCGTCAGGCTTGCCAGCTTGCCTCCCCCGCAACTCATGGAGGGGAGAGAAATACCACGTCCGACAGCCAGACGCTCGACCAGCATGCGCCAGCCATTACCAATCTGCTCCTGCCCGCCGATCACCCATTCAAATGGCACAAATACATCCCTGCCCGAATTGGGTCCGTTCAGAAATGCAGAATTGAGCGGATTATGACGCCTGCCGATCTTCACACCTTCCGCATTGACAGGAACCAGCGCACAGGTGATGCCAAGGTCACTCTTTTCACCGAGCAGATGATCCGGGTCATAGGCGTGGAATGCCAATCCGAGTATGGTCGCCGCCGGCCCGAGCGTAATATAGCGTTTCTCCCAGTTCACTCGGAAACCCGGCACCTTCCTGCCCCGGTATTCGCCCTTACAGACAATGCCACTGTCGGGAATGGCTCCGGCATCCGAACCGGCTTCCGGCCCGGTCAGGGCAAAGCACGGGACCTCTTCACCACTTGCCAGTCTCGGCAGAAAATGAGCCTTCTGCTCCTCTGTTCCATAGTTCAGCAGCAGTTCCGCAGGGCCCAGAGAATTGGGAACCATCACTGTCACAGTAGCAGCCACACTGCGACTTGCGATCTTCTGGATTACCTGGGAGTGCGCATAGGCGGAAAACCCGAGACCGCCATACTCTTTGGGAATAATCATACCGAAAAAGCGGTTGGACTTGATAAATGCCCATGTCTGCGGTGAGAGATCATTGCGTTTGTGGGTGATATCCCAGTCATCCAGCATGCTGCACAACTCTTCAACAGGGCCGCTCAGAAATCTCTCTTCTTCATCCGTCAGGGACGGAGCCGGCCTGTTGAGCAGTTTTTTCCAGTCCGGATTGCCCTGAAACAGCTCTGCATCCCACCAGACATTGCCCGCCTGCATGGCTGCACGTTCGGTTTCGGACATCGGAGGCAGTGCATTTTTCATATGTTTAAACAGTGGTTCAGTCAGCCATTTCAGGCGCAACTCATCAACGTGCAGCGGAATCATGCAGACCAAAAAGAGTGCCCATAAGAAAATTGTCAGCCCCGGTCCGATCAGTCCGGATAGCGGAAGCAGCAGCAGAGAGATGGCAATGCCGGCGCTCCAGACCATCAATGAAGCTTTTACCCGTGCCAGCAGGAGAGCCAGCAGCAGAACAACCACAATCAGGATCAGCCACTGCATATTATCCTCCGTTCAGCCATTCATCTCTTTTGTCATGATTATAGGCTACTTTGTTGCATATTTTCGGGCAGCAAACAGAAAGGGGGCTTGAAGCCCCCTTTCCGATGAAAATAAACGCACTCCTCCTGGGGAGATGCTGATTAATAGGCATCCTGCCTATAATCAGCGTTTCCCTAGAAGTGGTAAGTAAGCGATGCCGCGGCCAGATGCACATCTGATTTGTAACTGCCGTTGCGCACAATATTGGTGCCTGTTGACGCCGTCTGATTTCGAGTGGCCACCAGTACATAGGTATAGGCCAGATCAAGTGTTGCCCGGTCCGACACATCCACCCCGTAACCTATATGCAGGGCCTGGCGGTCATTGCCGGGAAGCAGCGGTGTAAAATCTGCATCCTTGATCGGTGTCGGATCATAGGTGTAACCGAAGCGGGCCCGCATGGTGTCCGTATAGGCCCATTCAGCGCCGAGTCTGAATGCCCAGGTCGCCCTCCAGTTTTCAGGCACTGTCAGCGATGTCCCATACACCGGCAGTGCGGGATTATAGGTAAAGGCCAGCTCTTTAAACTTCTTCCAGTTCACCCAGTCTGCATCGGCACTTACCGTCCATCTCTCAGACGGGTGGAAAGCCACGCCGACATTCAGCATGTCCGGCATGGTAACGGTGATACTATTATTTACTGTCGCGCCTGCTGCTGTAAGTGTTGATATGCCGCTGGACTTGATTTTCACCTCTGACCGATAGCTGACACCGAAATTGAACTGCCCGGATTTATAAAGAACCGCAGCATTGAACCCCCAGCCATCACCTGTGAAATTCTGTATCAGGGCCGTGCCGTTAAAATCAACCTTGTACATGTTGACGTAAGAGAGCCCGAGTGCCAGAGCCAGTTCATCACTCACCTTGATGGCTACATTCGGATTCACATTGACAGCCTGCAGGCGTCCGTATTGTGCCGCAGCTGTAAATCCTGCAGGCGTTGTCGGCCACTCCATCTCCAGGCCAAACGGGGCGTTGATTCCGATACCATATGAGAAGCCCAGTTCATCGCTTGTGCCTGCAATGTAAGTATGGGGTACAAACAGTGTTTTCTTGTCAGCACTGGATGTGAATGATGGCAGCGGATTGCTGGTATTCGATGCAAAATCAACCTTTGGCATGATTACCACACCACCAACAGTCACTGCATGACCCTGCTGAAAAGCAAGCCCTGCCGGATTAAACCAGTTTGCCGTGGGGTCATCGGCAACGGCCGTGAATGCATGCCCCATACCCATCGCCTTCACGCCCATTTCAGGAATCTGAAAGCCAGCAGCCTGTGCCTGTGCCGCTGCAAATCCAAATGCGAAAACAGCCATTAATATACGTCGCATAACTCCCTCCCAAGGTGCCTATATCGTCTATTTATAAACCTATATCCATCAGGTAAGCAAGAAGTATTTGAAATTACCTATACAGGAAATGAGGGGTTGATATTTGAATTTATGAAAACCGCATCAGAAAGCGCACCAGTTTTCTGGTTCCCCTTGAGAAGAGTTTGTCGGTATAGAAGCTGCCTGCGATGCGTTTGTTTACTTCTGCCAGTGTCGGGTACGGGGTAATCATACTGGCCATCGCCGCGATTTTCATTTTCCGGCCAATGGCCAGTATCCATGGCTGAATCAGTTCGCCTGCATGCAAACCGACAATACTCGCGCCCAGGATTCGCCCGTTTTTCTCTGTCACCACTTTTACCATGCCTTCGGTACGCCTCTCCGCCTGCGCGCGGTCATTCTCCGCAAAACTCCACCTCAACACACGAATCTCTTTACCGGACTCTTTTGCATCAGCCTCGCTGATGCCCACATGAGCCAGTTCAGGATCGGTATAGGTCACCCATGGAACGGCCGAATAATCGACCTTTGCCGGCAGCTTGAAGAGCATATTGCGGATCACAATACCCGCCTGGTAGGCCGCCATGTGGGTAAACTGGTATGGGCCTGCTACATCACCGATGGCATAGACATGGCGGTTGGAGCTTCGCAGCCGTGAGTCCACCTCCACGCCACGAGGCGAGTATGCGACAGCTGCCGCTTCAAGATTCAGGCCGTCGACGTTTGCGCGCCGGCCTGTTGCCACCAGCAGATGTGACCCTTCAACAGATACTTTGCTGCCATCGATTTCACAATGGACGGCGAAACCCTGCTGCCGCTTTTCAATATTCAGATTCTGAACATCCGCATGAATGGCAATGCCCTCATGCCGCAATCGGTCAATCACTATGGAAGAGAGTTCCGGGTCATCCTTTGCAAACAGGCGTGCTACCTCCATTACTGTCACCTTCGCACCAAGCCTGCGATGCGCCTGTGCCAGTTCCATACCGATCGGGCCACCGCCAATCACAACCAGATGCTCCACAGGCTCCCGGTTTTCAAATATATTCTCGTTGGTGAAGTATTCGACCTGATCCAGCCCCTTGATCGGGGGCACGAAAGCCGATGAACCGGTGGCCAGAACAAAATATCTGGCGCGAACCTGAACATCTCCGGCCGCAACGGTCTGCGCATCAATAAACCGGGCCGCAGCCCGAATCACATTGACGCCAAGAGACTCAAAGCGCTGCTGCGAATCATTCGGAGCAATGGCTGCAATCACGTCATGCACATGTCTGTGCACGCCAGCCCAGTCAACGCTCGGTTGAACCGGTTGAACACCAAAGGCTCCGGCTTCGCGCAATGCCTGCGCCTTTTCGGCAGCAGCCAGCATGGCCTTGGAAGGTACACAACCCCTGTTCAGACAATCTCCGCCCATCTCGGACTTCTCAATCAGCACAACACCCGCACCCATTTGTGAAGCGCCGGCTGCAACCGACAAACCGCCTGAACCTGCACCAATCACACATACATCGGCCTGAATAAGTTGTCTCATATCTCTTCTTCTCCGGGTCTCTTCCCTTTTCTGACTCTCTTATAAATCACAGGAATCAGCGACAGCAGTGCCAGGCCGACCAGTGCGCCGATAATTTCACCTGTCAGCACACCTTGCAGGGTAAAAGATTCGCCGGCATCGAACACACTGCCCAGTCCTGCACCAATCAATGAAAACACAAATGTACCGGGGATAATGCCGATCAGTGTCGCAATGGCATACGTGCGTAGCGACACGCCGAGAAAAGCAGGTGCAAGGTTTACTAGCCAGAAAGGGAAGAGAGGAATCAAACGCAGAACTAACAGATAACTCATGGCATTTTCGTTAAAGCCATTCTGCATTCTGCCCAGCCATGGACCTGCCTTCTCTTTCAATGCCGCACCCAGCGATGTTCTGGCAATCAGAAAGAGCAGTGTTGCTCCGATGGTTGCAGCCAACACTGTGTAACATGTCCCGAACAGCGCACCAAACAGGAACCCACCCGTCACTGTCATGACTGCGCCGCCCGGCAGAGAAAAAGTAACCACCATGATGTATAAGGCGATATAGATGAATGCCGCCGCTATGCCGTGCTCCGCTATTCGATCCAACAGGCCATGACGATGTTCACGCAACAGGTCAAAACTGAAAAACCGGCCCAGATCCAGTGCAATAAAGGCTGCCAGGCCTGACAGTAACACGATAACCGGAAGCCAGCGTTTCACAGTCAGCCCCGAAGCCTGCCCCGATTCCTGTCTCTTTTCTGTTCCGCTCACTCTTTTACCACCAGCTTACCTCTCCTGTCTGCGGTTTGGTCGATGGATAGCCTCAGAGATTACAGCTCCAGCAGCGCCATGCCGGGCTGTTCCAGATACTCCTTCACAGCAACAAGAAACTGCACGGCTTCACGGCCATCAATAAGCCTGTGATCGTAGGTAAGCGCCAGATACATCATCGGACGAATCACAACATGGCCGTCCTCTGCAACGGGCCGCTTCTGAATCGAATGCATACCCAGAATGGCAGATTGTGGCGGATTCAGAATCGGCGTGGAGAGCAGCGAGCCGAAGACTCCGCCATTGGTAATCGAGAAGGTCCCGCCCTTCAGGTCATCCGGCACCAGGCCACCATCCCGCGCCTTCACGGCCAGAGCAACAATCCCCTTCTCGATGCCGGAAAAGCTCAACTGCCCGACATCCCTGAGCACAGGAACAACCAGACCCCTGTCAGTGGACACGGCCACGCCGATATCCATATAGTTGTGATAAACGATCTCCTGGCCGTCAATGTAGGCATTAACAGCCGGAAATCTTGAAGCCGCATGTGCACATGCCTTCACGAAGAAGGACATAAACCCGAGATTAACACCATATTTCTCTTTAAATCTGTCCTTGTACCTTACTCGCAGATCTATCACCTGCTGCATATTGACCTCATTGAATGTGGTCAACATCGCTGCCGTGTTCTGTGCATCTTTTAATCGTGTGGCGATCCGTTTACGGAGCCCGCTCATGGCGACACGCTCCTCGGCTCTTTCGGAGAGCCCCGATCTCTCGATAACTTCCGGCATCGGAGCCGGTTCCGGCTGTTGCGGAAGCTCTTCAACAGCAGCTTCCGCTTTCTGCTGAACCGTCTCTGCTTCATCGGCAGGCTTCTCTCCGGCCCTGACTTCAGGTCGTCTGCCGGCTTTGGCAGCCGCCGTGTCGGCAGCTGTCCCTTTGGCAGCTGTGTCAATCAGGGCAATAACCTCTCCCGGCTCCACAACCTCATCGGCCTGCCTGAAAATCTTCTTCACAACTCCCGCATCAAGTGCGGTAATCTCCATGGTGATCTTGTCGCTCTCGATTTCAGCCAGAACATCATCCACAGCCACGGTGTCACCCTCATGTTTCAGCCATGAAACCAGCGTTGCCTCTGACTCTGACTCGCCAAGACTCGGTACTTTAATTTCAACATCAGACATCTTCTGTTCCTCTCATTCATCGGCTCTCATTCATCGGCTCTCATTCATCGGCTCTCATTTCGCGGGCTCCCGTTTCAGGGCCCGTTGAACCACTGACTGCTGCTCTTCAGCATGACGTCTGGCCGAACCGACAGCAGGTGCGGCCAGAGCCGGCCTGGTAATATACGAAATCCTCTGGGCTGGCTGCAGGCACTGTTTCAGGCTGTGTCTGATCTGATACCACGCTCCCTGGTTCTGAGGCTCCTCCTGAACCCAGACCACCTTTTCAGCCGAAGCATATTTTGCCATCTCACTGCTTAACGCATCTGACGGAAACGGATAGAGGCGCTCGATACGGATAATGGCTATATCGGTTATAGCCGCTTCATCTCTTGCCGCCAGAAGGTCGTAATAGACCTTGCCTGAACAGAGCAGCAGCTTGCTCACCGTTGACGGCTCGATATCTCCGGCCTCGGGAAGAACCGGTTCAAACCGCCCATCGATAAACGTGTTCAGGGATGAGAAAGAGAGCTTCTGCCTCAACATGCTCTTCGGTGACATAATTACCAGCGGTTTACGAATGCGAATCATGTACTGGCGCCGGAGCAGATGAAAAAGCTGGGCTGGCGTCGTCGGGTAGACAACCTGCATGTTATCTTCGGCACAAAGTTGCAGATAGCGCTCCAGCCTGGCTGATGAGTGCTCTGCGCCCTGACCCTCATAACCGTGCGGAAGCCAGAGAACCAGTCCGCTCATTCGGCTCCACTTGCTCTCACCGGAAGCAATGAACTGATCAATAACGACCTGGGCTCCATTGGCAAAGTCACCATACTGTGCTTCCCAGATCACCAGCGCCCGGGGCTCAGCCACCGAGTAACCGTACTCGAACGCCATCACCGCCTCTTCCGAGAGCATGCTGTCGACTACAATAAAGTTGGAAAGCCCTCCCTCACCAAGCTTCCTCAGCGGCACATGTTTCTTGCCGCTTTTCTGGTCGTAAACAATGGCATGGCGATGAAAAAATGTTCCGCGACCCGAATCCTGCCCGCTAAGACGCACCCAGCCACCATCGCTGACCAGTGTCGCGTAGGCCATGATCTCGGCACAGCCCCAGTCAACAGGCATCTCCCCGTCCATCATTCTGATACGGTTATCGAAGATCTTCTGTACCAGTGGATGCAGTGTAAAGTCCGGAGGAACATAGTGGCCCCTTCTGACCAGTTCCGAAAGCTCCCCGGCAGCAACGGCGGTATCAGGCTCCTCCTCGATATCTCTCAGATAACCTTCCCAGCGCCCCTGCAGGCTGTTAACCGGAGATGGCGGCTCACGGCCGGGATCCCGGCGCAACTCATCCATACACTCCCGGTACCACTTCACCATCGCATCGGCTTCCTCGTCGGTAACAATGCCCTCATCAACCATCTTCTTACGGTAGATCTGGAGCAGTGTCGGGTGCTCCTCGATACGACGATACATCAGCGGCTGCGTTACCGCCGGAGAGTCGGTCTCGTTATGTCCATGTCTGCGGTAACAGACCAGATCAATCACAATATCTTCCCGGAACTGCCTCCTGTACTCCACGGCAATCTCAACCGCCAGACAGCATGCTTCAGGGTCATCACCGTTGACATGGAGAATCGGTGCCTGAACCATCTTGGCAATATCGGTGCAGTAGGTTGTCGAACGGGCGTCAAACGGATTCACAGTAAAGCCGATCTGATTATTGGTAACAATGTGAATGGTGCCGCCGGTTTTGAAACCACTCAGCTTGGAGAGGTTCAGCGACTCGGCAACAACGCCCTGTCCGGCGAAGGCAGCATCACCATGGACCAGAACACTCATCACCTCACGACGGTCAAAATCCTTTCTTCTGCACTGCCTGGCTCTGACGGAACCAAGCACAACCGGTGTAATGATTTCGAGATGAGAGGGGTTGAAACCCAGAGAGAGATGAACCGTTCCGCCCGCTGTGCGGATATCGGATGAGAAGCCCAGGTGATACTTTACATCGCCTGCACCCAGGCTGGCCCCCTTGAACTGGGTGCCTTCGAATTCGGCAAAAATATCCGTGGAAGTCTTGCCCAGAACATTGGCCAGCACATTCAGCCGCCCCCGATGAGCCATTCCCAGAATAATCTCTTTCACGCCCTTGCTGCCGGAGAGCTGGATCAGCGCATCAAGCATGGGAATCAGGCTCTCTCCACCCTCCAGCGAAAAACGCTTCTGCCCTGCATACCGGGTGTGCAGAAAGTGTTCGAACTCCTCCGCCTTCATGATGCGGTTAAAAATATGCTTGCGGGTATCCGCATCCAGTTTCGGTTCTGATTTAATGTGTTCCAGCCGGTCCTGTAACCAGTGCCTTCTGGCTGTATCGGTGATATGCATGAACTCGGGGCCGATAGAGCCGCAATAGGTCTTCTTTAGCAGTTTCCAGATCTCCCCCAGCGGCATTCGGGCTAGTCCTGCCAGATCACCGACCGGAAATTCGGTATCCAGGTCCTTTTCACCCAGACCATAAAAACTGAGCTGAAGTTCCGGGCTCGCTTTGGGTGGATGCAGACGCAGAGGGTCCAGATTTGCATGCAGGTGACCATGCACACGGTAGGCCTGAATCAGGTAGAGCGCCCGGGATGGAAACTCCACCGCTGCATGTGAACTCTTTTCTTCAACAGTTTTGCCGGCGTATGTCAGGCGCGACTTCTGCTGCATCTGCTGCAACATACCGGTGTGCGATACCGAAGCGCGATCCCCCATGGTGGCAAAGTAGTCCGACCAGGCTTTTGAAACTGAGGTGGAGTCGTTTGACCACGCTTCGAAGAGCCCCTCTATATAGCCTTGCCCGCTGCCAAAAATGGTGGCATCCAGCACGGCCTCTGCTCCTGACTCTTGAACCGGATCTGCCACAGCGCCCCCTTGTTACTGCATTGAAACCTGCCGGGGCCAACCGCGTAGCCCGGACATCATTAACTGCCAGAATCAGAGGCTAAGTTAAGCAGAAACTTACAACAAGTCTCAATCGCCCGTTTGACGATAACGCAACCGGTACCAGAGCAGACCCAGATATTCATGCAGCGCCTGGCCTGAATCACTCACTATCGTCCAGTGCGGCAGATAACTGCGCAGGTCGTAGCTCTCCTGCTCCGTCAGGTAATCCACAGGGGCAGGGACCACCTCAAACCCGTGAGACTCAAAACACCATACAGCTCTTGGCATATGCCATGCGGATGTTACCAGCACCACCCGCCCCACCCCTTTTGCAGCCAGTATCTTTTTCATATAGGCGGCATTCTCCCATGTATTGTTTGAAGCGGTCTCTGCATGTGCATGCCCCTCCTGCAGCCCCAGTTTCAGAAGCCATTGACGCATAATTTCACCCTCTGCCTCATCAGCCTGAGTCAGCGGCCTGCCACCTGTTGCATAAACCTCCATTCCACTCTGCCGGGCAACTTCGGCTGCATAGATGGTTCGCATCATCGCATAGCGGCCCGGCACATTACTGCCGCCATACTCCGGAGCATTCTCATGGATGCCCCCACCCAGCAGAACAATGACTGTGCCATCGGTTTTTATCTGATCCGTCTTCAATGCCGGATATTGGAATTCCAGCGGTTCGGTCAAAGCGTCACGAACAGGCTCGGTGGAGAGGCCCCAGAGCAGCAACAGGCTCAGGGCCACTGCCCCTCTCCCCCACCACCGTTTCCAGCATATAACGCCAGCCAGTCCCAGAAGTATCAAACCTCCCGGAGGGAGAAGAAGCTGGGAGATGGCCTTGCTGACAAGCAGCATCACGCAGACGGCCCCTGACGTTGCAAATCTTGCCTGCGCTCAGCCTGAACCTTTCTCACCACAAGCAGCGCCTCAACCAGCACCCACGTCGCCAGCAGGAAGATCACACTGCCAACAACGGCAACAATCCACTGCCCTTTGCCGACGGCATCAGCAATGCCCATGACCATACCTGAGATCGTGGCTCCCAGAACCAGCAGCATCGGCAGCAGGGTATAGATAATCGGCTTACGCTTGCGATAGAGATAGATGGTGACCGTCAGCAGCGTCAGTCCGGCAAGAATCTGGTTGGTGGTACCGAACAGCGTCCAGAGAAAGAGTCCTGCAGGCTTGCCGTCCATCTTGAAAAAGGCGAAGAACCCGATCGCAGCAACCGCCAGAAAGGTAGCCAGATACCGGTTACCCAGCATCTTCACCCCGATGGTGTTGCCGATCTCCTGCACATTGAAGCGAAGCAGACGGGCACCGGTATCCACCGAGGTCATGGCAAAACCGACCACCACCACACTGATGAATGCTGCGGCATAATCGTAAGGGACGCCCAGCTGGTGAATAAAGTTGGCATTGCCCTGAATAAATACGCCCAGCTTCTGGTGAAGCCCGACCGCCCTGTCCCACGATCCGTAAAATGCCTCCCAGTCGGCCCGCGTGGCAAAGGCGCCTGCCGTGGTCGCCAGCACCGCAAGCAGGGCCAGCAGTGACTCGCCGATCATGCCGGCATAGCCGACAAACGGAGCATCGGTCTCCCGATCCAGCTGTTTGGCTGTGGTGCCTGATGCAACAAGCCCGTGAAAACCGGAAACCGCACCGCAGGCAATAACAATAAAGAGAAACGGCATAATCGGAGGTGCACCCTCCGGATTTGGATTGATCGCCGGTGCCGCCCAGTCAGGCGAGAGCAGGAAGAATCCTGCAAGCATCAGAAAAAGCGCCAGATAGAGCAGCAGTGAATTCAGAAAATCGCGCGGCTGCAGTAGCAGCCACACCGGCAGCACACTGGCGGCAAAGGCATAAACCAGAAGGCTCCATGTCCAGTCTGATGCCGTGAATCCGGTAATCGGCATATCAAGACCGACCCATGTAGTAAGCAGCATCAACACAAATCCGGCCGCAATCAGTGGCCAGACAGGCAGATTCTTTTTGTAGACCAGAAACCCGATCACCATGGCAATCAGCATCAATGCGTAAGTCGGGAAAACTGCTTCAGGATGCGAAGTCGCCGGGATGTTTGCTGCATCCGGCGCAGCAAACAGGCCGGAGATCACCAGTACGAAGACCCCCATCGCCAGAGCAACAAGAAAGAAGATCACCAGCAGGAAAAGAAGCCGTGTCCGGGGACTGATCACATCACGGGCGATGGTTCCAACGCTACGCCCGCTGTAACGGGCAGAGAGAACAAGGGCCGAAAAATCATGCACAGCGCCGATCAGAAGTGTGCCGAACACCACCCAGCAGAGTGCAGGAACCCATCCCCAGATTACCGCAATGGCAGGGCCAAGCATCGGCGCCAGACCCGCAATCGAGGCATAGTGATGGCCGAAAAGAATATATTTGTTGGTCGGAATATAGTCGACATCATCACGCATCTCATGTGCCGGTGTAGCGGCATTGCCGTCGAGTTCGAAAACCTTCCGCCCGAGAAAGCCTCTGGCATAAAATCGATAGAACAGCAGATACAGACAGAGCACCAGAATTGTCATTGTTACCGGTGACATTTCACCCTCCACGATCATTACATCCGGAATAACTACTTCCATGCAGTTTTACCTGCACGCAAAGCCAACAACGTGGTTTCGCCCCTGCATGCAAAATCAGACAGCAGCCCGGTTCTGGCAGGCCATCCATGGCCTGTATAGATACTCCGACTTTTTATGAGCACCCTTAACCGCTACCCTATCCCGCATGACAGACAAAATCACATGGCTTCCATTAACGCTGACCGTTCTGCTGCTTATTTCATGTCAGCACGAGCAGGAGATCAGCAAAATTCCCGTCGACCCTACTCCGGTTGTTGCCCGGGCAGGGGGACTCGTTTTCCATGAATCAGATATCGACCGTGAACTTCGTGCCATGCCCGGCTCTCTCCAGCACCTCAGCTCCGATCCGATGGCCCGCGGCCAGATTCTGAATGTGCTTATCCGGCGAGCAGTTCTGAGCCAACAGGCAGAAGAGGTCGGTCTGGATAGCGACCCCCTGATTCTCAGCCGCATTAACCGTGCGCGCAACACGATTCTGATTGAAGCACTCGAGAACTGGCAGACCTCCCAGATACCCATTCCAAAAGAGCAGGAGATCAACAGCTACTACAGGGCACACCTGAAGGACTTTACCATTCCCGAACAGATTCACGCCCGTCACATTCTGCTCGGCAGTGAAAAGCTGGCATGGGAAGTGCAAAAAAAAGTTGCCGGCAACAGAGAAAACTTTGAGGCCCTTGCCGCCACCTACTCACTCGATGACAGCAACAAATCCAGAGGCGGCGATCTCAACTGGTTCCCGCGTGGTATTATGGTCAAGGCCTTTGAGCAGGTCGCTTTTGCATTAAAGGAGAACGGCATCAGTCAGCCGGTTAAAACCCAGTTTGGCTGGCATATCATTGAGGTGCTTGGCAAGCGCCCGTCATATACGAAGTCACTTGATGAATCCCGGGATGAGATCATCGGCATCCTTCAGCAACAGAAGCTGGATGAATGGGTCAGCACACTGGTTGACAGGGCCAATGTGAAAATTCTGAAAGCTGAATATCAGTCACCGGTAACAGCGACACCGGAGGCGGAAGATTGAGTTTTTTCATACCCTGTGCCTAGAATGGCTCCATGAAGCACCGACTACCTGAGATCGACCTGCAAATTACGGGCATGAACTGTGCCGGCTGCGCCGGTAAGGTGGAGGCTGCGCTGAAAAGTGTTGCGGGTGTCACTGAGGTACGGGTCAACCTTGCCAATCGAACCGCGCACGTTGCGGGCATGGATGGAGAAGATGCTGTAAAAGCACTCAGCCAGGCCGTTGCAGCAGCCGGCTACAAAGCTGCCCCCCTCTCATCTATCGACAGGATCAGTCATAAGCAGCAGGAGCAGATCAGATTCAGGGCATTGATCCGTAAAGCCGCTGTTGCTGCCACTCTCGGCCTGATTATGATGGCCGGAGGATGGCTCGATCTCTGGCCCTCATCTGAAACAGCACACCCCTTCTGGACAGGTGCCGGTATTGCAACGCTGATGGTGATGATATTTGCCGGAGGCCACTACTACACAGGAGCCATCAGGGCAATCCGGCATGGCAACAGCAACATGGACACGCTGATTGCACTGGGTACCGGAACGGCATGGTGCTACTCCATGGCCGTAGCACTCTCTCCCGATCTGGTCATGGCATCAGCCCGCCACTTCTATTTCGAAGCTGCTATCCTGATCATCGCCTTCATCAATCTCGGCCAGGCACTGGAGGCCAGGGGACGAGGGAAAACGTCCGAGGCTATTGAAAAGCTCATTGACCTTGCACCAAAAACAGCCACCCTGCTTCGTGATGGTATTGAGAGCATCGTACCTGTCGAAACCCTGCAGCCGGGAGATAGCATCCGCATCAAGCCGGGAGAAAAGATCCCTGTTGATGGCGAAGTGGTTGAAGGAAGTTCCAGTGTTGATGAATCGATGCTGACCGGTGAACCTCTTCCGGTCACGAAACAGACGGGTGACACTGTTACCGGCGGCACAGTCAACGGTACGGGGAGTTTCATTTTCAAGGCAAGCCGAACCGGATCAGATACGGTACTGGCCCATATTATTGATATGGTTCAACGTGCCCAGACCACCAAACCCGCTATCGGCCGTATCGTGGACAAGGTCACCGCTATCTTCGTCCCTGCCGTAGTTGTGATCGCCATTATTACGTTCACTGTCTGGTTTGCATTTGGCCCGGGCATCGATTACGCGTTTGTCACCGCAGTCACCGTACTGATTATTGCCTGCCCCTGCGCTCTGGGGCTGGCCACACCGATGTCAATCATGGTCGGCATCGGCAAGGGGGCTGAATACGGGATCCTGATCCGCAATGGTGAGGCACTGGAATGTATTGGCGACATTAATGTGGTTGCGCTGGATAAAACCGGCACCATCACGGCCGGCAAACCGGAAGTGACTGACATTGTCTCCGTTGCCCCCGGTCAGCTTTCACCCGATGAGCTGCTGCAGATTGCTGCCAGCGTTGAGATACATTCGGAACATCCTCTGGCAGCAGCCATCATGGCAGCAGCCGGGAAGCACGGAGTCGAACCACTGCAGGCAGATGGCTTTCAGTCACATACCGGCCAGGGAATTTCAGCCCGGGTTGATGGCCATGAAGTACTTCTGGGCACCGAAGGGCTGATGCAGGCTAACAATATCCGCATCTCATCAGAGGCCGGAGAGCAGTTCAGGGCATTGGCTGAAAGTGCAAAAACTTCACTTTTTCTGGCAAGAGGCGGCTCCATTCTCGGTATCATCGCCATCTCTGACCCTGTCAGGAGCGATAGTGCCGAGGTGATTGACCGGATGCATGCAATGGGCCTGAAGGTGGTCATGTTAACCGGTGACAATCTGCACACAGCCAAAGCCATAGCCGACCAGATTGGCATAGACGAGGTTGTAGCCGGGGTCTCACCAGTTGACAAGCATGAGAAGATTTTACAGCTGCAAAAAGAGGGCCTGCGTGTTGCCATGGTGGGTGACGGCATCAACGATGCGGCTGCCCTGGCTCAGGCCGATGTCGGCATTGCCATGGGCGGCGGTACGGATGTCGCCATCGACAGTGCTGACATCACACTGATGCACGGCTCACTGGCGGGTGTTATTCGTGCCATTGCCATATCAAAAGCCACGATCCGCAACATCAAACAGAACCTGTTTGGCGCCTTTATTTATAACTCGCTGGGAATTCCTGTAGCTGCAGGCCTGCTCTTTCCCCTCTTCGGTATACTGCTGAACCCTGTCATTGCAGGGGCTGCGATGGCGGCCTCTTCGGTTACTGTCGTCACCAACGCCAACCGTCTGCGCAGCTTCACTCCCGACGACTGATTTCCGGCCAGCCCGCCTCCGCTCTCAATTTCCGCAGAGAACATATGCCGTTCGTCTGTCCGGCATTGAGCAATTTCGCATGGCAACAACCGCGGTCAGTCAGCGGCGTTACCATCCCCCCCGACTCCTCCGGACGCCATGCATTGATGGAAATATCCTGCCGCACGCTGCTTTCCATCGAGGGAAAAAAAACCTAGCTTGCCATCCTGCTTTTGCAGAGACGTGTGAAGGCTGACGAAGGAGAACAGATCCATGCCACTGGTTGCGCACAAATCGTTGCCTGCGTTCGAAAAACTGCGCCAGCGCGGTGAAAAGGTGCTGACACTGAAAGAAGCGCTGCATCAGGATATCCGGGAGCTGCATGTGGGCCTGCTCAATATGATGCCGGATGCGGCATTGATTGCCACCGAAATACAGTTCATGCGTCTGGTTGGCAGTTGCAATCAGATTGCCCAGTTTTTTGTCCATCCGTTCACGGTTGAAGGCCTGTCCAGAAGCGGGGAAACGCAAGCCTATATCGATCGCTATTACAACAGCTTCAGCGAGATCAAAGCCATGGGGCTGGATGCACTGATTGTCACCGGCGCCAATGTCTCCAACCCGTCACTGGATCAGGAGCCTTTCTGGGAGCCGCTCAAGGAGGTGATCGGATGGGCGCAGGAGAATGTCACTTCAGTGCTCTGCTCATGCCTGGCCACGCATGCACTGGTCAAGCATCTCTACCATATCGAGCGGAAACCGATGCCTGCCAAGCTGTGGGGCGTTTATCCCCATCGTATTGTTCACGATGAGCACCCGCTGCTTCGTGATATCAACACACGCTTTGATGTACCACATTCACGCTTCAACGCCATAAATCGGGAACCGCTGGAGCGTGCCGGCCTGACCATCCTGATAGAGAGTGAGGTTGCCGGAGTACATATGGCTGTCAGCCCCGATCAGTACAGTCTGGTCTACTTTCAGGGGCATCCCGAATACGACAGCAACAGCCTTTTGAAGGAGTACAAACGTGAGGTGAACCGCTACATTAATGGTGAGCGGGATGACTATCCGCTGCCGCCGGAGCATTACTTCAATGCTGATGCGACAGCTGTTGCTGAACGTCACCGGCATGCAGTGCTCAAAGCTGTTGAAAAAGGCAAGGCACCGCCCCCGTTTCCCGAAGCCCAGATCGAACCGTTGCTGGATAACACCTGGCGCGACACGGCCAAATCCATCATTAACAACTGGTTGGGGCTGGTTTACGAGAAAACCAATTTTGAACGACTTCGTTCACATGACAAACCCGCCTGATGCAGGCCACTATTTTAAGGAGATTTTGATGAAAACAGAAACAATTGCCATCCATGAAGGCTACGAGACCGACCCGACGACCAGATCGGTTGCCGTGCCCATCTATCAGACCGTGGCCTACGAATTCGATAATGCACAGCATGGCGCCGACCTGTTCAATCTTGCCGTACCCGGCAATATCTATACACGTATCATGAACCCGACCGCCGATGTGCTTGAGAAGCGGTGTGCTGCGCTCGAAGGCGGCATTGCCGGACTTGCAGTCGGCTCAGGCATGGCTGCGATCACCTACGCCATTCAGACCATCGCCCGGATGGGCAATAACATTGTCACCGTACCGATGCTTTACGGCGGCACCTGCACGCTGTTTGCACATATGTTGCCGAGTCAGGGCATTGATGTCCGTTTTGCCAGGGATGACAGCCCTGAGAGTCTGGAAGCGCTGATCGATGACAAAACTTCGGCAATTTTCTGTGAGTCGATCGGCAATCCGGCAGGTAACATTGTTGACCTTGACGGCATCTGTGCCATGGCTGCACGGCATGGTATTCCGGTGATTGTCGACAACACCGTGGCGCCAACACTGATCCGCCCGATTGATCACGGTGCGGCAATCGTGGTCTATTCACTGACCAAATATATGGGCGGGCACGGCAACTCCCTCGGCGGCATGATTGTCGATTCCGGAAAATTCCCGTGGGCTGAACATGCAGATCGTTTCCCGATGCTGAATAACCCTGAACCGGCCTATCACGGCGTGGTCTATACCGAGGCGCTGGGTGAGGCTGCGTTCATCGGCCGTGCCCGTACGGTACCATTGCGCAATACGGGTTCGGCCATCAGTCCGTTCAACTCGTTCCTGATTTTACAGGGCATTGAAACACTCACCCTGCGTATGAAGCGGCATTGCGACAATGCCATTGCTGTTGCCAGACATCTGCAGAATCATCCTGCTGTTGCATGGGTGCAGTATGGGGGGCTGTCAGATTCCCCCTACTATGATCTGGCGAAAAAATACACCAATGGCCGTCCATCAGGGTTGCTGACTTTTGGTGTGAAGGGCGGTTTCGAAGTGGCTGAGAAATTTTATGATGCCTTGAAGCTGTTTAAACGGCTGGTCAATATCGGCGATACCAAATCGCTTGCAGCACATCCTGCCTCAACCACACACCGCCAGCTGACTGACGAGGAGCTGGTCACGGCAGGCGTGACTCCTGACATGATCCGGCTCTGCATCGGCATCGAACACATTGATGACATCCTTGCCGATATCGATCAGGCACTGGAGCAGGCGGTTGCCTCCTAGGTTGCCGTTCTCTCTTTCGCTGTCCGTACAATAAAACCGGGAGCGCGGCGATCGCCGCGCTCCTGTCTGTTTCACAGCCAACAGCTGATTGCAAGCCACCCTTTCGGCCGCCGTCATCACCAATGCCAATCGACTGCGAGACTTTAACCCATACAACTGGCCTGATACAGCTTCGGCATGCTCCTCTGCACCATGATGTTGTTGCTGTTTTCCGCATAGAAAGATACCGTAAATTGAATGTGTGTTTAATGGGATATAGTGTATTGATTTATCAGGTTCCAGCGAAGTCGGGAGAGCAGCTTGAGTTTCATGATCTATTCCACTATCCGTGCCGTCCTTACTCGTCTTGTTGCCGATAATATTCCTGACTGTATTGCACTGAATCGTGGCAGGCGGCTAGGGCACCATAACTTCATCTCCTTTGTTATCGCTGTGAAGCCATGCAATTAGCAGTAACAGAGCATTTGACCCTGCATGCCGGTCGCTGCCTGAATAGCCGGGGCCCAATGGAATTTTGCCGACTCTGCCTTGACGGCTGCCCCCGGCATGCCATTGATATGACGGATGCCGGAATCCGCTTTGACTCATCGCGGTGTACCGGGTGCGCATTGTGCCTGAGCGATTGTCCGACAGAGGTGTTCACTCATGACGGATTCACCCCTGTTGATTTCATTACTCTGGCAAAAGGGAAAAAGGAGCTGAGTCTCTGTTGCCAGTCCGGCGACCCGGATCAGATAGAACAGGGCTCTCTGTCTATCCCCTGCCATGGACTGCTCGATGACCGGTTGCTGGTCGGATTATACACCATGGGCGTAAAACGGCTGAACTTGTATGGGCTGGACAGGTGCAGTGACTGTCTCTCCAAAGCAGGTGCCCGGCGCCTGGCTCAAACACTGGAAAAGGCCCCTGCAACCTTGAAGGCTCATTTCCCGTCTTTACATGGTGTTGCTGAGACTGGTGATATTTTTACAGTCACTTCAGATGAGAACGGAACTGTTCCGAAGGCTGCTGAAACGCCGATGGATCGGCGGAGATTTCTTGATGGTGTAGTCAATGCCGTTGCCTATACCGCCCTGAGCAGTTTGCCGGTAAAACTGCTGCCGGACCAGAGCGCAAATAATGGCCTTGTTGCACCCGAGCAGAGCGAATGCATGATCAAACATGTGCCACAGTCCCATCGTCTTGCACGCTTAAGTCTCCAATCCGGCAATATCTCCACAGGTGATACCGGGGATGCGTCTGCATGGTTTTATGAGGTGCGCGATCATGGAGCCTGCGATGCATGCGGAGTCTGTTCCCTGAGTTGTCCCACAGGAGCGCTCCGGATCGAAGATATGGAGCAGGCGCTCAGGCTCAATCACCAGCCCTCCACCTGTATCGGGTGTGGCCTCTGTCTTTCCCTGTGTCCACAGCAGAGCTTACAACTTTTTGTGGTTCATGATGATGCGATCATATCAGATGATGGAGTCCATACACTTTTTGAATGTGAAAAAATCAGATGCAGTTCATGTGGTGCCAGTGCCACATATCCTGATAGCCGTACCAGTTTATGCCGCCCATGTGAAAATGAAAAAGCCATTCGGAGCCAGTGGACAGGAGAAGCGGGCTAGCAGCTTCTAGAAGGGGAGCGTATCCATGCTTTTGCCGTTTTTCAGTGCCTCATCCAGCAATACGATCTCCACTGCGAGCCCGAGCAGAGAGACAAATTCGATCACACCATCAACTGAAGAGTCAATAAATCCACCCGGTTTGTTCATCGCTAAAAACACGCCTATCCGCTCCCCCCTTGCAATAATCGGTGTCACCAGTGCGCTTTCTGTCCTGTAGTGGTGCTTCTCATCCCATTTGGATGAAACCTGGATGTTATTTTCTATGGCGCGCAATTTTTTTTCACTGTAGGCGTCATTTGTAAACCGGGTCTCTCCTGTCATGAAGCAATAGCTGCTCAGAGAGGATCCATCCGCAGGAAGGCGCACTTCGTCTGCACCCTGAGCGACCCTGGAAACCAGTTCATTATTGATCCTGTCGTAGATAAAAAGTGTGCAGCGATCTGCGGAAAGGTAATCCCGGATACTCTCAACAAGTTTGTTAAGAACAACTTCACGGTCTTTTTGCATTAATATGTCATCAATAAACCTGAAAAACACATCACTGTTTTTGATAAATTCCTTCACTTTTCCTTTCCTCCCCCACTCGCTGTTTCAATAACAGGATTATGCTGCTGTTTCGCACGCCGCCCCTTCCACAAACGGGCTTTGGCCAGCCGGTAACGATGTTGCTTTGCAGCCTGATCTTTAAGTTCATACCATGCCGCACCCCAATCCTGATCAACACAACCGGGTTGCCGGAACATCGGTGGTGCAGCACCGGCCTCGCGCCACTCTACCTGTTCAACACGCCAGTCATCCGGCGCACTCCGGCTGATCGGCGCAAACTCCTCAGCCAGAGCCTCCCTGGCCAGACCCAGCAGAAATGGAGGTTTACTGGCGACAGGCGCAGCAAGCATCATTACCGCATAAAATCCGAACTCTCTTTTTTTAATGAAAGGAATGAAGCCGAGAACAGGCCGGTGGATACGAACTTCAAGTCCCTCCACATTCACAAACAGCTGATAGATGCGCAACAGGTTATGAGCGGGAACAACCGGCTTTTCTGCCGCCTCACTTTCTGCAAGGCCATCCGGCAGAATGGGGATAATCTTTCCATGCATTACGGTTCCAGCCCCGCAAGGTAGTCTGCAATCAATTGCAGATCGGCTTCTGAAACTCCCTTCACAATATCACGCATAACAGAGTGATTGCTGCGGCTGCCGGATTTAAATGCCTCGATCTGTGCCATCATATAATCGGAATACTGCCCTGCCAGGGGCGGGATAATACCCTGCCCTCTGCCAGTCAGGCCGTGGCAACGTGCACATAACGCCTCATATAGTGACTGGCCAACTTCCATGTCCGCACGCTGTTGCAGATTCAGAACCTTCGGAGCCGGGGTTGTAGTGTTCATTTTCTGTGTTTCAAAATAGACTGCCAGATCAGCCATATCCTGTTCACTGAGATCGGCGACCGTGCCTTCCATCATATCATTTTTTCGTACACCATCCCTGAAAGCCTGAAGCTGCATATAGGTATAGTTGGCACTAAGCCCTGCAATACTCGGAAACGAGGAGTCCTCACTATTGCCATCTTCTCCATGACAGGCGGCACAATCCTCTGACTTCACCCTGCCGGCATCTGCACGACCCTGCTGAGCCCTGGTCTGTTTTCCATGCCAGGCAGCAGGAACCGAAAGGTTATGCGTCAGATTCTGATGGCACTGAACACAGGTCAGATTATCCTTCAACATCTGTTGATGCGGCGGAATGTCCGGCCGGAATTCCCCGACAGTTCCCTTGAGGAGAGACTGGTGATCCTCACGAGTGTGGCACTCCCGACATGTTTTACTGTCTGTCGCAACGAAGTGTTCACGTGCCTTCTCGGCCAGTCTCGGTGTAAGTTCATTATTATAAAAATCACGGTCCCGGAGTGAGCGCTGCACATCCTTCCAGCCTTGATCTGCCAGGTACATATGCTTGAACCAGCGGGGGACGGAGTGAGGATTGTCATGACAGTTGACACATCCCGGGCGCAACGGACTTTTGCTGCTGCCCATGGCGGAGAGTTTGTACTCTTCGAACTGAACCGGATGGCATTCGGCACAGCCCACGGTAACCCCCCAGGGCAGTTCCTTGTTTCCCTGAGGATTAAATGCATAGCGGGATTCATCATACCATGTTTCATGGCAGGTGCTGCAGGTGCCCTCTGCCTGAAAGACGGAATCGACCCCGACCACTGGTACAACGCCGATTTTTCCGGCAATGACAATCAGGACTAACCCGACAACCCCAATTGAAGCGGCAATAATAACCCGGATTTTTTTACTTACTGGCTTCTCCCCCAGCCACCGGTTCAGATATTTCATACTGTAGCCACCACTGGCAGGTCAACGTTCACCATACCATATTCATCCCCTTGCCTGGCCTGTTCAATTCTGATGGCCGTTGCCGTTGCCGCACCACCACCGGTTTCGTCAAATACAGGCAGGATGATATCCATGGGATGTACCCCGATATCCGTCCACCAGAGATTGTGTGCAATATCCGCATCAATATTTACCGGAGCATTATGATGCCCGGGACCTGCCTCACCGCTTGCCACTCCACCAATAGCCCAGTGACCGCCATCGCGGTGCATCGCAACAGCCTCCGGATGGATGGTCTGGGTAAGATGGGCACGGGTTACCAGATAGCCTGCTTTCGATATCACGCGAATCAGATCACCATCACGGATTTTCATCCGGTTTGCGGTAGTGACATTCACGTGGAGATGGTTGGCCAGTGAATTCTCCATAATTACCTTGTTGTTTGCCGATGCATCCCCGGCATGATAGTCGGAATCGTGTACCAGCAGCGTCAATTCACTTTTTGCTGCTGCAACGTCTGCGGCAGGTTCCCAGTGTGGAAAAGATTCGATCCCGATCTTCACTTGCCGGCCATACTCCGGCATGACCTCTTCTCCCTGCTCATCAACGATTCGACGTATCTCCGGATGCAGATAGCCGTAAATGGGCCAGACACCACTGTGCCTGGCCATCAACTCCCAGCCGCCGGCCCCTTTCAGTCCGGCAACACCCTCGAGCTGCTGACCCATCCACTGGCGCGTATCCGTTAATTGCCAATAGCGCATCTTTTCCCTGTCACCGGTCGTGTGGATGATATCGCGCAGGATCTCGCGCAACTCTTTTACCTCCCCCGGAGGAGGCACAACCTGCTGTCTCAGGCTTACCCACGGCAGAAGAGTGCCTTCGCCCTGCACAGGTTCGTTGCGCTCCAGCCAATGGGCCTCCGGAAGAATCAGGTCGGCCATCTCCGATGTTTCGTTGCGGAAAGTCCCTATGGCCACAGAGAACCTGACCCTGGACAGGTCACCCAGCGCCTTACGCCACACTACCGCTGCCGGAGCCTCAAAGGCCGGATTTGTGTTGTAACTGAAAAGCATCCCAACGGAATATGAATCTCCCACATCGACCGGGAACTTTTGAGGATGTTTCACCGGATTGTTACGATTCGGGGCCCGGGGCGCGGGCTTGATTGCTCCCAGTTCGAGACGCCTCGGCAGGCAGTTCCCTCCCCTGACCTCAATATAGCCCGTCACCAGAGGCAACAGCATCAGAGCCTGCTCGGTATGATATCCGTTGGCGTGACCACTGATGCCTGCGCCGGTCAGTATACAGCCACCTTCGCTGTCGCCGAATTCTCTGGCAATACGCCGGATGGTTTCCGCCGGAACACCGCTGATCTTTGCAGCATAATCAAGTGTGTATTTCGTTAATTCTTTAGCCAGACTCTCCGCACTGAAACTGCTGAACCGTTTGATTGCAGCCCTGTCAGCCCATCCCATCTCCAGAAGATAGCGCACCATGGCCAGTGCAACCACGCCGTCGGTACCCGGTCGTACAGGCACCCATTCATCGGAGAGCCCGGCAGTTTTGGAGCAACGTGGATCAAACGTGATAATTCTGGCTCTTCGCAAATGCCTGCCATCAAGCGCTTCAGCAGCATAGTCCGGATGTGAAACAAAGAAATTCGAACCGAAATTGAGAATATAATGCGAGTGGGCCAGATCGGGAACCGAAACTCCATCATGCCACGCTGCCTGCCACGCCGCCCGCTGGTTGGCCGCACCGTCCAGATCAATAACGGTGCTTGAACCCAGGGTATGCATGAAGCGCTCCCATACACCGGCACTGGTATCCTTGCCCCGCATCAGCGCAATCTCTTCAGGCTTGCTTGCCTTGATTGCACCTGCAATCTCTTTAAGCGCCTGCTGCCAGGATATCTTCCTCCACCGGCCGGAGCCACGCTTTCCTACCCTTTTCAACGGGCTCAACACACGGTCACCATCATAAAGCTGTAGCCACGATGTAACCTCGGCAGCACTCACCCGCCCCCTGCTGCGAACAGATTCGGTAACACCTGAAATTTCGACCACCTGTCTGCCGGATTTGTTGGTCAGGGGGTTGTTGGGAAGCATGGGATCGTCATCTACCCAGGCATGCACCGGATTATCATGGGCATGTAGCGGTGAGCAGGAGAACACTCTCTCTCTTTTCTCGCCACGCTTGATATAGTTGTATGATTCATTGCCCAGGGCTGTCTCCATGGCTGATACATTTTTTGACATACCAAGCGCGGAAGCGGTTGCTATTGCACTCCCCTGCAAAAATCGGCGGCGATTGATTTTCATACGTACACCCCTTAAAAATGACCCTGGAAATATTGGCTGGCCATAACCCACCAGACGCGCATGCCGAACACCCCGGTAGTAACCATGAAAGAGGCTCCGAGCACCCAGTAGCGCTTACGGTTAATCTGCGGGATAGCCAGAATAATCAACGGGATAATCAGGCCCCAGATAATTTCAATGTACAGATAAGGCCAGCGGAAAGGGCCAAGCAGCACCTCATATAGAATGGTATGCTCTTCACCAATACCATAGGTCATTTGCAGGAACTCATTGAACAGCAGGAACATGTCAAACACGATGCCGTAGAGCATCAGCCGGGCCATATCTCCAAGAATTGCATCGCTGACCTGACGTGCAGCATCAACAAAACGGTTGCGAATCCATAGCAGAATGTTCAGCAGGCCAATGCCTGAAATATAAGCGCCGGTTAAAAACAGAATGGGAGCAACGGAGCCATGGTTGGGCAGGCGTGAGGGATTCAGCTGCATCACAACACCGGTATACCAGTGTGTGCAGAGTGCCAGGACAATCGCTGCAATACCGAAAATACGCGCCATACGCTCATTTTTGTAATAGACGAAATAACTGTAAAAAAGCATGCCGATCGGGTAGGTCAGAATAAACAGTGAACCCCAGATCATGGGTGCGGAAAAGTGGCTGAAGCTTGGCAACATCAGCAGATGGAAAAAACGGTAGGGTTTACCCAGGTCGGTAATCAGTATCAGCGGCACAATCAGCAACATGGCAATGGCTGTGTTTGAAGCAAAAAATGCAGTGGACTTATACTTCTTGACGCCAAACACCCAGCCCAGAGTGCTGACCACGAATGAACCGGCGGAGCCGCCAACCAGCCAGAAATAGATTGATAGCGGGAAGCCCCAGTATGCGTGGTGAAACGCATTGGCGATCATCTGCCCGTCCATTGGCACGCCTTCCATCAGAACAGGCCCCGGAAGAATTTCGCCGGAGCAGTCGCAAAGAAGTTAATCATATTATGGACTCCCTGACCCACGATACCGAAAAAGCCTGTGTCCGTATCAATAATATTACCGGCAAGCTCTTCACCAAGTTCACTGTTCTTTTTAAACGTATTGTAGCGATCGTGCAGTTGTTCACTGCGATGGTGGAAAGCAAATTCAGGGTCTGCAATCGGTTCGGTCAGGCCGATATAATAGACTTGCGGTGCATTGCCCTGTTCCGGCCTTAAGGTGAAAGTTTTATTGGCGCTGACCACGCGTGACACTTCGCTGTCAGGATCGTTGATATCGCCGAATATCATTGCTCCACCAGTGCAGGAGGTCACACACAGAGGGGCCAGACCGCGGGTGACACGCACAATGCAGAAATCACATTTGTCTGCGACATTACGCGGATTTCGTTTGTCACGGCGATAGTCGGTCAGCAGATGGCGGGCATTATAAGGGCAGGCCACCATGCAGGTGCGGCAGCCGATGCAGCGGTTATAGCGTTGCAGTACAAATCCGTCCGGATGTTTGAAGGTAGCCTTGGTCGGGCAGTTACGTACACAGGTAGGCTGGTCACACTGGTTGCACATGCGTGGCATCACATGGCGTTTTGTTTTTGGAAATTCGCCCGTCTCTGCTTCCGTGACCCAGATTCGCCAGTCGCCGAGAGGAACATCATAAGCTGTTTTACAGGCAGCCGTGCAGGCATTGCAACCTGTGCAGCGGCGAAGGTCGACAGCCATCGCATAGCGCTTTGTACCTTTCTTGCCTTTGCTGGGCGGCACGCCATTATAACCGTAGGTTCTTCCAGCCATCCAGTACCCCCCCATCGAGCATTCACTACATCGTCTTATTTATCCACGCCGTGAGTATGGCTATTCTTTGACAGGGGAAACCTTGACGTGTATCAATACAACGAAACAGACAGATGGCTGACGAATTGGTGCGCCTGACCATTACGCATGAAAATGGATGAGAGCATCAGAAGCATACGGTTCGTGTCATGCACAATCTGGTCAGCCCATCCCGTTTCAGGTTTGCCGACGTGGCGCCGTATCAGGCCAGGGAGACCGGATGCAACAGGGTTCTTTACTTGTTAATTAAGAAGATGTGGAAAGAGGAAGAGAGCAACAGTTAAATGCTATACCGTTTTTTTACTGGATCTTACTGCGGTCGGGATATTTACAGCCGGGCGGATTAAACAGCCCAGTGGTCAAGGTGGGCTCCGGCAATCTCAGCCAGGGCCCTGATATGAACTTCGTCACTATTCAGTGCCGGGATATAATGAAACTCTTTGCCGCCTGCCTCAATGAAATAGTCACGGTTCTCTACTTCAATCTCTTCGATGGTCTCCAGACAATCGGCAGCGAAGCCCGGACAGATCACATCCACACGGCCGACACCTTCCGCACCCCATTTCTTCAGTGTTTCATCGGTGTATGGCTTCACCCACTCCTCCCTGCCAAATCTCGACTGGAAGGAAACGAACCATTCGCCCTCTTTCAGCTCCAGGGCCTCGGCCAGAAGACGCCCTGTCTTCTGGCAAAGGCAGGGGTAAGGGTCACCGTTATCAAAGTAGCGTTGCGGGATACCGTGGAAAGAGATCAGCAGGCGATCCGGTTTACCATTGGCGCTCCACTGTTTACGAACAGTGGCTGCCAGTGCGTCGATATAGGCAGGATGGTCGTGATAGCCGCTGATCATGCGCAGTTCCGGCACCCGCCGCCACTGCTTCAGTTCATCGGCCACAGCATCAAAAGTCGAAGCTGTTGTCGCGGCTGCATACTGCGGATAGAGGGGAAAAACAAGAATGCGGATGCACCCCTTCTCACGCAGCGCCTGAAGGCCCGATGCAATGGATGGATTGCCGTAACGCATCGCCAGTTCCACATGCACACCGTCACCCAGCAGTTGTTGCAGCCCCTGTTGTTGAGCAAGGCTGTAGACCATCAGCGGCGAGCCTTTCTCAGTCCAGACACTCTTGTAGGCCGCAGCAGACCTGGCCGGACGAATGTTGAGAATAATACCATTGAGAATCAGCCACCACTTCCAGCGCGGCTCTTCCACGACACGCGGATCCCAGAGAAACTCTTTCAGATAGCGCCTCAGTGCTTCAGGAGTCGGCGCATCAGGCGTTCCCAGATTGGTCAGCAGGATACCTGTTGAAACCTGATCTTCATGCTTGAAGCTGCTTTTAGCTGTAAATGTCACTCGGCACTCCTGACTGTCTGTCTCAGCTTGAAACCATATCGACCGGCAAGAGACTAAACAAACTCCCGGTTACTGAACATGGCGGCCTGCCCTGCAGGCTCTCCCAGCTCATTTGTCAGGTTCCAGACAATGGCATCACTGATCCTGAAGCGCCTGCCGCTGGCTGAAATCCGGATGCCACTGTAGTTATCAATATATCCTCTCTCCCTTACACGCTGCAAAAGTCTGGCACGTTCATCCTGATTTACCGGCTCCGCTGACATTCTCGATGGCAACCCGATAATTTCAGGCCAGGCCATCTCAAAAAGCTGCATCGCTTTCCTGTTGGCATAGTTAAACAGAGGGTCAGCATCGCTGTTATGTGAAATCACGGCAAACGGTGCATCAAACAGAAAATGTGCCGCCTCTGAATCACTCAATTCGGATGGCACAAGCTCTTTTCCCGTCAGTTGCCTGAAACTGCTCCGAAGCAAAACCACATGCTCAGCCATAAAATCATGGGTGATATCCGGTTGTCCGGCAGAGATATGCATTGCCAGCTGAGAATCCGGCTAACCCAGCAACTCAGCCATGCGCTGGCCCAGCAGTGTCGGATTATGTTCAACCACAACACCTGCTGCTTCCAGTGCCGCAAACTTTGCTTCAGCCGTACCCTTGCCGCCGGAGATGATCGCACCGGCATGGCCCATGCGTTTGCCCGCAGGTGCCGTGGCTCCGGCAATGAAGGCAACAACAGGTTTGGAGAGATGTTCTTGGATGAATTCAGCTGCATTTTCCTCATCGCAACCGCCAATTTCACCGATCATCACCACCCCGTCAGTGTCGGAATCCGCCTCAAACAGGCGCAATGCATCAATAAAATTCATACCATGGATCGGATCGCCACCCATACCGATACAGGTGCTCTGGCCCAGCTTTGTCCGGGTCAACTGGGCCACCGCCTCATAGGTCAATGTGCCGGAACGGGAGACCACACCTACCCGGCCCGGCAGGTGAATGTGCCCCGGCATGATGCCGATTTTGCACTCGCCGGGGGTAATGATGCCGGGGCAGTTCGGCCCGATAAGAATCGAATTAGTCTCTTTCAAATGATCCTTTACCTTCAGCATATCCAGTATAGGAATTCCTTCAGTAATACAGGCGATCACCCTGATGCCGGCATCGGCCGCTTCGATAATGGCAGCCGCCGCAAACGGTGGTGGCACATAAATTACCGAGGCATCAGCACCCACTTGGCTGACAGCTTCTGCAACCGTGTTGAAAACAGGGCGGTCCAGATGAGTCTGCCCGCCCTTTCCGGGTGTCACGCCACCGACAAAGTTGGTGCCATAGGCAATCATCTGAGTGGAGTGGAAGGTACCCTGCCTGCCGGTAAAACCCTGGCAAATCACTCGCGTCTCTTTATTAACGAGAATGCTCATCGGATCGCCTGTGCTGCCAGCGTCGCTGCCTGATCCAGATCATCAGCCCAGCGCACATCAAGCCCTGCATCATGAATCAGTTTTCGACCCTCTTCCTCATTGGTACCGACAAGCCGCATCACCACCGGAACGCGCATCGGATGGGTCCTGATCGCTTCGAGCAGGCCGTTGGCAATAATATCACAGCGGACAATGCCGCCGAAGATATTAACCAGCACCGCTTTCACATGATCATCGGTAAAGAGCAGCTTGAATGCTTCCCGCACCGCATCAACAGTCACGCCGCCTCCCACATCAAGGAAGTTGGCAGGCTTTTCTCCTTTGAGTTGAATAATATCCATTGTCGCCATGGCAAGACCCGCGCCATTAACCATGCAGCCGATATTTCCATCCAGTGCAATATAGTTAAGCCCCGATCTGGCCGCCTCGGTTTCGCGCGGATCCTCTTCATCAAGATCGCGCATCGCCGCCACATCCTGCTGGCGGTAAAGTGCATTATCATCAATCGAGATTTTGGCATCCAGAGCAAAGTGCCCATCACCGGTTAATACCAGTGGATTGAGTTCCAGCAGGCTCGCATCACGCCCGACAAAAAGCCGGTAGAGATTTTTTGTAAGCTTGAAAAACTCATCGCTCACCCCTTCACGAAGATCGAGAAAAGCTGCCATCCGATCCGAAAGCTCCCTGTTAACGCCTGCATGAATATCGACAGGCAGTGTAAGAATCTTCTCAGGAGCAGTCGCGGCTACCTGTTCAATGTCCATACCACCGGACGGACTCACTACAAAAGCAACCGCTTCCGCCTCACGATCCACCAACAGGCTTAGATAGAACTCGTGATCAATATCCAGCCCCTCTTCCACATAGACCTTGCGTACCAGTTTACCGGCTTCACCTGTCTGTCTGGTTACCAGGGTAGAGCCCAGCATCCCGGCGGCAGCCGTTTTTACCTCTTCAATTGATCTGCAGACCCGGACGCCGCCGGCTTTGCCGCGTCCTCCGGCATGAATCTGGGCTTTCACGACCCATACGGAGCCGCCAAGTTCATTGGCCGCAACAACGGCCTCATCTGCATTTAACACCAGCTTGCCGCGCGGTACCGGCACACCAAACTGTGCAAGCAACTCCTTGGCCTGGTATTCATGAATATTCAATGTTTATTTCTCCCTACGGCAGTCGGGCTCCTGCCCTCCGCCTTTTACGCACAGAGAAAAACGTGGTTTTCGCTGTGCTTACTAAAGCCGCCCGTCCATGGGCGGGGAATCCGGTCTTCTTCCCTACGGCAGTCGGGCTCCTGCCCTCCGCCTTTTACGCACAGAGAAAAACGTGGTTTTCGCTGTGCTTACTAAAGCCGCCCATCCATGGGCGGGGAATCCGGTCTTCTTCCCTACGGCAATCGGGCCTGATTCGGTGCTCCCCCGTCGGGGATTTCCAAGGGTCATCCCTGCCTTGGCACGCCTGCTCATGCTCAAACAATAAGAGCGCTTCTGTCATTTTCACCCTGTCAAATCGATTAAAAGTGATTGAGCCCATCCACCTGCTTCACCAGCTCTTTTACTGCATCAAGAGACCGCTCGATGGCAGCTTTTTCATCATCATCGAGATCCAGTTCGACCACACCCTCCATACCGCCCCCACCCAGCTTGCATGGTACGCCCATATAATAACCATCAATACCGAACTCACCTTCCAGAAAGGCGGCACAGGGAAGAATACGGTTTTTATCTTTCAGAATCGCTTCAGCCATCTCAACCACAGCAGCAGCAGGCGCATAAAAGGCCGAACCTGTCTTGAGAAGCTGCACGATCTCCGCACCGCCCTGTGCGGTCCGATCACAGATCTGAGCCACCTCATCCTCATTCAACATCTCGGTAATCGGGATACCTCCTACCGTTGAATAGCGCGGCAGCGGCACCATGGTATCGCCATGCCCTCCCAGCACGAAGGCGGAGACATCGCCAATGGAGACATCAAGCTTTTCGGCAATAAATGAACGCATACGTGCCGAATCAAGCACACCGGCCATCCCGATCACCTTCTGCCGCGGGAAGCCGGACACCTGTTTGGCGGTATAAACCATCGCATCAAGAGGATTGGTCACCACCAGAATGATGCAGTCCGGTGAGTAGGCGACAATCTTCCTCGTCACATCTGCCACAATTTTTACATTGGTGGCCAGCAGATCGTCCCGACTCATGCCGGGCTTGCGTGCAATGCCTGCGGTAATAATCACCAGATCGGAATGGGCTGTATCAACATAGTCCTGCGTTCCGGTGACCGAAACATCATAACCCTGAATGGGTGATGCCTCATACATATCAAGCGCCTTGCCCTGTGGAACACCTTCCATGACATCAAGCAGTACGATATTGCCAAGCTCTTTCTGGGCGGCCAGAAACGCCGCTGTTGCCCCGACATTGCCTGAACCGACGACCGTCAGCTTCTTTCGCTGAAAATAGGTATTGTCTCCACGAACCACTCCGGACCACCGCATAACCTGACCCCCTGAAATGAAATTTAAGGATACTCTGAAAAACTCAGAGTATCCGTGCAGGCCATGGATGGCCTGCCAAATCAGGAACGTAAGTGCCTGATTTGTAAGCAAAGGCAAAACCGCGTTTTTGTCTTTGCGTACTGAATAACCACACGGATGTGGTTATTCAGAGGTTCCTTAACTCTTGCCGGCTATGAAGATAGACTCGACGCCATGGCTTGTCGAACATCAGATAGAGATCACATCAGCAACCCTGAAAAACCGGACCCGGCACAGCTGCCGGATGCGGCCATCCGGCTGTGCCACAGCCTGAAAGATATCGGTGGCAGCGCCTGGCTTGTCGGCGGCGCGGTGCGCGATCTTATACTGGGAATTCCGCTGCAGGACATCGATATTGAGGTTTATGGCCTTGATGCAAAATCGCTCAACAGCCACTTGCAGAATATTGGCCGCACTGAACATGTCGGCAAACAGTTCGGGGTAACCAAGTTCTGGTCTGAGGGGCATGAAATCGATATCGCCCTGCCACGTACCGAGAGGAAAACCGATGCCGGGCATCGCGGGTTTGATGTTACGCCGGACCCGTATATCTCTCCTGAAACAGCATCACTTCGCCGTGATTTCACCATCAATGCCATGATGTATGACCCGGTTGAGAACAGGCTGCTGGATTTTCATCATGGAAGAGACGATCTTGCCCGAAGAATTCTCCGCCATGTCTCCCCGGCCTTTGCAGAGGATCCGCTGCGGGTACTGCGTGGCATGCAGTTTGCTGCCAGATTCACGCTTACCCTTGATCCGGACACTGCTGTACTGTGCCAAAGCCTGCTGACTGAAGCTGAGACGCTGCCAATCTCCAGAATCTGGTGTGAATGGCAGAAATGGGCCTGTTCAGATCGCCCCTCTTACGGATTGCGTGTACTTAGAGAGAGTGGCTGGATTGAACTCTATCCTGAACTGGAGGCCCTGATCGATTGCCCTCAGGATCCAACATGGCATCCGGAAGGTGATGTCTGGGGACACACCTGTCAGGTGGTGGACCAGGCGGCACGGATTACGACCCGCTACCGGTGGAGCAGTGAGCTGCGTGAACTGATGCTCTTTTCAGCCCTCTGCCATGATCTGGGAAAACCTCCATGCACCCGCATTGATGAACAGGGAATCGTTCGCTCTCCCGGGCACAGCAGGGAGGGAAAGATACATGCCAGCTCACTGTTGAAGCGCATCGGTGCACCCAAAAGAACAGAACAGTTCATACTTCCGCTGGTACAGGAGCATATGACTCACCTGCATGGAGAGCCGACACCGAAGGCCATCCGGCATCTGGCAGCGCGCCTGGATCCGGCCTGTATCGAGCTATGGGAAGCCCTTGTCGAGGCGGACGCATCGGGCCGTGCACCATCTCCGGCTTCACGCCCTGCAGAAGCATGGCTGAAGCAGGCTGAACTGATGGCCCACGAACAGCAGAAACCCAACCCGATTGTAACCGGAAAACTGCTGCAAAGCCTTGGTGCCAGGCCGGGAAAGATGATGGGCGAAATGATTGATGCCGCCTATCATGCGCAGCTGGATGGAGCGTTTCATGATGCCGGTACAGGGGTGCGCTGGTGCCGGCAATATCTGGACAACAGGTGACAGGCCGCATCGTAAAAAAAACTTCCCGCTGCAGCCTTATATCAACATGCCACTGACAGATGTCAATGGCTGGCATCTGACAATCTTTTCGCTATAATGCCGCCAGAGGAACATCATGGTTCATTACAAGCGCTTTCACGACTGCTCTATCAGCGAAAAACTTCTTGATACAATATTTCTGCTCACCATCGGACTGGGTTACCTGTTTGCTCTCGGGCATATGTACTTCTCACATGAAGGACGTGATGGACAACCCGGCCTGTCGGTACAGGATGTAAAAATCGCCTACTATGGTGAGCATCAGCAGACCCGGCTTGGCGCTGCCCTGAACGGCTCCATGGGTGGAAATCTCGAGTTCCCGGAACAGAAGCAGATTATTTTCGACTGGATTGAGAGCGGAACCAACATTGATGAGTTTAATGCCAATGTTGCTCCGATCATGAATGAGAACTGCGTTATGTGCCACTCCAGTGAATCCGGCATGGGGCTGCCGCCTCTGACCACTTATAAAGAGGTGATAGAATTGACCCACGCCGATACAGGCGCCTCAATCCAGAGTCTGGTAAGGGTTTCACACATCCATCTCTTCGGCATTGCTTTTATTCTCTTCTTTGTCGGCCGGATTTTCATTCTCTGTGAAATGGCTCCAATGGTAAAACGCGTGATGGTTGTCGTGCCGTTCATTGCCATCCTGCTCGATATTCTCTCCTGGTACCTGACCAAGATTATTCCGGGCTTCGCATTTGTGGTGGTCGCAGCCGGTGGATTGATGGGCCTGTCACTCTGCGGACAGATTCTCGTATCCGTTTATCAGATGTGGTTCTATAAGCCGAAGCAGGTACCCATTGAGATGTAGCGGGCAGTTTCCACCCTCTGTCGGGGGAAATCCGGCATCGCTGCAGAGAACATATACCTGTTAAACTACCGCCTGAAAGGAGATCATAATGAAAAACACTTTGAAAATTCTCGCTGCAATTGCCGTTGCCGGCATGGCGGGCACACCGGCCATTGCGTCCGATGCCCCGGATGGTGCAAAAATCTTCGGCAAAAAATGTTCCATGTGCCATAAAATCGACAAGCAGAAGGTCGGCCCTGCAGTCAAGGCTATGAATCAGGACCCTGAAATGCTACGTTCCGTCATCGCAAACGGTAAAAAAATGATGCCAAAATATTCCGGCAAACTATCAACCGACGAGATTGATGCTGTTGTGACATACCTGAAAGAGCAGCAAAAATAATTTATACTCACTGGTCTGTTGTTAGCTATTATTAGAAGCCGTGGAGGTAGCATGCTGAGAACCTTTTTTATAATCACCGCCTTATTGGCTCTCATGGCCGGAACCGCTCATGCCGGCGACCTGCCTGATGGCAAAGTACTCTTCTCTGACAACTGTGCAAGCTGCCACGGTGCTGATGGCACAGTCAGTGACTACGGTAAAAAACTGGAGCCCTTTCCGGCCCGGGACCTGAGAGCTATCGCACCTTATGTGAGCTATGACGAGATCCGCCGGATTGTTACCCATGGTACGCATAAGACCAGAATGAAAGCGATCAAGTATCTGCTTGACCCGCTCGAAATCGAGGCAGTGGTTGATCATATCAAAACGTTCACCTACAAGCCGAACCTGGCCAATGGCCAGCAGCGGTACAAAGAGGTGTGTGCCTCCTGCCACGGCAACGATGGTCGTGCGCAGACAGGTGTAGGCGCAAAGAACCTTGTCTACAGCAAGCTCTCACTCAAAGAGATGGTTCACACCATCCGCTACGGCCGTCCGGGTACGCTGATGACAGCCAAGCGGCATCAGCTGAGTAATACCGATATTGCTGACATTGCCAATTATGTCGATTCACTGAAACGTGGCGGTAATGCAAAGATTGGTGGCCAGCTTTATGCCAGCAACTGCAAGTCCTGCCATGCGACTCCGTCTGATATTCACATCATTGGCAACACGGCTGTCAGAACCAAAAAAATCTCTGACCTGGATGATCACATGCTCGACCTGCGCATCCGCCATGGCCGGCATGTTGACCGTGAGGGCCGTGACGCCATCAAGAAACTCTCATCCGATGACATTCAGCATATCATCAGCTACTTAAGGGAAAACAGTAAATGACCGGTAAAAACAACAGCAGCCCCCTCTCTTCCGGAGCGGGGGTTACTTCTCTTTTTAATCTTGATCTGATCAAAAAATATGATCAGGCGGGGCCCCGCTACACCTCTTACCCGACAGCGCCCATGTTTCATGAAGGCATTAATGGAAAAATCTATGCCGAAACACTGAAAGCGGCCGGCAGAGTGAACGGGCCGCTGTCACTCTATATCCATATCCCGTTCTGCAATACGGTCTGCTACTACTGCGGCTGCAACAAGATTGTCACCAGACAGTACGAGCGTGCTGAGCCATACCTGCAACTGCTGCTGAAAGAGATTGACCTGGTTGCCGACCATATCGGCAATTCCAGGCCTGTGACCCAGTTGCACTTTGGCGGCGGCACACCCACATTCCTCAATGATGACCAGATACGCCGGCTCATGGCCCATCTGCGCAGTCGATTCACTTTTGTTTCAGATGAAGAGGGTGAATACGGCATTGAGATGGACCCGCGCGAGTGCACTGAAGAGACTGTCAAAGTGCTTCGTGAAACCGGTTTCAACCGCATGTCGATGGGTGTCCAGGATTTTGACCCGGATGTACAGAAGGCCGTTAACCGCATCCAGTCAAAGGATGAGACACTGCGTGTACTGAAAGAGGCGCGTGCTTACGGTTTTAAATCGATGAATATCGACCTGATGTATGGCCTGCCGCTACAGAGTGTGGAGACGTTCGACAGAACGCTTTCGACCATTATCGACTTCTCACCGGATCGTATTGCACTGTTCAACTATGCTCACCTGCCACATATGTTCATGCCACAGCGCCGGATTAATGTGGAACAGCTCCCGTCACCGCAGCAGAAACTGGATATCCTCGAGCACAGCATCAAACGGCTGCTTGATGCCGGCTATAAATTTATCGGCATGGACCACTTCGGCAAACCGGATGACGAACTGACCATCGCCCAGCAGGAGGGTAAGCTATACCGTAACTTCCAGGGCTACTCAACGCACTCTGACTGCGATCTGATCGGCATCGGCCTTACATCAATCGGCTATGTAGGGGGAAGTTTCTTCCAGAATGCCAAAGAGATGGATGCTTACGGTGACGCAATCAGTGCCGGTCAGTTTTCCGTATTCAGAGGCTACACACTGACTGAAGAGGATCATCTCCGCCGTCATGTCATCATGCGACTGATGTGTGATTTTTCACTTGATTTCAACGCTGTAGAGAAGCTGTTCGACATTGATTTCAGAACCCACTTTGCCGATGCGCTGGAAGACCTGAAGCCGATGCAGGAAGACAGACTCGTAGCCCTGCAGGAGAACCGCCTGGATGTGCTGCCGGCAGGCCGGATGCTGATCCGCAACATCGCCATGCTTTTTGACGAACACCTGCGAAAGAAACAGGAAGGGGTTCGTTACTCAAAGGTGATCTGATCGACATCAGCAACTGTCGCAATTTATGCAGACACCGGCTGGATGGACAACACCTCCGGAAACATAAAACTTTGATATCATCGGTGAGCAGAGAGAGAATAGTCAGCCATGCACAAGCCTGAACGCTTTAACAGCCCTGAATACCTTGCAGCACTGGATGAGGCCGGGTCTTCGGAGGTGTGCCGGTTCTCCGTGTCCGCCCTGCACGCAATGAAGCAGGCGGCCGAAAACGATTATCCCCTTGAAGCCTGCGGGCTGCTGATCGGGACCATCGGCAATGGCTGGCAGATTGATGAAGCGCGTCAGGTCGAGAACCTCAACAAAGCGCGCGCAGCCGACCGTTTTCAGCTCGATCCGGCCGGATACCGGAGCATTGATCACGCACTGCGTGGAACCGGCCGCGAAATTATCGGTGTATTCCACTCCCACCCCGATTGCCCGGCCAACCCCTCTCCGACCGATCTGGAGAGTGCATGGGAAGGGTTTGCCTATCCGATCATCAGTGTCTGCAATGGTGAAGTTTCCAATATCCTCTGCTGGACCCTGAATGAGGACGGGAACAGATTTCAGTCACTGCCGATCAGGTATTCCAGGAAATGATTCATACCCGCCTGCTACTGATACTTCTCTGCATCACGTTCACTGCCTGTACAACAGCCGGAAAAGTTGCCCCTGCCCAAAAGAGCACCGCTAAAGCCTCTGCTTCACTCAGCCAGATGAACGAAAATTTCCTCTATCTGGCTGCACAGGATGCACTACGCCAGGGGCAGCATGAACTTGCTATCCAGTTCCTTACTCCACTGGTCGAAAAACAGCCGCAGGAGAACGCACCACGACTGCAACTTGCCGAACTTCTTTTGCGCGCAAACCGCGTTGAGCAGGCGACCATTCATATCAATGCCGTGCTGGGTGACAGCAAGGCATCCAGTGCTACAAATGCAGAGCAGGCCTATCCCTTTACGCTTCGAGCCAGAGCCATGGCCATGTCAGGGCAGGCCGATGAGGCCATGGACATCCTCTCTACACTGCTGGACACACAGCCTGACCTGACCGGTGCCCGGATGCTTCACATTACGCTTCTTGTCGGACTCAAACGTCTGGAAGAGGCCCATCTCTCTATCAATGAAGCAATTCACAGCAATGAAGTGCCGGAGATCAGGAAGGTTCAGGCCGATCTCTTTCTGCGCCAGAATCGTATTGACGAGGCCATTAAATCTCTCGAGGCGATGCAAAAACTCGACATCAATGACGAAACACCTCTGCTGCTTCTACACCAGATTGCGCTTCAGCAAGGCAATAACGAGCGGGCCGAACAGCTGCTTCGGAACTATATTGAAACAAATCCTCAAGCCATTCTTGCGCGCAATGCACTTGGACGCCTTCTTATACAGTCAGGGCGCACAAGGGAGGCCGTCACTATCTATCAGGGCCTTGTTCGGGACACCGGCGGTAACAGTGAGGCGCTCTCAGCCCTTGGCCTGCTCTACTACCAGCTTAAGGATTATGCAAATGCCGCCAGTCAGTTTCAGAATGCTCTGAAAAACAGTCCGGATGATCAGTCACGCTTCTATCTGGCTGCCTGCCTGGAAGCGCTGGAGCGCAGGGATGAAGCAGAGAAACTCTACGAGCAGATTGGCAGGAGCAGCCCGGCTTATGTAGATGCGCAGCTCCGTCTTGCCGGCATGGCGCTTGCGGCAAATAACAGTGGTGCCGCTGAAAAACGGGTGAAAACGATCATCTCCGAGTTCGGCAGTGCAGCCGATGCCTACATGTTGCTCTCCAGCATCTACCTGATTCAGCAGAAATATCGCAAGCTTCTGACAGAGACCGAGACGGCACTGTCACTGCCCGATCTTTCATCAAGACTGCTTTTTAACCGGGCAGTCGCCTATGAGTATTTCAAAGAGTATGACGGGGTTGAGAGCAGCCTGAAGCGACTCCTCTCCATGGAGCCGAAAAATTCGGAAGCCCTGAACTTTCTTGGCTACACCTATGCGGAGCAGAAGATCAAGCTTGATGAGGCCGAGACGCTGATCCGCGCTGCCCTGGCTGAAAAACCGGATGACGGCTACTACCTTGATTCGCTGGCATGGGTCTATTATCAGCGCGGAGAGCATGACAAAGCCATCGAAATCCAGGCCAAAGCCATAAGCCAGGTATCCAGCGACCCCGTCATGCATGAACACATGGGTGACATGCTCTGGAAAAAAGGTGATCAGCCCAATGCCCGCAACAGCTGGCAAAAGGCACTGGAACTCAGGCACACCAACCCCGGGCTTATAAAGAGAAAAATCAGCGAGGGCCTGAGCGGAGAATGAGGATTTCAGCAATCGTTGGAGTCATCCTGCTTGCTGCTCTGATGAGTGCATGCGCAACCATTAAGCCACATGAAACCGTCTCATCAATCGGCCCCTATCAGAATTTTTCAGGCAGACTGATGGTCATTGAGCCCTCCCGCCGGTGGCAGGTCATGGTTCACTGGGATGGTCAGCCCGACAGAGGTCAGGTCCGGCTGACCCATGCAGTCAGCAACCGTATTATTCTGGTTTCCTGGGAAGGTGAGCAGATACGTATGGCAGATAATCAGAACCCTGCTGACGGCTGGAAGCTTGTTAACCACAGCCAGCTCCGGTCCACGGGTATCATACTTCCCCCACAGCAGCTGGCCATGATTCTTAACGGCAGGGTTCCCGCCCCCCTGAAAGAGCAGAAGCCCAATCTGTGGAGAGGAAAAATTGATGGTGCCCTGATACTTCTTAAGTGGACAGAAGAGCAAAAAAGGCTCGCGATCACTGATATCACTCACGGCAGGGAAGTCATCCTGATCATTCAGCCATGAAATTTCCTGCTCCGGCAAAAATCAACCTGTATCTGAAGGTGACCGCCACACTTCCGGACGGGTATCATGAACTGGATACCGGTTTTGCCTATGTTGATGTTGCCGATGAGCTCACCATATCTCCAGCTGATAATCTGAGCGTAACATGTTCCAACCCTCACCTGAATGGAGAAAAGAATCTGGTCTACAGAGTTCTGGATGCATTTCGCAAACAGCATGGCCTCTCTTCGGGACTCTCTGTCCATATTGATAAACAGCTGCCCGACCGGGCGGGGCTGGGTGGCGGTTCATCGGATGCGGCAACTGCCCTGATGGTCGCAAACAGGCTCTGGGGAGTAGAACTTTCCAGGCAAGAGTTGATCAGATTTGCCACCCCTTTCGGGGCTGATATTCCATGCTTCCTGTTTGCAAGAGCCAGCCTGGCTGCAGGCATAGGTGAGCAACTCTCTGATTACCCCGGCACACTACCCGCAGGCTTCATTCTTCTCGCCTATCCCGGTATCGGGCTCTCTACTCCGGAAGTCTTCAGCTGCTACGACCGGCAGACAAGCGCCGCTGCTGCATTGACCCATAATGATGCCACCGATACCATCCGCGCCCATTCCGGAGCAGCTCCCGGGGAGACAGCCATTGGTGACAATGATCTTGAAGCCTGTGCATGCACCCTCTCCACTGAGGTGGATGAACTCCTGAAAGAGCTGCGAAGAGCCTCGGATATGGCATGGATGAGCGGGAGCGGGTCGGTATCTGTTGCCCTGTTTGAACACCGGCAGGAGGCAGAGGATACAGCCAGCATGCTGCTGGAGGGGAAACTGGCCACCTGGATACATGTCGGAAATCTGCTCAGCAGGCATCCACTGCAGGATATGAATATTGGGGCGTAGCCAAGCGGTAAGGCAGCGGGTTTTGATCCCGTCACGCGCAGGTTCGAATCCTGCCGCCCCAGCCATATGCTGCCTGATTGATAAGAGTTATCGGACGGCAGGATGAGAATCGCAGGTTCGACCCGAGCATGCAGTGCGAGGGAACGGGGGAGCAGAGCGACACCGGCCCCGAAGGGGTGAGGCGCACGGCGCCGAATAATCCTGCCGCCCCAGCCATATGCTGCCTGATTGATAAGAGTTATCGGACGGCAGGATGAGAATCGCAGGTTCGACCCGAGCATGCAGTGCGAGGGAACGGGGGAGCAGAGCGACACCGGCCCCGAAGGGGTGAGGCGCACGGCGCCGAATATCCTGCCGCCCCGGCCGATTGATCAGGCCGCTGGCAGGCTTTTTTTGAATCAGTTGGAATTGCCGGTCAATTCCGGCAAAGTTTGAACTTGAAAATTGTAATCCAGGGGCATCGGGTATGATTAAAAGACGGCTTCGGCTCTTTTCCGGAACTTCCAACCCTGAACTATCGTACGCTATCTGTGACCAGGTTGCTATTCCGCCGGGCAAGATCCATACCCAAAAATTTTCTGACGGCGAAATTTTCCTGCAGTTTCAGGAGACCATTCGTGGTCATGATGTTTTCTTTATTCAAAGCACATCAGCACCGGCCAATGATAACCTGATGGAACTGTTGATTGCCATTGATGCTGCCAAGCGCGCCTCTGCGCACTATATCTGCGCAGTCATCCCCTACTTCGGTTATGCAAGGCAGGATCGTAAGAGTGCCGGCCGCACTCCGATTTCCGCCAAGCTGGTGGCCGACATGCTGACGACTGCCGGCGCTACCCGAGTCCTTACCATGGACCTGCATGCCGGGCAGATTCAGGGTTTTTTCAATATCCCGGTGGATAACATCTTCGCAGGCCCGTTGTTTGCCGAAGACATAGCCGGAAAAAATGGTCTTGATGACATTATTATCGTATCTCCGGATGTCGGTGGCGTGGTCCGTGCAAGAGCCATGGCGAGCAAACTGCATGCCGACATGGCAATTGTAGACAAGCGCCGTCCTGCACCGAATGTTGCGAAAGTGATGAACATCATCGGTGATGTTGAGGGTAAACACTGTATTCTTATTGACGACATGGTGGACACTGCCGGAACCCTTTGCAGCGCCGTGGAGGCGCTGCTTGAAAGTGGTGCTACCAGAGTCTCTGCTTATGCAACCCATGGCGTACTTTCCGGTCCGGCAGTAGAACGGCTGGCTGAATCGGATATTCATGAGCTGGTTGTCACCGACAGCATCCGCCAGCCTCAGTCTGTTCTCGATAGCGGCAAAGTACGTATAATCGGTATCGGCCCTCTGATGGGTGAAGCCATCAAACGCATCTATGATGCCCGCTCAATCAGTAGTCTTTACGAATAATATTCAGATATGGCAGTCGGGCTCCTGCCCTCCGCCTTTTACGCACAGAGAAAAACG
>JAVVEJ010000010.1:57392-60986 GCA_032251395.1 Mariprofundaceae bacterium
AAACGCGGTTTTCACTGTGCTTACTAAAGCCGCCCGTCCATGGGCGGGGAGTCCGGTCTTCTTTTCAGATATGGCAGTCGGGCTCCTGCCCTCCGCCTTTTACGCACAGAGAAAAACGCGGTTTTCACTGTGCTTACTAAAGCCGCCCGTCCATGGGCGGGGAGTCCGCCCTGCAGGGGTGGTGTATATGGATGTACGCCATGAAACGGCTATCCTGCCAATTTGTGATTCGGGCACCCTGCCCCTCACCCTTCGGGCGGCTTACAGCCATCCACGGGTGGAAAGGCTCTTCATTTAACCTCTTCCAAATAGAGAAAAAATCCATAGAGTGCGCCGCCTTCGGCATTTTCTATTGTTAGGAATTATGACCGGAAATCCGTCACGGGCGGACCCGTCGGATCATTTTTATCTGGAGTATTGTTATGACTGATTATGTACTTGAAGCCGAGCTTCGCGAAAAAACCGGCAAGGCTGAATCACGACGTCTGCGCCGTGCAGGTAAAATACCTGCAATTATCTATGGTGGTGGCAAGCAGGATCTGCCAATCGTCCTTAATTATAACGATACTGCCAAGATGATGAAGGATGAGCACTTCTTCACCTCCATGCTTGAAGTCAAGGTGAAAGGCTCGCGTGGAAAAAACACCGTCCTGTTGAAAGATACACAGTGGGATCCGATTTATGACACTCCCAAGCACCTGGACTTTTTCCGTGTAAGCTCTTCGGATACCGTACACGTTGAAGTGCCTGTTGTTGCCATTAACTACGAAAAATGCCCGGGTATTGCTGCAGGCGGCCTGCTTGATATTGTCCGCCACACACTGGAAGTTACCTCCCGCGCAGATGCCATCCCTGAGCACATTGAAGTTGACTGTTCCGGTCTGGAAATCGGCGACAATATCCATATTGATGATGTTGTGCTGCCTGAGGGCGCATCCATTGTTCACGATGTGAACTTCACTGTAATCAATCTGGCTGCGCCGAAGAAGGCTGAGCCGGAACCTGAAGCTGCGGAAGCTGTTGAGGAAGCTGGCAAAGAAGCTGCAGAGGCTTCTGAAGACTAAAATCAATGCAACTTCTGGTTGGACTCGGCAATCCCGGCGACAAATACCAGGATACACGTCATAACATCGGTTTCCGCTTTCTTGACGTTTTAGCCAACCATGAGGGGCTGCGCTTTGCCGCAGCCCCTCGTTTTCGTGCCCAGTGCTGCAACTGGGAGCTCCCGGACGAAAAAGTGATGCTGGTAAAGCCGCAGACATTCATGAATCACAGCGGTGAGGCTGTGGGTCAGCTGGCCCGCTACTATCAGGTGGCGACATCGGATATTTTTGTGGTGTATGACGATCTCGACCTGCCTGCCGGCAAGCTGAGAATCAGAAAAAGCGGCGGGCATGGCGGCCACAACGGTTTGAAATCCCTGAACCAGCATCTGGATGGCGTCAACTACACCCGCATCAGGATTGGCATCGGCAGACCTGAATTCGGTGATGTAACCCCGTGGGTTCTGGGCAGGGCTTCAGAAGCGGAGCGTGCGTCGGAACATATCGTCTTTGATGCGCTGCTGCCGGAAATAAAAACCATACTGGACGGTGAAGCCGGCAAAGCGGTCAACCGCATCCACCTGGCTTTGGGGACAACTGATTAACCACAAAGACACAGAGTCACAAAGGTAAAAGACCGAATTTGAACGAATTTCAAAACACTTGGTGCCTTAGTGCCTTAGTGGTAAAAAAAGAGGATTATTAAATGGCACTCAGTATCGGAATCGTCGGACTTCCCAATGTGGGTAAATCGACCCTCTTCAATGCCCTGAACGGTGGTGGTGCGGAGGCAGCCAACTACCCGTTCTGCACCATTGATCCCAATGTCGGCATTGTTCCGGTTCCCGATAACCGTCTGAAACCGCTGATTGAGATTGTCAAACCTCAGGCGGTTCAATCTGCCGTGGTTGAATTTGTAGATATTGCAGGCCTTGTGGCGGGTGCAGCAAGCGGTGAAGGGCTTGGTAACAAATTTCTCGCCAACATCCGTGAGTGCGCTGCCATTGCCCATGTGGTTCGCTGTTTTGAAGATGAAAACATCACCCACGTTGCCGGCAAGGTGCACCCGCTCTCTGATATTGAGATCATCGATACCGAGCTGATGCTCAAGGATATGGAGACACTGCAGAAATCAGTGGTGCGAGTGGAAAAACTGGCCCGTACGGGCGACAAGGACGCAAAGGCACAGATAGAGATCATCAGGAGCGTTCTGGCGAAACTTGAAGATGGCATCACCGTCCGCCGTCAGGGGCTTTCCGAAAGCGATCAGAAGGTACTGAAAGAGCTGTGCCTGCTTACCGGCAAGCCCGTACTCTATGTTGCCAATGTCGACGACGGTTCGCTGCCGGACGGCAATGCGTATGTTGATCAGGTGCGTGAGCATGCTGCAGGTGAAGGCGCCCGCGTTGCCGTGGTCTCCGCCCAGATTGAATCGGAACTGGCAGAGATGGATGAGGATTCACGCACTGAATTTCTGGCCGATCTCGGCCTGGAAGAGCCGGGCCTGAATACTGTGATTCGTGAGGCCTACACCCTGCTTGATCTGATCACCTATTTCACCGCAGGTGTCAAAGAGGTTCGTGCCTGGACCATTCATCGTGGCGATACCGCACCTCAGGCCGCAGGCGTTATTCATACCGATTTCGAGAAGGGTTTCATCCGTGCCGAGACCATCTCCTACAGCGACTTTGTCGAGCTCGGTGGCGAGGGCAGGTGTAAAGAGGCCGGCAAGATGCGTCTGGAGGGCAAGGATTACATCGTCAAAGATGGCGATGTGATGCACTTCCGTTTCAACGTTTAGCTGTCGCTGGCGTTTCAACATTTAACCACTAACCCCCGCAACTTTCTGAACGACTGCTTCCGGCCAAAAGCAGACAATCCCTAAGTGGCATTTATGATGTGATTAGTCGTATGTGTTGGAGGCTATTTGTAAACAAAGCCGACCAAATTTGCTGCTCATATTTTTTCGGACAGAACAATGCCTGTATTTGATCCACTGGAAGGGGTAAAACCAAAGAGTGCTTACCTGTACAAGCTAAGCTAACAGTTCCGTCAATGGTATAGTTCACAAGCCCTTCCACCTCATCTTGGAGGTTACTCGACAGACAGTTTACTAGAAGGTCGATCCTTTCCTTTCTGGTTGCTTCAGAGGTGAATGTGTATGGCCGCGGATTCCGAATCCTCCATTCACTTTGAGCTACATGTTCGCTCGTTTGCGTCCATTCAAGTGCTGATAACATTTTAATGTATTCTGGATGTATGCCAGCACGTTGTGCCCAGTTTTTACTAGTTAATGCCATCTCAGCGGAAAACCGAGTCTCTGGGTTGTCCAACAATGTCTGAACTGAAACACCGTTGAACTCATCGGGCGCATATCTTTTTATTATATCAAAATATGAATTAAACTTATCACTATCCAGCTCGATATAAGTCACCTTTTTTGCGCCGTGAGATCGAGCCCACTGTTTTGAGACGGCAACACCAAAACTGCCGAAATCGGATTGATGATCGGAAGTATTATTAGAGCGAAGGTCAGTGAAACAAATCATCC
>JAVVEJ010000011.1:0-7087 GCA_032251395.1 Mariprofundaceae bacterium
CAATTCCACAGGATAGTGGAATTGGACGGCTGCAAGCCGCCCACAGGGCGAGGGCCAGGGATGGCCTGAGTCACACTTTCACAGGAAAGTAAATTCATGGTGCACATCCGTGTGCGCCACCCCTGCAGGGCGGAGGCCCGTGCAATTGTGCTCTCCTGCACAATTGTGGACGCCGACAGGCGCTGCCTGGCAGTGTGAGGCACTGATGCCGAACATCATTTTTGTGTTCGCGTCCTGATTTTTGCCAGGATGGCAATAAATCAGCATCTCCCTATGAAATCACGGTCATCCTGAACAATCTCGACAAACAGGCCGTCCGGATCACGAAGAAACAGGTATTCGATACCGGTCCGCCCTTTCGTGACAGTAACTGACACATCGGCCAGGCCTGCTTCGATCAACTGTTTTCGGGCCGCCTCAATATCATCAACCCTGAGTCCGAAATGCTTCGTGCCAATGGTTCTGAGATCTGACTCCAGCGTCCGCTCTTTCACACCACCCTCTTTGGATGAGGCATAGCAGAAGATCTCCAGCAACAGAGTGTTCAGCCGCATCTGCACAATCGTCAGGCTCCCGTCCTCAGCCTGCCAGCGCAGTACCTCGCAAAAACCAAGCTTTTCGTAAAATGAAACAGAGCGTTCGAGGCCACTGGCAGTGATGGCAACATGGTGCGGTGAAAACAACTCTTGCTCCTTCCGCACATGGAGGTGCGGCTTTAGTGAGTTCGATAAACTTCCCACAGTTTATCGAGCGTCAGGGCCGAGGGCAGGATGCTCCGGTGGCAGGGTGCTCCGAGGCCGTATCACACAACCCCAGCCATGCCCTGACCATCTGCCTGCAAAAGGCGTGTGCAGCGGGCAGATAGTCCGGAGATTGCGCCCGAATCTCCGCAACACCGGCCTCTCCCAGGGCCTGCCGCTCGCTCTCTCCGGCCTCAATCCATAACTCAATAACGGGCTGGTCCACCTCGATATGAAACTGCAGCCCATACTGTGATGAGCCGACACGGAAGGCCTGATGCGGCACATCAGGGTGCGTGGCAACCAGAGTGGCGGAACCGGGCAGTGTGAATGTCTCACCGTGCCACTGAAAAACCGTCAACCCATCAGCATCCAGAGCCCGGAAAATCGGATCATCAGCTGCAGCCCGGGTTCTCTGTACCGGGTACCACCCCAGTTCACGCACAGGTGAGGCAACAATCTCCGCACCGGCTGCTTTTGCCAGCAGCTGTGCTCCAAGACAGAGCCCCAATACCGGAAAATCGGCCGCTATCGCCTGTTTCAACAGCAGAATCTCATCACGGATATAGGAGAGGTGGCTATCATTGGCGGACATCGGCCCGCCCATGACAAGCATCCCGTCAAACCCTGCAAGCGATTGTGGCACCGGTTCATCCCTATCCATACGGACTACTTCAATGCGGTGCCCCGCCTCTTCGATCATCTCTCCAATGATAGCGGCCGGTTCAATGCGAAGATGTTGAAGCAGAAGAAAGTTCATGCGGCCAATATAGCCGCCACTGTCTGTAAGACAACCAGACTTGCAGGCGGAGAGGTGCATACCCGTCTGAAAAATCACTGCAGCCTGCAACAGTGGCTAGGTAAGCGGGGGCTGTTGGACTATGCTTACGCTACTGTTTATCGTGGTTGGCAAGGCTCAGCTTTAAACGGATATTTTTTCATAATCAATGGATGAACACGGGAGCGTGCAGATGAAAAGGGTACTGGTGCCGTTTACAGAAGGTGTTGAAGAGATCGAAGCCGTTGCGGTGGTTGATATTTTAAGGCGTGCGGGCATCGAAGCCGTGATGGCAAGCCTTGATGGCGCTGCTGTCAGGGGCCGTTCCGGCATCGTGATTCAGCCTGATGCGGCTTTGAACGATGTGATGGATCAGGATTGGGATATGGTGGTGCTTCCCGGCGGACTTCCCAATGCCTATCTGCTGCGCGATGATGCCAGTGTAAAGCGTGTTGTGCAGCGCTTAAGGGAGCAGCGAAAAACTATCGCCGCCATCTGTGCGGCCCCTGCTGCACTGGCTGCCTACGGCATCACTGACGGCAGGAATGTAACTTCCTACCCGGCAATGCAGGAGGAGATTCAGAAACTCTCACCATCGGCAATCTACTGTGATGATGTGGTGGTTGAAGATGATTTTCTCATTACCAGCCGTGGTGCCGGCACTGCCGTTGAGTTTGCACTGCGTCTGGTGGCAAGGCTTTGTGGTCAGGAGAAATCGGCAGCAATCCGACAGTCCATCATTGCCTGAATTTCTGATACCGTTCGCCGCATGCGATTAACACAGGAATTCCGCAACCGGTTTGCCCAGCACGAAATGCGCACCCACGGGCGTAAAAACGGTTTTGTAACCACAGGTCAGGAAGCGCGTCTGGCGAAATGGCTGCCCGTTATCGGCCTGACCAATGAGATGACGCTGGCTGATGCCAATATTCCGGCTGACTCTCCCATTGTAATGGAGATCGGATTCGGCAATGGTGATTTTCTGGTTCAGCTTGCAGCCAGCCATCCGGAGTGGACGCTCATCGGTGTGGAGATTTATCTGCCGGGTGTGGCCAAGGCTGTTGCCCGTCTTGAAGACGCAGGCTTCATTGAACGCACCCGCATTACCCAGCTTCCGGCCCAGTTTGTACTGACCAGACAGGTGCAGGAGGAGCAGCTCGACGGCATCTATATCAATCATCCCGACCCGTGGCCCAAGGCACGCCACCACAAACGCCGTATTATCCAGAAGGATTTTGCCAGACTGATGGTCAGTCGCCTGAAACCGGGAGGATTCATCAGGCTTGCTTCGGATGTTGACGAACTGGGCGAGTGGATGCGTGATATTCTTGATGCCACACCGGGCCTTACCAATGTGGCCGGGAAGGCCGGTTATATTGAGCGTGATGAGGATCGGGTATTCACCAAGTTCGAACAGCGCGGCCTGCGCGAAGGGCGCAGCAGCCGGTTTCTGCACTATGTTAAAGAAGACAGAGCATGAGGGAGAGAGCATGAGCCTTAAAACCAATCGTGATCAGCTGGTAATGACTGCCGTGCAGGGCAGTGTATCACCTGCCAACCAGTGGGCACCCTTTGAGGTGGGCAGTCAGGGCGAAGTCTTCTCCTGGCCCTCCACCGGCGGTATCACCTATAACGTTAAAGTCGGCGATTCAGTATTCGGCTGGGCCGGCGAACATATCGAGCCGGGGGTATCCACGACCCTGGACCACAAAAACCGCAAAGCCTCGGCCGGTTACCAGTTCCTCTCCTGCTGCGGAAACCGGGCGCGTGTCATCTCCGGTGAAGCGAAAGGCGCAACCGGTACCGTCATCGGCCACCATGGCGGTGTTGAACATCTGATGCTCGACTTCCCGGATGATGTGCTCGAACAGTTGACCTGCGATGACAAGTTCCTGATTAAAGGCTTCGGCCAGGGGCTGAAGCTTATCGACCACCCGGATCTGTTCATCTACAACACCGACCCGGATCTGCTGGGAAAATGGGGTCTGAAAGAGCGCAGGGACGGCAGCATTGAAGTGCCGGTCAATGTTATTGTTCCGGGGCATGCCATGGGCTCCGGTATCGGTGCGCTCTCTGTTACCACCGGTGATTACGATATCCTCTGTCATGATGAAGAGACGGTGAAAGAGCACCATCTCGACAAACTCCGTTTTGGCGACTTTGTTGCCGTGCTGGATCATGACAACCGCTATGGGCGCACCTACCGCAAAGGCTCGGTCACCATCGGCATGGTGATCCACTCCGATTCACCGCTGGGTGGCCACGGCCCGGGCATGATGACGCTGATGAGCGCAACTGACGGCAAACTTGTGCCTGTTATCAGCGATAAAGCCAATGTTGGTGCCATTCTGAAAATCGGACGCTATGCATAACTGGCTGTTCATCGTTGCGCTGCCGGTTTCGATGATGATTTCGACGATGATTTCAACAACATCTCAGGCTGATCCACACAGACTCTCTGCCGACAATAATTACGAAGCCATTGCAACCAGAGCAGCAGAGACCGGTGAGCCGCTGATGATGATGCCACTGAGCATTATCAGCAGGGCCGCCAGCGATCAGCCGCTGGAAATCAGCTACACCCCCTCCGGCACCGGTTCAATGATTGTTCATGGCAAGGTCAATGGAATCCCCATGCGCTTTGTCGTCGATACCGGCGCATCACTCGTTTCAATTCCGTCATCCATTGCCGAACGGGCCGGAGTCAGCACATCCGACAGCCGCCGCGTAAAACTGCATACCGCTAACGGCATCACCTCGGCTCCGCTTGTCAAACTGGATCAGGTCATTGCCGACAATATCGCCATCGAGGGCGTCATGGCTGTGGTTCAGGACCTCTCCGTTCCCGACCTTGGACTGCTAGGTATGAGTTTCTTCGGCCAGTTTCGAATGACCATCGATCATCAACGGAATGTGATTACTCTGGAAACCAAATGAGCAGTGATTGTTCCGAATGTATCCATGCGGCCGCAATTCAGCTCTGTTCGAACCGGGATCAGGAGAGTAATCTGGCAAGAGCTGCCGCACTGATCGAAAAAGCTGCAGAGAAGAAATGCAGCCTGATTGTCCTGCCTGAAAACTTCTCATTCATGGGCGCAAACGAGCGGGAAAAGTTCGACGTGGCCGAATCCCGGGAGAACTCTTCCGTGCTTGCATTTCTCTCCGCACAGGCGCGGCAACACAGGGCCGTGATTGTCGGCGGAACACTGCCTCTGAAGGCCGGTAATACTGAAAAGGTCAGAAACAGTTGTCCCGTCTTTTCAGCAAACGGTGAGCTGATTGCTCTTTATGACAAGATGCATCTCTTCGATGTCGATCTGGAGAGTGAAAGACATTGCGAATCGGCCACAGTGGAGGCCGGAGAGGCCCCGGAGACCGCCGGCTTCGATGGCTGGAAAATCGGCCTGAGTATCTGTTATGACCTGCGCTTTCCCGAGCTCTATCGCCACTACAGCAGCATCGGGTGCAATATCCTTACCATTCCCGCCGCGTTCACAGTCCCGACCGGCGAAGCCCACTGGGAGATCCTGCTGCGGGCAAGAGCGATTGAGAATCAGGCCTATGTTCTTGCCGCAGGCCAGTCCGGAACACATCCCGGAGGCAGGAAAACATGGGGCCACTCGATGATCGTTGACCCATGGGGTGAAGTACTGGCGACATTGCATGACGAAGAGGGTATCATCACAGCAGAATTATCACTCAACAAGCTGGGTAAAATACGACAGGCTCTGCCTGTACTGAATCACCGGAGGATCTGACCGGACATGAATGCCCCGAAAGAACAGCCTGCCGGAGAGAAGCGCAGCCAGCCCGATCGCGAGCAGCTTCGTGCGCATCGCCAAATCTTCTGGGATGCCTGGCAGAGGGCAAAAGAGGGCATGCCGCTGGATGCCATGCAGGTTCGTATTGCACGCGTCATTGAGATGCACCCGGAACACCACCACTTCTTTGATGACATGGAGTCTTTTCTTGACCGGGATTTCCATGTTGATGACGGTATGAACCCCTATCTACATCTCTCCCTGCATCTGGCACTGGAAGAGCAGATTGCCACCAGACAGCCGCCTGAAGTTGCGCAGGCACTGGAGCATCTGATGATGACCAAAGGCATTGACCGGCATGCTGCCCTGCACCACATTCTGGAAATTCTGGCCGAGACGGTCTATTTTTCCCAACGGCAAGGCAGGGATCCGGACGTGATGCTCTATCTTGCCCGGGTTAAGGAGCTTATGCAGAAATGATTCGCAGTATCCTCGTAGCCGCCCTCTTCTTCTTCGGCCCCGCACTGCTGATGTTCATGCTCAGAAACATGTTCTTCCTGTTCAGGGCATGGCTGCGCCTTCGCAAGCTCAAAAAGATGCAGGAGCATGAGGTGATTGATATTACGCCTCATAAACATGGATCGCCCTCCATGCTGTTTAATATCGCGGCAATCGTGGTGGGCCTGATCTGCGCGTTTCTGGCCTGGCAGGAGATGGGCAGCGGCCCTGAGCAGCGGATGCATTATGTTCCGGCGCATGTCGATGAGCAGGGAAAAATTGTACCGGGAGCTATGGTGCCGGTAGAGGAAGCCACCTCTTCTGCACCCGGTCAGTCAGCTGTTAAGTAGTCAGGTGTGGAAGGTCTGTGTTTTATCAAAATCGGATGGTTCGCTCTTTTTAGCCCGCACGTTGGTACCGCACTTCGGGCACTCATAAATTTCAGCCTCCTCGGCCTGAAACTTCTCTTTACAAACCGGACATGTCATCTTCACCTGACTCATGGCCTCTCCTTTCCGGAAAATGGTCGCTAGTTGTGTCTGTAGCGCATATTGGAATCCCATTCGACTCTAAAATCAAGCTTCAATCCACCGGGCAGTGGATGGGTGACGGCAGACTCCTGATCACCGCATCACCGCATCTGGCTGCTGACTGGAAACGCCGTCTCCTGCCTGAACAATCCGGAAAGGTTGTAGCAACACCCCGGGTCGACAGCTGGAACAAATGGCTGCTGAAACTGGCCCGCGAACATAACGATATCCCCGTACCACTCACCACGCTGCAGGAACATCAATTGTGGAAACGGATCATTGATGCCGGCATGACCGGAGAGAGCAACGCTCTGACGCGCGGCCTGGCTCACCATGCCGCTGCATCTTACAGGGTGTTGCGGGAATACCATATCGATATGCGGGAGCTTACCGGTGCGGGCGAAGAGGCCGAGGCGCTGGGGCACTGGATCAGAGCAGTGCAACAGGAGTTGAAAAGCATGGGACGGCTGCTTGCCGCCGATGTGCCGCAGCTGCTGCTACCGGCCATTGGTGTTCTGGTAAACTCTCCCGGCATCCTGCTCGATGGTTTTGACCGTTTCACCCCGCTGCAGCAATCCCTGTTTCAGGCGCTGCAGGAGCACGGTATCGAAGTTGCGACAATCGCGCCCGATAGCTGTTCGGGTGATCAGACAACAACTGTCACACTGAGCGCCTGTTCCGATGCTGAAGCCGAGTACCGTCATCTCGCCCGCCAGATTGCCTCTGTCATCAAAGCCGATACCCATCACCCCGATACCCATCACCCCGATACCCATCACC
>JAVVEJ010000011.1:7187-60048 GCA_032251395.1 Mariprofundaceae bacterium
CCGATACCCATCACCCCGATACCCATCACCCCGATACCCATCACCGTATCGCCGTGGTCACCAGCAGGCAGGTGAATGATACCGAAACAGTGCGCCGTATTCTGGATGAAACCCTGCTAGCAAAAACGCAGACGATATCATGCATGCAGGCAGTGACCATGGCCGGCAGGCCACTTGCCGCCATGCCGCTGATTCACCAGCTGCTAAACCTGCTGCATCTGGCCGGCAAGAGCGGATCGGCATACGTCAATCTGTCGCCGCTGCTCTTTTCTCCGGGTGTTAAAGGTTATGTCGGGGAGCGTCCGGAACGTGCTGCGCTCGATGCAAAACTGCGTGAGGACAACCGCCACTACCTGGGCTTCAAATCACTGCTCGGCATGCAGGAGGTAAAAGCGATGCCGCAACTCGCGGGCGTATTGCGCAGCCTCATAGACTGGGAAACAGGCAGGCGCATGACCGGAGAGTGGGTAAAAGCGGTGCACGCCTTGTTGCAGACAACCGGTTTTCTGCATATCGAAGCTGCCGAACGTACTGTTGGCGAGATCCGTCAGCTCAACGCTTTCCGCGAGTGTCTGGCTTCACTCGCTGCTGTCGATGCGGTGAGCGAAAAGATGGATTGGAGCTCCTTTGTGTCACTGCTTGTTTCAGTTTGCAACGAGACGCTGGTATCCGATCCTGTGCAGTATCCGCAGGTATCAGTGTTGCCGTTGGAACAGGTTGCTGGTCTGAAGTTCGATACCGTTTTTGCGGTTGGCTTTGATGAAGAGGCACTGCCGCTGCCGGGAGAACCGGCGCCACTGCTGCCATTTTCACTGCAGCGCCGACACCATCTTCCGGGCTCCACGGCACAGCTTGTCTTTTCCGAGTCCGCTTTCTATTGGCAGCAATTGCTTCAGGCGGCTCCGGTTGTTCATGCCTCGTTTGCCAGAAACCGTAATGAACGCCTGCTGGGTCCATCATCCTTTCTGGCCGGCATTGATGTCGAAACAGTTGACGGAATCATCCGGATACCTGACACAGCGGAAACCGAACCGTTCGATGATGCGCCTGCTGTGCCGCTATCGGCTGGTGAACGCGTATGGGGCGGTGCCGCCATTATCAAAAATCAGTCGGCTTGTCCCTTCCGTGCCTTTGCCTCACATCGTCTGGGGCTCGCACCACTCGGCGAGACGATGCCGGGGGTCACACCTGCCGACAAGGGATCACTGCTTCACCACTCCCTGCAATACATCTGGGAGAAATTAAGCTCGCAAAAGGAGCTCCTGGCTCTCGATGACAGGGCGGTTGGCAGCCTGATCAGCGAGTCGGTGGAGCATGCATGGCGGAAGGTTCATGTCACGGCAGCCGAATCCACACAGCAGTTCGAGCGCCAGCGCATGGTAATGGTGCTGACGACATGGCTTGATGAGGAGCGAAAACGCCCCCCCTTCTCGGTCGAACGGTGTGAGAAGCCTTATCGCCTGCAACTGCCTGAATCGGGTAAGCTACAATTTCCGGTAACCCTGAAAGCCGACCGCATCGATCGCGATAGCGAGGGACGAAAAATCCTGATCGATTACAAGAGTGGACAGAAGCAGAGTATCGGCAAGTGGATTGGCGAACGTATGACCGAGCCACAGCTGCCTCTCTACGCCGTGGCCGAGGGGTTGGGAGAAGAGGATGCCGTCTGCTTCGCCCGGGTACGCAGTGGTGACATGGGTTTCGAAGGCTTAAGCGGTGTAGCGACAGGCATCAGGGGAATCACCGAATACAAAGGCAGGGACGAAGAGGCTGAAGAGTGGCCAGCACTCCTGATCTGCTGGCGGGAGCGCATAAATGCACTGGCTGACGAATTCGTTGCCGGGCGTTGCGATGTGATGCCTAAGGATGCGCACGCCTGCGACTATTGCGGGCTTGAGGCGGTTTGCCGGATCGATGAAATCGGCATCGACCGCGATGAAAACGGTGAGGATGCGGCATGAGTGCCGAGGTGAGAACATCTGCAATTGATCCTGCCGGCTCATTCCTTGTACAGGCGCCAGCCGGTTCCGGCAAGACCGAGCTTCTGACCCAGCGTATTCTCAGGCTTCTCGCTGTGGTCGACGAGCCTGAAGAGATTCTGGCACTTACCTTTACGCGCAAGGCGGCAGCGGAGATGCGCGGTCGCGTTATCGACGCGCTTACCATGTCGAAGCCTGATACATCGTCACCGCATAAAATGGAAACCTGGTTGCTGGCACAGGAGGCTAACCGCCGCTCGGAAGAGTGCGGCTGGCATCTGGCCGAACATCCGTCGCGGCTGAACATGATGACGCTGGACAGCTTCACCCATGCACTGGCACGTCAGTTGCCGCTGCTCTCCGGTTTCGGTGAGATGCCTGTGCCATCAATGCATGTGATGCCACTCTATCGTGAGGCGGCCGAGCAGGCAGTCGCCATGCTGGTTCGTCGCAATCATGAACAGGCAGCTGCCATTCTTCTGCATCAGGATCACAACATGGTTGCGTTGATCGATCTGGTAGCAGAGATGCTCGGCAAGCGTGATCAGTGGCTGCATGAAGTTGAATTGAACGCCGGTAATACGACCGAACTCAAAAAAATGCTCGAATCGGGTCTGGCGGAGATCATGGGGCAGAAACTGTCCACATGCATCGGCCTGATGCCACCTGAAGCCAAAGCCGAGTTGCCCGGTTTGATCGCCTTTGCCGCCGGCAACCGTGGTGATACCGAACTTGGCGGATTGCAGCAGTGGCCCGGTGATTCGCTGGCCGATTTGCCACTCTGGCAGACCGTTGCCGGTGAACTGATGACTGTTACAGGATTTCGTAAACCCCGCGGCATTAACGTTAATCGGGGATTTCCGCCGGACAGGGAGTTTGCCGGGCAGAAAAAACAGTTTCAGGAGTGGCTGGAACGGCTTGCCGGAGTGGATGGCCTGGAGGCAGCCCTGTCCGAATTAATGCTATTACCGGCCAGGCCCCTCTTCGACGATTCGCAATGGCAGGTGCTCGAGGCGCAATTGCAACTGCTGCTGCTGGCTGACAGGCAGCTGCAGCGCCTGTTCGACCAGCGCGGTGAAGCCGACTTCATTGAGATAGCTCTGCGCGCCATGCGGGCGATGGAAGATGATCAGGGTCGGCCGACCGATCTGCTGCTCAGGCTCGACTACCGTATTCGCCATATTCTCGTCGATGAATTTCAGGATACCTCTCTGCTGCAGTTACGACTGCTGCACGATCTGACAGGAGGCTGGCAGGCAGGCGACGGCACCCACCGGAGCCTGTTCATGGTCGGTGACCCGATGCAGTCGATCTACCGATTCAGAAAAGCCGAAGTCGGCCTGTTCCTGCTGGCCGCAGCCAACCGTGCCGGGCTGCCCCCGGTCAAAGCACTCAGTCTGACTCGTAACTTCCGCTCATCTCCCGCGATCGTCGACTGGGTCAATCAGGCCTTTGCCGGCATCTTTCCGGATGAGCCCGATATTCTTCTGGCTGCCGTCGACCATGCAAAGGCGCACGCCGCTCTGCAGCATGACGGTGAAGTGCGCCTCCACCTGCAACAGAAGCCGGACAGGAGTGGCGAGGCAGCAGCGGTGGTTGCAACCATCCGGCAAGCACTGAAGAGTGAGAAACAGCGCATCGCCATACTGTCGCGCTCACGCAAACATCTGCATGCGATCATGCAGGCACTAACGGGGGCGGGAATCGCTTTCAGGGCAGTTGATATCCTGCCGCTGCATGAGCGGCCGGAGATTCGCCTGCTCAGGGCCCTGCTTCGCGCCCTGCTGCATCCGGCTGATCGCGAATCATGGGCCGCGCTGCTACGTACCCCCTGCTGCGGCGTGGATACAACTGCAATGCACCGGCTGTTGGCCGGGGATGAGCGTCCGGTATATGCGATTCTGGATGATGAGAGACGAATGGCGCAAATAAGCGAAGATGCACGGCAGCGTGCCGGCTTTCTGAAACAGGCAGTGGCGCCTTGCCTGCAATCAGCCGGGCGCGTTCCGGCACGGACTCTGCTGGCAAGAGCCTGGCATCGTCTCGGTATGCCGGGGCTGGTTGCGGCAGATGCTCTCTGCAATGTCGAGGCGATGCTGAATCTCGTCGAAGAGGTTGATACGGGCGGCCTGATCAACTTTGCCATTCTTGATGAGAGACTGCAGAAACTCTATGCCGGGCCCGACACCTCGCCGGAAGCTGCGCGGGTCGAACTTTTGACCATGCACGGAGCCAAGGGACTGCAGTGGGATGTGGTGATTCTGCCGGGCCTTGGTTACGGACGAGGGCGCAGCGACTCACCGCTGGTTGCCTTCACCGACGTTCCGGTAGCTGACGGGGTCCAGCCGCTGATTGCAGTGCGTGGTGCGGTCCGCAGTAACGATGCCATCTACGATCTTGTTCGAAGTGTGGAAAAGATTCGTGAAAATAATGAACTGGCGCGCCTTCTTTATGTCGCGTCCACGCGAGCAAAGAGAGCACTGCACATGTTCGGACATCTGAAGGAAGACAGTGAAGAGGCTACAAACGGCTCGCTGTTGAAACTGCTGCTGCCGCACGGTATCGACAACGGATGTTTCGGCGCAGAAGTGACCATGCTGGAAGCACCGGATGCCGGGAGTGGCGAGATGCGCTCCTGCCTGAAAAGAATCAGGGTTCTGCCGTTGGCCGTCGAGCATGAAGCAGAGCCGGTGGATACGGCCGAAAGCGAATACTTCTGGGCTGGTCCGGAGGCGGCGCCCGTCGGCAATGCTGTGCACGCTGCCCTGCAACATATCGCTGAAAAAGGGATCGAGCATTGGAAAACAACCGATACGGTCGGCGAAATTAACCGTATGCGGCGGTTGCTGATCGCTGAAGGTTTGTCCGGAGAAATGCTGGAGAGTGCTATGCGCCGATCAGAGTCCGCATTGTATCGCGTTCTTGAAAGTCCGCGCGGTACCTGGCTGCTATCCGGCCTGCACAACGATGCTCACTCGGAATGGGAACTGAGCAGCAGGCATAAAGGGGTGATTTCCCACCATATCATCGACCGGAGTTTTATCGATACGGACGGTGTGCGCTGGATTGTCGATTATAAAACCGGATCACATGCAGGCGGCGATCTTGAGCAGTTTCTTGGCAGCGAACAGCAGCGGCATACCAGACAGCTGGAGGGATACCGTGCTCTGCTACAAAGGATGGAGCCGCAACGGTGCATCAGAGTGGGCCTCTACTTTCCTGTCGTTGACGGTTGGCGGGAACTTTGAAGCTGCTTTACGCTAACGCACTGAATCATAAGGGGAATTGAATGAAGAAATATCTGCTGTTGCTCACCGGCATAGCCGCCGCCGTCATGGTCGGCGCACCCTTTGCCACAGGCATGATGGCCGAAAAGCATTACCGCACCATGATTCAGGCCAGCCTGTTTGAGCCGGCACTGCAGCTGGAATCGCTGAACTTTGAACAGGGCATCTTCAGCAGCCAGGCCACCACATTTATCAAAGTGACCGACCTGACGCTGCGCAGAGCACTGATTGATAAGCTGGGGAAAGATGAAAACGGAAATGTTGGGCTGCTTGTTCACCACCACATCAGCCATGGCCCGGTCATCTTCGGTACCGGGAAGGGAATCGACTTTGCAATGGCCAGGGCAACACACCAGATCGCATATAACGGTCCAGCCGGTAACAGTGCCGGACAAGAGTCGGGAAAGGCTGCGGATCTGTTCCGGATCGACACCCGGCTCTACTTTGATGGCTCACAAACTGTCGGGATAGAGAGCAGAGAGATATTAGCCGGCAGCAGTAAGTCAACCACAACAGTGATGCCGCTTTCGGCAACATTTACCACCGACAAAAATTACCGCATGCTTAAAGGCGATGGCGACTGGAAAGGGATGGTCTCGGAAAACGGCCGGGGAGAAAAAGTCAGCGCCTCGGATATCCGTTTTAAGCTTGATATGGAAAAAAGCGGAGAGCTCTGGCTTGGAAGCGTGCTCTTCAACCAGCACTCCATTACATTCAGCAGTCCAAAAACCAGCCTGCAGATAGAGGGGCTGGAATTTAAACACCAGTCATCGGTAAGTGGTAGTGAACGGCTGGTGGGTTCAGCATCAGAATTATCGATTCAGCAGCTTGCTACTGCCACTAACAGATTCGGGCCGGGAGAGATGATCCTGGCCATCACCAATGTTCCGGCAACTGCACTGGAGCGCCTCAACGCTCTTCGGGCGCAGGCCATGAATACCCCGTCCCCGCAGCGGGACTTTGCACTGCAGGCAGCCACTATTGAGGCTTTCGGACTACTTCCGGAGCTGCTTAGCCACGGTATTGTGATTGATATGGAGAGACTCTATCTCAACACACCGGGTGGAGATTTTATCGGCCACTTCCGCTTCAGCCTGCCGAAGAGCAATCCCGCATCACTGATGAATATTCCCTGGCTGAAGTCGATCATAGCTCTGGATGCCGGCTTCTCACTGCCCGCACCGCTTGTTCCTGAAGCCACGATGAAAAGCCGGATTCAACCGCTGTTAGAGCGTGGCTATCTGAAAATGGACGGGGGAGTGCTGAAAGCAGATATTCAAATGCGTGACGGTATTCTGACGGTGAATGACAAGGTCATGGCCCTGCCCTACTGAGCGGGCAATATTTCATCGAGTCAGTCAGGCAGAAGCGGTTATATGATGGCTGCTGCCCGGCTGGTTCCGGGAAAAGAGAAATAACCACTTCATTTAATACTGATATCGCATATTCATGCGATACCATCACATTTCAGATCTCTTATAGTCCGGCCCATGAAGTGTTACAGGATCCCTGAACCTGACCAGTACACATCTGTTTGCTCCCCTGACCGATCACTCTGCAAATTCCGGCCAGGGCGCATGGCTTTCAGTTTGTTGTGTTGAGGTTGTTTTAACAGGCTTAATTGATACTTCATTCACCGGATTGTCCGGGTATCTGACAAGGGATCAGAACTTTTGCTGATTTCAGCGCAGGCTTGAAGGAGAGAGATTACACCATGGCAGAACCACCCTGGATCATTGAATGGCTGGATGCGTTCAGCATGTCAAATCCGGAAATTGATGCAGAGCACCGGCGTTTCATCAAGCTGGTAAACGAACTGAATACTGAAATCATGAGCAACCGGCAGGATAAGGCAGTGGTCAGGGAGCTCATGGGCCTTATACTGGAAGATACCATTACCAATTTTTCGCACGAAGAGCGGATTTTTGCCGAACATAATTACCCCGCTTCTGATGAACATGCTCAAAGCCATGCAGAGATCATCAGCAGGCTCAAACAGGCGTCAAAAGAGATTCAGAGCACCTCATCCGGCAGGGTCTGGATTGAAGCCGGGCAGGCAATCAAGAACCTGCTGGTTGATCATGTGTTGAACGAGGACACCGAATTCAACAAATATTTACAAACCAGATAGCTGCTTACAGACAACCGCCTGCAACCCTTTGCCAGGCGTTCAAGAATGGGAGCCAGCCGGAACACAATCACCAAACATGAAAGCGGATATTCGCAACAGTGAATAACCACCACGGAGAGGTTTATCAGCAATCACTCACGCAGGCGCGGAAGGAGCCCGGCATCAGTTCCGTTAATGTTGCGACCATCTCACTCAGCTTCTGCTTCGAATAAGGCGCTGCAGCTGCATGCCCCCAGACAGGTTCCGGCCATGCCGCATCGCTGCGGTAGCGGACAATATGGTGAATATGGAGCTGAGGCACCATATTGCCAAGTGCTGCCACATTGATCTTGTCCGCATTGAAATGGTCAGCAATGGCACGTGAAAGAGTAGAGGATTCCCACAGCAACTGACGCTGATCCTCTTCCGAAAGCTCATAAATCTCACGAACCCCCTCTCTCTGAGGCACCAGAATAAACCAGGGGTAATTGCAGTCGTTCATCAGCAGCAGCGTGCAGAGTGGGAAGGAACCGATGCTAACGCAGTCAGCTTCCAGTCTCGGGTGAAGTTCAAACATGGGCAGAGAATAGACCGGATAAAGCTTTCAGTGAATTAGATCATGTTTGCAGCTAACATTCGCACCATGTTTACAGGCATTATCATGGATGTCGGGAAGATTGTCGCTATCGACCGGGAGACTGAGCAGACACATATGCATTTCTCCACATCGCTGGACACCTCCCGATGGTCTCCGGGCGACTCTGTCGCCGTTGATGGCTGCTGCCTGACCATTACAGGTTTCCCTGCAGCCGGACAGTTTTCCGCCACCCTCTCCCGGGAGACACTCAACCTGACCCGTCACTCCGATGTGAAGGTGGGAGAGAGGGTCAATCTGGAGCCTGCGCTCTGTGTGGGCGATCCGCTGGGTGGCCACATCGTCACCGGACATGTCGATGGCATCGCCACTGTGGACGCCATTACGGAAATCGGCGAACACAGGATATTGCGCTTCATTGTCCCCGCCTCTCTGGCAAAATATGTGGTCAAAAAGGGCTCTGTTGCCATTAACGGCGCCAGCCTGACGGTTAATGAGGTGGAGAACTGCTCCTTTACCGTCAACCTGATTCCCCATACCCTTTCACACACCAACCTTGGTGAGCTGCGTGTGGGAAGTGCCGTCAATTTTGAGAGCGACATGCTGGGTCGCTACGTTGAACGAATCATGAGTTTTCAGAACCGACAGGAGTTATAATGAGCCTAGCCAGTTGTAAGGAGCTGATCGAAGAGCTGCGTGCCGGACGGATGATCATTCTCGCCGACGATGAAGATCGCGAAAATGAAGGTGATCTTGTCATGGCTGCTGAATGGGTGACGCCCGAGGCAATCAATTTTATGGCAACCCATGGCCGCGGGCTGATCTGCCTGGCCCTGACTCAGACGCAGACAGACAGGCTTAACCTGCCGTTGATGGTCTCCAACACCAACTCCAAATTCAAAACCAATTTCACCGTATCAATTGAGGCGGCCGAGGGTGTAACCACCGGCATCTCCGCCTTTGACCGCGCCCACACCATCCGCACGGCGATTGATGATGATGCAAAGCCGTCCGACATTCATACTCCCGGACATATCTTTCCTCTCGTCAGCCGTGCCGGCGGTCTTCTGGTCAGGGCCGGCCACACTGAAGCGAGTGTCGATCTTGCGCGCATGGCAGGGCTGAAGCCGGCCGGTGTGATCTGCGAAATCATGAATGAAGATGGCAGCATGGCGCGTATGCCGGAGCTGAAGAAATTCGCAAAAAAACATAATCTTAAAGTCGGCTGTATTGCCGATGTAATCCGTTACCAGCTGAAGAATGAGTCTCTGGTCAAACGTGAGGTGGAGGTGCGTCTGCCGACCGAATTCGGTGAATTCAGGATGGTTGGCTATACCAACGCCGTGGATCAGGCTGAACATGTGGCACTGGTAATGGGAACTCCCAACCCGGACACCCCATGCCTGGTACGCGTTCACTCCGAGTGCCTGACCGGCGATGTTTTTGCTTCACGGCGTTGTGACTGCGGCTCCCAGCTTCATGCAGCCATGCGACAGGTGGCTGAGGCGGGTGAAGGGGTCATTCTCTATCTGCGCCAGGAGGGACGCGGCATCGGCCTGCTGAACAAACTGCGTGCCTATGAGCTGCAGGATGCCGGCCACGATACGGTTGAGGCCAACAAAAAACTCGGCTTCAAGGCCGATCTGAGAGATTACGGTATTGGCGCCCAGATTCTGCGTGATCTTGGCCTGCGCAAACTGAATCTTCTGACCAACAACCCGAAGAAGATTATTGCCCTCGATGGTTACGGTCTCGAGGTTATTGAGCGTGTCCAGCTGCAGGTGAGAGCCCATGAAGATAACATTACCTACCTGCAGGCCAAGCAGGAGAAGATGGGTCACATATTGAATATACCGAAAGAGCGCAAATAGTGGTTGCCCAAAACGGGTATAATCTGCGGAGAAGAACAGATGATGACAGGCCATGATCGCTACAGTCGTCATGCCGGACTCGATCCGGCATCCATTGGCTTTGAAAAGCACTGGATTCCCGCGCAGGCGGGAATGACGGGGAGAGATTCAGGTGAGTCTTGATGCACCGCATCTGTCCGGAAATGTCGATGCCACCGGCATGCGCATCGGTATCATTGTCAGCCGCTTCAATGAAAAGATCACCTCCGCCCTGCGTGATGGCGCCGTTGCCGCTCTGAAAGAGCATGGCAGCACCGATGCCGACATCAGGATCGTGCATGTTCCCGGCGCGCTGGAGATTCCGACCATTGCTGCCAGCATGGCCGACTCCGGCAGGTTTGATGCACTGGTCTGCCTGGGCTGCGTAATCAGGGGCGGAACCGCCCATTTCGATCATGTCTGCCGGGTTGCCATGGACGGTATCGGCGCGATTGCCGGGCGTGGAACCATCGCCATTGCCAACGGCGTGCTGACCGTGGACACACTGGAGCAGGCACTGGATCGTGTTGGTGGTGCACACGGCCACAAGGGTGCTGAAGCTGCTCTGACGGCAGTGGAAATAGCCACCCTGCTCAGGGAACTGGAGAACTGAGCTTGAATCTCAAGCAACATCCCGCCCATGGATTACCCCAGGGCACCCTCTCTTGCGCAGCACCCCAGGGTGCCTTCTCTCTCGCAGGCTCGATTCACCTTGGCGCAATTCACCTTGGGGCGGCAAATAGCCGGAACGGATATTTGTGAGCCAGCCGGAAATCACACTTTTCGGCTGGGGTAGAGCAAATGGTATAGAGACATATCATTTGCGGAGGAGAACAATTTGAGCAACAAAAAGACAAAAGGCCCGAACAGACATCAGGCCCGTGAATCGGCACTCGAGGCCCTCTATGCATGGCATAGCGGCGGCAGTGACAATGCGGACCTGCCCCACCTGCTGGCCGGGCGCATTCATGAAGATGAACGCTCGGGTCAGGATGAAAACTATCTTCGGGAACTGGTTTATGGTGTTACAGGAGATATGGATGAACTGGACACGCTGATAAAACCGGCCGTCCGCCGCAGCCTGAATAGCGTTGCCACCATTGAACTTAACGTGCTTCGTCTTGCCACATGGGAGATGAAGAACCGGCTGGAGATCCCCTACCGTGTGATCATCAACGAAGCGCTGGAACTGACCCGCGCCTATGCCGACGAATCGGCCCGCGGCTTTATTAATGGTGTGCTGGACAAGCTGGCCAAAGAGCTTCGACCGGTTGAGGTAAAGTAAAACTTCATTTCACCCTCACGGCTTAAAATATTGCCGTAAACAGTGCATGCCCGGAAGTGTTCCGGCAGCCCGTTTAAATGTGTCTGTTCAGGATGAAAAACATCACTCCGGGCCCTGATATACAACATTTTAGACCCTGAATCATGGCCGCACAGGCACCTGGCCTGTGCCCGACCCGACAGGTTTTTAAATATGGCGTTGCCGCCGTGGTGCAGGCCGATGCGGGAAAGTACGGCTTTATTCACTGCCTCCCTTAGTCACTGTTTTATCATAACTGTACGGACTCCACCCCTCCGGCATGACCGGTGGCGTCGGGAAATTGCCCGGCCCCGGTATGACATCGGTGTGGGTGAACTCCAGCGACTGTGACTGCCAGGGATTGGCCGTTGCCTTTTCACCCCTGAACATACCGTGCAGCCAGGAATAGAGCATGATAAGCACACCGATGGTGGTGATCACCACACCCACGGTAGCCAGGGCATGCATGCTCTCGAATTGTGGAAACATCTGATAATCATAATAGCGGCGCGGCATGCCCTCGATACCGATGAAATAGAGCGGTCCCATGACCACATTCATACCGATGAAGAAGAGCCAGGCCGAAATCTTGCCCATAGCCTCGCTGTACATGCGCCCGGTCAGCTTGGGGAAGTAGTAGTAGATACCGCCGAAGATGGCCATGGCGCCTGAGATGGCCATGACATAGTGGAAATGGCTCATGATAACGTAGCTGTCGGAGATGCCGTAGTCGATGGCGCTCAGGGCGTTCGGGATACCGGTAGTGGCGCCGATAATCAGCATGAAGAACATGCCCACGATCCAGTGCATCGGTGTCCGGTATTCAATACTTCCCTTGTACAGGGTCATGACCATGCTCAGCATCAGAAGCCCGAAAGGGAGTGAAATCATCAGCGTGGTGAACGTCTGCATTGTACGCAGCCAGTTGGGCAGGCCGGCAACAAAGGCGTGGTGTACCCAGACATCACTGCTGACAGGAATGAAGGCCAGCGTCGCCCATACCGCCACCTTGTAGTTGAATATGCGGTTTCTGGCGAAGGTGGCAATAATGTCGAAGCTGATACCGAGGAAGGGCAGCAGCACGACATAGACGGCAGGGTGTGAATAGAACCAGAACAGGTTCTGGTAGAGCAGCACGTCGCCGCCCTGGCCGGGGTCATAAAAGCCGAAGCCGAGATATTTATCGAGCGACAGTAACAGCACGCTTGCCGCCAGCACAGGTACGAAAATCAGCTGCATGATGTTTGCCGTAAATACACACCAGACCGTCATATTTAGCTGATACCAGCCGATGCCCCTGGCACGCATGAACATCACCGTACAGGCCAGGTTTACGGCCCCAAACACGGAGGAGATACCGAGTACGATAATAATCAGCGAATAGAGCGCCGTATTACCGGCAAAATCGGTTTCCGAGTATGGCGGATAACCCGTCCACATACCGTTGAAGGAGTCGGGAACAATCAGGTTGCACAGGGCCAGCAGGATGCCGCTCCACAGCAGCCAGACGCTCAGGGCATTGACGCGCGGGAATGCCATATCTTTGGCGCCGATCATGATCGGCACCACCCAGTTGGCAAAAAAACCGAGCAGTGCCGGAATCTGGAAACCGAGAATCATGACAGCACCATGCATGGTCAGCCACAGGTTGTAGACGCCGGCATCCTCGGTCAGCGTCGGCCCGAGCGAGCCCAGTTCGATGCGCATCAGGGCGGCAGATGTACCGGCTACGAGAAAGGAGACCAGAGAGGCGGCCAGATAGAAGATACCGATGATTTTGTGGTCAAGCGTAAAGATCCACTCTTTCCATGTTTTTGGTTGTCCCATGGCCTGTTACCTCCCGAAATCCCTGGCACTCACATCTGCAGCAGGGGAGACAACCTGCTGTGCTGATGCCACCGTAGCTGAAGCGGAAATCGCTGCGGCTTCAGACTCCAGCCAGGCATTGAACTCCTCCCTGGCCATCACGATCACCTTGCCGTACATCGACGAGTGTCCGGCGCCGCAGTATTCACGGCAGGTTACGACGTACTCACCGACCTTGTCGGGCATGAACCACATATAGGTCACCCTTCCCGGCATCAGGTCTTCGGTAACGCGGTACTGCTGGATAAAGTGGGAGTGCACGACATCCTCACTGGACATGCGCAGCAGTATGGGTGTCTCTGCCGGAACCTTCAGCTCGCCGTAGGTCTCCACCTCGTTCGGGTATGTGTAGGTCCAGCTCCACATGGCGCCGGTGACCCGGATTTCGTAGGCATTTTCCGGCACCTCCCGGTACTGCTTGTGCAGCTCCCACCCCTTGGCAAACAGGTAGATGTCGTCCGCCATGAACAGCGCCACCGGGATGATCATCCAGCCCAGGGCCGCCTGCGGGCTGAGCTTTTGCAGCCTGCCGACCTCGTCGGGAAACCTTCTCCTGTAGGCAAAGAGGAAATAGGCTGCCACCACAGCCATCAGCACGCCGATAATGGTGATGTCCCAGAACACCTCGTGCAGCAGCTCGTCGAAGTGCACATGCGGTGGCACATCCCACTGCCGGCTTTGTCCGGGTACCGGCACAACCTGTACCGCCTGTGCAGGGCGGGGGATCAGCGGCAGCGACAGCAACATCAGCGCCATGCTGCCTGTTCTGGCTTGTATGCTCATATGGTCTCCCTCCTTTTTCTTTTCTTCATCACAAGCACCCCGCCCGTAATCATTGAGATACCCAGCAACAGCGAACCAAGTGCTATAAACAGGGGGTAATTGATGCTGTATTTACCGTCCCTGTAGTTGTAGCTGTAACAGGCTGCCAGCAGGAAATTAACGGCATTGGCCGGTGATATCTCATTGCCGTAGGCCTTGGTAATGGAGAGTTCCATATCCGTGCTGCTGATCGAGGCACCGTAGAGATAGCGCATCACTCGCCCCTCCGGAGAGAGCAGGATATAGACATTCGGGTGCAGAAACATGGCATCGCGCGGCGACCAGAAGAATTTGTAACCCAGAGATTCGGTGAGCCGGCCGATGTCGGCCGGATCGTTCAGCAGGGCCAGACGCCACCCTTCAGATGAGTGCGTACCGAATCCGGCATGCTGCATGAACATGCGCAGGCTCTCCGGAGTGTCGTGCGGGTCAAAAGAGAGAGTCAGCACACGGTAATCCCTGCCCCGCTCCCAGCGCTTCACCCCGGCCAGCGTATCCCGCAGATTGCGGTTGATGGCGGGGCAGGCACCGTCACAGCTGTAGTAGGAGAGCACCAGTAACAGCGGCCTGCCCAGCAGGCCACCAAGAGTGAATGACTCGCCCCCGGCATCCCGCAGGGCATAATCACCGCTGATCCGGGCACCAAGATATTTATCTTCATCAATCCGGACCAGCTCGGGATCAATATGGGTGCTTTCCGGAATATTGCCGTAGTTCGCCTGGGCGCCGCCCGGCCATGCAAACAGCAGAAACAGCACCATGCCGAACCCCAGCCGGCTACTTCTGCTACCCGCGAATGCGGCAAACAGCGGCAGGGGTGTCATCGTATTACCAGCCCGTCACCAGTAATAGGCCTGCAACAGCACCCAGATGCCGAGCACATTGACGAAATGCACATACATGGTCATCGACCGGGCATAGGAGGCACTGAGCCTGCCCCTGTAGGCGGGGGCAAGGGCCAGCAGCATGATCAGCAGACCGAACACGATATGGGCGAAGTGGATGCCGGTCAGTCCATACAGGGCTGTGGCATAGGCGTTGACACCGATGGCAAAGCCCTGACCGGCCAGCTGACCCCAGCCGAAGATGGTCATCAGTGCGAACAGAGCCCAGATGGCTATCGATATCAGGGTCAGATTGGCAAAGCCGGCGGCATCACCCTGCATCTGTTTCCTGCGGGCAAGGCCAATACTGAGACTGGAAAACAGCAGTAGCAGCGTGGCCATATTCGGTGCCGAAATCTCGGGTGTACCCTCCGGTGGCCACTGTGGCGCCTGCAGGCGCATCACCCAGTAGCCGACCAGTATGGCAAAGAGCGTCATCACTTCCGTGCCGATAAACATCAGCATGGCCGCGGGACTCCAGCCTTCGTCATCAATGATGCCTACGGTCTCACCGACCCAGCCGACACCACCGACCAGCAGCATCAGCAAGCCCAGACCGAGGGCAATGACTGCCAGCAATCCCTGGCCATAGACAAAATAGAACATGAAGGCCCAGGGCAGCAGGAAACCGGCACCGAAGCCGACCAGTATCGGGTAAGGGCTGGTATGCCAATGGGCGTGTTCCGTCACCTGACTACTCATATATCTTCTCCTGCATCCGATCCGCATGGGTGCGTGAGATGCGAAAGATTGTTTGGAACAGTCTCCGCCATGCGTATCCGGAGTCGCTACCTTGCTGCCGGGGTCACCTGAAACATCTGCTCGTGCATGGCCTGCTATCCATCGTATAACTGAATAAAGCACCTCTGTTGCTATTCCGCAACATTGAAAACCGGCTAGGGGTTCTCTATCTCGTCATCATTAATGTGACCCTTGAGTTGACCCGTGCCTATGCCGACGAATCGGCCAGAGGCGTCATCAACACGTACTGAACAAGCTGACTAAACAATGCTGTCTGCTCGAAGCGAAGAGTATCGGGTGTTGAATGTTGAATTTATGCCGGTGATTGTGGCCTTGCAGGTGTTAACTGACCGTGCCGTCAGATTGCTCTGGCTAGCTGAATCCCCAGCCAGGTAAGAACAAGACAGACCACGACCTGCCCCATGACGTTGGCGGCTGCCATGCCGAGTGCACCCTCCTGCAGCAGGCGGATCGACTCCAGCGAATAGGTGGAGAAGGTGGTAAAGGCTCCCAGCAGCCCCACGGTCAGTGCCAGCCGAACCAGTTCGGTAGCGGTAGAGCGCTCGATCAGCCAGACAAAGAGGAATCCCAGAAGAAAACTTCCCAGAGCGTTGACGGCAAAGGTTCCCCACGGAAATGCAGTTCCTGCCCATCTCTGAACCGCACCGGCCATCAGCCAGCGCATTACGGCTCCGAAAGCTCCACCGATTGCTACTGCTGCGAGCTGACTACCCACGCGTACTAACCATCCTTCTTTTTCTCCTCCCGCCGCGCTTTCAACCAGGCAATACGTTCGCCCAGCGTCTTCTCAAAACCCCGCCCGGTCGGATGATAGAGAGAAACGGCCTCCATCTCATCCGGAAAATGGGATTGAACCACCACAGCGTCGCCGGAATCATGGGCATACTGGTAACCCTTACCGTGGCCAAGCTCCTGCATCAGCTTTGTGGGTGCATTTTTCAGGTGAACGGGAACATCAAGATGCTGGCTCTCTTTAGCGAGGCGTCTCGCCCCCTTCTCAGCCATGTAGGCGGCATTGCTTTTCGGCGCCAGTGCCAGATAGATCACGGTCTCGAACAGCCCCTGCTCCCCTTCGGGTGAACCGAGAATCCGGTACATCCGCTGTGCATCGAGCGCCAGTGTCAGCGCTTTCGGGTCGGCCAGCCCCACATCCTCGGTAGCCATGCGGATCATGCGACGTGCCAGATAGAGCGGCTCTTCGCCCGATTCCAGCATTCTTGCCAACCAGTAACAGGCTGCATCAGCATCCGAATCGCGCACCGACTTATGCAGGGCCGAGATCAGATCATAGTGACCATCGCCATCCCGGTCATACTGCCCCTGCCTGCGTGTCCACTGCAGGGCTACGGCCTCCTCTTCCCACAGAATCGAACTGTCGGCTTCAAACAGACTCTGCAGTGCGTTGAGTGCATAGCGGGCATCGCCATCACACGCCCTGGCCAGCCAGTCGATTGCAGCATCAGTGACGCCGAATGATCCGGACTGCTCACGAAGCAGTACAATCCCACGCTCAACAATCTGCCGGATCGCTTCTCTGTCGAGTGGTTTCAGAACAATCACCCGGCAGCGGGAGAGTAGTGCATTATTCAGCGAGAAAGATGGATTTTCAGTCGTAGCCCCGACCAGAATCAGCGTGCCATCTTCTACATAGGGAAGCAGCACATCCTGCTGCGCCTTGTTGAAACGGTGAATCTCGTCCAGAAAAAGCAGATAGCTGCGCCCTTCCGATTTTGCCCGTTCCACAATCGCCTGCACCTCTCTCTTGCCGGCAGAGACTGCAGAGAGCTGTTCAAACGGCATGTTGGCAGATTCAGCCATAATTCTTGCAAGCGTGGTTTTTCCTACACCCGGCGGCCCCCAGAACACGGCAGAAACCGCCCTTCCCTCGTTAAGCGTCGAAGAGAACCATGAGTCCGGACGGGTCAACGACTCCTGCCCCGCCACATCAGCCAGAGTTTTCGGCCTCAGCCGATAGGCCAGCGGTGCAGAAGCAGAGGAGCGCTCTATCGCATCAAACAGGCCGGGGGTAGTCAGAATCAGAACCTTTTGGAGACAGAGAGCGCAAGCGAATGACGGCGGTCACGATAGGTTCCGGCATAAATTCCCGTAACGGTTCTCTTCGGATAAAAGGTATAGGCGTAAGCCAGATCTGCATGAAATCCGAACATGTCGCCACCGGCACCCAGGCTTGCCTTATGCCCGGTCTGATCGGCAACAACCGGATTAAAGGCGGCACTTTTGTTTGCCTCCTGATCATAGGCATAACCGAAGCGGAACTGACTGTTCTCTCTCCAGAACCAGGTGACACCCAGCATTGCTGTCAGCGAATCACTCATGCTCAGCGGATGACTCTGCAGCACAGTTGCGCCGGACATCACATTCAGATCCTTGAGCCTCGACCACCTGCTCCATGCAGCATCAAGTTCGATACGGACAGCATCGGCAACGTCATAAGAAACGCCTACGGTCAGTTCATCCGGCAGCTTTACGCTAAGCGCCTGAGCCGTACCACCTGAAAAATCGATATTGCTGCCCAGTCTGGCCAGCGCTCCAACCGACCACATCGGAGCCGGCTTCCATTTCATGGAGATGTGGCCACCGAAGCTGGTGCTGTCTCTGGCACTGAATCCCTGCCCGGGAGTGGTGATATCGACAGAGCTGAGATACCAGTCGATACCGCCGGAGACGGCCAGTGAGCTGTTTAATGCATAGATGGCATCGAGGGAGAGGCGGTTGATCTTCAGTTTGGACCTGCCTATAGAGGCGGGGAAAGCCAGCACCCAGTCGTTGTCCAGTTCGTAAGGGGTGTTATAAGCCAGCGAGATGCCGACACTTCCCTCATGCGGCATCCATGATGCATAGAGATGGCTCGGATTGCCCGCACCACCGCTGTTTGAGCCGACACCCGAAGCCAGCTTTACCGAGTTATTCCGGTACTGCAGGTCCACTCCGAGCATTGCCTGAATACCATCCTGCCATGCGATACCGGCAGGGTTGTAGGCAGCGGCAGAAACATCGTCTGCACCGGCCACCACCGCATTGGCTACACCGAGACCGGATGCCGACATATTCGGATTGGAAAACCCTCCTGCCTGAGCTGCCGTTATGCTTATGCAAAAGGCAATTGCCACAGCAGCCCCTTTCATTGCATGCCTTTTCATCCCAGGCAGGTCCATAGCTAATTGCTTCATATTCATCCTCATATTGTTTTCCTGTATTGTTACTCAGTCATTATCGGTTGCTTCAGGCAGCGGGTCCGCCACATTAATCACATCCACACCGTCAGGTGGAACAAAGCGGAAATAGTCGTCCGGCTGACGCTTTTTTTCAATGCCAATAAACACAATCCTGTTCCGGTTCCCGAGCACATCCTCACTCTCAAGCCAGCGCAGTTCCCCGCTGTCTGTCAGAGCAAGCACAAGCTCCTGCTTCTGGTCAACAGTGATTCTGTATGCCGTTTCGTCACGGTCCAGCCTCTCAAAGCCAAGCAGCTCGATATCTTTCCGGCTCATACGGCCATCAAGCAGCTGCATGACGACAGGATCCACTGCATCCAGACTCTGCAATCGCTCAGCCTGCATCAGCTCCGCCTCATAGTGCCAGACACCATTGCCGTCACTGACATAGAGCTGTTCATACGGCATCAGATACTTCCAGTGAAAACGACCGGGGCGACTGATCGACAGTGTTCCCGAATAGCGTTGCTCTCCGCCATCTGTAAAAGAGACAATCTGAAGGAACTCGCATGTAATACCGGGAGTCTCTGCCATCCGGTTCAGGGCCATGTCAAGCTGGTCAGGAACCGCCTTTCCGCTGGCAGTCTGGGCCATGGCAACGGAGGCTGTCAGAGAACAGAACAGTGCAACACCGATAGCCCTGATTATGGAGAGCAGACTCACTCGATGACACCGCCGCCATCAGCTTCGGAACGGGCCAGTACCTTACGGATACCGCCTGAACCGGGAGCTGTGACCAGACCATCCTGCTCCATCTGTTCAACAATCCGGCTGGCACGGTTGTAGCCGATTCGTAGATAACGCTGCACCATGGAGACCGAGCACTGCCCCTTTTCGATCACCAGCTCGGCCGCCTCATCGTACTTGTCATCCTTCTCTCCATCACTGCCCAGCAACTGCTCATCAGGGCTCTTGACTTCAAAAACTTCATGCCGATATTCCGGCTCGCCCTGTGTTTTAAGGTGCTCCACCAGACCAATAACATCTCCATCCGAAACATAGGCGCCATGCACACGGATAACATCACGTCCACCGCTCATAAACAGCGAATCACCCTGCCCCAGCAGCTGTTCTGCTCCCATCTGGTCAAGAATGGTTCTGGAATCAATTTTGGAAGAGACCTGAAAAGAGAGACGGCTTGGCAGGTTGGCCTTGATCAGCCCGGTGATCACATCAACACTCGGCCGCTGGGTCGCCAGAATCAGGTGCAGTCCGGCAGCACGCGCTTTCTGCGCGATTCTGCAGATGGCCTGTTCCACCTCTTTGCCGGCCACCATCATCAGATCGGCCAGTTCATCAATCACAATAACAATATAAGGCAGCCGCTCCAGCTCGCCGTCTTTAGAGCTTTCGGCAGCCTTGTTGTAACCCTCAAGGTTTCTTACCCTGGCCTCACTCATCAGATGATAACGGCGCTCCATCTCATATACCGCCCACGCCAGCGCCTTGGCGGCCTTATGCGGACTGGTTACCACCGGCACCAGCAGATGCGGAATATCATCATACATGGAGAGCTCAAGCATTTTCGGATCAACCATGATCAGGCGCAGATCCCTGGGCGAATAGGTCATCAGCATCGAGCAGATCATGGTGTTGATGGAGACCGATTTACCGGAGCCGGTTGTGCCGGCAACCAGCAGATGCGGCATTTTCGCAAGGTCAACAACCACAGCCTGCCCGGCAATATCGACACCCAGCGCCAGCGGCAGTTTTTTCTTCTTATCCGCAAAAGCCTTGCTTGCCAGAATATCGTGCATCAGCACCATTTCACGTTCCTGGTTGGGTATTTCGATACCAATAACATTCTTGCCCGGAATATTCCCGGCCACACGGACACTGACCGCCGACATTGATCTGGCCAGATCATCCTGCAGCGCAACAATCCGGCCTGCCTTGGTGCCGGGGGCCGGCTCAAACTCAAACTGAACAACAACCGGACCCGGCTGCACCGCAACCACCTGCCCCTCCACACGGTAGTCGAGAAGTTTTTTCTCCAGCATTCTGGCCATCGCCTGAAGAGCCTCTGCACTGTAAGCGTGCCCATCTTCACGTTTTGCCGTAAACAGGGACAGACCCGGAAGACGGAATCCCGCCGCCGGTGGTGTGCCGAGAGAGAGCTCTCTCTGCTGCTGTTCCTGGGCCTTTCTGGAAACATTTACTCTGGCGGGTTCCATCACCTCCGGTTCAGATTCGGCAATATGCACAGGGCGTGTGGCCTTGTTTTCACGCCGCTTCTCGCGCCCCTCCATACGATCCCGGCGAATATCGATTTTTCCCTGCCAGCGCCCGGCCACGGCATAGATAACGCCCACAAACCATTTGATGCCGATGCCTGCCCGCTGCAGCAGGGCAAGTATCGAAATATGAGAGGCTGCAATAAAACTGCTCAGTACCACTGCGACCAGCACCAGATCCCGTCCGGTCGTATGCAGGGTCGACAGCAGCCCTTCAGAGAGCAGTGCTCCGAATGCCCCGCCCGCCCCTGCCGGCAGCGCTGCCTGACCGGGCAGGGAGAGAAGATCGGCATGTGCAGCCATAAGACCTGCGAGGCCCAGAAGGCAGGGAAGCCAGAACAGAGTGGTCCACCCGCCTGCAAAGGGGCGGAAACCAAATGCGATACGGACCACCAGCGCCGTGGCAAGCATCAGCACAACCCAGCTAACATAGCCGAACAGCTGATAGAAGAAGTCAGCAACATAAGCGCCGACAATGCCTGCCTGATTTACTGCTGCAGCAGAAGTTTCATTGTTAAATGATGGATCCTGTGGAGTGAAGCTGTAGAGCGACAGTGCCGTGACCAGCACCAGCATCAACAGCAGCAGAGCCAGGGCCTCTCGAAGAATGGAGTGCACGTTCACGCTCTCTACACCTCAATCACAACAGGAAGAACCATTGGGCGCCGGCCGATCCGCTTCTTGCACCAGCGCCTTAACCAGACACGAATCTCCTCCTTTGCCTCTTCAATATTCGCAAGAATCTCCTGATCCATGCCGTCCAGATGACGATGCATATCTTTTGCAGCATCGGAGAGTATCTCCTCGCTCACCTCCTGATGCAGGAATCCGCGTGCTACCAGTTCCGGCTCACTGAGCAGTCTGCCCTCATGCTCACTGATCAGAACAGTCACCGAAATCATACCGTCATCGGCCAGCGTCCGGCGATCACGCAGCACCAGATCATCCACCTCATCACGGCCTGTACCATCAACAAAAATGGCTCCGGCATGAAACCCGTCGCCAGAAGTGATCTGCTCTGCATTAATAACCACATCCTGCCCGTTTTCGGCAATAATGGTGTTTTTGTGCGGAATTCCGGCAGCAATGGCAAGATCCCGATGCTCAATCAGATTTCTGTACTCACCATGTACAGGGTAGAAATATTTCGGGCGCGTCAGCTGCATCATTGTTTTCAGTTCATGTGCCTGTGCATGGCCGGAGACATGAAGTGGTGCATTTCCGGCATGCAGCACCCGCGCACCGCGTCGATAGATATGATTGTAGAGTCCTGCAATAACACGCTCATTGCCCGGAATGTTGGATGATGAGAAGATCACCAGATCACCGACACCCAGCCGGATGCCTGTAAAGCGATCCTGGGCAATGCGGGCAAGTGCGGCACGCCACTCTCCCTGCGAGCCTGTAGCAATAATAAGCAGCTCATGATCCGGGATATCACCGCACTGTTTGATATCCACCATTGTGGCGGCAGGAATAGTCAGCCGATCCAGATCACGGGTGATATTGACATTTTTTTCCAGGCTGCGCCCTGCCAGAGCCACTTTTCGGCCACAGGCAATGGCGGCATCGATAATCTGCTGGATACGGAACATATTGGATGAAAAGGTGGTCACCACCACCTTGCCTCTGCATTGTGATATCCCCTGTTTCAGGGCCGGTCCGACACTTCTTTCACTCGGGCTGCTGCCGCTTCTTGTGGCATTGGTGGAGTCTGATGACAGCAGCAGCACCCCCTGATCACCAAGCCGGGAAAAGCGGTGCAGAGCCGTTGCCCGGCCATCAATCGGAGCCGGATCAAATTTGAAGTCGCCGGTATGAATAATGGCGCCCAGAGGGGTATGAATCACAATTGAGACAGCATCCATAATCGAGTGCGTCACCGGAACAGCCTCCACACTGAACGGCCCCACTGCAACCGTGCCATCTTCAGGCAATGCTCTCAAATCACCCCTGTACTCGCGCTCTTCAAGCTTTCCGGCCACCAGAGCCAGAGTAACCGGCGTGCCATAGACAGGCAGGCCCAGCTGTGGCAACAGGAACGGCAGGGCTCCGATATGATCCTCATGCCCGTGTGTCAGAAGAATGGCATGAACCTTTAGCCCGAGTTCCTTCAGTGCAGAGATGTCGGGAATAACCAGATCAACACCATGTTGCCCCGGGCTCGGAAATCCCATACCGCAATCGACCATGACCGCATCCTGACCCATCGCGTAGAGCATCAGGTTTTTGCCGAATTCACCCACCCCTCCAAAGGGATAGCAGCGGATGGAGATATCACTCATAGCTGTTCTCCGGTGTATGTTAAAAATAGAGTTCTCAGTTCGCCGGGAAGGGAGACAGGGAAACGGGGCATATTGATACCATGTGCATCTGCCGAACTTTTCACGTCAACAGGCCCGGAAGTAAAAAAGAGCATCTTCAGGCTGCCCCACGACTACCGGGCTTGACGGCAGGGATGGTACCTTCACGACAGAGAGGGCAATCATCAGCAGCATACGTTACCACACGCATGGAAATCGCCGTTTCATGCGGCACATCAAAGCGGCCTTCGATATCCGGTGCGCGATCCACAACAGCCAGCACCTTGACCGGGTTGCCGCCATGCTCGCGAACAACCGTCATGCACTCACGGACAGAGCCACCTGTAGTGATAACATCTTCCACAACCAGAAGACGCGTACCTTCCGGGATTGAGAAGCCACGGCGCAGCTGCATCTCACCCTCCTTACGCTCGGTAAAGATAAACGGCTTATCCATCTGGCGTGCCACCTCCTGGCCGATTACCAGCCCTCCGATGGCAGGCGCAACCACCATATCAATCGCATCGGCATTCACTTTGCCGATCAGCTCCCCTGCAAGAGCCACGGCATTGGCCGGGTGCATCAAAACAAGCGCGGACTGCAGATAGTGTGATGAGTGGCGGCCTGAAGAGAGAATGAAGTGCCCGTTAAGCAGGGCGCCTGCATCTTCATACATGGCCAGAATTTCCTGTTCGTTCATTAAATATTCCTTTGTAAATATGGCTTAAGATAGCCGAAAATATAATTCGGGCGAGTATAACAGTTTCCCCCTCTACACTAAACCTTCCACCCGTTGCTATAATCGTTTCCATGAACAGGAAACGTAAAAGTGATATCCAGGCCATCCTCTTCGACCTCGATGGTGTTCTCTATATCGGCGATCACCCCATTGATGGTGCTGTTGAAACGGTGACTGCATTGAAACAGTTCGGATATCGCATTGCAGGCGTCACCAATACGACCACCCAGCCCCGGAGGATCATCGCCGAAAAACTGCAGGCAATAGGAATCCCCATTCCCGAATCAGCCATCTTTACACCCGCTGCCCTTGCTACCCGCCGTATTGGCAACAAAACCACCTCCCTCTTCATTCGTGATGCCCTGCGAGAGGACTTCAGGTCAATTCACGAAGATCAGGACAGGCCGGACTTTATCGTCATGGGTGATATAGGCGGTGAGGGTTACCCGCCTGAACTTTTGAAAACCATTTTCGAGCGGGTTATGGATGGGGCTGAGATACTCGCCCTGCATAAGAACCGGTTCTGGCAGAAGCCGGACGGCCTGCATCTTGATCTCGGCGTCTTTGTCGCTGCCATTGAATATGCCACCGGCAAGGATGCGACCATTCTCGGCAAACCCTCCGCCGATTTCTTTCACGGCATCTGCGAAGCAGTTGAAGTGGCACCTGAGCATACATTGATGGTTGGTGATGATATCGAATCGGATATCGGTGGCGCCCGGGAGGCTGGCCTGAAAACGGTGCTGGTTCAGACCGGAAAATACCGGGAGGCGTTCGTGAAGCAGACCGGAATCAGGGCGGACCTTGTTATTCCCTCGATTGCGGACCTGCCCGATGCGCTCTCGCTGCTCTGAGAAAGAGCAGGCGCCATATGCTGCCGTTGTCTCAGTCGCATACCGGCCATATTCAATGCGCTTCCGGCTATCGGCCGGTTGGGATGCCCGCCGCAAGAGGAGATTTGACCAGGCAATGCATAAAGGCCACGTTTAACCGTCATGAGCAGTGCTCTGCAACAGTTGCAGGTTGCGGGGTATGCCACGCTGGCATCAGAACGGTATGGCGAAAAACCACGTTAACTGCAAACAGGAGAGGGTGTGAGGCTGATTAAAACCAATGGATGCAGTAATGACCGTGCGTTAAAGGTATCGCCACAGCGGGCATGCAGCCGTCTCGTTTCCACTGCCCTCCTGCTGCTGGCATCTGTTCCTGCTCATGCCGTTGAGGTGGATGAGCTGATCCGGCATATTGATGCCCTGTGGCGGGGCGAAACATCCCGTGCAGTCATGTCGATGACAGTCCAAACCCGGCGCTATGAACGCAGCATGTCCATGGAGGCATGGTCCCGGGGCAAGGATTACTCACTGGTGGTGATCCGGGAGCCGATCAAGGATCGCGGTATCGCCACCCTTAAAGTAGATGAAAATATCTGGAACTACCTGCCCAAAATTAACCGCGTCACCAGGGTTCCCTCAAGCATGATGTCCGGCTCCTGGATGGGTAGTCACTTCACCAATGATGATCTGGTAAAGGAGAGCAGTTTCGAAGACGATTACAACGCAACGCTTACATTTGAGGGTGAACGTGACGGAAAGCCTGTCTATGAACTCACCTTTTTGCCCAAAGAGAATGCGGCAGTGGTATGGGGCAGGGTCGTGATGGAGATTGAGCAGGCAACTCTGGCCCCCTGCAGAGCGACCTACTATGATGAGGATGGGTTGCTGATTCGCACCATGACGTTTGATCAGTTGCGGAAGATCGATGACAGAACCATACCGATGCGCCTGACCCTGCAACCGGAAGACAAACCGGATGAGTCAACCATGATTGTCTATCAGAGTATCACCTTTTCAGTGCCGCTGGAGGAGTCATTTTTCTCCCTGCAGACCCTGAAGCAGCGCCGTTAGGCAGCGGCTGATGCAGGCAACCCTCCACGCCCCGGCGAGCAGCCGCCTGCTCATCCTGATCTTTATCGGCTGGCGAAATATCTGGCGTAGCCCCGTACGCAGCATGCTGACGGTTGCCGCACTCTCCGGAAGTCTGGTGGTAGTCATCCTCTACTCGGCGCTGATGGAGGGGATGAGCCGGCAGATGGTGCAGTTCGCCACCGAGATATCAACCGGCCACATCCAGGTACACAGACAGGCCTTTATCGACGATCAGGATCTCTATGCCGCCCTGCCCTGGTCATACATGCAGAAGATAGAGCAGAAGTTTCCGGCCATCCATGTTGCGCCACGGCTTTATGCCGCAGGGCTTGCCAGTTCGGCGGATAACTCTACAGGCGTGCTGATCAAGGCCGTTGATCCACAACGTGAAACAGCTGTAACAAAGATGCTCGAACATGTACGTCAAGGCAAACCGGATCTGGGCGTGGCCGACACCACAGCCAATGGCCTGACCCGTTACAATCTGGTAATCGGAGCGCAACTGGCCAAAAACATGAAGGTTGTTCCCGGCAGTGAACTGGTACTGGTCACGCAGGCTGCCGACGGCAGCATCGGCAACGCCCTTTACCGTATTGCTGCAGTACTGAAGCCTCTGGAGCCGGGTTTTGACCGCATGGGTGTGCTGATGTCGATCGAAGCCTTTCAGCAGTTGATGTACCTGCATGAAGGATTTCATGAACTCGCCATCAAGGTTGATGACAGCACCCGGTTGGAAGCTGTCCAGAGAGCCCTTGATGAGCACCTCAGGGTGCTGCTTGAGGCCGAGCCGCTGGATGAGCTTGGCGGCGGCCCGGTGGTACGCAACTGGCGGCAGTTGACACCCGCCATTGCCGACATGCTGGAGATGAGTTCATCCATCATTCTGATAATCGGCTTTATTGTCATTTCACTGGCATCCCTCGGCATGCTCAACACCATGCTTATGGCTGTGCATGAACGCACCCACGAGTTCGGTATACTGCTCGCCATCGGTATGAAGCGTCGCTGGCTGCTGCTTATGGTGCTGCTCGAATCACTGTTCCTGGCTCTGGTCGCCGCACTGGCAGGCTCACTCACCGGCACGCTTATTGCAGGATATTTCGAGCGGCATGGCATCGACTTCAGTCACTACATGCCCGACGGCTATGACTGGGCCGGAATTGTGTTTGAACCGGTAATGAAGGGTTACCTGGAACCGATGCATGTGGTTAACGGCTCTGTCCTGATGATCCTGATTACCATGCTTGCCTCGCTGCTGCCGGCGTGGCGTGTGGTGCGTCTCAAGCCTGCGGAGGTGATGCAGTGAGCCGGCAGCACAGTCATCTTCCGTTTATGGTGCTGTTTACGCTGGCCTGGCGCAATCTCTGGCGCCATCAAAGACGTACGCTGATTACCCTGAGTTCCATTGCCGTCGGCTTCGGCCTGGCGGTTCTGTTTATCGGTATCGGTGACGGCAGCCACAACTCAATGATTCGCAATGCCATCAAACTTGGTGAAGGCCACCTTACCGTACAGCCGCGCGGATACCTCGAATCCCCGGCCAACCATAAATATCTGCATGATGGAACCGGGCTTGCTGCGAAGATGGAGAGCCTTGGTCTTGCAGGCAGCATCGAACCGCGCATCTCACTGCAGGTTCTTGCCAGCAGTGCCAGCAACTCCGTCGGTTCCGGGCTGGAAGGCATCAACCCGCACAGCGATCAGCGCATTGAAATGCTCAGGCCGAAACTGATCGACGGGGCATGGCTTGAGGCGGACGATCTGCGCGGCATTCTTATCGGCGATGGCATGGCCCGCAAACTCAAAGTCAGGGTTGGCAGCAAGGTTGTCGTGATGGCCGGCAGACAGGGTGGTGATTCAGAGGCGCAGCTGGGCCGTGTGCGCGGTATATTCGATTCGAAAGTCGATGAGACAGACAACTATCTGATTCTTTGTGATATCGGATTTGCCAGGCGTTTTCTTGATAGTGACGGAACCCGTCCGGATAGCGGTGCGGTGACACGCTTCGCCCTGTTTCTGGATGATCCGGACAATATGGCCGACTGGAAGGCACGTCTTAAATCGGCAGTTGAAAGCGAGCAGGTCTCGGTTCTGGACTGGCAGGAGATGATGCCGCAGCTGGTACAGTTCATTATTATCGATGATGCAGGCAACTACATTTTTTTGCTGCTGATTCTGATTATGGTGGTGTTTGGCATTGTTAACACGGTGTTGATGAGCGTGCTGGAGCGCACCCGTGAATTCGGTCTGCTGCGTGCGCTGGGTATCAGCCGTTATCATCTGCTTATGCTGGTATTTTGCGAATCGCTGCTACTGAGTCTTCTGGCTGTAGTTATCGGCTGGATAGCAGGCGGTGGCACCCATCTGTGGTTCTCCCATTTCGGCATTGATATTGCATCGCTGGTGGGCGAAGGCACTCAGATGATGGGAACCTTTATGGACCCTGTTATCTATACCGAACTCTCATGGTCGCGCGTATTTGAGCTGACCATGATTATTTTCGCAGCCACCCTGGCCAGCGGCATCTACCCTGCGGTCAAGGCGGCACGGGTGCTGCCGGTAGAGGCCCTGCGAACATGAGTACGCATGCCGTTAACTGCACAACAGATATGAATCGGCCGGAGCAACAGTTATGGCACTACTGACACTACAGGCAATCAGCAAACTCTACCATCAGGGTGAGACGGAAGTTCAGGCACTGCAGAATATCAACCTGGAACTACACGAGGGCGAGTTTGCCGCACTCGTCGGCCCCTCCGGCTCGGGAAAAACCACACTGCTTAATATCATCGGCGGGCTGGATCTGCCGACGCAGGGCAGAGCCATGCTTAACAGCACCGACATCACCACACTGAAAGAGGCGGAGCTGTCAGACTTTCGCCTCTTCCAGCTGGGGTTCATTTTCCAGGCCTACAACCTTGTACCGGTACTAAGTGCACTGGAAAATGTCGAGCTGGTTATGGTCCTGCAGGGCCGGCATGCCAGAGATCGCCGCCAGCGGGCCGAACATTATCTGGAACTGGTCGGACTTGAGAAGATGATGCAGCGCCGCCCGTCAGCACTAAGCGGAGGTCAGCAACAGCGTGTTGCAGTCGCCCGTGCACTTGCCGCAGGGCCACGTCTCGTTCTGGCTGATGAACCCACTGCCAATCTGGATTCCGAGAATGCCACCGCACTGCTTGATATCATGCATCGCCTTTCGCATGAGGAGAAAACCACCTTCCTTTTCTCCACCCACGATCCGCGCGTCATGGACCGGGCTGAACGCATTATCACCCTTCAGGATGGCACTATCGTCAGCGATGAGCACCATCACCATGCGCATACGACCTAGCATCTGGCTGCTTGCCGTTGTTCTGGCACTTCCTGCCACTCTGCATGCAGTTGAACTGACAGGACGCCTGTCGCTGCTCGGAACCGCAGCACGTGCCTCACAGGGAGATATCGGCCATCTTAATGCCGGTGGCAAATTGCTGACGGCCGATCAGCAGAGCCTGCGCCTGATGCTTGATGACATCCGGAGCAGTGGTGAGTGGTCGGTTCATCTGAGAACGGTGCGGCAGAACTTTGTCCGTTATCCCGCCGGTAACCTTCACTCAAGCGATCTTCACTCAAGCGATCTGTTCCGCTACCGAAAACTCTCCGGCGACTGGCAAAATGATGTCAGCATTAATCGAACCACGCGCAGCGGCTACGAGATCGATCGGGCCGTCTACAAACAGCGTTTCGATCAGATGACCGTCGCTATCGGGCGGCAGCCGATTGACTGGGGAAGCGGCCGCTTCTGGCAACCCTTGAATGTGTTCGGCGCCTTTGCGCCCACCGATCTGGATACCGACTTCAAACCGGGCATCGATGCGGCAGCCTTCGACTGGTATCCCTCCGCCTTCTCGTCGCTGACCGCCGTTTATGTTCCGGCTCCCTTTAATCAGTCCGCAATTGCTGATAGCGGCGTGGTCTATTATCGCCGTCAGGCAGGCGAATCTTCCGAAATATCGCTTCTGGCCGGAACTGTGCTCGGTAAAGGCATGATTGGCGGCTCCTTCGAAAGTGAGTGGCATGGAATAGGCTGGCGTGTTGAGGGGTTGCGTTACCGGACAACCAGAAATGCTGTTTTCTGGATAGCCGGTATCGACTATCAGTTTGAGGATGGAACCCTGATTGCAGCCGAGTGGTACGACAACAGCGCAGGCGCCGGCAGCGAAGCCCTTCTTGCCGGCATGCAGGGTGATCAGCGGGTGGTCTACGGGCTCCAGCAGCACTCAGGCCGCAGGGTGCTCGGTCTTGCCGTGGAAAAGGATATGACCCCTCTTCTGCATGGCGGCTACACACTGCTTGTCAGCGCCCTTGAAAACAGCAGCCGGAAGCTGGCCACATCGCTACTGCACCAGTTCAGCCTCACCTACTCGGTAAGTAACGAATCCGACTTTCTTGTTTCACTGCTGCTTGCCAATGGCAAGGGAGTAAATCAGCAAGGCAACCCGCAGTCTGAATTCGGACATCTGCCGGCCGGCATGACGATGCGACTCCGCTTCTACTTCTGATCATATCTGCGGGCTAGACTCCTGCATGGCTACGCAATAACGGTTCCTGCCACTCTCCTTGGCCCGGTACATGGCTGTGTCGGCCCTGCTCACCATGGCTTCCATGTCGTCATCATCTGGAGCGGTCAGGCAGATGCCGATGCTTGCACCCAGGACATATTGAGATGTATTCAGAGACAAAGGCTGGCCGATGGCGGCAATCACTTTTTCAGCCATCCTGCAGGCGGCTTTTTCAGAGGCGATATCAACAAGGATGATGGCGAACTCATCACCACCAATACGGGCCACGCTGTCTGTTTCACGGACACATTGCCGTAGGCGCTTGCCTGTCTCGACAAGCGCCCGGTCACCATATTCATGGCCCAGTTCATCATTGATCGGCTTGAAGTGGTCAAGGTCCAGGATCAGCAGGGCCAGCCGCTTCCGGTTGCGGTGCGCATGGGCCAGAGCCTGCTGCAGACGATCATAAAACAGCGCCCGGTTGGGCAGCCCGGTCAGATGATCATGGTAGGCCATCTGCCTGATCTTCTCTTCTGCCTGCCTGCGCTCGGTGATGTCGCGGACCGTGCTGAAAACAACCCTCTCCCCATCCAGATCAATGACCCGGGCGTTGACTTCCACCGGCATGATGGAGCCATCCTTTCGGCAATGGGCTGTTTCAAATACCACCATACCGTGCTTTTTGATCTGTTCCATGCGTTCAGGAACCCTGGCAGCAAACTCTGGCGGATCCAGGTCGGTGAGTTTCATGGCAAGCATCTCTGCCTTTGAATAGCCGAGACGCTCATGGGCAGTTCTGTTGATATCAATGAAGTTGCCCTGCATATCGACGATAAGCAGTCCATCACTTGAGAAGTCAAACAGCATTCTGAAATGATCGTGGCTCTTCTCAATCTTCACATATTGCTCCCTGAAAGCGTTCAACCCTCACAGGATTGATCAATATTTAATAGCTGTTCTGCCATGATGAAATTAACCGGGCAGGATCTTTTCAAAGTGCGTCAACAAGTACATTGCCACCAGCCTGAACAGGTTCCTGATCTGGAGTCAAATCACTCCGGCAACCTTCACCCCACATTTAGATGGCAAAGCAGCATCTCGATCGCACCGGATACGGCGGCAGCCTGAATATCCCTGCGACTGCCGGAGAAGTGGGAACACTTTGACAGGGGTTTTCCACCCGGCAAACAGACGGCAATCCAGACCGTGCCGACCGGCTTTTCATCGCTCCCGCCGTCCGGCCCTGCAATACCACTAACCGCAACACAGACTGCCTGCTCTGATACACCGCCCTCGACCATGGCGGAGACTACCTCGCGGCTGACTGCACCATGTTCACGGATCAGGGAGGGAGCAACGTTCAGCTCCTCGCACTTGGCCTCATTGCTGTAGGTGATCCAGCCACGATCCAGCACATCCGATGCGCCGGGAACGGCGGCAATGGCAGCAGCAACTGCACCGGCAGTACATGATTCAGCCGTGCGCAGCTTCAGACCTCTCTCTCTGCACAGCTGTAACAGCAGTTCAACCTGATGTGTCATCACAAAAATCCTGTCAGAAGTGTACCGGTTGCAACAGCAACAGCCGCACCCATCACGCCGGCCAGCAGGTCATCAGCCATGATCGACCACCATGACGGGCCGATATGCTCAAGCTGGCGAATGGGGAACGGTTTGAAAATATCAAAGAGCCTGAATGCCAGAAAAGCAGCCAGCAGAGAGAGAAGTGACAGCCCGTAGAAGCCTGCAATGACCACAAGCGAGACCCACTGGCCCGCCCACTCATCAATCACGATCCAGCCCGGATCATCCGACTCCAGTGTGGGTAAAACGAGCGCACAGGCCGCGCAGCCCACTCCAAGCATGATAAGCGTGGCAATCGCCAGCCCCTCAAGGCCTGTAAACTCAATCAGCAGCCATGCCGCCGGCAGTGAAGCCAGGCTGCCCCAGGTTCCCGGTGCACCCGGCAACCAGCCGCTTCCAAAACCTGCTGCGACAAAACGGGCCATGTTAAGCAAAATGGTCAAAGCCTGCTTCCAGCCCCTCAAGCTCTGTTCCATGAAGTTGAACCTTTACCCCGGCAGCAGATGTACAGATGCCTATCTGTGTTGCAAAGGAGTCAAGCCACCCCATCTCTTTAGAGGCGGTAAACAGCAGTGAGTAATCCTCACCCCCGGAAACTGCGGCATGAATGGCACTCTCCTCACCCACTTTATGACAGAGCAGCTCCCAGCCGGGAAAGCGCGACAGCTCCAGTGTCATACCGACCTGTGAAGCCCGGGCCACATGAGAAGCATCCTGCAGTATGCCATCGCTGACATCGATGCAGCAGCGAACACCAAGATCCCGCAGGCGGACCCCCTGCTCCAGTTTCGGTTTTATCTCTTCAAAATAGCGTTTGAAATAACCCTCTTCCATTCCGGCCATCCACTGCTTGAGTCCAAGCGCTGCAAATCCCGCCCTGCCGATAATCCAGACGCCATCCCCCCTCCTTGCCCGGTTACGGCACATTGCCTTGCCAGCGGGAACCATGCCGCCCACGGTTACAGTGAGCGCATTAACAGGCGAGTAAACAGTATCTCCGCCGGAGAGTTCCACCGAATAGCGTGTCAGGGCCGCATTCACGCCCTTACCGAGCTCAACAAGCTCATCCGGTGAAGCGGACATTACACAGACCCAGGCCCAGCACGCTTCAGCACCCATGGCGGCGAGATCGGAGAGAGCAGCGCAGGTCGCCCTGTCAGCAGCCAGATGAAGCGGAAAGCGCTCAGGCCAGTGGACGCCGCTGACCGATGCATCGGTACTGACGACAAGCTCCATACCATTGGCAATGGCATGCACGGATGCATCATCGCCGTTAGCGACTGATGTGGCTGCATGGGGTTTGGGGGAACCATCCCGGAATGCCTGCTGAATCAGCTCGAACTCTCCATGGTGCCCGCTATTCATGTTTGTGAACTACAACTCGGCAATGGCAAACGCCATTGCCACGCCATCATCATCGGTCAGAGACACGTGCACCTGTGTAACGCCCAGGGCATCAGCCCTCTTCCGGGCAGCACCGTAAAGATTGATTGCCGGCTTTCCGGAGGCCTGATGAATGGTTTCAATCGATTTGGGAGTCACACCCTGATGAAATCCTGTTCCCAGCGCCTTCGAAACCGCCTCCTTGGCGGCAAAGAGCATGGCCAGCCGGCGTACGCTGTTGCCCTTGCCAAGCGCCTGCTGATGTTCGGCATCGGTATAGATTCGCCGGATAAAACGGTCTCCAAAGCGGTTCAGCGAACGCTCCACCCGCTCAATCACAACACGATCCGTCCCGATACCTAAAATACTCATCTGCGCTGCATTACCGCTTTGAAATCAGCCACGGCCTGTGCAAGCCCTTTAAACAGTGCGTCTGCGACAATGGCATGGCCGATATTGAGCTCCTCTATTTCGGCAATCGCCACGATGGCAGGCGTATTTTCAACCGTCAGGCCATGCCCCGCATGCACAATCAGTCCGATATCCGCCGCCAGCTTCGCACCATCGGCAATCATTGCCAGCTCCGCAGCCTGCGCTGCACCTGTCAGATTTGCATAGTGCCCGGTGTGCAGCTCGACTACCGGCGCCCCGATCGCCCTGCAGGCCTCTATCTGCTCTTTTACCGGGTCGATAAACATGGAGACACGTACACCTGCATCGGTAAGCCTGCCAACAACGGATCTGAGCCGTGGTATATGGGCGGCCACATCCACCCCCCCTTCCGTAGTCAGCTCCTCGCGCTTTTCCGGAACCAGACAGCAGGCAGCAGGCCGCAACCGTTCACAGATCAGCACCATTTCGTTTTCAGCAGCCATCTCCATATTGAGGTGCAGATCCATGGCTGCCAGCGTCTCCATATCAGCATCCTGAATATGGCGTCTGTCTTCACGCAGATGTGCCGTAATCCCGTCTGCACCGGCGGCCATACATATTTTTGCCGCCTCAACGGGATCCGGATATCGGGTTAACCGTGCCTGGCGAAGGGTCGCCACGTGATCAATGTTTACACCTAAATTCATTCCTGCTCCTGACCTGTAGAGGATAGTGGCCTGACGCCATGCTGCCGCAGCACATCCTGAATCATCCTTCGCCAGCTTGAAAGATCCTGCTGACTCAATCGAATATTGCTCCGGTGAAGATGTGCCGCAATCCCTTTTCTTGTTCCTGCGGAGAGTATAATACCTTTTCCGCAGGAGCTGCAGGCAAGCTGGTTCTCATGCCACACCATCGGGTGTGTTGCATCCACCTTGCTGCCGCAGATCCAGCAGTGTTCGAAACCGCTGACCCATCCGCTTAACTCCAGCAACCGCCATACGGCACAATAGAGAGCGGAATCTGCAGGGCGGTCACGCATCACTGCCATCACGTCAACGAGCTCGTTATAGCCGTGCGGATCACCCTCCTGAAAAAGGCCTGATGCCAGAGCACACAGTTCAAGGCCATCCAGATCCTGAACCTCATTCAATAGCCGGGACCCGCGTTCGACATCTACCAGTGTCCCCATGCCCGTCCGGCCCATACGCCAGCGGATATTTAGCAGATACAGAGGCTCCAGAGCGCCCCTGAACGGGCTTTTGGCACGTCTTGCACCACGAGCCATCAGTGCAATGCGCCCATGCTCCCCGGTCAGGAAGTGACAGACCAGAGATGTGTCACTATAGGGTATCCGCCTCAGCAGCAGAGCATTATCCCTGACTTCAGCCATCGAGCCCCAGTTCATTCAGCCGGGCAGCATTGTCAAACCAGTCAGGCTGCACCTTCACCCACAGCTTCAGGTTCACCTTGCAGCCGAGCAGCTCCTCAAGCCCCATTCGTGCACTGGTGCCGATCATTTTCATGCGTTCGCCGCCCCTGCCGATCAGCATCGGCTTATGCCGCTCATTGCCGACAAGGATCACCGCCTCAATCTCAATACCGGCGCCTGCCTCGTGGAAGCCTTCAATATCGACCGCAGTCTGGAACGGAATCTCCTCATGCATGGCCAGAAAGACCTGCTCGCGAACATACTCGGCAGCCAGCTGCCGCTGACTCTGGTCGGTAAACCACTCCGGGTCGTAGAGCGGTGGTATTTCCGGAAGAAGATTCGTCACTGTTTTGACCAGCGCATCAATCTGGGTCCCTTTTGATGCAGAGAGCGGTATATAGGCAACCGCATCAGGGTCAAGCTTCTGAACCGCCTGAAGGCGTGGCAGAAGATCATCTCTTCTGATCTTGTCAATCTTGTTCAGCACATGAATACGGGGCTGGGTAAGTGAGCCGTCAGCAAAACGCTCAATCAGGTTACGGGTTCCCGTATCCAGCGGCCTGGTCACATCCTGCATCACCACCAGAACATCGGCTTCCTGAGCCGCTGCATAGGCGATACGAACCATGTTTCTGTTTAACTGTTTGGTTCCCTTATGGATACCCGGCGTATCGACAAAAACAAGCTGGCATTTTTCATCTGTATAGATGCCCAGGATACGGTGGCGGGTTGTCTGCGGCTTGGGTGTTACAATCGCCACTTTTGCGCCCACAATTCTGTTCATTAATGTCGATTTTCCCACATTGGGTCGGCCGAGCAGTGCAACCGTACCACAGCGGAACTCTTCGCCTGTTTTTTTACCGTAATCTTCTATCGGTTCATCGCTCATGGGCGAAGAGTAGCGTTAGGTCCGGGAATAGACAGGCAAAAACTTTACCGGCCGGTGACAGCATCGGATTCCGCATCGCAGGTTTTATCATCTGCCACCGCATCAGATAAAGCAGCGTTTAATGCGCACTTGAACCGGCAGCCAAAGCCGGTCTCCGGGCATTGCTGCAGTTGACGTTTTGCGCAAGCTGATTTTTAGCCGGAGCGCTGAACAGATGCCTGCCGGCAATGAACGCTACTGAACATGCTGGCTGCAACTGTAAGCTCCACGGAGCCGGCAGAGTGCGATCGGCTTTCTCAGCGGCCCTAAATCTCCCTGGCAAGATATGAGCCCAGATCCATATCGGCACCGAGGATATGCCCGGTTAACCACTGTTCCAGAAATCTGATATCTTCATTCGAGGCCGATTTGCCCTGCTGCAGGAACTTCTGCTGCAGTAACCTGCCGCACTCGATCAGCTCCTGATGCTCCGCCTTGTGGAACGGAAGGCCTTCATACCCATGCTTGAGCATCAATCGCTCCTCGTGCCTGAAATGCCAGACAGTACAGCTTATCAGTTCATCTATCACAGCTTCAATATAGTCCGGCGAAGCTCCTTCCATAACAGCATGGTTGAGAATATTGAACAGCTCCACAAGCCTGCGGTGATCCTCATCTATTTCCGGAATCTGGACGCTTAGCGTGTCGTCCCAAATTAAATCTTTCATAAGCTCTTCTCCCGATGAGGCTGTCTTAATGAAGGGTTTGACTTTTTCTCACGGCGCAGGAATTTCAATGTTCCTCAATCTGTTATTTATAAACGGCATGAAAAGCATATCAACAACCATCATCCTCTCTGTTTCATACTGCTTACCAGGAGTAAACAGTGGTCAGTTCCCAATATAGAATGGAAAGCTGGCTACTTACAACAAAAAAGTAATTTTTTTATATGCTGTGGCATCCGGCCATGCCTGCGAATGAAGCGACTGCCGTTTTCACCGGAATTATGGAAGAGGGCCCTTTCGGGGCCTAATTCTGTTTGCTGCCGAGTGCTTCCCACGCCTGGTCGGCGGCATTGAGTTCTGCCGTTTTTTTCCGGTTCCCTGAGCCTTTGCCCAGCCATTCACCATTAACGCTGCAACGGGCCGAAAAACGTGGTGATTTTCCCGCTCCGTGATCAGTCACCTGGTAATCAGGCAGACCCCAGCCCCTGCCCTGAGTAAACTCCTGCAGACGGCTCTTGGAATCAAGAACAGCATCAACATCAACCGCTTCCAGCATCGGATGCCACGCACGCATAATCAAAAGCCGCGCCTCATTCCAGCCGGACTCCTGAAATACGGCACCAATCAATGCCTCGACTCCGTTGGCAGCAATGGATCTGGATTTCAGACGCCCCTCTTTTCGTTCCCCTTCGCCAACAATAAGGAGGTGGTCGAGCTGCCAGAGCGTTGCGACACGCATCAGGCTCTCTTTTCTAACCAGTGCAGCACGCATTCTCGAAAGTTCACCTTCCGTATATTGAGGGAAATGCTCATGCAGATATTCAGCAATGGCCAGCCCCAGCACCGCATCACCGAGGAACTCCAGACGCTCCATGTGCCCGGAAGATGCCGAGCGGTGTGTTAAAGCACGCTTTAGCAGTGGCGGGTTCTTGAAATGGTAACCGGTGGCCTGTTGAATCAACGCCACTGTTTTATCATCAGGGAGTTTTGGCATATGGCTTGAAATGGTAGTCCTGACGCAGCTTGTGGCGTATTTTGTCCATACCCTTCAGATCAGCTTCAGAGTAGTCTGAGTCCGGGTCAATGTCCGGATCCTCAACAGGGCCAAGAAGCCATACCGTGACATGGTATTCGGAAGAGATCTCAACCTGGCCACCATCCGCACGAATCACGATATTATCATAAAACTCCTGCGGCAGATCTCCTCGCGCAAGGTACTTCATTTTAAACAGGTCAGGCAGTCGTTTGCGGATTCTGATTTCATCTTTGTCCGCCATGTTTCTGGCGATCGCCTCGAATGCATCCTGCGCTTTCCATTGCGCATTGTAGACGGGGATAATTTTGTAGCCGGCCATTACACCGAAACCAATCACGGCTCCCCAGAATAGCAGCTTAATAGTCGAAAAACCCTGTTCATTCTTCATTGCAATTACCTCAATAACTCCTGCCCGGCTAGCGAATCAGTGACCCGAGACGATCCCAGCGCACCTCGCCCTTGGGATGATCCCAGGACCACCAGATAATAGCAGCCTTTCCTACCAGATATTCCTGCGGAACAAAACCCCAGAATCGGGAATCGCGGGAGTTATTACGATTATCCCCAAGAACAAAATAGTGCCCGGCAGGCACTTCCCACTCACCATCCTTGATGGAGAACTCCTTGAGGAGTACAGAGTGCTGCAGATCAAACAGCTGCTCTTCGAACTGAACGGACATATCCACACCGCCATCAGAGAGGTAGTAGGCTCTCCTGCCCTGCTCCCTGAGTGGCATCGGTTTGTCATTTATATAAAGCCTGTTTTTATCATAACGGATTCTGTCGCCGGGAATGCCGACAATACGTTTTATATAATCCTTGCTCCGGTCTTCCGGGTAATCGAATACTGCCACATCTCCGCGGCTGGCAGGTGAAGGGGCCAGCTGGATGTCAGTTAGCGGAATACGGAAGCCATAGGAGTAGCGCAGAACAAAAAGGTAATCCCCGATTTCAAGTGTCGGCACCATGCTGGATGATGGAATCTTGAACGGAGCAACAATGAAGCTGCGGATCACGACAGCAAGCAGGGCAATAATGATCAGGCTCTCCAGCCATTCACGCCATATGGGTTTCTTTGCCGTCATCTACTCCTCCCCCAGTTTCAGCACCGCCAGGAATGCCTCCTGCGGAACGTTAACGCTGCCAATCGACTTCATCCGCTTCTTACCCTTCTTCTGCTTCTCCAGAAGTTTCCGTTTACGGGTGATATCACCACCATAACACTTGGCAGTTACATTCTTCCGAACGCCCTTGACAGTCTCCCGGGCCAAGATACGGCCACCAATCGCAGCCTGCAAGGGCACATCGAACTGATGCCGCGGAATCAGCTGGCGCAGTTTTTTCACCAGATCGCGACCACGGGATTCGGCAATCGAGCGGTGAACGATCAGCGAAAGCGCATCCACCGGTTCGCCATGCACCAGCACGTCCATCTTCACCACATCATCGGCTTCAAATCCTGCAAGCTCATAATCCATCGAGGCATAGCCGCGGGATATCGATTTCAGCTTGTCATAAAAATCGATCACCATCTCCGCCAGAGGAAGCGTGTAGGTCAGCATCACCCGGTTTTCAGAGATAAACTTCATATCCTGCTGGGAGCCACGCCGATCCTGACACAGTTTCATCATCGAACCGACGAATTCATTGGGCAGGAATATATGGGCCAGAACCTTTGGCTCTTCAATGGTTTTAATCAGTGTAGGGTCCGGGAATTCGCTCGGATTCGAAATTTCCAGTACGTTGCCGTCATTCAGGGTAATGCGATAGACCACCGATGGTGCCGTTGAAATCAGATCAAGATCATATTCGCGCTCCAGCCGCTCCTGAATGATCTCCATATGCAGCATGCCAAGGAAGCCGCAGCGGAACCCCAGGCCAAGGGCGGTGGAACTCTCTGCCTCAAAGGTAAAGGCAGGATCATTCATATTCAGCTTTTCCAGCGAATCGCGCAGTTCACCATAATCGTGCGAATCCACCGGATACATGCCTGAAAAAACCATCGGTTTCGGCTCCCGGAAGCCAGGCAGTGGCCTGTCGGCAGGATCTTTTTCAAGGGTTACGGTATCACCGACACGCAGGTCGGCCAGTCTCTTGATGCCACAGATCATAAAGCCCACTTCGCCAGTCTGTAACTCCTTGCGTGAAACCGGAGCCGGCTCAAACACGCCCACATCCTGTACTTCATAAGCCCGTCTGTTCGACATCAGCCGGATTTTCTGACCCTTTTGAATCGAACCGTTAACCACGCGCAGCAGAGCAACCGAACCGACATAGTTGTCAAACCACGAATCAACAATCAGCGCCTGCACCTTGCCGTCCCTGTCGCCTTTCGGTGATGGAACCCTGTTGGCAATAGCCTCAAGCACATCATGAATACCCTGGCCGGTTTTGGCTGAAACAGGAATCGCTTCGGAGGCGTCGAGACCGATAATATCTTCAATCTGGCGGCGCGCCTCCTCGACATCAGCTGATGGAAGGTCGATTTTGTTAATGATTGGAATTATTTCCAGATCATTTTCAAGCGCCAGATAGACATTGGCCAGTGTTTGCGCCTCAACACCCTGTGCGGCATCGACAATCAGCAGCGCTCCTTCGCATGCCTGCAGGGAACGCGAAACCTCATAGGTAAAATCAACATGCCCGGGTGTATCAATCAGATTGAAAATCAGATCTTCGCCTGCCCTGCTCCTGTAACGAAGCGTTGCAGTCTGTGCCTTGATGGTGATGCCACGCTCCTGCTCCAGAGCCATGGAGTCGAGTACCTGCTTCTTCATCTGGCGCTGGGAGAGCGCACCGGTCTCTTCAATAAGACGATCGGCCAGAGTCGATTTGCCGTGGTCGATATGGGCAATAATGGAGAAGTTTCGGATACGCGCCTGATTCATGGGAGCGGGAGTGTACCCATGCCGGCGCATCTCCGCTACAAGGATAAATCCATGCTATAATCACTTCTATGTTAGCACACAAGCACGGCCTGCCGGCCAACTCCGAACCTGAGGTTCCGCACTTTTATCTCTGGCTTAACGGTGAAGCCCGCCAGGGGATGTCTGCAGTGCTGGATGTCACCTCTCCCTATGACGGCATGCTGGTCGGCACCGTCTCTGTTGCCGGGCGCCGTCAGGTTCGGGAGGCACTGGCAGGCAGTGAAAAGGCTTATAAGCAACTCAAGGTGATGAGCCGTTATCAACGTGCGGAACTGCTCTTCAAGGTTGTTGAGAGGCTGAACGATGCCAGAACAGAGCTTGTTGACGCGCTGATTCTCGAAGGAGGCAAACCACGCATGTTTGCCGAACAGGAGTTTGAACGCACCATCACCACATTCTCCTGGGCGGCCGAAGAGGCCAAACGCTTTTGCGGGGAGCAGATTCCGCTCGATGGTATGGCTCGCGGAGAGGGATATGAGGGTTATACCAGACGCGAACCAATCGGAACCATCGCTGCCATCACCCCGTTCAACTTCCCGCTCAACCTTGTTGCCCACAAAGTGGCGCCGGCACTGGCAACAGGAAATCCCGTGCTGCTTAAACCGGCATCAGCAACGCCGATATCCGCCCTGATTCTGGCACGTATTATCAGTGAAGCCGGCTTTCCTGCCGGAAGTGTGAATGCCATGCCGATAAGGCATCAGGATATTCCGCTGCTGCTGAAGAGTGATTCCATCAGGATGCTCAGCTTTACCGGCAGCCCTGAAACAGGCTGGGCATTGAAGCAGCTTGCAAAAAAACAGCGGGTTGTTCTTGAGCTGGGCGGTAATTCGGGAAGTTTTGTTGATCAGAACGCAGACCTTGACCGGGCTGCCAGACAGCTGGCACTCGGCGGCTTTGCCCACGCAGGGCAGTCATGTATTGCCGTGCAGCGGATCTATGTTCATAAAAAGGTCTATGAACCATTCCTTAAAAAGCTGATTGAAAACACACAGGCAACCAAAGCCGGCAATCCACAGGATGGCGATACCATCACAGGCCCTGTTATCACACCGGAAAGCGCCGACCGGATCATTGCCTGGATCGGGGAGGCTGTAACATCCGGGGCTAATATTGCCTGTGGCGGGGAACGGTTGAAGCCCGGCAGAGGCCTGGTCATTCAACCCACGGTTCTGACTGAGGTTAAGGATTCAATGCTGGTCTGCTGCAAGGAGATTTTCGGCCCGGTGGTCACCGTTGCTCCGGTTGAAGATGCACAGGAGGCCATCCGGCGCATCAACAGGTCAGAGTATGGCCTGCAGGCAGCCGTTTTCAGCCACGACCTCCGCACCATCCAGCATGCCATTGAAGCGCTGGAGGTGGGTGGTGTTGTCATTAATGATTTCCCCACCTACCGCGTGGACCACATGCCATATGGCGGCACCAAAAACTCCGGCCTCGGCCGCGAAGGCATCCGCTCCGCCATGCTGGAGATGACCGGTGAGAAGATGGTCATCACCCGCAAGTCAGTCGGCTAGATCAGAAAAAACATACTGATTCCGGCAGCAATCCTTTAAGCGGGGCAGGCCGGACGAACCGAAGGATTGCTCACCTCTCCTTTCCTGCGTTGTATTCTGTAATAACTGCTCTGATATCGGTAAGTTCAAAGTTATGCTCTCTTTTTAACAGCCCTACCCTCTCATTTTCTGATACTGACGCAGGCAGGTTCAATGCTTCAACAATATATGCGGATGGTACGCCGGTTGCCGCTTCTATCTCCTTTAATGTCATTGAGCCGCGTATGGAATTGTCTTCGTGTTGAAGGCTGCGAAACGATACTCCTTTGCCGGACAATTCTCTTTCTACCGGAGTCAGAAGCAGGGAGAGGGAGAGGGCAATTACAGTTACGAGCCCGACAACGCCCAGCCCGGCCCGAAACCCCGAACCTTCACGGGGCCTGCCTGTAACAACAGTCACAATCCAGTGCCAGTGCAGTATCAGATGGAGGGCAAGCAGAGAAAAGAAAACAACCGATATCCAGAAATGGATGCTGCCCCATTCATGCCGGTCAAGACCCCATATTGTTGAGTAGTGGCCACTGCCGGGGGGCAGGATGTATCGCATCAGCACACCGGTTATCGTCATGGTGACAAAGCCGAGGAAAGCGGCAACATCGATAATAAAGTTGCTATTAGTCTGTCTCATAAGCACCCATGCAGCTCCTGCAATCATTGGATAAGCACAAAACCATTACTTCTAATTCAGCCGTTTGACGCTCACCCGCCCATCGCTGCTGACATCCACCTGATAGCGATACCCGTTGGGGCAGGTAGCACGAATGGTTCGATTGCCCGCGCTATCGCTCTGCTCCTGAATCTGAGTCACTGCCGGGCCGCCACACGGGTGACCGCGCAGCATGATGGTCGTTGCAATATCCTCTGCCGGGGTAACGGCCTGGGCCTGAACGGGCAGAACAAGTGCTGCCATAATTACAAAAAGAGTCTTCATGATTTCGCCTCCACAAGACTTTTCCAGATTGATTCACGGGCAAGGTGAATATCTCTGGAGAGGGCCGGATCACGCTCCAGCAACGCCAGAATCTTTAACAGCAGCCCGTTAAAGTAACCTCTCAACATCTCCGCATTTTCCTCAAGCACACCTTGCTTCCGATACGACTCCACTGACTGCTTGAAATCAAGCACATCGGAACGAATAGCCAGCTTGGTCAGAAATCCGATCGCTTCCGTATTCTTTAACCGCTCTATCAGCTGTTCCATACTGATTTCAGGCGGCCTGGCTTCAACCTTCTGACTGACAGCAGGCGCTGTATCGGCAACAGCAACCGGCTTCTGCTGCGCTGGTTTTACTGCATCGGGCCGGGCTTCAACAGCAGGTACCGTTTCGACTATCGATTCGCCGGCTGATTCGGCGATTGATTCGTCTGCAAGTTGAGTTGCCGGGTCATCTGTCGATTCAGTTTCCTGCTCAACCACATGCTGCTCACTGACACGCATCTCCTGCGGCTTCGCACAACCGGCAAGCGCCGATTCAAGTGCAACGAGAAAAAGCAGCAAGAGCATCAAAAGAGAGCATCCCGGAAACTTCATGGCATTATTGTAGGTGAAAGCACTGTTTTGGAAAGGTGGAGAAATAGCACTGGAACAGACAGGCATGGCCCCTCCACAGGGCGGCAGCCCGGTTCGTCTGCTAAGGAGATGCTGATTTATTGCCATCCTGGCAAAAATCAGAGCGTCAGGGCAAAAGCGCCTGATTAATCAGCGCTTCCCTAACAGGCTCCGGTCAGCGCACCTTCGAGGCATATCTGGAAGCCATGCGTACCGTCAGCATCAGCTGATCCCCCTTCACCTTCTGCGCCAGCACCCTTCCATGCGCATGGCAGTAGGCCAGGGTTTTTCCGTCAGAAACGGGAATCTGCAGGGTAAACTCCTCACTATCCTGCTCACACCACTTCGACAGCAGTTCAAGAAGTGTATCCGTGCCCTCTCCTGTAAGTGCTGAAATGGCCACGCGGCTGCCTGAAATTTCAGGTGTGATTTTTGAACGCGTCTGCGGAACAAGATCAATTTTATTCAGCAGCTCGACAACCGGCGGGGCATCATCCCCATCCAGTCCGAGCTCAGCCAGCGTCTCCTCGACCACAAGCTTCTGGTCGGCACTGCCGGGATCGGATGCATCACGCACATGCAGTATCAGGTCGGCTTCAGTCACCTCTTCAAGGGTGGACTTGAACGCATCGACAAGTTCGTGGGGAAGATCCTGCACGAATCCCACAGTATCCGAGAGCATCACACGTCTGCCTCCGGGCAGCTCCAGAAGGCGCAGTGTGGGATCAAGCGTGGCAAAAAGCTTGTCTGCCACATATACAGTTGCTTCTGTCAGCTGATTAAACAGTGTGGATTTTCCTGCATTGGTGTAGCCGACCAGCGCTACAGTAGCAATCTCCTTACGTTGTCTGCCTGACCGCTGAGTGGCACGCATACGCCGGACATGGGCCAGATCTTTCTCCAGCGACTTGATACGGGTCCGGATCATGCGCCGATCCAGCTCAATCTGACGTTCACCGGGGCCACCCATAAAACCGAAACCGCCTCGCTGACGTTCCAGGTGGGTCCATGAGCGAACAAGCCGGCTGATCTGATAGTTAAGGCTGGCCAGCTCTACCTGCAACACACCTTCGCGGGTTCTGGCCCGTGCGGCGAAAATCTCAAGAATAAGGCCGGTTCTATCCACCACCTTGCATTCCCAGCTCTTCTCCAGGTTGCGCTGCTGCACAGGAGTGAGCTGATGGTCGACAAATACCACATCAGCCTCATGAATCTTCACCTGTTCGCCCACCATCTCCACCTGTCCGGAGCCCAGCAGCGTGGATGCTGTCATGCGCCTGACCGGAATGGAGATGGAATCACGCAGGTCGCAATCGCTGGCAAGCGCCAGCCGGTCAAACTCCTCCTGCCGCGAAATCGAGATATAATCGTGCCGGCTCTCAATCTGCGGGTGAACGGAGAGCGCCCGATCCTTCATGCGCTCTGTTGATGTCAATTCAGGCATTTTTTTTCATCGCAAAAAGGCTTCCTGCCTTTTTTGCTCGATCGAAAGCGAAAAGTGAGACAAATAGGCAGGAGCCGTTTGGACGGCTGTAAGCCGCCCCAAGGGTAAACGCCAGGAAGGCGTGCATCATTTTCACTTTCTTACAAATCTCTCTATGTTCGATTTGCCGCCCCAAGGTGAATTGCGCCAAGGTGAATCGAGCCTGCGAGAGAGAAGGCACCCTGGGGTGCTGCGCAAGAGATGGTGCCCTGGGGTAATCCATGGGCGGAGTTGCTCTGCTAAAAAATATCACGACTTTAGAACCTCATATACAGCATTGAAACAGACCTCCGCCTCTCCGAAGGTGGCATCCGGCGTCTGGTTGCGAAACCATGTCTGCTGACGCTTGGCATACCTTCGGGTCGCCGTAATGCCATCCCGTACGGCCTGCTGAAGTGAACACTCACCATGCAGATGCCCGAGCAATTGACGATAGCCCACAGCACGAACCGCCGGATGCATCTCACCAAGATGCTGCTCATCCAGCCAGCGCACCTCATCCAGCCAGCCGGCAGCCATCATCGCATCGAATCGCTCTGCAATACGATTTCTCAGAATCCCGCGCTCCACCTCCAGCACGATCACCGGACACTCAATTTCACGGGCAGTGGAATGGCTCTCTGCCTGCCAGTCAGAGAGAGTCTTGCCGCTGCTCTGAAAAACACCAAGCGCACGCATGATGCGTTGCCTGTCTCCTGCATGAAGCCTTGCAGCCATGACCGGATCAACGCTGCTTAGCATGGCATGCAGATGCGCTGTACCATGCTCTTTCTGCAACGCCTGCAGCTGCTCCCGCACTTCAGGCTTTTCTGCCGGAATATCTGCAAAGCCCTCAAGCAAGGCTCTCAGATACATGCCCGTACCTCCGACAACAAGCGGCACATTGCCTTTACTGTTCTCCATGTCGATGACATCGGCTGCCTCATCCGCCCAGCGTGCGGCTGAGTAAGTGTCCGACAGGTCGGCACAGTCGATCATGAAATGGGGAGCTGCCTGCCGCTCTTCGGCCGATGGCTTGGCCGTGCCGATATCGAGTCCGCGGTAGAGCTGCATGGAGTCACATGCAATAATGCAGGTATGAAACATTTGAGCCACCTTCATGGCCAGTGCCGATTTACCTGTTCCTGTCGCCCCCATCAGAGCAATAGCCTTCAATGTTTTGATCTCACTCATCTGATAAAGCGCCCTCATCCGCACATGGAGGTGTGGCAATCGAACCCATTAGATTGTGAACGTAGCAAAACCACGCTTTTGCGGAGTGGCTCAAGGAAAACACAGGACGTGTTTGACGAATCAAAAAACTCATAATTCTACAGGATTGTAGAATTGGACGCCTGAAAGGCGCAGCAAGGCCGGGCGAAGCATGGATGCCAAGCATCACTCCTTTCTACCGAACAGACGGTCCAGATCGTTCAGGGAGAGGCGCACATAGGTGGGACGGCCATGATTGCACTGGGCGATGTTGGGCGTCTTCTCCATCTCACGCAGCAGCGCCTCCTGCTCCCGGGTCGACAACGTCCGGCCGGCCTTGATTGAGCCTTTGCAGGCCCGGTTACCAAGCCAGCGCTCCAGCACTCTGCTTCGCCCCTCACTTACTGAGCCGATCAGCATGCAGGCATCCACAAGCTCAGCCACCAGTTCAACAGGCGACTCTTTGGCCAGCAGTGCAGGAACCGAACGGATCAGGAACGAATCTTCTCCTGTCTGATCCAGATCAACACCGAACAGGCTCAGCTCCTCTGCATGATCGTGCAGCCATGCCGCAATTTGCAGGCCCGGCTGCCAGGCTGCCGGGGTCAACATGATCTGTGCCGCCAGCTTGCCACGATCCAGCTGAGATTTGAGTTTCTCATAAGTGATCCGTTCATGTGCGGCATGCTGATCCACCAGAACCACGCCATTCTCACACTGGGCCAGAATATAGCAGCTGTGGATCTGTGCCAGCGGCTCCCCCAGCCTGATTGATTCCGAAGCATCATAGTCTGCGCCCGGTTCACGCAACGAAGAAGAAAACAGCTGATGCTGGAGATCGGAGGATGAGGCTCCGGATCCCATGATTCTTCCGGGTGAAATGGCTGCAAATGAACTGATTGTCTCAGGTGAGAACGGAACAGGGCTCCCCCTCCGCATGGAGTCCAGTGCCTGATTGCCCGGCATGGATGAGACCATCTGCCCCATCCGCTCAATGGCTGCACGCACACAACTGACAATCCCCGCACGCACTGACTGCGGCGATTTGAAACGGACCTCACGCTTGGCCGGATGCACATTGACATCGACACTGGCCGGGTCCATCTCGACCCGTACCACTGCAACCGGATAGCGGTCATGAAACATCACATCACGGTAACCTGCCCGAAGTGCTGCAATCAGCTGTTTATCCCGAACCACCCGGCCATTGACCAGAAAGAGCATGCGTGAACTGTCACGATGGTGATAGGTGGGAAGCCCCAGATGCGCGGATATCAGCATCCCCTCATGTTTGATGTTCTGGTCGATACTGTTTTCGGCAAACTCATTGCCCATTACGGCAACCACACGCTCTCTTTCGCTCTGCCCGACCGGGCAGAGCAGACGATCACGCCCATCCACCACCAGCCGCAGAGCGACGCCGAAATTGCAGATTGCCAGGCCACGCATGGTCTCGATAATGGCTGCCTCTTCGGTTTTGTCGGTACGCATAAAGTTGAGCCGTGCCGGTGTATTCAGAAAAAGATCGAGCACTTCAATCCGTGTTCCCCTGCGGGGAGCAGCCGGACGAGCCTGAACGTCACCCCCGTTTACACGAAGCTCAACGCCCTCATGGCTTCCGGTCAGGCAGGTGTGCATACGGAATCTGGATACGGAGGCAATTGATGGCAGCGCCTCGCCACGAAAGCCGTGGCTGGCGATATGGTGCAGATCATCGGCAGTTGATATTTTACTGGTGGCATGACGCTTCAGTGCCAGTTCGGCATCAGCGGGAGACATACCACAGCCATCATCCTCCACCTCCATGCGCTTTTTCCCTGCGCCTTCGATACGAACGGTAATATGGGAGGCTCCGGCATCGAGGCTGTTCTCCGCCAGCTCCTTGACGACAGAAGCAGGCCTCTCTACCACCTCACCGGCAGCAATCTGGTTGGCCACCTGGGGTGAGAGAATATGGATCACATTTTCAGTCACAGGACTGTTTCACGGATTATAGAGTGGTTCACAGGCGAAAACTGATGCGTAAATACGATTCGTGCAAATCCATTCTGGAAAAGATTCGGATACACTGCTATCCCGGATCATTTTCAATAAATAACAATCTCCGCCATGCAGTCGTCGACATCTTCTCCTGCACTGCTCAGTGCAGCAACGCATCTGAAGGGGGAAAGCGTCGGTTTCAGCTTATCTGCCCGGGAACAGGCAGGCTCAGGCCGGTAGCATTGCGCATCAGGATATGCTTGATCGGGCCGCTGTTCCCAACCAGTCGCATACCCAGACCGCGCAGTTCGGGAAGTCCCGGCCAGTTGTGGGTAAAGAGCTGATGAAAGCCCTCCATGGCGCCAAGAATAGTCAGGATATCGGGAAGGCGCTGTTTCATGTAACGCTCAAGCACTTCCGGCTCACCCCAGTCCTCCCTGAAACGCTTCGCATCCGTAATCTCCTGTGCCAGCACCATCGCATCACGCAAACCGAGATTGACCCCGAGTCCTGCCAGCGGGTGGATGGTGTGGGCGGCATCGCCAATCAGAGCCAGACGAGGGCGCACCAGGTGACGGGCAAGGCGGGCTACCAGAGGAAAAGCGGCCCTTTCACCTGTCTCTTCAATCCTGCCGAGAACTGGTCCGAAGGCAAGATTCAGATCCTCCAGAAAAGCCACATCATCCAATGTCATCAGGCGCTCCGCCTCATCATGCCCGGCACTCCAGACAATCGAGCAGAGCCCGCCACTCAGCGGCAGCATGGCCAGTGGCCCGGTGGAGAGAAAACGCTGAAAGGCGATGCCATGGTGAAACATCTGCGGACGAACAGTCGCCACAATCCCCTTCTGGCCGTAGTCATGCGAACAGATACCGATCTCCGCCCGGTTACGCAGCCATGAGTGAGCGCCATCAGCGCCGACAATCAGCGGTGTGGAGAAGCCGCGCCCGTCATCCAGACGCACCTCGACATGGTCACTGTGCCACACAACTGAATCAATCACCGCAGGGCAGCAGATATCGATTGAGTCGCTCAGGTGTGCCGCCTTCAGCATGGCTGCCTGCAGTTTCGAGTTCTCAACAAGATAACCCAGTGCATCCTCACCGATTTCACAGGCATCAAAACGGATCCCGCCCAGCCTCTGATCATCCCAGATGCGCATGGCATGCATCGGCCCGGCATCCTTAATATGCTCCCAGACACCCATGTTCTGAAGGATACGGACATTGCCCGTCACAATGGCACTCACCCGGCAATCGCGACCGAGTGACTGCCTCACAACAGGCTCGGAGCGTTCAACCACCACCACATGCAAGCCTGAATCCTTCAGGGCACAGGCCGCAGCCATCCCCACCATGCCGCCGCCGACAATAACCAGATCAACCTGTTCCAGGGGCCTGCTCATGCTGCCCCCTTTTCGGCCCGGTTTTCAGTCCGCTTTCCAGCATCTTTTCCGGAAAGCTCTCCGGGCATCTTTATCGATGCCAACTGGCCGATACCTGCCGCCTGACGAAGCAGCAGCGCCCGGACCGACACCGTTTTCTGCAGTGTATCCAGCGTGTGGCTGCGAACCTGTCGGGCCCCTGGCAGGGAGACTGCAAACAGGCTGGTCAGTGATTCGGTAAAGCCTGACACTGCCATCACATCCGGCCGTCTTTTTTCCGCATAGGCCTGCATCAGGATCGGCGCACCCGGATCAATACGGGCCAGTTCGGATGAGAGCACTTCGGCCAGCACTGCCGCATCACGCAGGCCGAGATTCATCCCCTGCCCGGCAACCGGATGAATCGTGTGTGCAGCATTACCAATCAGCGCCAGGCGAGGCCTGGCATAGCACTCGGCAATGGTCAGCTCCAGCGGAAAGCAGAAGCGTCTGCCGATGGCTGTGATAAAACCGGTTCGGCCAATAACATCGCTGCCTGCTGCCTTCTCCAGTTTTTTTATGAATACCGGCTCCGGCATTTCCAGCAGACGTACCGCCTCAGAGGGAGCCAATGCCCAGACAACAGAGAATCTGCCATCAGCCATCGGCAGAAGCGCAAGCGGGCCCGATTCACGGAAGCACTCATAGGCCACATCACTGTGCCCGTGTTCACAGCCGGCGGAGAGCACAAGGCCAAAACGGTTATAATCCCACCCCTTTGTCCCGATCCCCGCCATACGTCGTATCTGGCTGTTGGTGCCATCGGCTCCGATCAGCAGAGAGGCTTGCAGTACGACACTCCTGCCTTCATGGCTGATCTGAACCTCTGCCTGTCTCTCTGCATCTCCAAAGTCGAGCTTCGTAATTGATGCCGGACAGAACAGGCTGACCCGCCCCTTCATACGCTCATGCAGAGGTTTCAGCAGATGCCCCATCTCAACCACATAACCGAGCGCATCGACATGCCGGGCCATATTTTTTGCATCATCGACATCCATACTGACCAGGCCGGTGCTGCCGGGCTCTGTTACAAGGATACGACGAATCAGGCCTGCGCCGGCATCTTCTACGCCCTGCCATACGTCAAGGGCCTCAAGGTAACATCTGGATCCATATGAGAGCGCAACCACCCGCTCAGGATCGCCGGATTGATAGCCGGGAGTCCGGTAATCAACGACAGCAACACGATGGCCAAGAGTGCCGAGCTGCAGCGCCAATGCGCTTCCCACCACACCTGCACCCACAATGATGGCATCAAAACCGGAATCTGACAGTTGCTTTACCATGAACTCCTACTCTACACCCCAACTAAAATATTGCTTCTGTATTATAGCAATAGCAGCGACTGCAGGCTGGCCGGCATTTTCTGCATCAAAAGCCGGAAGCTTGACACAGTGGGTAGCCGGGACAATGCTTCCGCGCGTTTTACCTGCAACCAGATTCTCTTATGCCGGGGTGGTGGAATTGGTAGACACGTTGGATTCAAAATCCAATGGCTTTGCGGCCGTGCCGGTTCGATTCCGGCCCTCGGTACCACTTATTTATCAGTAACTTATGCGGGTTTTATCATCCCATAAACCCATGGCATTTTTCCTTCTTGATACTTTTTGGACAATATATGGACAACTCGCTACACTTATCGTCAGGGATAAGGAGCATGTATGGCCAGCATCGATAAACGTGGTAATTATCAATGGCGAGTGAGGATTAACCGAAAAGGCTACAAGGTCACGGAGACCTTCAGCTACAAGGAAGATGCGGAAAGATGGGCGAGGAAAGTCGAGGGTGAAATTGACCGAGGGATTTTCTTTGACAATTCGGAGGCAGAAAAGACTTCTCTTGCCGAGGCTCTTGATCGATATGTCGAGACCGTGTCACCCCGTAAAAAAGGAAATTCATATAAAATCGAAAAAAGCCGTTCCAGAACCATCAAGAAAAACTCACTCTCCAGAAAAAAACTTGCACATATCCGATCACGGGATATTGCTGAATACATAACTGATCGTGAAAATGACAACGTCAGAAACAACACAATCAGGCTGGAGTTGGCACTCATCAGCCACCTTTACACAGTCGCAGCTTCGTCCTGGGGAATGGAGGGTTTGCACAATCCAGTCAAATCAGCTCAAAAGCCATCCGTGAAAAATGATGCCAGAGAGCGGCGGCTTCTTCCTGGCGAAGAAAACCGTCTGATGGAAGGCTGCAAATCCTTTGCATCTCCACACTGGCTCAAAACAACAATCCTTTTGGCACTTGAAACTGCCATGCGCCGCTCAGAAATTGCGAACATGAGCTGGAAATGGGTGGATTTGAAAAATTGTGTTGTCTACATTCCAATAGAAGACAGTAAAACCAAAGTAAGAACCGTACCCTTGTCGCTGGCAGCGCTAACTGAGCTAAAGAGTCTTCCACGAAATATTGATGGCAAAGTAATCAGCGTGCGTCCGGATCAGGTTTCCAAACAATTCAAAAGACTATGTGACAATCTAAAAATCGCCGGCCTTCATTTTCATGATTTGCGACATGAAGCAACCACTCGCCTTTTTGAAATGGGCTGGCGCACATCAGAAGTCATGGCTATGACTGGCCACTCAACCGCTCAAATGGCAAACCGGTATACTCACCTAGAAGCGCACAACCTGGTAAAGAAACTACACCGATCAAGGCCCGCAGCGGAATAATAGTGCAGATGGTACTTAATCTAGTAGGGTATTGCACTAATTTGGCATGCTAGTGCAATTGAATTCATCACCCTTCCGCACTACGGTTAAAGCTACGGGTAGAATCCGCAGCCATAAGCGACATTCTATTCGGGACACCCCTCTTCACGGTTGGAACAACCATGCGTTTATATAATGGGATTGGTTTTGGTCCTT
>JAVVEJ010000012.1:0-59828 GCA_032251395.1 Mariprofundaceae bacterium
ATGGCCCCTTTCGGGCGGAAAGCCCGTGCAAGATTGCTGTCCTGCAATCTTGTGTAAGCGAAAGGAAAACCACGTTTTTTCTTTCGTGTTCTGATTTTTGCCAGGATGGCAATAAATCAGCATCTTCCTTTGGCAGATGAATAGCTTGCTGGTGAGCGGGATAACCGGTAGCAGGTGTGATGTGTTTTTCAGCAACAGCAAGTTTCGTAGTCGGGGGGTCATTGATCGCGCTCGGTACAGTGACACTGAAGCGGGTAGTGTGCGGGGAGAGGAGACGGGCTGAGTGGCCATTCGCGGCAATTCCGCTGCTGTTCGGGATTCAGCAGGGTGTTGAAGGCGTGCTCTGGCTCTCGATGCAGTACGATATGGTGCTGCTCAGAACCATCACGACCTATCTGTTTACGATGTTCTCGCATCTGCTGTGGCCAGCCTATGTGCCGTATGCCATTGCACTGATGGAGAGAACATCGGGGCGAAAGATCGAGCCGTGGCGCAGAAATACAATGTGGGGTTTCCGTGCCGCCGGTGTTGTGGCTGCCATGCTGCTGATGGCGCTGGTCGCCACACAGCCGCTGATGGCGGTCGTGGACCGGCATATCATCTATGTGACGCCGTTTTTCTACGACTGGCCGATGATGGTGCTCTACATCGCGGCCACCTGTATCGTTGCACTCTTCTCCAGCCATCCGCTGATCAGGCTTTTCGGGCTGATGGTACTGGCTTTCTTCTTTGTCTCTTACTGGTTTTACACACAGGCGTTCTTTTCAGTCTGGTGCTTCTTTGCCGCTATCCTGAGCCTGATTATCCATATCCATTTCAGGTGGGAGAGAATGGATTGAGTGTGAATGTTCCCGCAGCGGTAAATTAACGCAAAGGAATATCCCTGGTGCTTCTGACTTCCGGTGGTGCGATGCTGCGCATAATCAGCCGCAGCACCTTCCCGGACTCTTTCCGGTATGTTGTCAGCTTGCCGCCGTAGATGGCCAGATAGGCAGGCTGCTTCTTATTATCGCACAGAATCACCGTCTCGCGGCTGGCAAGGAAGGCTGCATCTTCATCCTCCGGCAGTACCCGCAGACCGCAGCAGGTAAGGACGATGTCGCTTCTGTCGCACGGGCTGTCGGGGAAGTAGCGGTTGTAGGTGGCGAGAATAGTGCTGATCTCACTCTCAGTCGGTGCGGCCAGTGCCGGATCGTCATGACTGTCAGGGCTGTATGGAAAGGGAGTCTCGGTGGTGCCCGCCAGTGTCCTGCCCCGCCAGGGGCGGAAAAACATCACCCGCCCATCCAGTGATTCGGTATAGATAAAGCCGGGAGAGGGGCGATCAAGCAGCAGATGACTGCCCTGAACCAGCCGGATATTCATCATTGGCGGGGAAGGGGTAATAAGTCTGCTGACTCTGTTGACCCACGGACCAGCGGCATTGACAAGAATTTTCGCAGTGACCTCCTCATCTGTTGAGAGCCAGACTCTCCAGTGGTCATCAAGATATATCGCGCGTTCCACCACCCGCTCTTCACGGATATTACAGCCGAATGATACGGCCGAGGCGGCAACGGCGCGGGTCAGTGCGGCGTCATCGGTGGAGGCATCCTCATAGGCTAGCACGGCCCTCAGGTTTTCGGTATTCAGGCCGGGCAGCACCGTGGCCCACTCCTTTTTCGATAACCATTTGAATCGGGAACGCCCGGCGGAGAGAATAAAGTAAAGCATGAGCCCTGCGGCAATCATCCAGGGCGGACGCCTGCTCCCCCGATAGACAGGGATATGGAACCACTCGCGGGTAACAAGACCGGGTGCGAGTTTCAGCAGCCGTTCGCGTTCGCTTAACCCTTCACGGACCAGCTTCAGATTAAGCTGTTCAAGATAGCGCAGACCGCCGTGGATCAGTTTGGTCGACTGGCTGCTGGTGCCGGATGCAAGGTGGTGTTGCTCGATCAGTGCGGTTTTGTAACCGCAGGCACTCACCGCCTGTGCTACGCCGCAGCCGTAGATGCCGCCGCCGATGATCAGAACATCATAATCAGCTGTCGTGCGGGTTTTCAAGTTCACCCACTATTCTCGAGAAGTGGTTGGTCTCAATCATGTCTGCCCCTGCAGCCATCAGCTCCTTCGCAGTTGCCGCACTGTTGACGGTATAAAGGCCGACTTTCACATCTCTGCTGTGCCACGGAGCAATCATTGCTGTTTCAGAGCAGGGAATGAAGACGTAATCAAGCCGGCATTCTGCCTGCTCATTGCCTTCAGCCACCCAGCCGAGCGGGCAGCTCAGTTGCTCGCGGCAGGCGTCGAGAATACGGCCCGATTCGCTGATCAGCACGATTTGTGGAAGCACTGTTTCAGTAATAAGTGCAACAAGACGTGCTGCAATGTCGTCGTCATCCAGCCGTTTGCGGATATCCGGCTTGATCTCGATAAAGAGGGTAAGCTGCGGATACTCTTCCAGCCATGCCAGCAGCCGGCGGAGCGTGAGCAGTGTGAAGTAGGGGTAGCAGAGCTCTTTGAGATCGATCAGATCCAGCAGCGATACATGCAGCGCCAGATCACACAGGCGTTTGAGCGAATCATCGTGGATGACCACCGGCTCCAGATCGCGGGTGAACTGGATATCACACTCGGCAAACAGGGCCCCTGATTCTACAGCAGCCCTGAAACCGTTCAGCGTGTTCTCGACGCCGCCCTCGCGGTCGCCACGATGGGCCACCAGCCATGTTCTGGGATCATCGGAAAACTTTTTCATCCTGCTCCTGATTGTGGATCAACAACCCTCTGTCGTAAAGGCAGCGGAAGTTTGCGCCATCCATCTGAAAGCGTACCCTGCCGCCATGTCAGATGCCACTTCCGGAGCCTCGTTTGCCGTTGCACTTGTCCACCATCCGATCCTGAATCGGAAGGGTGAGCGTTCCACTACGGCTGTCACCTCGATCGATATCCATGACTTTGTCCGCACCTGTGCGATGTTCGATGTCGGGCCGGTCTACATCGTGCATCCGGCACAGGGGATGCACGCGCTGGTGAAAGATATTGCCGGCTACTGGCTAAAGGGTGCCGGCGGAGAGCGCAATCCTGGCAGGAGCGAGTCGATCAGATCGCTGAAGCTGGCAAAATCGGTCGAAGAGGTGCTTCAGCAGGAGGATTACTCCCTCTGGTACACCTCTGCGACACCTCCGGATGATGATCTGATGGATGTCGTTAACTTACCGGAAACAGAGGGAAAACACCTTATCGTGTTTGGTACGGGATGGGGCCTTGACCATGCCTCGATGCCGAAGCCAAATGGATGGTTGTCACCGATTGAAGGTATCGGTATGGTTCGCCACCTTTCTGTAAGGGCTGCTCTGGCGATTTATATGGACAGACTGACCCGAAAGCGAATTCCATAACGGGTTTGCACCTGAATAAGAGGCGGCAGAAAGCGAGTTAAATGGAGGCATGAAATGCGTGCTTTGGATGATGTAACAAAAGATCAGATTCGTGGCGATATCCCTGTGTTCCGTGAAGGCGACACCGTGAAGGTAAACGTCCGCGTTGTTGAGTATAAAGAGCTGAAGGGCGGCAAGGTAGAGAGCCGTGAACGTGTGCAGGCTTATGAAGGCATTGTGATTGCCCGTCATAACAAGGGCATCTCAAGCAGCTTTACCGTACGCAAAATCTCCAACGGTGTCGGTGTTGAGCGTGTTTTCCCGTTGCACTCGCCGCTAATCGAGAGTATCTCCGTGGTTCGCCGCGGTCAGGTACGCCGGGCAAAGCTTTATTACCTGCGCAATCTGTCAGGTAAGGCTGCACGTATTCGCGAGCGTCGTTACTAAAAGGCTCTTTTTAAAGCGAAACAGCTACGGCAGAATTCGCCATAGAAATTCACCTCAAAGAGGCCCATCATGGGCCTCTTTTTGTATCACAAAACTATTCGAGGGAGTTTGAGTACCATGTCCGACCGTTCCGATTTCTTTCAGGCCGACCTTAGCGACGAGATTGTCGTCAATGCCATCAGGGATGAACTGGGCCGCCAGCAGCATACGCTGGAGCTGATTGCCAGTGAGAACATTGTCTCCAGGGCAGTGATGCAGGCGCAGGGCTCGGTGATGACCAATAAATATGCGGAGGGCTACCCCGGCCGCCGCTACTACGGCGGCTGTGAGTACGTCGACAAGGTTGAGGCACTGGCGCAGGAGCGGGCCAGGGAGATATTCGGTGTCAGGCATGCCAATGTGCAGCCGCACTCCGGTTCCCAGGCCAACATGGCAGTTTACATGGCCGTGCTTAATCCCGGCGATACCATTATGGGTATGGACCTCTCTCACGGCGGCCACCTGACCCATGGCTCTCCGGCGAACTTTTCCGGCCGCCTCTACAATGTGATTGCCTACGGTGTGCGCGAATCCGATGAACGTATTGACTATGACGAGATGCAGGCGCTGGCCGAGGAGCACAGGCCGAAAATGATTATCGGCGGGGCATCAGCTTATGAGCGTGAGATTGATTTTGCCCGTATGCGTCAGATTGCCGATGCCGTCGATGCCATTCTTTTTGTTGATATGGCGCACTATGCAGGCCTGATCGCAGCCGGTGTCTATCCGTCACCGGTGGGGCATGCCCATGTCATTACCACCACCACACATAAAACCCTGCGGGGTCCGCGCGGTGGAATGATCCTGACCGACGATGATGAGATGGCAAAGAAGGTCAACTCCCGTATTTTTCCCGGCATTCAGGGCGGACCGCTGATGCATGTGATTGCTGCCAAGGCGGTTGCCTTCGGTGAGACGCTGGGTGAGCAGTTTCAGGCAGATCAGAAGCAGGTGGTTGTCAACGCCCGCATGCTGGCTGAAACCCTGATTAAGGGTGGTCTGCGTGTGGTTTCAGGCGGTACCGACTGTCATATGTTCCGTGTCGATGTGCGCCCGCAGGGGATCACAGGCAAGGTGGCCGAGGCGGCGCTCGAGGCCGCTGGCATTACCACCAACAAGAACACCATTCCGTTTGATCCGGAATCACCGTTTGTAACCTCCGGCATCCGTGTCGGCACATCAGCAATCACCACCCGTGGCATGAAAGAGGATGAGGCGCAGGTTATCGGGAAAATGATTCTGAAGGTGCTGGCTTCGCCTGATGATGCGGCTGTGCATGCTGAGGTGTTTGCTGAAGTGAAAGCGCTGACTGATCGCTTTCCCATCTATACTGACTGACTGATCAGATGCACAAAAACAGCTTCATCCATGGTTACCTGGCGGCAGTGAAAAAATGTTGTGTTTCAATGCATTACAAATCGGATGTGCATAATATACGTCTGATTTGCCGCCCCGCCATGATCGGGCTATAGCAGCTTAATGCACTGTCCGTTTTGCGCCAATGATGATACCCGTGTGATTGATTCACGTGTGGTTGAGGAGGGGGCTGCGGTTCGACGCCGTCGAGAGTGTGAGGTGTGCGGCAAGCGTTACTCCACTTATGAGCGGGCAGAGCTTCGTCTGCCGCTGGTGGTGAAGAAGGATGCTACGCGCCAGGCCTTTGATGTGGAGAAGATCCGCGGTGGCCTGCGAAAGGCACTGGAGAAGCGGCCGGTCTCGGCTGAGCAGCTGGAGCAGGCGGTTAACAGCGTACTGCGTTCAGTGCAGGAGTTGGGTGAATCGGAGGTTGCGGCCGGGGTTGTTGGTGAGTTTGTGATGCAGCAGTTACAGAATCTTGATGGTGTTGCCTATGTCCGCTTTGCATCGGTCTATCGTGAGTTCAAGGATGTGGATGATTTCCTTGCGGCGGTAAAAAATGCTATGGCAGATAAATGATTTTGCGTAAAACAGAGTTGCATGCATGCAGCTTTCGCAGTAAATAAAAAAACAGACGGAGTATGTCGTGGCTTTGAAGATTGCAGTGTTGCCGGGTGATGGTATTGGTCCTGAGATTGTCCGTGAGGCATTGAAGGTGATGAGTGTGCTCAATGACCGTTTCGGATTAAATGCCGAATGGCAGGAAGCAGCCATTGGTGGCGCGGGTTATGAGGAGTCCGGTGACCCTTATCCGGAAGCGACTCAAAAGCTGGCGCATGCCAGTGACGCCGTGCTGCTCGGAGCCGTCGGCGGGCCACAATGGGAGGCACTCGACAAGCCGCTTCGCCCGGAAGCCGGCCTGCTGCGGATTCGCGAAGACCTGGGTCTGTTTGCCAATTATCGTCCGGCCAAAGTACATCGTCAGATGCTTGAGGCATCCACCCTTAAGCCGGAAGTGATAGATGGTGTGGATATTATGGTCGTGCGTGAACTGGTCTCCGGTATCTATTTCGGCCAGCCAAGGGGTATTGAGACGCAGGATGGTGAGCGCTACGGATATAATACGATGGGTTACCGCGAAAGTGAGGTTCGACGCATTGCCCGTAAAGCATTTGAAGCAGCACGGCTGCGCAGTAATCGTCTCTGCAGTGTTGATAAGGCCAATGTGCTGGATGTCTCTGAATTGTGGCGCAGTGTTGTTATTGAACTGCACGATGCCGAGTTTGCTGATGTTGAGCTTTCGCACATGTATGTGGATAACGCGGCCATGCAGTTGATTCGGAACCCCGGACAGTTTGATGTGATTGTCACAGGCAATCTGTTTGGTGATATCCTTTCCGATGAAGCATCGATGTTGACAGGGTCGATCGGCATGCTGCCATCGGCCTCTATAGGTGAAAAGTTTGCGATGTATGAACCCATTCATGGTTCGGCGCCTGACATTGCCGGCCAGAACAGCGCCAATCCGCTGGCGACCATTCTTTCGGTGGCCATGATGCTGCGTTATTCGCTGGATCGTGCTGACCTGGCCGGGAAAGTGGAACAGGCAGTGGAGAAGGCGCTGGATGATGGCATCCGCACGGTGGATCTGGCCGCTACGGGCGAGGCGTCCGTTTCATGCTCCGGCATGGGTGATGCGGTCTGCCGGAGATTAGAGGAGATGGCTTAATGGAACCGTTTTTACCCAAAAAGGATGGCTATGTTGTAGCGGTTGTCGGTGCAACCGGTGCGGTCGGGCAAACCATGCTGGAGATTCTGGCTGAGCGTAATTTTCCGATATCGGAGCTGATTGTTGTGGCATCCAGCCGCAGTGCCGGCTCCACTGTTGAGTTCAGGGGCAAAGATTATGTCGTTCGTGATCTGGAGACATTTGATCCCGCAGGTACCGATATTGCGCTCTTCTCCGCCGGTGGTAGCACTTCAAAGCTGCATGCGCCGCGTTTTGCCAGGGCAGGCTGCTATGTGGTGGACAACTCCAGTGCCTGGCGCATGGATGATTCGATAGCGCTGGTGGTGCCGGAGGTTAATCCGCATGCACTGGAGATGGCGCGTGAGAACAGAATTATCGCCAATCCCAACTGCTCAACCATTCAGCTGGTGGTGGCGCTCAAGCCCCTGCATGATGCCGTGCCGATCAAGCGTGTGGTGGTCTCTACCTACCAGGCGGTGAGTGGCGCCGGTGGCAAGGCGATAGAGGAGCTGGCCGAACAGACCCGGAAGCTGCTTTCCGGTGAGGAAGCGGACGTGAATGTATTGCCGGCCAGAATTGCCTTTAATGTGATTCCCCACATTGACGTTTTCCTTGAAGATGGCTACACCAAGGAAGAGCGCAAGATGATTGAGGAGACTAGAAAGATCATGGAAGCCGACATTGCAGTTACTGCGACCACAGTTCGTGTGCCGGTCTTCTACGGTCACTCCGAGTCGGTTAATGTCACATTTTCCGGCCCGATGGATGCTGACCGGGCCAGGGAGCTGCTGGCTGATGCCGAGGGGGTCTGTGTGGTTGATGATCCGAAAGGCGAGGACTACCCGATGCCATCCATGGCTGCGGGTTGTGATCCGGTCTGGGTCGGGCGAATTCGGAATGACTATTCTTCCTGCAATTCCTTGCACTTGTGGGTTGTTGCTGATAATGTACGTAAAGGTGCGGCTCTAAATGCCGTACAAATAGCGGAAATTCTGATTCGATAGCTCAGGCTTATCATGTTGCAGGTTTTTCGATCACAGGAGGGTGGCATGTATCAGAAAATCATGCTTTCTTTTTACGGGCTTATCATTGCTATGGCTGTGTTTTCGACGCATGCCGGCGCAGTGGCATTGGGTAAAATCGATGTAGCCAGCCACCTCGGGGAGCCCTTCTATGCAGAGGTTCCGCTGACTCTGGATGAGGGCGAGGTCATCTCCAGTGTTGTCGTTGAGCTGGCAAAACCGGCCGATTACAGGATTCTTGAGGTCTATCGCGACCGGGCACTGCAAATGGTTCGCGCCGAAGTTGCGAACGACAGTCGTGGAAGTCGTGTTGAGATTAGCTCGCGTAATATTATCGATGCGCCTTTCTTTAATCTGGTCCTCAAGGTTCGCTATGGTCGTGCCACCCACTTCAAAAAGTATCCCGTTTTTCTTGACCTGCCGCGGGCGGCAGCTCCGGACAAAGGGAGTGTTCCTCTTCCGTCTGTCTCTGTAGAGGAGGCGGCCAGGGAAGCGGCAGCGCCGACAGTGACAGCTGTCGAGACGACGTCCGCAGAGGTTTCTGAGCCAGCTGCAGCCGATGAGCAGCCTGCACCATTCACACCCCATGACCAGTGGGCACGTACTTCACATTATGGCCCGATGGTTTACGGCGATACGATCTCTACGGTTGCCGATCGTCTGCGGGTCGATGGCCGCTATAGCAGAAATCAGGTGATGGTGGCGCTGTTTGAGAAGAACAGAAGCAAGTTTGAGAAGGATAATATCAACCTGATTCAGGCCGGAACCCATCTCGATGTGCCGATGGCCGACGAGGTTGAGCGTATCAGCACGGATCAGGCACGCTCAATCATGAAAGATCACAATCAGCGATGGAGAGAGCTGGTAAAACAGCCGCGTTACGCGGCTGTCAAAGAGGCGCAGGAGACCCGTTACAGCAAGCGCGTCCGTGTTGGCAAGTCTGCTACAGGCGTAGCGGCTGCACCTGTTTCAACGCCGGAGGATGGTAAAGCCGAGACTGTTTCCGGGGAATCTGCCACCCCTGCAGCAGCCTCCGGGGAAGATGCGGGGGGTGTGGCAGAGAGCATGGTTGCAGAGTCGGAAGTAACCGCAGCCCTGACGGAATCCGTTGCCAGACTGCAGAAGGAGAATGAGGAGCTACAGGCGAAACTGGCTGAGAGTGACGCAAACCTTGCCAAACTTTCTGCCGGCAGTGTGGCTGAGGCACAGGCGGCTGCTGAGGCAAGAATCAAGAAACTGGAGTTGCAGCTGGCACGTCTCCATGCCGAGCTGGATAGTGCCAGGCAGAGTGAAGCGGCCAGTTCCGCCTTCGGCTGGGTCACCTATCTGCTGGGTGGGCTGGTGGTTGTTCTGCTGGGCGGTGTCGGTTTTCTGATGCGCCGTGAACGCCAGCATCCGGCTGCACGGGCAGCTGGCGAAGCAGCCTATCCTGTCGATTTTGAGGATGCATCTGATGTGACAGGAGCAGAGCTGCCGGAAATCGATGTTGAACCCGTTAAAAAGCCATCAAATGATGCTGCCGACCAGATGGGAGTGGATGAGTTTGAAGATGCCTTTACCGACTCGATTCCCGATCTTACCGAAGACGAGACCGGTGAGATGGAGGCATTCAAGGAGGATATGGAAGAGGAGCCCGATGCAAATGTTGACTATCTGTCCGAAGCGGATGTTTACATGCGTTACGGCATGGAGGATGAAGCAGAGAAACAGGTGCAGATGGCAATCAAATTGCGCAACAATAATGAGGATGCCCATGCCAAACTGGTTCAGGTCAGGAAGGCGAAGGGAGATGATGCGGGCGTTGATGAGGCCCTCTCCTCTGCACGCAAGGTGTTGAGCGGTGATTCTCTGGCCACCTTTGAAGCAACAATCAGCGGCATGGCCGGTGATATTGCAGGGCTGGATATCGAGGAGACAAATCTGGACGATACGCTGCCGCCAGGTGCGCTTGATGTGTCCGATATAGAGAGTGAAACTTCATTCGATGAGATTGCCGGGGATCAGGATGAGATCGGCCAGCCTGATGCTGTTGGCCTGGAAGAGGCAGTGGTCGGTGGAGAGTCTGCTGAGGCTGAAGAGGAGGCCTCTCTGGATCTGGGCGATATAGCGTGGCCTGAGGAGGCATCTGAAGAGGGTGCGGAGGCAGGAGAACAGGCGATTGAGGAGCCTGCTGAAGAGGCGCCTTCTGCTGAAGATGTTACGGAAGCCGTTGAGGAAGATGGCCTTGATTTCGATCTGTCAGGCCTGGAGTTGCCCGATGAAGATGCCTCTGAGCCCGAAGCCGAAGTTGTTGAAGAGGAGCCCGAAACGGAAGCTGAAGCTGCCGACAGGGAGCTTGAGTCCGAATCTGCGGCAAGCGTGGATGATGATGACGGCCTGAACCTCTCTGATTTTGATCTCTCTGATGAGATGATAGAGATGTCAGAAGAGTCGGAAGAGGGAACCCTTCAGGTTGATGCCCTGGACGAACTGGGAACGGCCGACCTTGATAAGACGGTCGTTATGGACTGGTCTAAAGAGACACTGGCATCAGGTGGCCAGACTCTTGGCAGCGAGAGTGGTGCTGACGAGATTGATTTTTCGGATGATGAGGTAGCTGTTGAGGAGACAGTTGCAGTAGAACCTGTTGCTGAGGAGCCTGTTGCTGAGGAGCCTGTTGCTGAGGAGCCTGTTGCTGAGGAGCCGGAAAAGAATCTCTCCAGTCTTGAACTGGATCTGGAAGATCTCAATCTTGATGTCGATGTTGATCTCGATGAATCGATGGATAGCGGTGAACTGGACGATTTCAGCAGCACTATCCAGACCAGCCTTGAAAAGATCCAGCAGGGTGCTGACGCCGGTTCCGGAGATGACGCTGATGCAAAAAAGGTCGATACCATTGACCTGGAAGTGGATGAGGCTGATGTGGATGATAGTTTTGAATTCGACTTTGAACCCGTAGAGGAAGAGGAGAAAGGTCTGTCTGACGGTGAAATCAGTGCCGAGGGCCTCGGGGATGTTTCGCTGGATGACCTTTCCGGCAGCGGCTCGCTTGAAGACCTGCTCGAACACAGCGACAAGAATTACGATGCGACCATGGAGCTCGATAGCCTGCTAAGCGATCTGGACGAGGCGGATGAGCCGGCAGAGGATAAAAAGAAGGATAGTGATAAGGAGTCGTAGACAGCCTGCTGCTTCCCGTTTCTGTTATTGAAACGGTTGCAGTGCCGGTCCCGGTTTTCCGGATCATAGACAGGACTGCTCTTTCGCGATTGTATTGTCACTATTGTGAGACGCCAGATAACAGAAGCTATTACCGGGACAGATCCCCTCTCCAGAGTACTGCTGGGGCTTTCGCTGCTGCTGACTGCGGCTCTCAACGGCTCGTTCTATATAGCAGCGATCCAGCTGCTTATCTCCGTTTCGTTTCTGACCATCATGACATCGGGAGCAAGGCTGCTTAAGGAGTCGGCACGTCTGCTCTGCTGGCTGGTGATTCCGATTCTTTTGCTGCATGCGCTCTTCACTCCGGGTGAGCTGCTGGTGAAAGGAATGCCTGTCCCTGTCAGTTTTGAGGGTGTGCTGCTCGGTGGCTGGTTCGCATTTCATCTCATTGTCATTTTTCTCTCCGCACTGGTTTTCTCCAGGCTGCTTGGCAAAGAAGAGTGGGTCGGTTTTATGCTCCGGATGCCGGGGTGGGGTGACAGGCTTGTTCCCTATGCACTGTTGCTGGAGTCGGGATTGAAAAAGAACAGGGAGATCGTCAGGCGTGAATATGCCAGATGGTGCTCTGGCGGTAAAAAGTTCAGGCAACTGCCCGTCCATATTACAACAGCACTCACTGATACGCTGAATGAGAACAGAAAAGGCGCGTCCAGCCTCTGGCATGACTGGGACCACCATGTTGCATCTGTCGTGGGCGATCCGGATTCAGGAAAGCAGTTCAGGCCAATGGTAACGACCGTAGTGGTGGCCGCTGCCGTAATCGTATGGATGCTCTACCTGGCAGGAAGGGCGTAGAGATGGCTATGGAAACAAAAACACTACAGCGGATCGCAATGGTGGTTGAGTTTGACGGTGGTGAATTCCACGGCTGGCAACGTCAGGAGAATGCCATCTCCGCCCAGGCTGTGCTGGAGGGCGTGCTGGCCGGCATCGAACAGCAGCCGGTACACCTGACTGCGGCAGGGCGAACGGATGCAGGTGTGCATGCGGAGGCGCTGCTTTTGCATGCCGATGTTGATGCTGCGCGCTGGCATCGTTCGCCCCGCGCCTACACCCAGGGGGTGAACCGGCGGCTCCCCGATGGCATCTGTGTCAATGGCGTTTGTGGTGTTGCAGAGGATTTTCATGCCCGCTTTGACTGCCTGGAGAGAAGATACCGTTACCGGATATGGAACCGGACAACACCTTCGGCTATCCATCGCTGGCGACACTGGTGGATGCCGCGCCCGCTTGACCTTGATGCGATGCGGGAAGCTTCGGCATATCTTCTGGGAGAGCATGATTTCAGCGCCTTCAGGGCTTCGGGCTGCCAGGCCTCCAATCCTGTCCGGGAGCTCCGGCATGTTGGTATTGAGCAGAGTGGCTGGGAGATCAATATCGACGTTCATGCCAATGCCTTTCTCTATCATATGGTTCGAAATATAGTCGGAACACTGGTTGGTGTCGGAACTCAGCGGTGGTTGCCGGCCCGGATGCAGGAGATTCTTGACAGTCGGGACCGTACGCTGGCCGGAGCCACTGCACCCGCACACGGCCTCTACTTCACCGATGCGCGCTATGATGCTTTTTCGGCCAGAGCGATGGTGGGGGTGGAGGGCGATCAGACCCCGTTCTGAATAACGGCAATGGTATTGTTGAGCTTTTTTCGGGTAGCAGGCTTGCTCAGGAAACAGATGCCAGGAGCATTGATTTGCCGAAGTTTTTTAATATCAGCATGGGCGGTAATGATCAGTATCCGGGTTTCCGGTCTCATTTCATGGATAGCGAGTGAGAGACCGACACCATCCATCTGCGGCATTTTGAAGTCAGTGACCACCAGATCTATTCGGTCTTGCTGCTGCCGGAAAAGCTGCAGTGCTGACGCGCCATCATTAGCGGTAATGACATGGTGTCCCATGCTCTCCAGTTGCGCCTGATGCACAGCCAGAACATCCGGGCTGTCATCCACCAGCAGAAGATTCCATGCTCTGGCGGGTAGCATTTCATCAGCCATTTTCTCCATGGCTGACCCATGCCCTCCTGCCGGTTCACAAAATTGATGATTTGCTGCCGGCAGACAGACAGATACCCGGGTGCCTTCGCCCACTACCGAGCTGATCTCCATCCTGCCGCCACTTTTTTGAACCATGCGCTGAACCACGGTCAGACCAAGGCCTCTCTTCCCTTCATCCTTGCGAGAGGTCCGGAAGGGTCTGGTCAGATCATCAATATGCTCCTGCGGGATACCGTTGCCATCATCCGAGACTGTGATACAGAGAGCCATATCTTCTTCCGGGGAGAGCTTGTCTCCATGGTATGAAGAGAGAGCCACCCGGATATGCCCTGAACGGGGAATGGCCTCTGCAGCGTTGTTGATCAGGTGTATTACTGTCTGCTCAATGTCAGCGACAGTTGCCGATACGGCAGGAAGAGGGCTGTCGGCGTCAAGATGAAGCTGTATATGGGGTGGAAGCCCGATTCGCAGCAGGCCGACAGTAGTTGCCAGCGACTCATGCAGCAGATACGGGTCCGGAGGAGGGTCTGCCTGCTGCTGTCCGTTTTTGCTCAGCTCCTGAAGACGGGAGAGCATGCCGGAACCACGCTCTCCGGCATCCATAATCAGGCCGAGTTGATGTTTGACTTCGGCATTTCCGGCGCTGAACTGCATCACCTCCGCTGTGCCGATGATGCTGGCCAGGAGATTGCGGAAATCGTGGATAATACCGGCCAGAGCCGCACCGATATAATTGTTATGCATGGTCTGCTCAAGCCTGTTTCGGGCAGCTTCGGTCCGAGTAATATCAAGCAAAAAACAGACACCGACCTGTCTGCCATGCCGGTGAGTGCGCATACTCTGCCCCATCAACCGAATGAGATGATTACGGGCATTTCTGCCGCGCATATAGAAACGGTACGACTCTTCGCTACTGCCGTTGTCCTGGAAGGGGCGGCGGCAGGCATTAATAATCACATCACCATCTTCTTCCAGCGCAAGCGTATCGACCTGCTCACCGGCAAGGCCGGTGACGGCGTTACGGCAAACATGTTGCATGCCCGTATTGGCATGCAGTATGCGCGGCATACCATCCTCTCCGACCTGATAAGAAAATACCGGGAGAGGTCCGCGATCAAGCAGTCCGAACGTAGCATCTTGTGCAGCCGTATTGTCTGTAATGGCCTGCCCGGGCCGGGGGGTGATAATAAGGGTGCAGGCCGGAATCAGCAGGATGGCAATGGTCTGCATCAGCAGCAGCATGCCATCCAGGGAGAGCTGCATGCCATAGAGTGTGGATATGCTGACCAGAAGCATGCCGGCAACAGACAGGGCCTGGGAGTAAAGCATCATGCTATTGCCGAACCTGGCCGCATTGCTGAAAATAATAATGAAGAAGAGCAGGTAGAGGCCGCTGCTCTGGCCGCCATCAATGACCATACCGAGACTTACCGCATAGACATCCATCAACGGTGCGGAAAGCATCCTGAATATGGAGGCCGGCTTATGCCTTGCTGTTATCAGTGTCAGGATGTTATAGGTAAAATAGAGGCATGCCGACGCGACAAAGATGCCCTTGTATGGTTCCATGAAGGGGCCATGCAGGTATAGATAGATGCTGCCGATGATTCCGGACAGAATTCGCAACCACGCCTGTCGAATCTGGTCTGGCGCCAGAGAGCTGGTATTGCCACCGCTGCCGGTCAGGTGATTGATAATCCTGTTTCTCAGAGCAAATAATCCTTGATTCCAATAATATTGAACTATAACCGGCCACAGGAAGTTTTGTATATGGATGATTTTAGGGGGTTAAGCGTTTAGTGTCCGCAGTTCGACCTCGTCATCGGGGTCAGATTTTCAGACTGGAGTTCCAAGTGCTATATGTAGCTGTGCGAGCCGCACGCAGGGCGGGCGACATGATCGTCCGCAGTTTTGATGACCGGGACAATATCAATGTTCAGGAGAAGCAGGATCGCGACTTTGTCACTGATGTTGATCGTAAGGCCGAGAGCATGATCATACGTGATATTCAGCAGCACTACCCGGACCACGGGATTGTTGCAGAGGAGTCCGGGCGTGTTAATCCGAATGCATCAGTGCAGTGGTATATTGATCCCCTGGATGGAACGACCAACTTTATTCATGGGCTGCCCCATTTTGCCGTCTCAATTGCGGCATGGCGAAACGGCAAACCGCTGCTGGCGGTAATTCACGATCCGATGCGTAACGAGACGTTTGAGGCGAAGAATGGCAATGGCGCCTTCCTCAATCGGCGCAGGCTTCGTGTCAGCTCCCAGAAGCGGATGTCGCAGGCCCTGTTTGCATCGGGACTGGCACCTTACCGCCGTGACCAGCTTGAGACTTTCCAGAAGCGTATGGATGTCTGTATGCGGGAGTGTGATGCTTATCGAAGGGGCGGTTCGGCAGCTCTGGATATGGCCTATATTGCAGCAGGCAGGCTGGATGGCTACTGGGAGGCCGGATTGAAAGCGTGGGATATTGCTGCAGGTATCCTTCTTGTTCAGGAGGCCGGTGGTCTGGTCACCGATATCGAAGGGGGGAGTGTCGACCTGGATAAAGGGGATGTCCTGGCAACCAACAGCCTGCTTCAGCGTGATTTCATAAAACAGCTGAAAGTCTGATCTGTCTCTGTGTCGGAGAGGCGGTTTATTTGCCCTCTCTATGCAGCATCAGAAACCCTGCCAGTCCGCCAAATACCAGGTTGGGCAGCCATGCCGAATAGGCGGCGGAGAGCCTCTCTCCGCCGGCGAGAAGAGAGCTGGCATTGCCGAAAATATAGAACAGCAGCCCCAGTGAAATAGCGCTGATCAACCCCCATGAGGTTGCAGATACTCTGCTGCCCATGTTCATGCTCAGTGCGACGGCCAGAAGTACCATGATGATGCAGGCAATCGGGGCGGCCAGCTTCTGATTAAGGGTTAAAACAAAACTGCTGGCATTTAAACCGGCACGGCTGAGATTCCTTGCATAGTGGTAAAGTTCTGAAAATCGCATATGCCGCGGGCTTGGCGGGTCTGCACTGTCCGGTCCGATGGCAGACGCAAAAGTGACACGCTCCTGGTGAATCAGCTGCATACCCTCCTCCGCTGACGGCTGGCTGATGTGGACATCGCTGAGAACCCATCTGCCATCTGCATAGTGTGCATGAACCGCGTCCATGCGCCTGATCCATGCGCCTTTTTCATCGGTCTGAAGCATCAGCATGGTAAAACGGTCATTGGTCAACGGTGCCAGGCGGTAGAAGCGGTGACCATCCTTGAGCCATTGAATACCATGGTGCGGATCGGCCTGCTTATGAATGCTGACACGCTCAATAATATCCAGTCGCTGGTTGGTTGTCGGCGTTACCCACTCGGCAATAACAATGTTGAGCAGAGCAGCCAGAAGGCCGATGGAGAGCAGCGGGGTCAGCAGTTTGTTGATGCCAAGGCCTGCTGCCCGAATGGCTGCCAGCTCCTGATGGTGGGATATCTCCGAAACATAGATGCTGGCAGAAATCAGCAGGATGATCGGCATAAACTCACTTATCATAAAAGGAATTTTCAGCAGTATATATTCGACAAGCAGTGAGAAATCCATGCCGTTGCCGAGGTATCGGGACTTGTCAAACAGTTCAATAATCACGTAGATGGTTAGCATCGCGATCATCGTACCCAGCGCGCGTCCGAGATAACCGTAAAAGAGCCAGCGGAATAGAGTAGGCATGTGCGCCAGATTAGCATCCTGTTATCATGCTGGACAGAGCAACTTCCGGACATAATATCGGAAGGGGTGCAATGGGCGTCTCACCTGTTACACTGCGCGGCTGTTCGAGAGATCACAGTTAGTTTTGACACCTTTGGAGGAGATCAATGCCCTGGAACCAGAATCAGAACAACCCATGGGGAAATCGTCCCTCAGGAGGCGGCTCAAACCAGACACCTCCCGATATTGATGAAGTCATTAAAAGGCTGCAGGAGCGCTTCGGCGGCATCTTTGGCGGCAGCGGTGACGGCTCCGGTCCGAGCAAGGGAATGCTTACCAGCATAGCTGCAGGAGCGCTGCTTCTCTGGGTGGCGACGGGTATTTATGTTGTAGCAGCCGATGAGGAGGCTGTGGTGCTTCGCTTCGGCCTGCATTCGGCCACCAAGGGTCCGGGGCTGAACTGGCATCTGCCTTATCCAATCGAGAGTGTTGAGAAGCTGCCTGTTACCCGCGTACAGCGTCTCGGTATCGGCTTCCGTGATTTCGGTGAGGGCAGGATACGCAAGGTTCCCCAGGAAGCACTGATGCTGACCCGGGATGAAAATATCGTCGATATCTCATTTATTGTTCAATACAAGATCAAGAGTGTGGAAAATTACCTGTTTAACATCGATAACGGTGAAAAAACAGTACGGGATGTGGCGGAGTCCGCGATTCGTGAAGTTATCGGCCGTACAGCGATTGACGATGTGCTGACCACCAAAAAAGCGGAAGTTGAAGTGGAGACCCAGGAACTGATTCAGTCCATTCTGGACGGGTACAAGGCCGGTATTTCGGTCAGCACTGTAAAACTGCAGGATGTTCAGCCGCCTGAACGTGTAATCAAGGAGTTCAAGGACGTGGCATCGGCGCGTGAGGATAAGGAGCGTGCCAAGAATGAGGCACAGGCTTATGCCAATGATATTATTCCGAATGCCCGCGGTGAAGCCAAGAAGATGATTCTCGATGCGGAAGGCTATCAGAAAGAGGTGGTGGAACGGGCAACCGGTGAGGGCGACCGTTTCGGCGAACTGCTGAAAGCCTACAGACAGGCACCGGAAGTGACCCGCAAACGCCTTTATATCGATACCATGCAGGAAGTGATGAGCAAGGCTGATAAGGTGATTGTGGGGGAATCGGTTGCAGGGCATGTGCTGCCGTACCTGCCTCTTGATCGTGCCGGCAAAGTGGAGGTGAAGTAATGAGTCCCAGATTGAGTCTCGCAGGAATTATTCTCGCAGTTGCCGCGCTTGTGGCGAGCATGTCTGCTTTTGTGGTTGATCAGCGCGATCAGGCGCTGGTGCTGCAGTTCGGTAACCCGCAAAAAGTTGTCACCAGTGCAGGGCTGCATTTCAAACTTCCATGGCAGAGCGTGGAGACATTCGACCGCCGCCTGCTGGAGAGTGATGCGCTTCCGAATGAGGTGATCACCAAGGACAAGAAATCGATTCTGGTGGATAACTATACCCGCTGGCGCATCATTGATCCGCTGCAGGTGTATCAGGTTGCCCGCACCCAGACAGGCGTTGCTTCGCGCATGCAGGATGTCGTACGTGGCAAGGTGCGTGAGCTGCTGGGCCAGCATACCCTGCATGAAATCGTCTCCGGTGGTGATAAGGCTACGTTGCGTATTGAGCTGATGCAGGCGATTCAGAAGCGTGCCAATGCCGATGCAAAGGATCTGGGTATCGAAGTGGTGGATGTGCGCATCAAGCGTGCAGACCTGCCGCAGGAGAACTCCGAGGCAGTATTCCAGCGTATGAAGGCAGAGCGTAACCGTATCGCCAAGGAGTACCGCTCCGAGGGTGAGGAGGCTGCCAAGGAGATTCGTGCCAGGGCCGAGAAGGATGTGAAGTTTCTGCTGGCTGATGCCTACAAAAATGCGCAGATCATTCGCGGTCATGCCGATGCCGAGGCTACCAAAGTTTATGCAGCTGCCCACCAGCGTGATCCGGCCTTTTACGCCTTTGTTCGCTCGCTGGAGGCCTATAAGCAGTCCATCGGTTCGGGAACGCGTCTGGTTCTTTCACCGGAGTCAGAGTTTTTCCGCTATTTTGAAAAATCCACGAAATAGGCGTAGCTGAGAGGCTCACATGACTGATCTGTGGGCTGCACTGGGTCTGGTACTGGTGCTGGAGGGGGCGATGTATGCGCTGTTTCCAAACCGGATGATTGAGATGCTCAGAAAAATGCCCGATATCCCACCGGTCATGCTGAGAGCGGCCGGGATGATGGCGATTGCGATTGGCTGGCTGGTAGTCTGGCTGGTAAGAAGCTAGCCAGACTGTCAGTGCCTACTTGCTGTTATCGGGTTTATTCTGTCTCTTCAGCGGCGGCAGAGTGCCGATTGTGCGCGCATGCGCCTCTTCATCATCCACAATATTGCGCAGTGCCTCCAGGCTATGCTGCAGTTTATGCTGAACACAGGCGTAGAGGGCATAACCGAAATCAGAGTAACGCTTGCGCCATGCCTGTATTGAATCGTTGTTGAGCACCATGAGACGCAGCGTTGTAGTGGCAACCACTGTTGCTGCATGCGGTTTGCCGGTTATGACGGAAATTTCACCAATTTCATCACCTGACGAAGCCCTGGCAACCACAATCTTCTTTTTGGGGTCACCGGGGTGCTGCATGGATATTTCAGCCTCACCGGAAAGCACAATAAACATAAAGCGGATATCGGCACTGCCCTCGCTCATTAATGTATCACCGGCATCAATGGTGATGAACTGGCCATTGTAGAGTGCCACCTCCCGCACGACCTGGGGAAGGGTGGCGAAAATCGGATTAACGGCCAGCGCGCTGGCCGCTGCACGGCGTTCGGCTATCTGGGATATTGAACGGTTAAAGCGCTCGTTGGAGGCGAGAACGTCGCGAACCTGATCAGCAGGAATCTGGTAGAGGACAGATGGTTCAATGGTTCTCACCTCTGCCCCTGCCGGAGAGTTGTAGAGCACCGATGCTTCACTGAATACCTCGCCGGGGGTGATGGAGCCAACCTCAAAGATTTCGTTTCCATGCCTTTTGTTTACACGCAATACACCGGACTGGACCAGATAGAGGTGCGGGCTAACCTCTCCTTCGGAAAGAATCGCAACATCGGCAGCCAGCTCTACGACTGTGGCAATGGAGCGAAAGAAGTGCAACTCATCCGGAAACAGAACAGCCAGAATCGGATAAAATTTCCCGTCAAAATCAACATGGGTCTCTTCTGTAAACTCATCGCTCATTGGTGCGAGTATGGATGCAATATTCAGATGTCGCAAGATTGAAAGACATCATGCTGTTAGAGTTGGCTGATGCCTGAATTGCCTGAAGTGGAAGTTATTTGCAGGGGACTGTCACCGCTATTGGTTGGTCAGAGGATAAGTTCCGTGGAACTGATGCGCGATGACCTCAGGTTCCCGCTGCCCGTCTCCATGGTTCGGGAGCTGCCGGGGCTGATTTTTACGTCGATTTCGCGACGATCCAGATATCTGCTGTTTCATTTTGACAGAGGGCCGGTTCTTATCTGGCATCTGGGCATGACCGGGCAGTTCCATGTGCTGGCTCAGGAGTCTCTTCCGGGCGCCCATGAGCATGTCCGGGTCAACATGGAGAATGGCAGAGTACTCTGTTATCGTGATGCGAGACGTTTCGGCTATGCCGGATTGTCCCGCCCTGATCTGCTTGCAGAACACAAATGGTTCAGTCGGCTGGGACCGGAACCTTTGCAGGACTCTTTCTCAGCGGCTTATCTGACCGGGCAGTGCACGGGAAGGAGGGCGCCGGTTAAATCTCTGCTGATGGATGCGCATGTGGTGGCTGGCATCGGGAATATCTATGCCAGTGAAGTCCTGTTCAGAAGCGGTATTCACCCGGCCAGAGCTGCGGGGAACATTTCAGAAGCCAGAGTAACATTGCTGACAGAAGCAGTCCGGTCTGTTCTGGGCGAAGCGATTGCTGCCGGTGGAAGCAGCATCAGTGATTTTGTGAAGGTCGATGGCAGTCCGGGCTATTTTTCGCATCAGTTCCGTGTCTACGGACGGCAGGGTGAGCCCTGTTACCGGTGCGGCAGGTCAATTCGACGGATGGTTCAGTCAGGACGCAGTACATTCTACTGTCCGGGCTGTCAGCACTGATTTGAGCAGAACGCATAAGCAGATCCCTCTGCTTGTGCTTTTACCATAAAGGCAAAGGTATGATTTCCCCTTTGCGCATTGAATAACTGCACGGATGTGGTTATTCAGAGGCTCCCCGGGTTTTTCAGAGCACTCTTTGCAGTGTAGTATGCCGCTATCAAAACTTTCGGAGGCCGGGTGAAACAGTCACTTGAACACGCACTGCAGCATGCAGTGGATCAGTTGCTAAAAGAAAACAGCCATGAGGCCCATGTCCGGGTTCAGCTGACACGTCCGAAACAGAAGGAGCATGGCGACTATGCTGCCAATGTGGCGATGTCGCTGGCAGGTCATCTGAATCAGTCTCCACGCGCCATTGCCGAAAAGATTCTATCCTCGGTTAAGTGGCCGGATGCTGTGGACGGCACGGATATCGCAGGCCCCGGATTTATTAATATCCGCCTGAAACACGCCTCAGAGGCTGATGTGATTAAAAAGATTGTCCGGCAGGGTGAGGCCTATGGCCGTACTGCAGTGACGGAGGATGCCGAGAGGATAAATCTGGAGTTTGTCTCTGCCAATCCGACGGGGCCGATGCATGTCGGGCACGGCCGTGGCGCTGTGGTCGGGGACTCTCTGGGCCGGATTCTGTCAGCTCGTGGCTATAATGTTCACCGTGAGTACTACATCAATGATGCCGGTGCCCAGATCGGAGCATTAAGGGATTCACTGTGGTTTCGTTTAACACAGAAAGGCCTGGAAAATCCTCCTGCAGATGATGAACTTCCCGAGCACTGTTATCCGGGTGATTATATGAAAGATGTGGCAGACAGAGTGTTGGAAAAGCACCCGTTTGCCGAACTTGCTGCAATGGATGAGAAACAACAGTTTCCGTTACTGACGCAATTAGCTATTGATTGCATGATGGAGATGATCCGGAATGATCTTGCTGCACTCGGCATCAGCTTCGATCACTACTTCTCTGAACGGAGCCTGCATGAATCAGGCCGGGTGGCTGCACTGATAGAGCAGCTGAAAACCGATGATCTGATCTATCTTGGCACACTGCCTCCCCCGAAAGGAAAAGAGGTTGAGGATTACCAGCCGGTTGAGCAGTGGCTGTTCCGCACCACCAGGTTCGGGGATGATATTGATCGCCCGCTTGCCAAAAAGGACGGTACACCAACCTATTTTGCCGCCGATATTGCCTACCACGTCGATAAATTTGAACGCGGATTCAAGCGGCAGGTTAATATCTGGGGTGCCGACCACGGCGGCTATGTCACACGCGTACAGTCGGCTCTGAAGGCACTTACCGGACTGGACGGGCAGCCGGAGGTGCTGCTGGTGCAGATGGTCAATCTCACCCGCGGTGGTGAGCAGGTGAAGATGTCAAAACGTGCAGGCACCTTTGTCACCCTGCGCGAAGTGGTGGACGAGGTCGGCGCCGATGCGGTGCGCTTTAACTTCATGACGCGCCGTGTAGAGAGTCAGCTTGATTTCGATCTTGAGATGGCCAAGCAGAAGAGTGATGAGAATCCGGTCTACTACGTGCAGTATGCCTATGCCCGCGTCTGTGCGATTTTACGAAAGGCGGAAGAGGATGGTGTCAGGCTTGCTGATATGAACAGTGTCGATGCATCACATCTGACCTCTGACGAGGAGAAAAAGCTGCTTGCCCAGCTGCTTGCATATCCTGAACTGCTGGAGAGAGCAGCCGCCCGACTGGAAGCATACCAGGTGGCAACCTATCTGATGAAGCTTGCGCAGAGCCTGCATGGCTTTTATCACAAGCACCGGGTGATCAGCGGTGACGAGAGTCTGACTCAGGCACGGCTTCTGCTCATTAAGGCAATCGGTCAGGTTATTTGTAACGGACTTTCACTACTCGGCGTCTCTGCCCCGGAGCGTATGTGATGGCGGGAATATAATATGGCCGGACAGGATTTTGCTCAGATAGAGGCACCGCAACCGGAAGATGTTCGCCCGATGGGGCGCAGCAAGGTTCTGCTTCTGACCATGATGGCCCTGGCTGTTGTTGCAGGGGGCTTTGTGGTCGGCTTTATGGTCGGGCATGAGATGGGCATACAGAAGGCGACCAGCGATGATGACGAACGTCTTCTGGCACAGCTGAAGCAGCAACAGGGAGAGCTTGCGAAGCTCCGCGCCGAGGCCCGGAAACGGCAGCCCGAGGTCTCCACAACTCAGGTGGGTGAGCTGACCTTCTATAATGAGTTGCCGAAGCAGTCTGTTGATCCGGAACCGATGCAGATGAACAGAGGGCAGGGTATCCGGAGCGCCGGGCCGGATCGGAACAGCAAAGAGAGCACAACTTCGCAGGCACTTTTAAAGCAGATTATCGAGCAGGAGATGGGTCAGAAAAAGAGCGAAAAGCCAGCCGATGCGGCCGGCGGGTATTACCTTCAGCTTGCATCATTTCAGAAGCAGAGCGCTGCCGAAACGTTTTTTCCAAAGCTGGAAAAAAGCGGGTTTCCCGGTGTAATCAGGCGTGTTGAGCTTCCCGGGCTCGGCACATGGTATCGTGTCTATGCCGGGCCATTCGATTCGGAAGAGACCTCGGAAGAGGCCAGAAAGAGTGTGAAGAACAGCATCAATATTAACGGACTTATTGTTAAGGAGGCTCTGAGCAAGTCTCCATGAGCCGCACTGCTTCTCCAATCGGAATGACTGCGAGGAAGGCGGTACAGGTCGTAGCTAAAGCTACGATGCCAGACCGTCTGACAAAGCGGGAACACGACTGGAGCGCAACCACCCCGGAACAGGACTTTACGGGCGGCATGCTTTATTGCGGAGCTTGTACATGGAACCACCGTGCACTACGCCCCGCGCCTTGCACTCCTCCCTGTAAAATCGCCGTTGCGGCCATGCAGGAGTGCTCAGGTCTTTCTTCAAGGTGACTGATTGCCGGCAGCAGCAGGGTGACGCCTGGGTAAAGTCCCTGCTTGGGGAGACGTCTGTTGTCCGGACACTGGCAGGTGATGCATCATTCAGACGCTACTTCAGGGTGCTGCGGAATCCGGAACATTTTGTGCTGATGGATGCTCCTCCCGGCAAGGAGGATATCACCTCTTTTCTTAAGGTGCGGGCATGGTTGGCGGATGCCGGTTTAAGGGTTCCGGAACTGATCCATGCAGACCGGGAGCAGGGATTTCTGCTGCTTGAGGATTTCGGCGACAGAACCTGGGCGCTGCATCTGATCACCGGAGATCAGCAGTCCGTTACTCCGGATAATCTTTTCAAAGATGCCCTTTCACAGTTAACTGCCCTGCAGGGATCTGATCCGCCTGCCTGGTTACCGGTGTTTGATATTGCCCGCATGCGGCGTGAGTGCGATCTCTATCTGGAGTGGTATCTGCCCCTGGTAGCCGGATATGTTCCCGGCGACAGCGAGAGGGATGCCTTTTATCAGGCAGTGTTGCCGCTGCTCCGGGAGATTGAGGCGTTGCCGTACGTTCCGGTACATCTTGATTATCATAGCCGTAATCTGATGCTTCCGGGAGATGCGCTGCCCCTTGGCGTGATCGATTTCCAGGATGCCGTATCAGGCCCCGTTACCTATGATCTTGCATCACTGCTCTACGACTGTTACCAGTACTATCCGGAGGAGAGCAGGCGTCTCTGGAGCCGGAGGTTTTATGATTCACTGGCTTCAGGGCAGAGGGGAATGTTTGATGGTTTCGAATCATGGCACCGGGCAGTTCGACTGACGGCGATGCAGCGCCATATCAAGGCGACCGGTATTTTTTCACGGCTGGCCCATCGGGACGGAAAGCGGCAGTTTCTTGATGAAATTCCGCTGACACGACTCCATCTTCTGGAAGAGCTCGATTACCTGGGTTTGAAGCGGCAAGATTTTCCTCTCCTGTTTGTTGCGCCTGAACAGGCAAACAGCGAAATGGGATATGTGCCGGACTGACAGGGAGTAGATATGCGTCGAAGCCGACATGGAGCGGAAGGCAGAGGCAGTGCACCGGATGCTGCCAGGCAGGATATGCGTCAGCTGATCCGGCACTTTTCTCACGATCTGCATAATCCGCTGGTAAATATGCAGGCACTGCTAAACGATATGAAACTGATGCTGGCCGAGGCAGAAGCGGGCCGACCGGCTGTGCTGAAAAAAGAGATGCCTGAAGTGATAAATCTCATTGAGCAGAGTGTTGACCGGATGGGTGAGCTGATTAACGGTGCCAATGATATCTACCACTGTATGTTTGATGAGCTCGAGTGTGAAGCAGTGGATATGCGGGAGTTAACAGAGCGGGTGCTGAATCGCTTTGAGGGCAGATTGTCGAATATTGATATTTCGCTGGGTCCGTTGCCTGATCTCCGGGCAGATCCGCTGGCACTGGCAAGAGTTGTTGAGCAGCTGATCGATAATGCCGTAAAGTCGATGCAGCCGGCCGGAGGAGAGCTCGCACTCTCAGTCGAGATCGGGGATGATTCAGGAAGGCTTGTGGTGAGCGACAGTGGCTGCGGCATATCCCGGGATGATCTGGAGCAGATGTTTCTGCCGTTCTATACCACCCGGGAGGGGGCGTCCGGTATGGGGCTGGCAGTGGTGAAGGCTCTCACCGAGGCGCATGGTGGCAGGGTATGGTGTGAATCGGAGCCCGGTAACGGTGCAACCTTCTATGCAACATTTCCGGTGCTGCCGGGTAAGCTCGCTTAAGAGGGCCGGAGGGGCCTGAAAAGAGAGTATGCCGGCTTCTTGCCCGGCTCCTGATTCAGGCCCTCATGTGGATGTCGATTTTCAGAATATGGTCGATCAGCCAGTTCGCAATGAAATCATGCAACCCCTTAACCAGTTCGTCACTAAGTCCTTCGACCTCGAAACGCCGACGATAGTTGCCGTATGCCTCAAGCAGTTTTTCATGCTGCTCTTTATTTTTTGCCGCAACCGGGGATTTGATCCGGCGCATGTAGATCTCTTCATAGCAAAAATGGCTGCGGGTAAAGAGTCCGAGGTTGTCAATGAGCGTTCCGATATAGCGGGCATCAACACCCTTCTCCATTTGAGCTTCAAGATCAGCAAGATATTTGAATATGATCTGATGCTGATCATCAATTTCAGCTTCGCCCGTGTTGTATTCATCTTTCCACTCTATGGCCATCTGGATTCCCCCTGAATTTGCAAGGTTATGTTTCATGCCTGCGACTTGCAAGAAAGTTCCTGATCCCGATCCTGCTTACGGCTGATAGCGGTAAATGCCACCCCTGATGCTGCCTGCCAGATCCCTGTACAGCTTGATTTGATGTAGCTGTGAGGGTGCCTGCGGCAGCCCGCAGAGGCCGGTTTCGACAATCAGATAACCGCCTTCAGAGAGCCACTCCGGGCACGCATCAAACAGAATGGAGAGATAGTAGCGCCCGCTATCCTCATCGGTCAGTGCGTGCCTCGGCTCATAGGCGAGCTCCGGCTCCAGTCTCCCCATCTCCTGCCGGCTGACATAAGGGGGGTTGGAGACAATGGCATCAAACGGGCCAAGCTCTCCGCTCAGGGCTGAAAACATGTCGCCACTTCGGAAGCTGATGCGATCCTGCAGTGCGAGGCGGGCGGCATTTATTCTGGCAACATCAAGCGAGTCGTCAGAAATATCCGTTGCGACCACACTGGCATTGGGATATTCAGCAGCCAGCGTGCATGCAATGCAACCCGAACCGGTGCCGATATCACAAAAACGGTATGGGGCGCTCCGGTCGGGATAGAGTCTCACTGTCTCTTCAATGATATGTTCAGTTTCAGGCCGGGGAATCAACACACGCGAATCGACATGGAAGCTGTGTGACCAGAACTCCTTTTCGCCAGTGATGTAGGCGACCGGTTCACGCCTCAGACGGCGCTGAAGCAGCATCTCGAACCGCTCTCTGACGGGAGAGGGAAGCTGGTCATGCATACGGATGATCAGGTCGGTTTTGCTGACCTTCCATGCATGCATCAGCAGCAGCTCGGCATCAAGGCGTGGAGAATCACACTCTGCTGCTGTTAATTGCTCAAACGCCTGCTGCAGGCAGTCGCGGGTGTTCATGCTCCCTGAGCAGCAAGCAGTTCGGCCTGCTGGTGGGTGAGCAGGGCATCAACAAGCTCATCCATTTCACCGTTAAGAACCTGTTCCAGCTTGTAAAGAGTCAGATTGATGCGGTGATCGGTAATGCGTCCCTGGGGAAAGTTATAGGTACGGATGCGCTCCGAACGGTCGCCGGAACCGACCATGCCTTTGCGGGTCTCTGAACGTTCGCTGTCAGCTTCGCTCTGCTCTTTATCAAACAGGCGCGCCTGAAGCACTTTCATTGCCTGTGCCTTGTTTTTATGCTGGCTGGCCTGATCCTGACAGGTAACAACAATGCCTGATGGGGCATGGGTTATGCGTACGGCCGACTCTGTTTTATTTACGTGCTGGCCGCCTGCACCGGAAGCACGATAGACATCAATGCGGATATCTTCAGGACGGATGTTGATATCAACCTCCTCAGCCTCCGGCAAAATGGCAACCGTACAGGCTGAGGTGTGAATGCGGCCCTGCGTCTCTGTGGAGGGGACACGCTGTACACGGTGAACGCCGGATTCAAATTTAAAATGCGAAAAGACATCCTTCCCGGTGATCTGTGCAATAATCTCTTTATAGCCGCCGATACCGATACTGTTGCTTGACAGAATTTCGACTTTGTAACCCAGACGCTCCGCATAACGTGAGTACATACGGAAGAGGTCGGCGGCAAAAAGGGCTGCTTCGTCGCCTCCGGTGCCGGCACGTACTTCGAGAATGGCATTACGACTATCGTTCGGGTCCTTTGGCAGAAGCAGAATGCGGAGCTTTTCGCTGCTCTCTGCCAGCTTCTCCTGTAGTTCCGGCAGCTCCAGTTCGGCAAGCTCTCGAAGTTCGGCATCGCAATCGGGGTCAGCAAGCATCTCTCTGTTATCAGACAGCTGCTGCTCGATTTTTTTCAGACTGGTGATCTCTTCGGCAACCGGATTGATTTCGGAAAACTCGCGCGAAAGTTCCGTATATCGTTTGGTATTGGAGGTGATTTCAGGGTCGGCAAGCATTTCGGCAATCTCTTGCCGGCGGTGAAGGATGTCATCCAGACGTCTGTTCATCGGACTCCCTGGCCTGTTTGGGAAGGAGTTGATCGGCTTCAAAAAGCCTGCGGGCGGCTCCCATCAGCAGATCTCCCTCAATATCATCAGGAAGTGTTTTCAGCGTGCGCAGAGTCGGGTGCATGAATCGTTTCATCAGTGCCCGGCTGAAACGTTCCACCATCTCATTCTGTTCATCGGAGAGATCTTTCATGTAGCGCCTGGCCTTCTCCAGCTCCTCTCGGCGCATCTGCTCTGCCTGCTTCTGAATGGCCCGGATCAGTGGAACCGACTCCAGGGATTTCAGCCATGCCAGCAGCGTCTTCGCCTCTTCTTTCAGCAGTGTACGTGCCTGCTCTGATTCCTTTTCACGCTGCTCCTGATTGCCCTGAACAACCTGCTGAAGATCATCGATGTCATACAGATAGGCCCCATCAATATCACCAATGCGCGGGTCGATGTCGCGCGGGACGGCAATATCAACCAGAAACATCGGCTTCACTGCTCGCTTATTCATCGCCCGCTCTACCGCATCAGGCAGCAGCACGTAGGTTGATGCACCTGTGCTGGAGATAATAATATCGGCAGAGTCGAGATACTCCGGCAACTCTTCCAGTGTCAGTGCATGCCCTTCAAACTCAATGGCCAGCTTTTTTGCCCGTTCCAGTGTCCGGTTTGCAACCAGAATATTTGTGCAGCCATTGCTGCGAAGATGGCGCGCAGCCAGCTCTGCCATCTCGCCCGCACCAATCAGCATGACCGTCTTGCCGGAGAGGTCGCCAAAAATGCGTTTGGCCAGTTCGACGGCACAGGAGGAGATGTTGACCGCCTGTTTGCCGATGCCGGTCTCGCTGCGTGCGCGTTTGGCTGCGGCAAAGGTGGATTGATAAAGCCTGTGCAGGATATGGCCGGCAGTGCCTGCAGCCAGCGCCTGCTCATAGGATGTCTTGACCTGGCCAAGAATCTGCGGCTCGCCAAGCACCAGCGAATCCAGCCCCGACGCAACCGAGAAGAGATGGTTGATGGCATCATCGGTGGTGTAGGAGTAAAGATGTTCGCGAACCAGATCAAGATCCATGCCTGCTTTGTGTGCAAACCATTCATGCACAACAGCTATCGCAGCATCAGGATCATGCGTTACCATAGTCATTTCAACACGATTGCAGGTGGAGAGAAGTGCCGCTTCACGAATAGAGGGCTGGGTGATCATCTCCTGCAGGGAGACAGGAATTTCCGCCTCGGCCACGGCCAGGCGTTCACGCAGTTCAACAGGTGCGGTGCGGTGGTTCAGACCAACATGGCAGATACGCATGGCTAAAAGCTAACCGTTCTACTGCTGCTGTCCATCTTCCTCGAGAATCAGCGCGACAGCAACGGGCAGCCCCTGATGGATCTGATAGGCAAATGCCTCAAGACAGCCTGCAGTGTTCAGCATCAGGGCAAGATGTATGATCGGCATATCGGGCAGCTCCGGAATATCCCTCTTTAACACGGCTTCAAACTGCTCAAGTTCCGAAACTGCCGGAACAGCTTCATCTGTTGCTGTAAAAAAGGTTCCGAACTGTGTAATGCCACTCTTTCTCCACTGTTCTGCAATGTGTCGGAGGTCACAGCTTTCCGAGGCTGCCGCGGCATGATCAGCGCCTATTTCGCAGTGATGCAGGGTGTCTGAAGCGCTGTTCGGAAGGGTGAGAGCCTTGCGGATAAGAGAGTTGCTCAGGCCGATGACGCCGCAGCAACGGTCAGGCGAGGCTTCAACCGCCCTGTGCAGAACAGACTGCAGGGCATGACGCGCGATAGAGAGCGATGTAACAGGTTTCGATACGGCTTGCATGTGCGAAGCATGAAAGAGTGAGCAGGCCGGGTCAAATGTATGGATATTGTTACATTTTTTCTTGACTAAACAGGCGGTCGGGCATAGTAAGCGGTTGATCTGGTGGAGGAAATTTAACACGTGGGACATTTTTCAGTCATGCTGGTGCCCGAGTCCGGGCAGATAAAAAATTACCGGATTAATCGGCGTCTGGTCATGGCGTGTGCGATTGCACTTGTCGCTCTTGCAGCTTTCGGAAGCTGGGGCCTCTACAGCCTCTACAACACCAGTAACCTCAATGCAGATCTGCAGGAGACCAGGCATCAGCTTGAGCTTGCCCGTACGCTGCATGATCAGGAGGTGGCTCGTCTGCATGATCAGGTGAGCGCGGAACAGAGAAAGATGTCCCTGTATGCACGCACACTCGGGCAGATGCAGGCAAGAATTTCAAGGCTCGACTCGCTGGGAGAGAAGCTGGTAAAAGTCTCATCTCTGGACAGGAAAGAGTTTGATTTCGGCCTGCAGCCTGCATTCGGTGGTCCACGACTGGTTCAGACATCCATCGCTGGCGAGATCGGGCTCAGTGATCATATGCAGCATATCTCAACCAGGCTATCCAATCTTGATACGCAACTGGCTGCTATTGACTACCTTCTGCAGGGAGACCGGATTGAGAAGAATGCGAGGCCTCATGCATGGCCGAGTGAGGGCGGCTGGCTCAGCTCCCGCTTCGGCATGCGTGCAGATCCGTTTACCGGCGAGCGTGCTGTCCACAGGGGTGTGGATATTGCCAACCGCTTCGGTGCACCGGTCCTCTCCACCAGTCGTGGCGTTGTTACCTTTGCAGGCAAGATGAAAGATTTCGGATACATGGTCGATATTGAACACGGTTACGGATTCAAGACGCGCTATGGGCATCTCTCCAGTCTGGCTGTGAAAGTGGGTGATCAGGTGAGTGACAACCAGCTGGTTGGCCGGGTCGGCTCTTCAGGTCGTTCAACAGGGCCACATCTTCACTATGAAGTTCACCGTAACGGCCAGTCGCTCGACCCTGCAACGTTCCTGCCTCGCGGCTAGCCGCGCTGGCCGCCGGTATCAGGTTTAAAAGGCCATCCTTAAGGGGTGGCCTTTTTTATTAAGCACTCGGAAGACTGCCGGATTATTGCAGCCGAATATCAAACAGATGGCTGTTTCCAGCCCGAAGCGGGCACTGCTTGTCTAACAGCGCAGTTCAGTTCCGGTACAGGCAATTGCACTATCCGGCAGGCAAACCGGCGCAGACCTTCTCTAATCTTCTCTTACAGTATGTCTGCAAGCGTGTTCTCCTGCAGAATTTTCATAAAACCGTGCCGTGCCTGATAGAGAAGGCCTGCCAGTTTGCAGCTTCCCATCAGGGAGCATGTATTGGTTGCTTCGGAAAAACACTCCTGAATATTCATGTGAGGCTCTGTGAGCCATACAACATCTGCAAGGATGATCTTTTCAGGTTCATGTGCCAGACGAACGCCGCCTGATTTCCCCCGTACGGTCTGGATAAAACCATGTTTGCCGAGATTGTGGACAACTTTGACCAGATGATTGCGCGAAATGCCATGGTGATCACTGATTTCGGAAATTGTGACAAGCCTCTCCTGGTGCTGGGCAAGATAGAGCAGTGTGCGAAGTGAGTAGTCTGTGTAGGAGGTGAGTTGCATCGCCCAAGCATAAGCAGATAATAATACATTTAAAGATATATCTTATTGACATGTTTATGGCTGATTATAACAGTTTGCACTGTAGCAGATGCTTCCGGCCGGCTGCAGTAGCTGTTTTGTTGCTGAAAATCGGGTGAGAAGGCCGATGTGGCTCCGGCTCATGCGATTTTGATTCCAGACACATCCTGAGCACTGTACATGCGGTTGGAATGCAATTTGCGATGGAAGATACAGACTTCAGCAGACTACACGCCATGTATACAATAGTGTGCGAAGAGCTGCAGGCTGAGCAACGCGGAGCATCCATGGTAAAGAGTCCTGACAATATCCTGTATTCCCTGTTTTCCGACGTGCACCGCCCGTTTTTTCTCGGCGGTACTCTCTTTGCCCTGATATCCATCATGATGTGGCTGTTGCATCTGCTGGATATCATCCCTTATGCCTTGCCGTTTTCGCAGGCGCAGATGCATATGGCACAGATGATTTACTTCTTCTTTCCATTCTTTTTTTTCGGTTTTCTACTGACCATATTCCCGCGCCTGCTGAGTGTGCCTCCGCTGACGTCCCGGCGTTATGTTCCGATGTTTCTCTGTTTTTTTTCCTCCGCTCTGTTTTTCTCTTGCGGTCTTTATGCGGGCGAGACATGGGCACTAGCAGGTGCGTGGCTTGCTGTGATCAGCAATATCTGGCTTACCACGGAACTGCTGCGCATGCTGCTGCCCTCCGGGTACACATATAAACAGATGCCCGCATTCATGTGGACCGGCATGGCATTCTCATGCCCGGGCTCACTGGCCCTGGCAATATATCTCTGGGCTGATGATGATTCCTGGGGCAGGGCGGCTGAGGCAATCGGGCTTTACGGTTTCCTGTTTCCTGCCATCTATGCGGTTGCCTACCGTATGGTGCCGATCTTTACGGCGACGAGCGGACGTGATGTCGTTCGCGATCGTTTCGGTCTGCACTTTATGCTTGCATTCTCCCTCATGCGCATGGTGCTGATGATTATGGATCTTCATGCATGGTACTGGCTGGCTGATTTCGGGCTTTTTCTTGTGCTTGGCCGGCAATGCTGGCAGTGGCGGATCTGGCAGCGAAAACCCAACACCATACAGTCCGTTCTGCACTGGGCGATGCTCTGGTTTCCGCTCGCCTTCCTGCTTTCCGGCGCAGTCAGCCTTGCAGAGTTGCTGAGTGGAACCGGCTGGCTGTTGCTGGAGCAGGCCGCACTGCATGCCCTGGTTGTGGGCGGGTTCGGCACCCTGCTGCTGGGTATGGCCACCCGGGTTACGCTAGGTCATGCCGGCCGGCCGGTGTTTGCTGATCTGTGGACGACCCGCCTGTTCCTTGCCTTTCAGATCGTGCCCCTGTTGCGCGTGAGTTGCGGCCTGCTGAGTGAAATATGGCCGGAGTGTGACATCGGTATCCATCTTTCAGGCGTGCTGTGGGTGCTGATATTCTTCCTCTGGGCCTGGCGCTATATTCCCCTCTACCTTAAAGCAGATTGAAGCGGCCGGGTGAAAGCCTGTAGTGTGGACACAGACTCTTCTGCCCGGCCGGTAATGTGCCGCCAGTTGCCGGAGTCAGGCATCAATATCCACCTGCACGGTTTCATTTTCAATACGTATCGGAAATGTTTCGATATCTTCATAAGCCGGCGGCGACAGCACCCTGCCGGTCCGGATACAGAAACGTGAACCATGGCGAGGGCAGATGATCTGGTCGCCATCAAGAGCGCCGCTGGCCAGTTCGCCGCCATCATGCGTGCAGAGATCTTCAATGGCAAAAAGCTCGCCGGCCAGATTAAATACGGCAATCGGGCCTGCTTCACTGTATACAACCTTGCGCTGACCTGCCTGCAACTCACCTGCCGGTGCTACATCCACCCACTCAGCCATATTGCCTCTCCTTTCCGGTTATCCCGGATTCCTGTTCCCCTCCGGTTTCAGCCGGTACAGCCTCTCTGCTCTATTCGATTTCAATCAGGCACTCGTCCGGGTTGACGCTGTCGCCTTTGCAGACATGGATGGCTTTCACCGTACCCGATACAGGCGCATGCACAGGGTTCTCCATCTTCATTGCTTCGACTGTGATCACCGTATCGCCGGCATTGACGCTGTCGCCTTCGGAAACGTTGATGGAAACAATGCGGCCCGGCATCGGCGAGGTTACATCACTGTCTTTGGTCGCTTTCGGACGTTTGGAGCCTTTGGAGGCCTTGCCTGTATCGATAGAGCGGCCATCCAGTGTCGGCACGATCTCTGTCAGCGTCTCGACAAACACCTCTTCAAGTACATTATCGACTTTCACGTAATATGGCTTCAGATCGTCATCACTGACATGGCCTGAGCCCTCAATCTTGATGTGGTACTGTTCACCATGAATGGTAATGTTGAATTCGGTCGGAGCCAGCCCCGATGCGGCAGCTGTTACAGGCGTATCGGCCGGCATCTCATCCAGCGGTTCAGGTTTGAAGATGCCGGATTCACGCTCCTCGAAGTATTCAAGTGCGATGGTCGGGAACATGGCGTAGGAGAGCACATCTTCGACTGACTGCGCCTTGTCACCGACATCACGGGTCAATGCATCCATCTCATCCGCCAGCAGGTCTGCCGGGCGTACCGTGATCGGTGCCTCATCACCCAGCGCCAGCTTGCGCACATCCTCGTTGATCTCTCCCAGCGCCTTGCCATACATCCCCTGCAGGTAGGCCCTGGTCTCACTGGTGATCACCTTGTACTTCTTGCCGGATATGACATTGAGCACGGCCTGGGTGCCGACAATCTGGCTGGTGGGCGTGACCAGCGGCGGATAGCCGAAATCTTTTCGTACGCGCGGAATCTCTTCCAGCACCTGGTCCATCTTATCCAACGCGTTCTGCTCTTTAAGCTGATTGGCCAGATTGGATATCATGCCGCCGGGAATCTGGTTGATGAGTACGCGGGTATCGACACCGGTTGCAACGGATTCGAAGCGTCTGTATTTCTTGCGGATATCACGGAAGTAGGCGGCAATATCCTGCAGGGCTTCGAGATTCAGCCCTGTGTCGTACTCTGTCCCCGCAAATGCAGCAACCATCGCTTCAGTCGGTGAATGCGACGTGCCGCCTGCCAGTGGTGAGATGGCCGTATCAATAATATCGCACCCGGCATGTACCGCTTCCCACTGCACCATCTCTGCAACACCTGCCGTGGCGTGAACGTGAAGATGCAGCGGGATTGCGACGGACTTCTTCAGCTCGGTAACAAGCTCGCGTATGGTCGTGGGTGTTAACAGCCCTGCCATATCCTTGATGGCCAGTGTGTCACACCCCATATCTTCAAAGCCCCTGGCAAGCCCGACAAAGTGCTCCAGTGTGTGAACAGGACTTGTGGTGTAGCAGATGGCGCCTTCGGCATGCTTGCCGTTTTTTTTCACCTGACTGATTGCCACACGGACATTGCGCAGATCGTTCATGGCATCGAAGGTGCGGAACACATCAACACCATTGGCCGCAGCCATATCAACGAATTTTTTCACCACATCATCAGCGTAGTGACGATAGCCGAGCAGATTCTGGCCGCGCAGAAGCATCTGGATCGGCGTGTTCGGCAGCGCCTTCTTCAGTTCGCGCAGGCGAATCCACGGACCCTCTTTCAGATAGCGGAGGCAGGTATCAAAGGTTGCACCTCCCCAGGCTTCAATGGACCAGTATCCGACTGCATCAAGCTTTTCGCAGATTGGCAGCATGTCTTCCAGACGCATGCGTGTGGCAAGCAGCGACTGATGTCCATCACGCAGGGCGAGTTCGGTAATGGCTAGTTTTTTCTTTGCATTCGTCATGATGTTAATCCTTTAATAACCTAATCCTGTTTTCCGTATCCATATAGCTTGGTACATGGATGTGCCAACGGCGCTTGCGCCGTGAGCTGCTGCAAAACGACGTTTTTGCGGCAGCATTAAAGGAAAATGACAGGATGTTATTTTTCGTATCCACACAAACATCACAGGCCTGCATGAGCTGCGATGGCTACAGCAACGGCTGCGGCAATATCCTCGCGTGCTTCAAATGGTTTGTAATCCAGCAGTTCAGGGTGCCGGTCCATAAAGCCGGTATCAAACTGACCGTCAAGAAACATCTTTGATGCGGCAATCTGGCGATAGTATGGCAGCGTGGTCTTTACTCCACGAATGTCATACTCCTTCAGGGCACGCTGTGAGCGGGTAACGGTGTGTTTCCAGGTCGGGCCCCAGACCGTCAGTTTGGCGCACATGGAATCATAGTGAGATGGAATCTGATAGCCCGAGTAGACGCAGCCATCGACACGAATGCCGGGGCCGCCCGGAGAGTGATAGCGGGTAATGCGACCCGGTGTCGGGAAAAAGCCGTTCTGGGGATCCTCGGCATTGATGCGGAACTCAATGGCATGGCCCGTGAAGCTGAGCTGGTCCTGAGTAAATGGAAGCGCCTTGCCGGCAGCAATCCGGATCTGCTGCACAACAATATCGACACCTGTGATGGCCTCGGTAATGGTGTGCTCAACCTGCAGACGGGTGTTCATCTCCATAAAGAAGAAGTCATGGTTTTTATCGACCAGAAATTCCACGGTTCCGGCATTGACGTAGTTAACAGCTTTGGCTGCCTGTACTGCAACAGCACCCATTCTGGCACGCAGTTCGTGGCCGATATAGTTGGAGGGGGCAATCTCGATCAGCTTCTGATTACGGCGCTGAATGGAGCAGTCGCGCTCAAAAAGATGTACGCAGTTCCCATACGAGTCGGCAAGGATCTGAAACTCGATATGGCGCGGCTCGACAATACACTTTTCCATAAACAGTTCATCGTTACCGAAGGCGGCCAGTGCTTCCCGCTGGGTCATTGCATAATTTTTGACAACCTCTTCAGCACTGTCACAGCGGCGAATGCCCCGTCCACCGCCGCCGGCAGCAGCTTTCAGCATGACGGGATAGCCCATCTCATTGGCAATCTCTACAGCTTCATCGCTGCTGGTCAGGGAGGCCTCTGTACCGGGAATGCAGGGCACACCTGCAGCCAGCATCGCTGTGCGTGCTGCTGTTTTGCTGCCCATGTTGGCAATGGCATGGGCGGACGGGCCGATATAGGTGATGCCGGCCTTGTCGACGGCTTCGGCAAAATCCGGGTTTTCGGAAAGAAAACCGTAACCGGGATGAATGGCATCGCATTTGGCTTTGACGGCAATGTCGACAATACGGTGAATGTTGAGATAACTTTTTACCGGATCCGGCCCGATCAGGATGGCTTTGTCAGCCTTTTTAACATGCATGGCATGGCTGTCCGGCTCGGAATAAATGGCGACAGACTCAATGCCGAGCTCATTACAGGCACGAATAACGCGAATCGCACATTCGCCACGGTTAGCAATCAGAATACGTTTAAACAAAAAAGCGTGCCTCCTGGTCAGTCTGTGCATTATAGCGGTGGATGCCGGCGCGGACAATTGCGGGCATCGGCCAGAAATCATATGCAATCAGTACTGCTATTGCCCGATATTTTCGTTTGAACGCTAATCTCAGGTGGAACTGCAGCCCCTTTTTTCCTATCATTGAAGATTGTTTGAAAGAGATAAGAGGATTTTGCCGGCATGAATGAACTTTTGGCTGAAGGCATACAACTTATGGGCGTTGGAATGGGTGTGGTATTCCTGTTTCTCGGTCTGCTGGTTGGCGTGGTTACGTTAATTTCAGTCATTATTCAAAAAAGCGAAACAGAAACAGCGCCTTATGGCATCGAATCATTGAATGATGATGCCCTGCTCACTCTCCTCAGTGAAGCGGTCAGGCGCTATCGTGCAGACCACCGCCAATAATCGCTGCGCCATTTCAGGAGTAACCATTACATGACGAACCAGCCATTGGGAATTACTGAACTCGTCCTTCGGGATGGCCATCAGTCCCTGCTTGCCACACGTATGCGTATTGAGGATCTGCTGCCTGTTGCGGAAAAACTGGATCGTGTCGGCTACTGGTCCGCAGAACTGTGGGGCGGCGCAACCTTCGATGCCTGCATCCGGTTTCTCGGTGAAGATCCGTGGGAGCGGCTGCGCCTGCTGACCCAGGCCATGCCCAATACCCGTTCCCAGATGCTGCTTCGTGGCCAGAATCTTCTGGGTTACCGCCACTATGCCGATGATGTTGTTAAGGTGTTTGTAGAGCGTGCGGCTGAAAACGGCATGGATGTATTCCGTATCTTCGATGCCATGAATGATATCAGGAATCTGAAAACGGCTGTTCAGGCCACGATTGCAGCCGACAAGCATGCACAGGGAACCATGTCATACACGGTCAGCCCCGTGCATACGCTGGATATGTGGATTGATATGGGCAAGCAGCTGGAAGATATGGGCTGCCACTCGATCTGTATCAAGGATATGTCCGGCCTGTTGAAGCCTTTTGTGGCGCAGGAGATGGTTTCCCGCCTGAAAGAGTCGGTGACGATTCCGATCTCCCTGCACTGCCATGCCACGACCGGTATGAGTACCGCAGCACTTGTGAAGGCCATTGAAGCCGGTGTCGATGTGGTTGATACCAGTATCTCCTCGATGAGCCACACCTATGGCCACTCGGCTACCGAGTCTGTTGTTGCGATCATGCAGGATGAGAAGCGTGCGACAGGGCTGAATCTGAAGCTGCTGGAAGAGATTGCATCGGACTTGAGGGTTATCCGCAAGAAGTACGGGCGATTCGAAGGCTCGCTGCAGGGTATCGATTCCCGAATTCTGGTCGCACAGGTGCCCGGCGGCATGCTGACCAATCTCGAAAGCCAGTTGCAGTTGCAGAATGCCGAGGACCGTTTTGATGAAGTACTGGCTGAAATTCCCGAAGTACGCAAAGACCTCGGTTATCTGCCGCTGGTGACACCGACATCGCAGATTGTCGGCACACAGGCTGTGTTTAACGTCATTACCGGGGAGCGCTACCAGACCATCACCAAAGAGACGGCGGGCGTCCTTAAAGGCGAATACGGTAAAACCCCGGCGGCAGTAAACAGTGAACTGCAGGTGAGGGTGCTTGAAGGCGCCAAACCGATCACCTGCCGTCCTGCCGACCTGCTTGAAAATGAGATGGAGCGTTTGTCGGCAGAGCTTTGTGATATTGCCAATAAGGATGACATCGAACTGTCGGAAGAGCTGATTGAGGATGTCCTGATCTACGCTCTTTTTCCGCAGGTCGGACTGAAATTCCTGAAAAACCGCGACAATCCGGATGCATTTGAACAGGAGCCTGAGGCGGAGAGTGAAGCGGACAGATCCGCCAATACAGGCATTGCCGAGCGTTATACGATCTCGGTCAATGAGCAGGAGTATGATGTGATTGTCACGCCTGAGGGCAGGGTGGCATCTTTTGATATTGTTGATGGCGCCGCGCCCGGGTCTCATCCGGCTGCTGCAACACCGGCTGTTAATACGCCGGCCATCTCTGTCGGCGCTCCGATGGCAGGCAACATCTTCAAAATCAATGTCGCACCGAATCAGCAGGTGAACGATGGTGACGTGATTCTCATTATGGAAGCGATGAAGATGGAGACAGAGGTTCGCTCCAGTCACAAGGGCACGATTGTCAGTGTTGAAGTGAAAGAGGGCGATGCAGTAAGTGTCGGTCAGCCCCTGGTCACGGTCGCCTGATCGTTACCATTGCATAACTTCTTTCAAATAATGTCTTTCAATATAAGCGGGTAACATAACTGATGCAGAATGAAGTTTTGGAAAAGCTGTGGGCCACTACCGGGATCGCCAACTTTGAGTGGGGCCAGCTGCTGATGATCGGGGTAGGGCTGCTGCTGCTTTATCTGGCTATCAGCAAAAAGTTTGAACCGCTGTTGCTTGTTCCCATCGGTTTCGGCGCAATTTTGAGTAATGTGCCTGTTGCCGCGATTTCCGGCCCCGATGGCATGCTGGGCATGATCTATCACATCGGTATCGAGACCGGCATTTTTCCGCTGCTTATTTTTATGGGTGTTGGCGCGCTTACCGATTTCGGGGCCCTGATTGCCATGCCTCGCACCCTGATGCTCGGAGCTGCTGCCCAGTTCGGTATTTTCACCACACTTCTCGGTGCTCTGGCGCTGAATATGGTGCCCGGTTTCGAATTTACGCTGGCTGATGCGGCCGCGATCGGCATTATCGGCGGCGCAGATGGCCCGACGGCGATCTTCCTGGCATCCAAACTGGCACCCGACCTGCTTGGTGCTATTGCTGTTGCCGCATACTCCTACATGGCGCTGGTGCCGATTATCCAGCCGCCGATCATGCGGCTGCTGACCACCGAAAAAGAGCGCAAGGTAAAGATGCAGCAGCTGCGCCATGTCAGCCAGAAGGAGAAGATCGCCTTCCCGCTTGTGGTGCTGACTCTCTGCATTATCTTCCTGCCGACTGCCGTACCGCTGATCGGCATGCTCACCTTCGGCAATCTGCTGCGCGAATGCGGTGTTGTGGAACGGCTCTCCAATGCCTCCCAGAACGAAATCATCAATGTTGTTACCATCTTCCTCGGCCTTGCTGTCGGCTCCAAGCTGCAGGCTGACAAGTTCCTTAACCTTGAAACCCTCGGCATTCTGGTCCTCGGCATGATTGCCTTTGCAGTTGGCACAGCCGCCGGTGTGCTGATGGGCAAACTGATGCACCGGATGAGCGGCGGAAAGATTAACCCGCTGATTGGTGCAGCCGGCGTATCCGCCGTGCCAATGGCAGCGCGCGTGGTCAACAAAGTAGGACTGGAAGCAGACCATCATAACTACCTGCTGATGCATGCAATGGGCCCGAATGTGGCCGGTGTGATCGGCTCAGCCGTTGCTGCCGGTATTCTCCTCGCCATCGTCGGCGGCTAATATACTTTTTTAATCATCAAAGAGCGCCTCATGTGAGGCGCTCTTTCTTTTTTGAGGTGAATGTCTGCTTTCGGCCAGAAGCGGACATTCGTAAGCGCAACTTTTTTAGCTATAATTATTCGCTTAAGGGGTGGAATGAGTGAATTCATTGTTAAAGAAAAAGCTGTTCGCTGTAGTTTCCTTCACGTTGATAGCTCTCATAGCAGCTTATATTACTGGAACTCATATCGATTCAATCTTTCTATGGTTGATACTTGGTAGTTTTGCGATTGTTCAAATTATTAATTTTATAACTGGTGAACCATTCTTATTGGCTGGGCCAGGCTATCTTCCAGAAGGCGAAGATAAATTTGAAAGAAGCATAGGGATCATAGGGATAATTATTCTCGGGTTATTTTGTTTGCACCAACTTTATGACGCCATGCTTTGATTTTAAATAGTAGTGAACGGCCGCTTATGGCCGGAAGCAGACCTTAGCCTAGAGGTCTGGAAGCGGGCATTCAATTATTGGCCCTTCGGCTATATTCATTCTTCAGCGGGAGGAGAAATGCATATGGATCATCAAGCACGTTCAACTAATGATATAACCAAAGAGATGCTTGAGAAAATGCAGGAGCATATGGCATCTGTAGATCAAGGTGCCCTTATCATCCTTAAAGGACATCTCTTAATCGAAGAGGTATTATCAGAAATAATTTCTAAGTTTGTTTTCCATCCTGAACAGTTAGACGGTGCGTGTTTGGGGTACCCCCAAAAAGTGGCTCTTGCACGATCAATGTCCCTTGATGAGCATAACAATGAAATGTGGCAACTTATTAATTCGATTAACGGCCTTCGAAATGAACTTGCTCATTCACTGCGATCTCCTAAGCGTGACAAAAAAGAAAACGCACTAATTGATATCTATCTAAAACAAGGTGGTCTCAAGCCAAACACACAAGATGAAAGAGAACCACCAAAGCATCATCTTTTTTCATATGCTATTGCCCTTTGCCTTGGTTACTTAGCAGAATTCGTTGCTGAAGTTGAAAGGTTTCGAGGTGTCATAGATGAGGTAGACAGGTTGATGAACCCTCATCGTCATAAGTAACAGTTCTTACTTTCGTGGTATTCCAATGCCTGCTTATGGCCGAAAGCGGACGTTCGTGATGAACCCGAAAGGGCAATAAAAAAGGCGAGCCGTTAGGCCCGCCTTTTTTATGAGGTTGAATTCTGATTAGCTGTAGTAGCTGATCATGCTCTCCAGAGAGCGAGGCTTGATTTTGGAGGCGTTGCCGGCAGAGCCGAATGCTTCGAAACGTGCCTTGCAGATGCCCTGCATGGCTGCGGTAGAAGCCTTCAGGAACTTGCGCGGGTCGAAGTTTGATGGATTCTCAACCAGATGCTTGCGAACTGCGCCGGTTGACGCCATGCGAAGGTCGGTATCGATGTTCACTTTACGAACGCCGCTCTTGATGCCTTCGACGATCTCCTCAACAGGCACACCGTAAGTCTCGCCCATGTCGCCACCGTACTGATTGATGGTAGCCAGCCACTCCTGGGGAACGGATGAAGAGCCGTGCATGACTAAGTGAGTATTCGGCAGTTTGGCGTGAATTTCACGGATGCGGTCGATACGCAGCACGGCACCTGTTGGTGGCTTGGTGAACTTGTAGGCACCGTGAGAAGTTCCGATTGCGATGGCAAGTGCATCACAGCCGGTCTTTTCCACGAAGTCGGCAGCTTCATCAGGGTCGGTCAGCAACATGTCCATGTCCAGCTGGCCCTCTGCACCGTGGCCGTCCTCTTCGCCCATCATGCCGGTCTCCAGAGAGCCCAGGCAGCCGAGCTCGCCTTCAACAGATACGCCGCCGGCGTGAGCCATGTCTACAACAGCTTTGGTTACAGCAACATTGTACTCGTATGAAGAGGGGGTCTTGGCATCTGCCATCAGGGAGCCGTCCATCATGACTGATGAGAAGCCGGACTGGATTGAGCGCAGGCATACTGCCGGCTCGGAACCGTGATCCTGATGCATGACTACAGGGATGTGCGGATACTGCTCAACGGCAGCAGAGATCAGGTGACGCAGGAATGCTTCGCCGGCATAACCGCGGGCACCGGCAGAGCCCTGCATGATAACCGGGGAATCGGTTTCATCAGCAGCCTGCATGATCGCATGAACCTGCTCCATATTGTTTACATTGAATGCCGGCATGCCATAGCTGTTCTCAGCTGCATGATCCAGTAGTTGTCGCAATGAAATTAATGCCATTTTCTTTCTCCTTATAATTTACAAGGGCCTTCGCCCATCAGTTTGAACTGTACCGGTAGCAAAATCAATTTTGCTTAAATACTTCGCTGACACGTACGATTTTCATCGTGTTCGTACCGCCGGCCTGTCCCATCGGGGTGCCCAGCGTCATGATGATCAGATCATCCTGTTCGACCAGCTCATCGTGCAGCATCATCGATATGACATCACGGGTTGCCTGCGGTGCATCCTTTTCGCGATAGTCGGCACTGACAGGTTTCGGGATGACGTTACGAAACAGCGTGACACGCCCTGCCGTGCTCTCCAGCGGAGTCAGTGCATAAATCGGCACCCTGCTCACATGACGGGACATATAGAGCACAGTATTGCCACTCTGGGTAAACGCCGCAAGCGCAGCAATCGGCATCAGGTGCGAGGTCTCCATCGCCTGGCGCGCAATGCACTCGTCAATGGAGTTCGGCGGGAAGCGGGGATCCCGCGTCTGTGAAGAGGGGAGCACCTCCTGCTTCTCGGTTTCAATGCAGGTTCTATGCATCGCCTCCACTGCTTCCAGCGGATATTTACCGGCAGCCGTTTCACCGGAGAGCATGATTGCATCGGTGCCGTCAAGCACCGCATTGGCCACATCATTGACCTCCGCACGGGTCGGAATCGGGTTTTCACACATCGACTCCATCATCTGCGTGGCCACGATGACCGGCGTATTGTGCTTCGGTGCTTCACGTATGATGCGCTTCTGCACCGGCGGCACAGCCGCATCACCAATTTCAACACCAAGATCGCCACGGGCAACCATGACGGCATCGGACTCTTTCAGAATGCTTTCAAGATTAACAACTGCCTCGGCACGTTCCACCTTGGCAACAAGACCTGCATTGCTACCCTCGGCACGCACCAGCGAACGGGCATAGGCCATATCGGCACCATCACGCGGGAAGGAGATGGCGATATAGTCAACCCCGATAGCACAGGCGGTTTTAATATCTTCCTTATCCTTGTCGGTCAATGCGGCTGCAGAGAGTCCGCCGCCGGCACGATTGATTCCCTTGTTATTGGAGAGCACGCCGCCGACAACTACGGTACAGCAAATCTCCTGATCTGCGACCTCATCCACATCCATGGAGATCAGGCCGTCGTTGAGTAACAGGCGGGCACCGGCTTCAACATCGCCGACCAGCTCCTTGTATGTCAGGCCGACGCGTTCATCATCACCATCATTGAGGCCCAGAGCAGCATCAATAATGAATTTCTGGCCGGGCTTAAGGAGTGTTTTGCCTGTCCTGAATTTGCCGATACGGATTTTCGGACCCTGCATGTCAGCCAGAATTCCGACATAAACGCCGTGTTTTTTGGCTGCCGCACGTACATTCTCTGCACGCTGCCTGTGCTCTTCCGGCGACCCGTGAGAGAAGTTCAGGCGCACGACATTAACGCCGGCTTTGACCAGACTGTCCAGAATCTCCAGCGATTCGGAGGCAGGGCCAATGGTGGCTACAATTTTAGTTCTGCGAAATTCAGGCATTTAGGAGGCACGCTCCTCAAGCATTTCAACAGCAGGGAGCTTTTTACCTTCAAGGAACTCAAGGAAAGCGCCGCCGCCGGTCGAGATGTAAGAGACCCTGTCTGCAATACCATACTTGTCCACTGCCGCCAGTGTGTCACCGCCACCTGCGATAGAGAATGCAGAAGATTCAGCAATCGCCATGGAGATCGCTTTCGTACCTTCACCGAACTGGTCGAATTCAAACACGCCTACAGGGCCATTCCATACGATGGTACCGGCGTTTTTCAGTATTTCTGCCAGAGCTGCTGCTGAATCCGGGCCGATATCAAAAATCATGTCATCATCCAGCACTTCGGTCGCACCTTTCAGTGTCGCCTCTGCAGTCGGGGAGAACTCTTTGGCACAAACCACATCGGTTGGTACAGGAATGCTGCCTCCGCGGGCCTCGGCATCTGCCGTCAGACGCTTGCAGGTATCGATAAGGTCAGGCTCATACAGGGACTTGCCGACCGGGTAACCGGCAGCTGCAATAAAAGTGTTGGCAATGCCGCCGCCAACCACGAGCTGATCCACAATCGTGGAGAGGGATTCCAGCACAGTCAGCTTGGTGGAAACCTTGGAGCCACCGACAATCGCAACCATCGGACGGGCCGGATTATGCAGCGCCTTGCCAAGTGCTTCCAGCTCACCGGCCAGCAGCGGGCCGGCACATGCGACGGGCGCGTAAACACCGGCACCGTGAGTGGAGGCCTGTGCACGGTGTGCAGTACCGAACGCATCCATCACGTAGACATCGCACAGGGCGGCATACTTTCTGGACAACGCTTCGTCGTTTTTGCCTTCGCCGACATTGAAACGTACATTTTCCAGCAGAACCACTTCACCGTCAGCCACTTCGAAGCCGCCGTCGATGTAGTCACGAATCAGGCGGACAGGTCTGCCCAGCAGGCCTGCGAGATGGTCTGCAACCGGCTGCAGTGAGTTTTCTTCACTGAACTCGCCTTCAACAGGGCGGCCGACATGAGACATCAGCATTACTTTGGCGCCTGCATCCGCTGCGTGGGTGATGGTCGGTATGGATGCACGGATACGGGCATCGGAAGTTACTTTTCCATCCTTAATCGGCACATTCAGGTCTTCACGGATCAGCACGCGCTTTCCGGCCAGATCAAGGTCGGTCATTTTGATAACAGACATTTTCTTACTCCTCTGTTTGCGGGTATCAGCCTGCCACTTTCAAGCGGCAGTCAGATGATATCTCAGTTTCAACAACGGTCGGGTGTCGATTAATGGTCGATCGAGCGTTTGTCGCTGCCGGCTTGTCCGGAACCGGATCAAACGGGCAATGACAAACGCGGGAGTTCAAAAAAGAACTCCCGCGATCTGTTCTTAGTTGGCGGCCACGTGACGCACGAAGCGCATCATGTTGCAGGTATAGCCATACTCGTTGTCATACCAGGCAACCAGTTTGACGAACGTGCCGTCCAGAGCGATGCCGGCACCCGCATCAAAGATTGATGAGTTGCTGACACCACGGAAGTCGGTGGAGACAACCTTCTCGTCGGTATAACCGAGGGTTCCCTTCATTTCGCCTTCAGAGGCCGCCTTCATCGCAGCGCAGATATCTTCGTAAGAAGCATCGCTGTTCAGTTCAACCGTCAGATCGACCACAGAGACATCAGAAGTAGGGACACGGAATGCCATGCCGGTCAGCTTTCCGTTCAGCTCAGGAAGCACTACGCCTACTGCCTTGGCAGCGCCGGTAGAAGACGGAATAATGTTTTCCAGGATTCCGCGGCCACCGCGCCAGTCTTTTGCTGAAGGGCCGTCAACGGTTTTCTGGGTTGCGGTTGCAGCGTGAACAGTGGTCATCAGGCCACGTTTGATGCCCCAGTTATCGTGCAGCACCTTGGCCATTGGCGCCAGGCAGTTGGTGGTGCAGGAGGCTGCAGAGACGATGCTCTGGCCGGCGTAGCTGTTGTGGTTTACACCATAGACGAACATCGGAGTGGCGTCCTTCGATGGGGCCGACTGCACAACCTTTTTGGCGCCTGCGTCGATATGTGCCTGGCAGCTCTCTTCGGTCAGGAAGAAACCGGTACAGTCAATAACGATTTCTGCACCCACTTCATTCCACTTCAGGTTGGCCGGGTCGCGCTCGGCAGTCAGACGAATGGCTTTTCCGTTCACTACCAGATTGTTACCGTCAACAGCCACATCACCGTCAAAACGGCCGTGTACAGAGTCATATTTCAGCATGTATGCCAGGTAATCGGCATCCAGCAGATCGTTAATGCCTACGATCTCAATATCTGTGAAATCTTTTGCTACAGCGCGGAACACCATGCGGCCAATGCGGCCAAATCCATTAATACCAACTTTAATAGTCATACTTTTATCCTCTCCGAGTTCTTTATTAATATTATTAAGCTACGTCGTTTACGGCTGCGACAACTGCCTCAGTCGTGATGCCAAACTCCTTAAACAGCAGCTCGGCAGGCGCTGATTCACCAAAGCTGTCGATACCGATAGTTTTGCCGTTCAGACCAACATATTTAGCCCAGTAACTGGTTACACCAGCTTCTACTGCAACACGTGCAGTGACGGATGATGGCAGAACAGACTCTCTGTAAGCTGTATCCTGCGCATCGTATGCCTCACAACATGGCATGGAAACCACACGAACCTTTCTGCCCGACTCCGCCTGTGCGGCCAGCGCCAGCTGAACCTCGGAGCCGGTTGCAATAATGATAACCTCAGGCGTGCCTGCACAGTCGCTCAGGATGTAACCACCCCTGGCGATGTTGGCTACCTGCTCATCACTGTAGTCATTACATGGCAGACCCTGACGTGTGAAGATCAGTGATGAAGGCCCCTCAGTGCGCTCAATCGCAGCCTTCCATGCTACTGCGGACTCGACCGCATCACACGGGCGCCATACGCGCATGTTGGGAATAACACGCATGCTGGCAATCTGCTCGACAGGCTGATGGGTCGGGCCATCTTCACCGAGGCCGATAGAGTCGTGCGTATAAACAAACAGAGTCTGAATCTTCATCAGCGCCGCCATACGCAGTGCGTTACGTGCATACTCCATGAACATCAGGAAGGTCGCACCGAAAGGAATCAGGCCGCCGTGCAGAGCGATACCGTTCATGGCTGCAGACATACCGAATTCACGCACACCCCAGTGCATATAGTTGCCGGCAGGCGTATGTTTGGAGAACGCCTCGGCGCCGGGCCACTTGGTGTTGTTGGAAGGTGCCAGGTCAGCAGAGCCGCCGACGATTTCAGGCAGCACCGCGGAAATTTTGCCGATAGTTTTACCTGAAGCTACACGGGTAGCCCAGCCCGGCTTCTCTGCGCGCAGTTCGCTGATCCAGCCGTTCATGGTTGATTCCCAGGCTGCCGGCAGATCGCCTGACTGACGGCGCGCAAATTCTGCAGCCAGTTCAGGATACTCGGCGCTGTATGCTGCAAAGCGCGTGTTCCAGTCGGATTCCGCAGCAGCACCACTCTCCCTGGCAGACCAGCCGCCATAGACATCTTCAGGAATTTCAAAAGGCTCGTACTCCCAGCCAAGCTCCTTGCGAACCAGAGCAATCTCTTCATGACCGAGGGCTGCTCCGTGGCAGTCATGAGAGCCGGCCATGTTCGGAGAGCCGAAGCCGATCACGGTCTTACAGCATATCATGGTTGGTTTGCCGGTTTCTGCCCTGGCAGTTTCAATCGCGGCCTTGATCTCTTCGGCATCGTGACCGTCCACATTACGGATCACCTGCCAGCCGTAAGCCTCGAAGCGGGCAGGGGTGTCATCGGTGAACCAGCCTTCTACTTCACCATCAATAGAGATGCCGTTGTCATCCCAGAATGCAATCAGTTTGCCAAGACCCAGTGTGCCGGCCAGCGAACATGCTTCGTGAGAGATGCCTTCCATCATACAGCCGTCGCCAAGGAATACATAAGTGTTGTGGTCGACAATGCTGTGGCCCGGCCTGTTGAACTGGCCTGCCAGCATTGCTTCGGCAATCGCCATGCCGACACCGTTGGTGATACCCTGACCCAGCGGACCGGTGGTGGTTTCAACGCCCGGTGCATAACCGTATTCCGGATGGCCCGGTGTACGCGAATGCAGCTGGCGGAACTGTTTCAGGTCTTCAATGGAGAGATCGTAACCGGTCAGGTGCAGCAGCGAGTAGATCAGCATGGAGCCATGACCGTTGGAAAGGATGAAACGGTCACGATCAGCCCAGTTCGGGTTGGCCGGGTTGTGTGTCATATAGTCGTTCCAAAGGACTTCGGCGATATCCGCCATGCCCATCGGGGCGCCCGGGTGGCCGGAATTTGCTTTCTGAACACCATCCATCGCGAGTGCGCGGACGGCATTGGCCAGGTGTCTACGGTCTACGTTGCTCATATACTTCCTCTTTTATGCATTTGTATTTTAAAAAACCATATTAAAGCTTAAAAAGATATCTGAACCTTGCCTTGGGCATCTGTAATATCCAATCAATACTTGTTATCTGTTTCCATAAAAAAACTTATGGACATCCGGCCTCTCTCCGGTGCGGACAGTAAATCTTAAACGTGAAGCGTGGTCTGGACGCGGCGGATGTTTCCGACAGAGCCTGAAAGCACGACCGTATCCGTGGTCATATACTTTCCATCAGCATCAACACCGATCTTTACATGATTCACATATTCGCCACTGGTCAACCCGGTGGCAATAAACATGCAATCATCAGAAGTCACCAGCTCGTCACGCGTAATAATACGTTTGATATCGATATTTTCCTTCCTGCACAATTCAACCTCAAACTCCTTTTGCGGCGCCATACGACCGAACATTTCAGCCCCCATTGCACGCGCTGCGCAGGCAGTAACAATACCTTCCGGTGTACCGCCAATACCAAACAGAGCATCGGAACCTTTGTTCAGTACGGCCTGAATGGCGCCGTTGACATCACCATCGGTAGCGAGACGAACCTTTGCTCCACAACCATAAATTTCTTTCAGCAGCTCCTGATGTCGGGGCTTGTCCAGAACGAATACTGTTATTTCAGCAACAGTTTTGCCCAATGCTTTTGCCAGTTGGGTCAGACGTTCTGCAACAGGTGCTTCCGGATCAATCTTGCCACGCGCAGCTTTTGGATAAACCTGTTTCTCCATATAGAAGCATGAACCGGGGCGGTACATGCTGCCTGCAGGAGCTGCAGCCAGAGTGACAATAGAACCTGCAGCATCTCTGGCGAACAGGTTTGTGCCTTCAATCGGATCAACAGCGATATCCACGCCGATACCTTCACCTGTACCAACAGGCTCATCATCATAAAGTGCCGGAGCCTCATCTTTGGCGCCTTCACCGATGACGATGATGCCTTTCATTTTAACCATGTTGATGCGCTTGCGCATGGCGTCTACAGCCAGGCCATCGCCTTCATCTTTCTGCCCTGAACCAACAAATGGCGCGCAGGCACGTGCAGCAGCCTCACAAACCTCAACCAGGTCAATTTTCAGATCGGCAACGGTAGGCATGAACTATCCCTCCCAGGATGAATGAAAGTCAGATATCGAGTGGCCGGCTTTGCGGGCATCAGCCATTCAGGGCGGCGCATCTTACCCGATTATGCCGCAAAAAGCGACCCTGCGGAGATGCTTGTAAATAGCGGGTTTTCGAGTCAGAGCTCCTGAAGAACCGATAGCAGTTGCCGGTGAATACTCTCGTGGCTGGCGGCCAGGATCGGGCTGCTGAGCTGACGGGCATGAAACGGATGTCTGCCATTAAAATCGGTAACGACAGCTCCGGCCTCTTCTGCAATGAGTAATCCGGCTGAATAGTCCCAGATTTTTTCTCCACCATGAATAATGAAGTGGGCGCGGCCGGCAGCAAGCCAGGCCCATTCCAGTGCACAGGTGCCGATGTTGCGCTGGCTTCGGAACAGTCTCGTTGTGGCAAGCATGGCTGCCGTCTGCTGCTCAAGTCTTTTGAAATCAATAAAGCCGACAGCGGAAGCGAGCAGGGTCCGGGGTGACGTATGGATGGGGCGGTTGTTCAGAAAGACGCCGCTGCCGCCTGCTGCAGTGAATGTTTCATTAAGGAGAGGATCATGGATGCATGCAAAAACAGGCCTGCCATTTTCAATGAGTGCAAGGGAGGAGGCAAAATGTGGCAGCGGGATGGTGAAATTGCTGGTACCGTCAAGCGGGTCAACACACCAGAAGCGGCCACCGGAATTCAGGCATTCAAGCTGTTTTTCATGGCTCATCTCTTCGCCCAGAAAGGCAATGTCAGGGTAGAGGGCCAATAGTGCATCCTGCAGGAATTGCTGGCATTTCAGGTCTGTTTCGGTCACCACCGAACCATCTTCCTTGATCACTTTGGCCGATGCCTGCCTCCTGAAGGCGGGCATAATAATGGCCTCACCGGCTTTTTTCAGCAGTGATGAAACAGGGTCTGAAAACATCTGGTACCGGTCCAAATCATGCTCCTTGAATCGGGGTCTGACTGTTCAGCTTCCCCTAGGAATGCCACGCAGGTCTGCTATGATTCCATGTCGGCGAAACCTTCAGACAGGTTGCCGAAACTACATGGGAGGCCCTTATGAATAAAGCCATGCTCAAAGGTAAAATGGTAATCGGACAATCCGGAGGCCCTACGGCCGTAATCAATCAATCGCTGGTAGGCGCAGTTCTGGCAGCTCGCCGGCAGGAAGCGATTACCGGCATTCTTGGTGCCAGACACGGCATTCAGGGGATCATGGATGAGAACTTTATTGATCTGACCACGCAGAGCGTCGAGCAGCTTGAGCAGGTGGCCAATACACCGGCAGCCGCACTGGGCTCGGTGCGTCTGAAGCCCGGCAAAGCCGAATGTGAAAAGGTGTTTGAGGTGTTCCGCAAGAACGATGTTCGCTACTTCTTCTATATCGGCGGCAACGACTCGGCCGAGACAGCCCATATCATCGCCGAGATGGCCAAAGAGGCGAACTACGATTTCTGCACGGTTCATATTCCCAAGACCATTGATAACGATCTGAAGGTGACCGACCACTGCCCCGGTTTTGCATCGGCGGCAAAGTTTGTTGCCCTGGCATTCATGGGTGATGACCGGGATAACCGCGCTCTGTCCGGCGTAAAAATTAACGTGGTCATGGGGCGTCATGCAGGCTTTCTGACCGCGGCCGCAGCCCTCGCGCGTCAGAATGAGGGCGATGGCCCGCACCTGATCTATCTGCCTGAGCGCGTTTTTGATAAAGAGAGGTTCAAACAGGATGTGAAGGATGCCATAGCCAGATATGGCCGTTGCGTCGTGGCAGCCTCTGAAGGTATTGGTGATGCCGATGGCAATCCGATTGCCTCGTCGGGTGAGCGTGATTCACATGGCAACATCCAGCTTTCCGGCACAGGTGCGCTGGGCGATACGCTGGCTGCGATTGTGAAAGAGGCGCTTGGTAAGGGGGCGCGTGTTCGTGCCGATACCTTCGGCTACCTGCAGCGCAGTTATCCAACCATTATTTCTGAAGTTGATGCCCGTGAGGCCCGCGAAGTGGGTGAGTATGCTGTCAACCACGCAACATCTGTCGGTGAGCCGGGTTCTGTTGCGATCCGTCGGCTCTCCAGTGCTCCATATGCAAGCGAGTGTTTTATCACGCCGCTCTCTACAGTTGCGCGTGAAGCCACCGAAATGAAGGATGAGTATATCAGTGCTGCCGGTAATGATGTGACGCAGGCATGGCTTGATTATGTGGCTCCGCTGGTGGGCGATCTGCCGAAGATGGGTAATCTGTAGAACGCTTGTTAATTGTTGTATGAACCTGGCTGTGCGCAGGCATGGGCCACTTTTTATTGAGACTGTTAATTCCACAGCCTGCTTTCAGCACGCACTGCTGGAGCTGTAGCCGGGCGAAAGGCCTGCTGGCAGGAGCTCGAATGAGGCTATGTTTCGGGGGTGAAGGTTGAGCAGGCCAGCTATTAATAAGCTGGAAGTTTGAGTTTACCTGAGGCATGGAAGCAGGAGGCATAGGAACATGGTTGAAGCCCTGATGCAGTATCTTCAGTCACCATGGGTGATTGCCGCGTTTGCCGTTCTGCTGTTTGTTCTCTGCGCTGTGCTGTTGGGGGCGTATATGCGCAAGAGCTCCGATATGCGCCATCTGAAACGCGTGATCAGAAAGCATGGCTATGCGGTTGAACAGAATGTCGTTCTATCGGACGGAATTGATGGCTACCTGTTTGTGGATTATCTGATATTGCTGCGTGGAAAAATCATTGCCATGAAAGTTGAGCCGAGCAGCGGTTATATATTCGGCGGTGAAAAAATCGATGAGTGGACGCGCGTGGAAAACAACAGAACAGGAAAATTCAAAAATCCGATGCAGGAGGTCGGTCTGTTCGTTCAGCAGGTAAGGCACACGCTGGGCTTTGATGCTGTGGAGGCGTGTGTGTTGTTTGGCAGCAAAAGTGTGTTTCCAAAGGGTGTGCCGCAGGGCGTGTTGCAAATGGCACACTTCGGAGAGGAGCTTGATGCGCTTAAAGGCGGCGATGACAAACATGAAGCGGCACAACAGGCATGGGAAAAGCTGGTGGCCATGACGCATGAAGAGAGGCAGCGGCTGGATCTGTCGCTGGCATCCTGAAAGGGTCGGTTAACTTCATGGCCGGACCGGTTGCCGCTAACGGTCACTTTTGCCTGTTGCTTCAGATTGACTTGAAGCTGTCGGTTGGCCACCCTTCGCGCCAATCATAAAAGATATTCAAGCGCGATATTTTACCGCTGTTTATCAAGGAGTGATTATGTCAGCACACGCAGAGACACTCCGCAGTATCATGGATGCCCCGCCACTGAGTACAACATCAGATGGCCTGATTAACGGTATCCAGCGCCACTATGTGCGCACGCTGGGTGTACACCACGCCGCTTTCTCCAACAACTACAAATACCAGGCACTGGCATACACCATTCGCGATCATCTGATGGAGAGCTGGCAGGCCACCAAAGAGGCCAACCATCAGAAGGGCGGCAAGCGGGCATATTATCTGTCGCTTGAATTTCTGATGGGCCGTGCCCTTGGCAATGCCATTCTTAACCTCGGGCTGGATGAACAGACCACAGAGGCTCTCAACGCACTGGGTCTTGATTTTGAACAGATGATTGAGGAGGAGCATGATGCGGGCCTGGGCAATGGCGGCCTGGGCCGTCTGGCCGCCTGTTTTATTGATAGCTGTGCAACATTGAGGCTGCCGGTGACCGGCTACGGCATCCGGTATGAGTACGGGATGTTCCGTCAGCGTATTGTTGACGGCAATCAGGCAGAGGAGCCGGACCACTGGTTGAGAGATGGCAATGTATGGGAGCTGGAACGTCCCGAATATACGCAACGCATCCATTTTGGCGGCCGGGTTGAGAAGTATCGTGATGAGAGTGGTGTGCAGCGCTGTCGCTGGATTGATACTCAGGATGTACTGGCTGTGCCGTATGACACCCCGATCCCGGGTTTCAGAAACCATAGTGTGAACACGCTTCGCCTGTGGAGTTCGGCGGCTACCGATGAGTTTGATCTGGGTGAGTTTAATGCGGGAAGTTATCCGGAGTCTGTTGCGGCAAAGAATGAGGCGGAACATATCTCCATGGTGCTCTATCCGAATGATGCCAGTGAAAATGGCAAGGAGTTGCGCCTGCGTCAGCAGTATTTTCTGGCATCCGCCAGTATCCAGGATGTGCTGCGCCAGTGGGTTGAACATAACAGTGGCGCCGATTTCAGCAGATTCGCTGAAAAGAATGTATTCCAGCTTAATGATACCCACCCGACCGTTTCTGTGGCTGAGCTGATGCGTCTGTTGCTGGATGAGTACCATCTGCCGTGGGATGAGGCATGGGCAATTACCTCCAGGACCATGGCCTACACCAATCATACGCTCCTGCCTGAGGCGCTGGAGCGCTGGCCGGTCTATCTCTTCGGCCGGCTGCTGCCACGCCTGCTTGAGATTATTTATCAGATCAATGCGCACTTTCTGTCTGAGGTCGCCAATAAGTGGCCGGGCGATATTGTGCGTCAGAGCCGTATGTCCATCATTGAAGAGGGTGATGTACAGCAGGTGCGAATGGCCTATCTTGCCATTGTCGGCAGCTTTTCAGTCAATGGCGTGGCACAACTGCATTCAGATCTGCTGGTTGAGGGTCTCTTCTCCGACTTTTATGCCCTGTGGCCGGAGAAATTCAATAACAAAACCAATGGCGTGACCCAGCGCCGCTGGATGGCATGGTGCAACAAGCCGATGTCCGGACTGATCACAGAAACAATTGGCGATGGCTGGATTATAAAGCTCGACGAGCTTCGACAGCTTGCGCCCTATGCCGATGATCCGGCTTTCCGTGACAGGTGGAGCGCATGCAAGCGCCGGAATAAAGAGCACCTGGCAAAAATTGTCGAAAAAGAGTGTGGCGTCACTTTCAATCCCGATGCGATGTTCGATATTCAGGTGAAACGTATCCATGAATACAAACGCCAGCTTCTCAATGTGCTGCATGTGATTCATCTATACAACCGGATCAAATCCGGCGATACGGCTGACTGGACGCCGCGCTGTGTGCTGATCGGCGGCAAGGCTGCACCGGGTTACTACATGGCCAAACAGATTATCAAGCTGGTCAACAATGTGGCTGAAGTGGTCAACAGCGATCCGGATGTGGGCGACAGACTGAAAGTCGTTTTCTTTCCGAACTACTGCGTCTCCGCCATGGAGGTTATTGCGCCTGCAGCGGATCTCTCCGAGCAGATATCCACGGCCGGTAAAGAGGCATCGGGTACCGGTAACATGAAGTTCATGATGAATGGCGCCCTGACTATCGGCACGCTGGATGGTGCCAATATCGAAATCCGTGAAGAGGTGGGCGATGATAACTTCTTCCTCTTTGGCCTGACTGCTGAAGAGGTGGAGGCTGCGCGTGCCACCTATAATCCGGATGCTCTTATTGCAGCGGATGATGATTTCGCGCGCGTTATGAAGCTGCTTGAGTGCGGGCACTTCAGTCAGCTTGAGCCGGACCTTTTCAGACCCATCGCTCAGGCAATCCGTAACAGCAATGACCCGTGGCTTGTGGCCGCTGATTTCCGCTCCTACATCGATGCGCAGCAGCGTGCATCCGAAGCCTACAGGGATCAGCAGAGATGGCAGCGTATGAGCATCTTTAATACGGCATATAGCGGCAAGTTCTCTACCGACAGAACGATGCAGGAGTACAATCGCGATATCTGGAAGCTGGAGCCTGTTGATCTCTGAGTGGTGGTCGTGGAGCTGACTGCTGTTTGCGACAGGGTGAACCGACTGGCCCGTCCTGCGTCTTTACTCTTTCCGGGCTCCGGACCAGAAGTCCGGATAAATGAAGATGCCAGTCAATGGTCTATAATTACCGGCAATGTTTTCCATCAGTGTGGACTTTCTGCCATAGAGCATTGATCCAAAAAGAGGTGTCTGTCGTGAAAAAAAGCCTGACTGTTTTTCTGTTCTTTCTGCTCCTGCTGCCGACAGCTGTTACTTCTGCGCAAGAGAGAGTCGGGTGTATTCAGGGTAACTGCCAGAATGGCCGGGGTGTTCTTGTCACTGAAAGGGGTGACCGTTATGAAGGCGAATTTCTCAATGGCAGGAGAACAGGGAAGGGGAAATTTTTCTGGGCCAATGGCGACCGTTATGAAGGCGACTTCGCAGACGGGGAGATAACAGGGGCGGGTCGCCTCTCCTGGGACAATGGCGACCGTTATGAGGGCGATTTCCTGAATGGTAAAAGAACCGGCAAAGGCAGATTCTTCTGGGCCAACGGTGACCGTTATGAAGGCGATTTTCTGAATGACAGAAGAACCGGCAAAGGCAGATTCTTCTGGGCCGGTGGCGACCGTTATGAGGGCGATTTCAAGGATGATATGAGAACCGGAAAGGGCAAACTCTTCTGGGCCGGTGGCGACCGTTATGAAGGTGATTTCAAAGATGATATGAGAACCGGAAAAGGTACTATTTTCTGGGCCGGTGGCGACCGTTATGAAGGCGATTTCAAAGATGATATGAGAACCGGAAAGGGTACCATTTTCTGGGCCAACGGTGACCGCTATGAAGGTGATTTCCTGCATGATAAAAGAGACGGCAAAGGTAGATTTTTCTGGGCCAACGGCGACCGTTATGAAGGTGATTTCAAGGATGATATGAGAACCGGAAAGGGTACGTTCTTTTTTGCCAATGGCGATCGTTATGAAGGCGATTTTGTAGATGATGCTATGACGGGCAAGGGCAATATTTTCTGGAGAAACGGCGACCGTTATGAAGGCGATTTTACCGATGGCAGGCCTTACGGGTATGGCACATACACCTATAAAAAAGGGCACACCAGCACCTGGAGGGATGGCCAGCCGGTTAATTAGCCGGTCTCTGCCTCTCGATTTTGCAGGCACCTGTCAGCGTAGCTTGAGCCCGGCATGGGTCCGCCCCGGGCCGAAGAGAGATGTTCCGGTTCAGCCAGCCAGGGTTGCCGCCCCCAGAACTCCCGCGTTATCGTTCAGGGAAGATTTGAGCACACTGATTTTGCCTTGCAACGGCGGGATCAGTTCAGCATCCAGCGAGCTGGTGATGGCGGGGTGAAGAAGGGACCAGGCACCGGTAACTCCGCCGCTGATGGTGACGGTACGGATATCCAGAAGCTTGATTGACTGGGCAATGGCCATGCCCAGGTAATGCCCCGCACTTGTAATGATTTCTGTTGCCTGCTGATCGCCATTGCAGGCACGCTCATATATCTCTCTGGCATCAGCCCGGATGCCGGAGACTTCAAAATACCGCTCGCTGACAGCGGTTGCTGAGGCATAGGCCTCAACGCACCCTTCTCCTTTGCAGCCACAGGGCCGGGCTGTTTTGTCATATACTACACGCAGATGACCGAACTCCATCGCCATGCCGCCCTCACCGGTGTAAGGAGTATTGTTCAGAATAAGGCCGCCGCCAATGCCTGTGCCAACTGTAATGTGAAGCAGGTCCGGCCTGCCTTTTCCGGCGCCAAAGCGGTGTTCACCGATGGCAGCGCAGAGGGCATCATTCTGAATATGAACCGGCATGTTCAGCGCTTCGGAGAGCTTGCCGGCCAGATTGATGTTGTGCAGTTGCGGCAGATTCGGGGATGAGACAAGCACTCCTGAGTTGCCAATAAAGAAGCCGGGGAAACCAATACCGATAGCAGATATGGAGCCGTCTTTTCTGATCATCTCATCAAACAGGGCAGATAGCCTGTCGATCAGCACTGCTGCTGAAATATCCCTGTCACCCAGAGAGATATGAGAGCGTAACTTCCGGGCGATATTCCCGTGATGATCCACCACTGCTGCACGGATATTGGTGCCGCCGACATCTGCTGCCAGAATCATGTCCCGAGCAGGGCCTCGTAGAGCGTGAGGTACCGGGCAGCAGAAGCATCCCATGAGGAGTCGCGCTTCAGGGCGTTGGAGCGGATGCGCGACCAGATTCGGGGAGAGCGGTAGAGGGTGACTGCCTGTTCGACCGCATCATCAAATGCTTTGGGCGTGGCCCTGGCAAAGTGGACGCCGGTTGCCCGGGCTCTGGAGGTAGCGTAATCGGTAACCGTGTCTTTCAACCCGCCTGTAGCGCGCACCACCGGTACTGCGCCGTAACGCATGGCCATCAGCTGACCAAGTCCGCAGGGTTCAAAGCGCGATGGCATCAGGAAGATATCGCCACCGGCATAGATCTGGCGGGCCAGTGCCTCATTAAAGCCAGGGAAAAAGTAGAGCTGTCGTGGAAACTTCCCTGCCAGCTGTTGCAGGGTCTTTTCAATACCGGGATCGCCGGAGCCAAGAACAGATATCTGGTAGCCACGTCTGATCCACTCCTCCAGATTGGCAAGGAGAAGATCAATGCCCTTCTGCTCAGCCAGTCGTGAGATAAGCGTGAGCAGAGGTACGTCGGCCGAGACTTCAAATCCGCAATGTTTCTGCAGCGCCTGTTTGCACTTTTTCTTGCCGGCAACCTTTCCGGGGCCGTAACCGGCTTCAATGAAGCGATCTGTGGCCGGATTCCACTGATCAATATTGAGTCCGTTCACAATGCCGGTAAGTTTGAATGCATGCGTCTGAAGAAAGCCTTCCAGTTCACAGCCATACTCAGCTGTCAGAATCTCTTCGGCATAGGACGGGCTGACGGTAGTGATGGAGTCAGCAGACTCAATAGCTGCTTTCATGCAGTTGATCTGGCCGTGAAATTCAAAGCCGGCAGGGTGAAAATGGTGTGACGGAATGCCGAGCCGGTGTATCCAGTCAGCCGGGAAGTTCCCCTGATAGGCGAGGTTGTGGATGGTGTAGACCGTTCTGGCACGGGCAATGTTGGTATGGTGCTGATACTGGGTCTTCAACAGTAGTGGAACCATACCGGTCTGCCAGTCATGGCAATGAATGATATCTATCTTCCTGCCAAGTCCGTCGGCTGCTTCCAGAGCCACGCGGTCAAACAGCAAAAAGCGCAGCAGGTTGTCCTCATAGGCGCCGCCCGGCGGGCCATAGAGACCATCCCGGGCATAGAGATCATCCTGCTCAACAAGAATGAAGTCGAGGCCGTCAACCCGTGCAGTGTGAAGCGGGCAGTGCCGTTGAATACCATCGGCCCACATCTCAATGACACGCCCGGTCGGTCTGGTTGCAATGCCCGCTCTGGTCAGGTGGTAGCGATAGAAGGGGAGAATGACTGTGACCTGATGCTTCAGCTTTTTCAGGGCCTGAGGCAATGAACCTGTCACATCGGCCAGGCCGCCTGTTTTTGCCAGAGGGGCGGCCTCTGAGGCGATGAAAACAATATTGAGCCCGGCCATCTGTTCCCTCCTGAATAGTGCGGACTATAATAGCCGTGAAACGAAAGTTTGTCAGGCTTGCAGGAATTGAACTAGGGTGGGGCTATGGCGCGAATCGTTGTACGAGACAAAAGCGGTGAACATGATCATGTGGTTGAGAACACCTCTTCAATAGGGCGTCATCCCCGCTCTACCATCTGCCTGCATGATGCGCTTGTTTCAAAAAGACATGCCATTATTCATCGTGTGGCAGGAGAGTATCTCTATGAAGATCTCGGTAGCGCCAACGGCTCATTTCTTGATGGGGTGAGAATCACCAGGCATAAACTGCAGGATGGGGATGAGCTCACTCTCGGTAAGGTAACGCTGGAGTTTCATGCCGACTCCGAAGATGAGCAGATGGCCAGCCTCGTTGATATCTCAAAGATTTCTGACATCAGCCAGGTGCGTGACCGTATTGAAGTGGAGAAAGTCGAGCAGTTCCTGCCTGAGCGGCAGGTCTCCGACCTTGGCCTGTTGCGCACCGATTATGAGAAGCTGAGACTCGGCCATGAACTGCTGCAGAACATCGGGCTGGACAACAGCATCGCTTCGGTGCTTGAGAAGGTCTCCAATGAGCTGCTGCGCATCTTCCATGCCGGCCGCTGTGTGATTCTGCTGCTCAATCCATCCACGGGAGAGCTGATTCCGAAAGTGGTACGCACGATAGATGGTGCCGAAGATCATACCAGCGTCTCCGCGTCGGTACTGCACGAGGTGCAGGAGACAAGGGCTGCACTGCTGCTCTCCG
>JAVVEJ010000013.1:0-59688 GCA_032251395.1 Mariprofundaceae bacterium
CTGATTTCATTAATGGCGGATCGGGTAACGACACACTGCTTGGCGGCAATGGCGATGACTTTATTTTCGGTGGTGTTAGTAATCCGATCTATGATCCTATGAATGGAGGCATGACAGCTCTCTCCAATGATAACTATCTCGATGGGGGTGCTGGTGATGACATCCTGATCGGTGGTGATGGACCTGGCGGTGATGACGTCCTGATCGGCGGGACAGGTGCGGATACTCTTATTGGTGGAAATGGTATCGATACATATGTGCTGAATGCTGGATTTGGTGAGGATTATATCATCGATACAGGCACCAATATTGTTGAATTCGGCTTTGATTTTACAGGTGCAGGGCTGCTCATGAGCCTTGGTTCCCTAAAGCTCAGCTTTGCTAATTATCCGGGTGATATTCTACACATTGAGGGGTTTGATCCCAATGACCCGCTGAACAGCACGTCGATTACCGAATTCAGATTTACAGATCAGATATTTACACTGCCTGAATTACTCGATGTGGGCATGGATCTCACGGGCAGTTCACTTGATGACTTTATATCAGGAACGGCTCTGACTGATCGGATCAATGCACTTGAAGGCAATGACACCATTGATAGTGGGGCTGGCAATGACATCATTGATGGTGGTATCGGTAACGATGTCCTGATGGGTGGAGCAGGCAATGACCGTTACATATTCAATCCGGGTAATGGCGCTGACGTGATCAGTGACAACCTTGGTAGTGATGTTATCGAGTTTGGCGGACTTTTGACCGAAGCAAGCCTGGAAGGTGAGCGAATCGGTAACGATGCAGAGATACGTATTTCTGGAACGACAGACTCAATCACGCTGAAGGATTGGTTCCTGAACGGTGAAGGCGTTAATCGCATCGAATTCTGTGACGGCACCTTTATGGACAAGGTGGCGATTGAAGGGCTGTTCAACCAGCCGCCGGTTGCCAATCCGGACAGTATGGCTGCCTTCGAGGATGGCGGCATTCTCATCACACCCACAACCGATCTTCTGGCCAACGACAGCGATCCTAATCCGAATGATATTCTGACGGTCGAAACGGTTGGTGTCTCTGCCATCGGTGCGGCGGTATCTCTGATGGGTAGCGAAATTTACTATGACATCGGCAACCGCTTCCAGGAACTGAAAGCGGGCGCTGTGGTTTATGACAGCTTCGAATACACCATCAATGATGGTAACGGCGCGACAGCAACCAGTGTTGTGAATGTCACCATCGTCGGCACCAATGACGGACCTGTGGCTGATGTTGATTTTGGTGCAGCCACTGAAGACGGCTCTGCAGTTACCGTGCTTGCTGCCGAACTTATGTCCAATGACACTGATGTTGATGCCAACGACAGCATGAGTATTGCATCTGTCTCTGCCACATCTGCTGCGGGAGCAGCGGTGACTTTAGTGAATGGTGATGTTCAGTATGATGTTGGTTCTCTCTTCCAGTGGTTGGGCGAAGGCCAGACCACAACCGACACATTTGATTACACGATTGTCGATTCACAAGGTGCAACGAGCACTTCGACTGTAACCATGACCATCACCGGCACCAATGATGTGCCGATTGCAAATCCGGACTTCGGAGCAGTGCAGGAAGATGTGGCTGGCGTTACGACTGGCAATGTACTGGCCAATGACAGTGATATTGATCAGGGCGATGTTCTGAGTGTTGCCAATGCAGGCGTCTTTGCCGGAACTTACGGCACCCTCACCTTGAACGGTGATGGCTCCTACACCTACGCGCTGGATAATGGGTCGATGGCGGTTCAGTCGCTGGCTAAAGACCAGGAAGTAACCGAGAGCTTTGATTACCTTGCTACCGACGGTATGGCCGAGACTCCATCAACACTGACCATCTCCATCACCGGCACCAATGATGCGCCGGTGATGAATATTCCACTCTCCGATCAGGAGGCATTTGAAGCAGTGCCGTTCAGTTATCAGCTGCCTGCCGATGCGTTCAGCGACATCGACCAGGGTGATCTGCTCAGCTACAGCGCCACGATGGCGACGGGTGATCCGCTGCCTGAGTGGCTGACGTTTGATCCGGTCACACAGGCCTTTAACAGCGATATGCCGGATGGTTCGGCAGCAGGCATCCGGGACGTTCGTGTAACTGCAACCGACCAGCATGGTGCTTCAGCCTTCTCGGACTTTACGCTTGATGTTGCAGATCTGAAGCCGGGAACCTGCAAGGAGGATGTGATCTCCGGCAGTGCACTCAGGGATGTAATTTATGGTTTCGGCGATGATGACGTTCTTTCCGGTCTCGGCGGCCGTGATCTGCTGATTGGCGGCACCGGTATCGATATCCTGGGCGGCGGTGCAGGCGATGACATGCTGATTGGTGAGGAGCCGCTGAATCTGTCGCAGCTGGATGGAGCACCGCTGTTGGCAGAACCCAATTGTTGTGATGAAGAGCATGAAGATAACGATCATGACCGTGAGCATGGCGATGACCATGATGATGAAGATGGGGATAAGGGGCATCATGAACTTGCCTCAAACCATGAAGGTGGGCGCGATGATGATCATGGTGATAAGCGTAACGATGACCATCGGGAGAGAGAGCACAACTCTGCATCCGGCAACCTGCTGGATGGTGGTGCCGGAAACGACATCCTTAACGGTGGAGCAGGCAGCGACATGCTGATCGGCGGCACAGGCAGTGACCTGATCCACACCGGCGCCGGTTCGAATGTGATCGCATTCAATTCCGGCGACGGGCTCGATACGGTTGTCTCCGGCCCGAATGCAGAGAACACGATCTCACTGGGCGGCGGTATCAACTTTACTGATCTGACCCTGCGTCAGCAGGGCAACGATCTGATTCTGGAGATCGGTAATATCGACAGCTTAACATTCAGTGACTGGTATGCCTCAGCTGACAATCAGGGTGTGGAGCAACTCCAGATCATCTTGGAGTCTGTGAAGCATGATGATGATCACCATGGGTCAAAGCATGAATCGAAGCATTCGAAACTTCGCACCAGTGTCCAGGTAATCGACTTCGGTGAAATGGTGGAGCAGTTCGAAGAGAGCGGCAGCACGGATCGCTGGTCACTGACCAATGCCCGGCTGGACCGGCATCTGCAGCACTCAAATGATGATGCAGATGCGGTCGGTGGTGCGCTGGCCGGGCAGTATGCGCTGACCGGCACGCTCGATGCCATGTCAGCCGGAGCCATTCAGGATCTGCTGGAGAGTTCGAAGTTCGGCAACAGACCCCAACAGTTGAGAATGGAGCGATAAGCCGGTTACAGATATGAGCCAGGGGGAGTGGAGGCGGCTGTTTCAGACATCGGATGAGTACGACTTTGATCCGGATATCCTGCGACTTCAGCAGCAGCATCCATCGCCGCTGCCCCGGGCGGTGCTGTGGGGGCTGCTGGCGCTGTTGCTGTGCCTGTTGCTGTGGGCTCTGTTCGGGCGGCTCGACATCATCGCTGTTGCGCATGGCAAGCTGGTCCCGCAGAGCGCAGTGAAAATCGTGCAGGCAGCCGATGCCGGCATTGTCAAAGAGCTGCTGGTCAGTGAAGGCGATGAGGTTGCTGCCGGGCAGATCGTGGCCCGAATGGATGCCGTTTTTTCCGATGCCGATAACCGGACTCTGGACACCGAGCTTGCTCTGAAACAGCTGCAGTTGCGCCGGATTGATGCGGAGCTTAAACAGCAGGCGTTGGCACCTCTGCCTGAAGATTCGCCGGAACTGTTTGCCGGGGTGTTAAAGCAGTATCAGGCACGGCGTCAGGCATATCTGGACTCGCTTGAGAGCGCCCGGGCAACAAGAGCCAGGGCTGAACAGGATCTGCAGGGTGCTCTGGAGATCGAACGGAAGCTGGAGCAGACCCTGCCCGGCTATCGTCAACAGAGTGAAGCATTTCAGAAGCTGGTCGAGAAGGGCTATGTCTCCAGACTGATGGCAAATGAAAAGAGCCGTGAGCTGATCGAGAGAGAGCAGGATCTGCGGGCGCAGCGCCACAGTGTAAAGAGTCTTCGCGCAACCATTGTGCAGGCGGAGAGGCAGATAGATCAGATCAGCTCTTCATATCGTGAAGAGCTTCAGAATGAGCGGATTGTGGCCGATGGCGACTATCGACGGCTGCAACAGGAGCTGGAGAAACAGACACATCGCCATGAGTTGCTTGAGGTCAGGGCGCCTCAGGATGGCATCGTAAAAGATATCGCTACCCATACACCCGGCACAGTGGTTTCAGTCGGAACCGTTCTGATGACGGTCGTTCCCAGAAACGACCCGCTCGAAGCGGAAGTATGGTTAAGCCATATTGATGCCGGGTTTGTGCGGCCCGGTCAGCATGCCCGGGTTAAGCTGATGGCTTACTCTTTCCAGAAATACGGGATGCTGGAGGGACAGGTTGATCAGATCAGCCCCGATGCGGTTGATAACGAGGAGGCAATGCGCTCCGGAATTCAGGGTTACAAGACGGTAATTGCGCTGGCAGGCAATCAGCTGGAGAGCCACACCGGCCAGCGCTACAGGCTGACACCGGGTATGCAGGTTTCCGCTGAAATTAACCTCGGCAGCCGGAGTGTCATTGAGTACCTCCTCTCTCCGGTTCAGAAAACTGCCCAGGAAGCGGGAAGGGAACGATGAGCGGGCCGACAATTATTGATTCAGCGGGCAGGAAAAAGCCATTGCCAATAGCGCCCGAGACACTGCTCTGGTCACTACAGTGCGCCTGTCAGGTACATCGCGTTCCCTTCTCCGGAGAGATCGCCCTGCGCCAGTTTCCTCCACCCTACAGCAGCGCATCACTGCAGCAGGTTCTCCTTTCGTTTGGCATGAAAAGCCGATGGCGGAAAGTGAAAGATGTAGCAAAATATCGGGCAAACTCCCCCGCCTTTGCGCTGCTGGCGCCATCAGAAGATGAAGAAGAGTGCCATGGAAAAGTCGTTCTTCTGGTCAAGATTGAAGACGGCAATGCAATCTTTTTTGAGCCGGGAGAGCAGCAGCCAAAATCTCTGCCGGTTGAAGCATTCAAAGAGATATTCACCGGGAACCTGCTGCGCTTCTCACCACCCGGAGGCAAGGGTGTCGAGGATGAGAAAAAGCCGTTCGGTTTCAGCTGGTTTGTTCCCGAGCTGTTGAAACACAGGAAGATATGGCGGGATGTGCTGCTCGCCTCCCTTGCTATTCAGTTGATGGCACTGGCGACACCGCTGTTCACACAGGTGATCATAGATAAAGTCATTGTTCACCATACCCAAAGCACACTGATTGTGATCGGCATCGGCATGGTGATGTTCATGCTCTTCAATGCCGTGATGAGCTGGGTGCGTCAGTATCTGGTGAACCATACCGGTAACCGCATTGATGCCGTTCTTGGTTCGCATGTTTTTGCCCACCTCTTCCGGTTGCCGGTCCGCTACTTCGAGCATCGCTCTACCGGCACGCTGGTCGCCCGCCTGCAGGGCATTGAGAGCATCCGCGAGTTTCTCAGCGGTGCGGCAGTCACGCTGATTCTGGATATCCCGTTCCTCTTCATCTTCCTTGCCATCATGTTTTACTACAGCTGGATGCTGACAGCGGTGGCCGTTGGTATTCTGCTCGTCATTGCGGTGCTGAGTCTCGCCATTACGCCGCTGCTCAGAAAACGGCTGAATAAGCAGTTTCTGCTTGGCGCACGCAATCAGGCCTTCGCCACCGAGTATGTCTCCGGTATGGAGACGGTGAAATCGCTGCAGATGGAGCCGCAGGTGACATCGCGCTACAGCGACTATCTGGCCGGATATCTGCAGGCCGGGTTCAATGCCCGCCAGCTCTCCAACAGTTACAACGTGGCAGCCAATACGCTGGAGCAGCTGATGACGCTGATCATTCTCTGCCTCGGGGCATGGCTGGTGATGACCACGGATGATTTCACCATCGGTATGCTGGTGGCGTTCCAGATGTTTGCCGGACGGCTGTCACAACCTGTGTTGCGTATGGTCGGGCTCTGGCAGCAGTTCCAGCAGGCGGATATTGCCGTCAAAAGGCTGGGTGATGTGATGGATGCCCCACAGGAGCCCTATTCGCTGTTGCCATCCCGTGAAGGCGGTGGCAAAGGCAAAATCGAGTTCCGGGATGTCAGTTTCAGATATAGTGACCAGCTTCCCTATCTCTATCGCGGCTTTAACATGAACATTGAGCCGGGGCAGTGTGTGGTGATTATGGGGCCGTCAGGTTCGGGCAAAAGCACGCTGACGAAACTGTTGCAGGGATTTTACATGCCGGGCGATGGCCATATCCACATTGATGGCCGCGACATCCGTAATTTCTCCGCCAATGAACTTCGCCAGCACTTCGGCGTGGTACCTCAGGAGACGATCCTCTTTTCCGGCACAATTTATGAGAACCTGATTCTGGCCAATCCGCATGCCAGCTTCGCGCAGGTGGTGCAGGCCTGCAAGCAGGCGGAGATTCATGCTGCGATTGAAGCACTTCCCGAAGGGTATCAGACGGAGATCGGTGAGCGCGGCGTCGGCCTTTCCGGTGGACAGAAGCAGCGCCTTGCGATTGCACGGGCACTGCTGAAACATCCGAAAATCCTGCTCTTTGATGAGGCCACCAGCAGTCTTGATGCAGGTACGGCTGAGGTGTTTGCCGCTACGGTGAACCAGCTCAAGGGTAAAATCACGATGCTCTTTATCACCCATCAGATGCCGGCCGCGCTTAAGGCGGATGCAACGATTCAGATTGGAGATGTGCCAGCGGAAAAAGGCAATACGTCCGGACAGGAAAGCATGGCTACGACCGCAGCCTGACATCTTCTTCTGCTCCTTGAGACGGACCAGGCCAAAAGGGAGGGGCGATGGCAGAAAAAGAAGTATCACGAACCCACAGGCATCAATAGAGCCTACCCACTGCTGTCCCACTTATTCGATTGCGTCATGCCGGACCTGATCCGGCATCCACTCAAGCGTTGCAAAAACTGGATTCCCGCTTTCGCGAGAATGACGAGCAAGCCAATTTGGTATTGATATCCATCGCACTTCAGATCAGCGAAACTCACGATGGTGCAACACCTTCCGGTCATGTGCCTTATGTTATCTGGGACAGCAGTGGCCCTGACCCTATAGATACGGGGGAAGCTCAGACCCCTTTTACAACATTTTACAGAAACGCAGGAGTATTTCGCAAGCGTCTATTTGAGGTAGGGGACAACGGCTGCGGGAACGAGCTCGGAGACATCACCGCCCATACCGGAGATTTCACGGATAAAGCGGGATGAGACGAAGGTGTAGTCCTCACGCGCCATTACAAAGCAGGTCTCGATGCGTTCATCGAGGCGGCGGTTCATGGTCGCCATCTGGAACTCATACTCAAAATCGGATGCGGCCCGCAGGCCACGCAGGATTGCATCGCCTTTCTGATCATGGGCAAGTGTTACCAGCAGGCCGGTAAAACTGACCACTTCGACATTTGATTCGCTGGCAAAGGTTTCACGAACCATCTTCAGGCGGGTTTCAAGATCGAACATCGGTGCTTTATTCGGATTTTCGGCCACACCGATTACCACGCGGTCGAACAACTTCAGGCCGCGGTTGACCACATCGACATGGCCGAGCGTGATCGGGTCAAAAGTACCGGGGTAGATCGCAGTTCGTTTCATCAGTTTCCCTTCTCCAGAAAATGTAAAGTAGTGTCACCGTAGCGCCTTGAGCGGGCAGTCGTCCACCCTTCAGGCCATATCGGGCTGGCCCGGGATGACTCCTCAATAACAAGATATTGGCAGCTTATACCATTATTATCCAGCCATGCCGGAATCTCCCCGGCCACACCCCGGTCGTAGGGGGGGTCGGCAAAAACAAGGTCAAAGCTTCCGTTTTCAACACGGGCCAGTGCCGCAGGCAGTGTGCCTTCGGCAATATTCCAGTGCTTCAGCCCAAGCCGGTTCCGGCAATCCTGCATCAACCGGCACGCCTTATGCTGCTTCTCGATCGAGGTGGCTGACACGGCTCCGCGTGAAAGTGCTTCAATGGCCATGATGCCGGTTCCTGCAAACAGGTCGAGTATCTCCCAGCCGTCGATATCACCCAGCATGTTGAAGAGGGCCTCGCGCACCCTGGATGGTGTGGGGCGCAGGCCCGGAAGGTCCGGCACATGGAGAACCCGGCCACGCAGCTTACCGGCAGTAACGCGCATTCTGCTTGTCTGATCGGGTGGTCAGATGGCCGAAGCCGTTACCACTTGCGTTCGAATGTTTCGAGACTCTTGTTCAGCAGCTCGATGGCATCGGAGTCACCCGGTGAAATGGCATTACAACTGTAGCCGATATCGATGCCGATTTTCTGCTCCGTCTCCGGCCAGGTCAGTGAAAGCTTCCAGCTGGCCACCACCTTCTCAGCCCACTGTTTCGCAGTTTCGATTGTTGCATTCGGCATCAGGATGGCAAAGCGGCCCACGCCCATATCTGCCACCACATCATAGTCGCGGGCCTGCTGCTTAAGCTTCTGCCCCGCCTCTCTGGCGGCAACCTCTGCAAACCATGTGGCATGGCCGCGTACAAGGGAGACATAGTTGCCGATACCGAAAACCAGCAGGCTAAGCGGCTGATCGGCCTCACGGCAGCGCATCGCCTCCAGCGGCAGTCTGTGGCGGAGGTAAGTAGCGGTTTCCAGCTCGGTGACAGGGTTGCGGAAGAAGTACTTCTCCAGCCGTTCGCTGCGCATCAGCGCCGTATTGACGCGTGCGATCAGCTGGGGCGGAGTGACTGGCTTGGTGATGTAGTCATCCACACCCAGTGTCAGCCCCTTGATCTGATCATCCAGCTCATCAAGCACGCTCAGGAAAACGAACGGAGTCAGGTTGTAGCGCCTGTCTTTGCGCACCTCTCTGTAGAAGGCCCATCCATCCATGTTGGGCATCATGATGTCGGTCAGGATAAGATCGACATGGCGCTGTTTAAGTATATTAAGGGCATCAGCGCCGTCGGATGCCTCCAGTGTACGGAAACCTCCCTGCTGTAAAAAGTGGCTGGTGATATCCCGGCTTGAGTTGGAGTCTTCAACAACAAGAACCGTCTTCATGGCACTATTTCCCCTTTCGCTTTCACCCCGGTTTTTGGCCCGACACGGAGCAGATTCCACTGCTCCGGATCCAGATAGGCTTTGGCTGCAATCTTAATATCAGCAAGCGTGACGGATTCAATCTTCTGCGTCCAGACCTGAAGATAATCAAGCGGCATGCCGTAAAATCCGATCATCGACATCAGTCCGACCCGTTCCCGGTTGGAGTCCATTCTCTGGGCGAAGCTGCCGGTCAGATTGGCCTGTGCATCTTTCAGATCCTCGCGGGAGATGCCGCCGCTGTAGAGCTCCTGCAGCACCGAACGCACAACATCCTCGGCCTCACCGGCCTGATCGGCACGTGTCTGCAGCGTGATAATGAACGGGCCGGATGTGGCCAGCGGAATAAAGTAGGAGTAAACACCATAAGCCAGGCCACGTTTTTCACGCACCTCTTCCATCAGTCTGGAGCCGAAGCCGCCACCGCCCAGTATATGATTCAGCACAAAGACCGGGAAAAAATCGGCATCCCTGCGGGCCGGGCCGAGGCGTGAGAGCTGGGAGAGCGTCTGTGACGTCCGCATCTCAATCTGCTCCGTGACACCATGCACGGTATCTGCACGGCTCACCTCAAACAGCTGCTGCGCGGGAACTCCCTGCCAGCCGGCAAGCGCAGGCTTCAGCTGCCCCAGCAGCTCCGGCATGGTGATGTCGCCACTGACTGCCAGCACAGCGCCTTCCGGCCTGATCTGACCCGCATAGAGTTTTTTCAGATCGGCAAGTGTGATCTTTTTCAGTGACTCAGGGGTACCGTCCGGGGGATGGCCGTAAGGGTGGTTCGGGAAGAGAAGGCGGCTTGTTGCCTCGGAGGCACGGACGCCCGGCTCTTCCAGCGCTTTACGGGCCGAAGAGAGGGCATTCTCCCTGATGATTTTAAATCGACTGCTGTTCCACCCCGGAGCCAGCAGGGCTTCAGATAAGGCGTCAATACCGGCCGGCAGCACCTCTTTCAGCACCGTCAGGGAGAGGTTCAGCCCGTCACGGTCGGAGCCCGCACCAAGCCGGATCGCCTCGGCATCCAGCAGTGACGCCCACGCTTCACGCGCATGTTTTTCGGTGTGGTCGGTGAGCATGGCCGCCAGCAGGTTTGCTGTACCGCCTTTTCCGGCCGGATCAAAGCGGCTGCCGGCCGGCATCACCAGCTGCATGGAGACCATCGGTACGGCATGTGCCTGCATCAGCAGAATACGCAGGCCGTTATCCAGGCGTGCCTCCTCGATCGGAGGTACGGCATGGGCCGGGCTGGCGAGGCTGAAGCAGCCCAGCAGCAGTATCAGACGGGTTAAAAGCATCTTTTTCATGACTGCTTCTCCGGACTCTTTTCCGGAGTTGTTTCCGGAGTTGTTTCCGGTAAGAGCAGCCCGGTGGTGGCGCGATCAGCCCGGATCCATTTTTTGAATACATGCCGGATATCGGCCGCCGTAACACTGCGGATGGCATCGAGCCACGCATCCTGATGCTCAGCACCAATGCCGACTGTCTCAAGGGTGCCGATCTGCTTGGCTCTCAGATAGAGCGAGTCGCGGGCAAACACCTCGGCGGCAATCATCTGCCGTTTTGCCGCAGCCAGTGTGGCCTCTGCGGGCGGGCTGTTCCCCATCTTTTGCATCAGTTCCCATAGTGCCTGTTCGAAAGCCTCAGGCGTCTGCCCCGGCCCCAGCACACCGTAGGCATGCCAGAGATCAAGCCCCATGCTGAACGGATCATAACCCGCACCCACGGAGAAGGCCTTGCGTTGCCTGTCCACCAGCTCCCTGGTCAGCTCTGCTGAACGGCCACCGGCCAGAATCTGTGTCGCCACGGCAATGGCCGCACTCTCACTGTCATTGACGCCCGGTTTCCAGACCGGCATCGGAAGCGTTACAGCGAAAAGGGGCAGCTGTGCAGGCAGGGTCACATCAATACGTTTGGGGCCGTAGGACTCAGGCTCAACCGGATTGAAGCGTTCCGGCACAGGCCGGGGCTTCATCCGCCCGAAGGTCTGTTTGACGGTCTCTCTGATCTCCCTGAAATCGACATCGCCCACCACAACAACGGTCACATTGCCCGGCACATAGTGTTTTTTATAGAAAGCGCGGACATCTTCAATGGTGAGCCGTTTCAGATCCTGCATCCAGCCAATCACCGGGTTACGGTAGGGATGCAGCCGCAGGGAGACTGCGGCAAGCTCCTCAAACATATGGCTGTTGGGATCGTCCTCGGTACGCATGCGCCGCTCTTCCATAATCACCCTGATTTCGCGGTCAAACTCCTCCGGCAGCAGTTTCAGGCTGGCAAACCGTTCAGCCTCCATATGCAGGACTCTGTTGACCTGGCTGGCAGGGACCGTTTCAAAATAGGCGGTATAATCGTGGCTGGTAAAGGCATTGTCGCTGCCGCCCATGGCCGAGATCTTTCTGGAGAACTCTCCGGGTGCGAGCTTTTTGGAGCCCTTGAACATCATATGCTCGAAGACATGTGCCAGCCCTGTTTTGCCCGGCAACTCGTCGCGACCGCCAACCTTCAGCCAGATCTGAACCATGGCAACAGGTGCCGAGTGATCCTCCTCGACAATCAGTTTCACGCCATTGTTAAATCCGGCCTGCTGCAGTTCAGCCGCATTAAGGCCGGTTGCCGGCATTGCAGCCAGCAGCAGTCCGGTGGCCAGCATTAAAAGTCTGTGCATCTGTCCTCCTGAATAAAAGCAGGTGGCGATGATGCGGCGGCCGGGGTGTGGAATCAAATGGATTTTGTCCGGAAAAGTGCGGAATTCTTGCGCCGGCGCAGCCTATGCGTAGCCTGACCCCTCTTCCCAGTAGTACGTTTCGGAGACCATATGCCATCCATTACCCGAGCGCTGATCAGTGTATCAGACAAATCAGACGTTGAAAATTTTGCACGCTCACTGGCTGCTCGCGGTGTCGAGCTGCTCTCTACCGGCGGCACCGCGAAGCTGCTGCGGGAGGCAGGAATTCCTGTTCGCGAGGTGTCTGACTATACCGGTTTCCCGGAGATGATGGATGGCCGTATCAAGACACTGAACCCGAAAGTGCATGGTGGCATTCTGGCCCGCCGGGATAACGACAGTGATCTTGCCTCGATGAAGCGTCACGGCATTGAGCGTATCGATCTGGTCTGTGTGAACCTCTATCCGTTCCGTGAAACCGTGGCACAAGATGAGTGCACGGTGGATGATGCGATTGAAAACATCGATATCGGCGGGCCGTGCATGATCCGTGCCGCTGCCAAGAATCATAAGTTTGTTACCGTAGTCGTGGACCCGGCTGATTATCCGCTGGTTCTGAAAGAGATCGAATCCTCCGACGGTGCAGTCGGTGATGACATTCGCCGCATGCTGGCGGTGAAGGCGTTTGCCCACACCGCATCCTATGATGGCGCCATTGCCAACCACTTCTCTTCGCTGAATGCCGATGGTTCCAGGCGTAAATTTCCCGATATTTTCACCCGTCAGTTTATCAGGACGGCGGGAGAGCTTCGTTATGGCGAAAACCCGCATCAGGACGGCGCTTTTTATGCCGACCCTGAAGATGTCGGCCTTTCGCTGGCTGACTGTGAAGTGCTGCAGGGCAAGGCGCTCTCCTACAACAACATCGCCGATGCCGATGCGGCATTCGCATGTGTACGCGATTTCGCTGAAAACGCGGCGGTGATCGTCAAGCACGCCAATCCCTGTGGCGTAGCTGTGGGCGGTGTCCAATCCGATATATACGAGCGTGCCCGTGCGGCTGATTCCACCTCTGCCTTTGGTGGCATCGCCGCCTTTAATCGCCCGCTGGAAGGAGATACCGCTAAACTGATTGCCGAAACCTTCATGGAGGTGGTGATCGCCCCGGGCTTTTCCGATGCGGCACGTGAGGCACTGAAAGAGAAGAAGAACCTGCGTCTGCTGCTGGCGCCAGATGCTGCGCCTGTAACCGGCGGGCTTGAGTTCAAGCGGGTGAATGGTGGATTATTGGTTCAGGAGCGCGATGCGCACATTCTCGACAGAGATGCATGTAAAGTCGTGACCAGGCGTGCGCCAACTGAGGAGGAGTGGGCCGATATGCTCTTCGCATGGTCGGTGGCCAAGCATGTGAAGTCCAATGCGATTGTTTTCGCCAAAGGTGGCGTAACACTCGGTATCGGTGCGGGCCAGATGAACCGCGTCAACTCCACCCGCATTGCCGCACATCATGGCGGCGAGGCGATCAGGGGTTCGGCTGTGGCATCCGATGCCTTTTTCCCGTTCCGTGATGGTGTCGATGCGCTGGCCGAGGCCGGTGCAAAAGCCGTGATTCAACCGGGCGGCTCGGTGCGTGATGAAGAGGTGATTGCAGCCGCAGACGAGCATGGGCTGGCGATGATCTTTACCGGTATCCGCCACTTCCGCCACTAATCACGGTTCTTTTCCTCCATAGCTGCGTTGTTCCCGCTTCTCCGGTGCTCACATATTTCTAATATGCTGCGCGCCTCGAAACGCTCACGCCTTGCCCTGAAGGAAAACACCTCGTGATTTCCAACTGACAATCAACCTAACAAAGCGACTACTAGTTGAGTGGGTCTTATTGACTTGTAGTTGTGAATTCGCCTTTTGCAATTGCAGTAATTACTTTAGGAGGTTGGTTGCCTTCTCGATCTACTTCAACAACCCATGCGCCTTGAATCTTTGCAGTGCGAATAAACCTGACATGCAGCTCTAGAAGCCCTTGAGCCTCTTCAATTATTTGGGGTAAGTCTGTAGTGAGATTTTGAATATTTTTATTGTTATCCCATGGATTGTGAGCATGAAGGTGCTTGCCTAGACGGTCATATACTTTCTCAAACCTTTTCTTTGTAAGAAAGCCTTTTGTCTTTTTGTCAAAGTGCTTCGTGCCATCTCCTTTAATAACGAAAGGAACTAATGCAAGCGGGTAAAAGTTTTTATTAATACGGTTCAGTGCTGAAAAAATCTTTGCTGCATGGTAATCCTTTGTGAAATCAGGACTTGTTTCTGCTTTGGCACGAAAGGCAGCATACTGTTTCTTGTCTGGTGCAATGGCAGAATATGCTATCGCCTCAAGAGATTTCCGAACTTGTAAAATTGAAGACTCTAATTCTGGTATGGATGAAGAAGAATTAAAGTGGGCAAGGTACTGCTTTGCTGCCAGTAAGCGCATGGAGGCCTCGGATATACACTCAATGTAAACCTTTTGGGCTTTGCCTTCATTCAAAGATTTAGAGCCCATCATTCTTTTTGAAGTAAATCTACACGGATCGGCATCAGGAAGTTGGCGCCGTCGGGCGTCATGTGGGTTTCGAACTTTGCTTTGACCGCCTCAAAGAGCTCCGGGGCAAGGCGGTGATCGCTGTGCGTTACTTGCAGAACCTTGCAGTCGAAGTCGGCGAAATCATCGAAGTGCATCGGTGAGTTGAAGAAGGTTTCGCTGGAAAGTGTAAACAGCCCTGAATCGACGGCCCGCTTCGTGGCCTCAAAAGCGGCGAGGCGAACCTGCTCCTCGTCATGAAACATCTTCAGGATTTCGTTGAAATCCCCGGCAAAGACCGGCTCGGAGATATAGGCGTAGCCGCCCGGTTTCACTACCCGATGAATCTCCGCGAAGGCCCTGTCCATCAGCTCCATTGGTACGTGATGCAGTGATTTGAACATGAAGGCGACATCGAAGCTGTTATCCGGATAGGGGATGCTCTCTGCACCGGCCATGCGAAACTCGACATTGGGCAGGTCGGTGATCTCCTGATGCAGGCGGTGCTGAATCTCATCCACCTCCAGTGCCACCATGTTGCGCCCCTCTCCCTCGCTGGCGATGGCACGGGTAAGTTCGGCCCTGCCGCAACCGAGCTCAAGGATGTGGTTGCCGTCGAGCTGCAACAGTTCATTATAAATCTCGTGCTCGGGGCAGCAGCGGGTGATGTCGGGTTCCGATAGTTTCATTTCGTTAAGTTAGGCCGAACGGCATAGCTGCACAAGTGGGTCGAACTCCGCTATTGTTCGCGCTCTTTTTAATTGGAGATGAATGAATGAAGGTTCTGGTTGTCGGTGGCCGTAGCCGACGAGAATGGGCTGGCGATGGTCTCACAGGTATCCGCCATTTCCGCATTGACAGTTGTTGTGAAAGCTTTAAGTACGACAGTAAAGGTGTGCTGGTCAACAGATCAGACTAAGGTAGAACTGTTTTGAAAGAGATGTTTGCACCGGCGTCGCTGAGGCCAAATCTCCTCGCCGGGTTAACCGTTGGCATTGTGGCTCTGCCGCTCTCCATGGCACTGGCTATCGCCAGTGGCGTGGCTCCCCAGTATGGCCTCTATACCGCCATTGTCGCAGGTATCGTGACGGCACTTTCAGGCAGCAGCCGGGTCAACATTTCGGGTCCGACGGCGGCCTTTGTTGTGATTCTGTTGCCCATTGTCCAGCAGTTCGGTTTTGGCGGCCTGTTGATTGCCGGTTTCATGGCCGGAGTGATTCTGATTGCCATGGGTGTGTTGAAACTGGGCACACTCATCGAACTGGTTCCCTATCCGGTGACGGTTGGTTTCACATCGGGCATTGCTGTCGTAATCGCCATAACCCAGCTGAAAGATTTTCTCGGCCTGCCGGGGGAACTGACCGGACATGGTTTCATCGAGAAAGGAGTGGCTCTGGTACATGCCCTGCCGGGATTCCGCTGGCCGGAGCTTCTGGTCGGCGTGGTGACGCTGTCAATTCTTTTGCTGTGGGGGCGCAGGGAGAGCCGCATTCCAGCACATCTGGTTGCGCTGGTGGGCGGTAGCCTGCTTGCATGGGGGCTGGCAGGTGCGGGGGATGGATTCTCCGTTGCAACCATTGCCTCGTCGTTTCATTACAGCAGTGGCGATCTGGTTGGCAGCGGTATTCCGCCTGTGGCTCCGCAATGGGTCTGGCCATGGCAGCAGCCGGATGCAGCGGGAAATGCGATTGGTCTGTCCTGGCATGTCATCTCGTCGTTGACAGGCGCGGCGATCGCCATCGCGCTGCTTGGAGCTATCGAATCCCTGCTTTGTGCGGTGGTTTCGGACAGTATGGTGGGTACGCGCACCGATCCCAACAGGGAGCTTATTGGCCAGGGGCTGGGCAATATTATTGCACCGTTTTTCGCCGCCATCCCGGCAACAGCCGCCATCGCACGAACGGCAACCAATATTCGTGCCGGCGCCACATCGCCGCTCTCATCGCTGGTACACGCGCTGGTGATACTGCTCTCGATTCTGCTGTTCGCACCGCTGCTTGGCGTTGTTCCGATGGCATCGATGGCAGCACTGCTGCTGGTGGTGGCGTGGAACATGGGCGAAGCGCACCATTTTATACGCATGCTCAGAGTGGCGCCTGCTCATGACATCATGGTGCTGTTAACCTGTTTTATACTGACGGTGACCATTGATATGGAGGTTGCAGTCGCTGCCGGTATGGCGCTGGCATCCGTGCTGTTTATCAAGCGTATGATTGAACTGACAGGTGTTAAGTTAATAAGTACGGTTCCGGAGGAGCATGCGGGGCTTGAGTTGCCTGCCGGTGTTCTGATTTACGATATCAACGGACCGATGTTTTTCGGGGCGGCCCAGAATGCGTTGAAAACACTGCTTACCATCAACGACGGAATCAGGGTGGTTATTCTCGATATGCGTGATGTGCCGATGATCGATATGACAGCCATGGTGGCGATGCAATCAATTGTCAGTAACCTCGAAAAGCATGGTATAGGCCTTGTTTTTTGTGAGCTGGCAGCCGATGTTGAACAGAAGCTGCTGCGTGCAGGGGTAATTTCCCACGATAAGCTGTTACGAACCGCATCGATTGGCGCTAGCGTTTCGGCTGCTCGTAAGATGATTGCCGAATCAGGCACAGGAGATACAACATGAAGGTTCTCGTTGTCGGTGGTGGTGGCCGTGAACATGCGCTCTGCTGGAAGCTGAAACGCTCCCCGTCCGTATCCGAGGTTGTCTGTGCTCCGGGCAATCCCGGTATTGCCCGGGATGCGCGTTGCGTGAAGGTCGGTGCCGAGGATATCGAGGGGCTGATGAAGCTGGCCCGTGATGAGCGGCCGAAGCTGGTTGTAATCGGGCCGGAAGCACCACTGGTTGCAGGGTTGGCCGACCGGCTGCGTGCAGAGGGTTTTGCGGTTTTCGGACCGGATCAGGCTGCGGCCAGGCTGGAGGGAAGTAAATCATTCTCCAAACGGCTGATGCATGAGGCGGGGGTGCCGACGGCACGTTTCGAAGTGCATGTGGATGTCGATGAGGCGATTGAAACAATTCGCTCATGGGGTGCACCGATCGTGATCAAGGCTTCCGGCCTTGCCGCCGGCAAGGGCGTGATTGTGGCACATTCCGAGAGAGAGGCTGTGGATGCGGTACGCGATATGCTGGCAGGCAACAGCTTCGGTGATGCCGGATCACAGGTGGTGATCGAAGAGTATCTGACTGGTGAGGAGGCTTCATGCCTGTTCCTTGTCTCCGGGGATACGATTCTTCCACTGGCATCTTCACAGGATCACAAGGCGTTGCTGGATGGAGACAAGGGCCCGAATACCGGCGGCATGGGCGCCTACTCGCCGGCACCATGTGTAACTGATGCAGTGGCCGATGAGGTTCTGGAGAAGATTGCGCGTCCTGTTATTGCGGCACTGAAGAAGCGAGGTGCGGAGTTTATCGGCGTTCTCTACGCCGGTGTGATGCTGACCGGGGATGGCCCGCAGGCACTCGAATTCAATGTCCGTTTTGGTGATCCGGAGTGCCAGCCGCTGATGAGCCGCCTGAAATCCGATCTGGGCGAAGTACTGCTTGCTGCCGCAGAGAGGCGTCTGGAAGGGGTTGAGCTTGAATGGGATGAGCGGACTGCACTCTGTGTGGTGGTTGCCTCGGATGGATATCCCGAGTTTTTCAAAAAAGGGCAGCCGATTGGTGGTCTGGACGCTGTGGAGGCCGCCGGAACGACGGTATTCCATGCCGGAACAGCTGAAAAGAGTAGCGTGATTGTGAATAGCGGCGGGCGCGTTCTTGGTGTGACGGCTTTGGGAGCGAAAGTTTCCGATGCCCAAAAGGTAGTTTACGGCGCACTTGAAAAACTTGACTGGCCGGGTGGTTTCTACCGCAGGGATATCGGTTACAGAGCTGTTGCCAGAGAGTCTTAGCCTTTTTGCCCGAATGGCGGCGGGCCTGATGGCAGGGCTGATGCTGCCTGTCCAGTTGTCTGCGCTTGAATTTACAGGGCTTGATCGGGGACGTGGTCTGCAGCTGTTCAATAATTACTGTGTCGCCTGCCATGGTGAGGATGGAGCCGGAAGCAGCATTGCACGTGAGGACCTCAACCCAAACCTGCCGATTCTGCTGGCAGCCGCAGATGCAACACCGAAGCGCTATTTCGAGAAGATCTACCATGGCGGTGGCGGCATGCCGCAGATGCATGACGAGCTTTCGGAAGTGGATATCTGGAACATAGTTTATGCGATTCCCTTGATTCGGCAGCGGCAACATTCAGAGTGGCATCCAGATAAATTTAATAACTGGCAAAACGGGTTGAGGAAAGAGAGCAATGGAAGCGATTAAAGTATTGATTTTGATGGGTAGAGTCTGATTGGTCCGCAAAACAGGTCCATTGGTTTTGCTTGGGTCGCGGAATAAAAGCGTGGTTTTATCCCGCTCGCTAAAGCCGCACCTCCATGTGCGGAATGGAGAGAGAGAATGGAAAATATCAAAGTATTGATTTTGATGGGCAGTAAAAATGATCTTACGATTATGGAAAAGACGACGGCAGTGCTCGATGCTTATGGCGTGGCCAGCAAAACACTGGTCCGTTCAGCCCACCGCACACCTGAGGCAACGGTGAAGGCGGTCAGAGACGCTGAAGCGGCTGGCTGTCAGGTCTTCATCTGTGCCGCAGGCATGGCAGCACATCTTGCCGGTGTTGTCGCCTCCAAAACCATCAAGCCGGTGATTGGTGTGCCGATCGCCTCAGGCCCGCTACAGGGGCAGGATGCGCTTCTTTCCACAGTCATGATGCCGCCTGATATTCCGGTTGCGACGGTTGCTATTAATGGTGCGAAGAACGCAGGCATTCTGGCTGTGCAGATGCTGGCCCAGAGCGATGAGGCTCTGGCGCAGAAGCTGAAAGAGACCCGTGCTGCGCAAGCCATCCCCCAGGACTAGCCGCAAACTGAATTCGCTTCGGGCAGCCCCTCTGTTAAAACGGGGAGGGTTGATCGGACACTACACATCCACCCTTCCCGGCATGGCATGTCTGCCGGAAACGGGGCGGGCGATTTGGAAGATGCAGCATTTTAAGAGGCGTAAAGGCCCTTTCCTGCTGCTGGCAGATTCGAAACAGAGAGCCGGAAAATATATTCGCTGGTACCCGGCTCCCCTGCGCAAGCTGATCAGAACCCAGTGGCCAGGCCATACGACCCTGGTGGTCCCCGGCAGGCCGGGGTTGCCTGCGACATGTTACCACAAGGGGATGCTGGCAATTCGTGTGGATGCGGATGCTGCATGCAGAAGGCTGGCGCGTGCCTGCGGCGGGCTGCTGCTCTCCAGTAGCCTGAACAGAAGAGGGGGCATTGTCCGCCGGCCCTGCTACGGGGTGCAGATGAGATGGCACGGCTTTTTATCCGGCAGGGCCGGTATGGGGACGAGCAGCGGAGTAGCATCCGTTATTTATCGGGTTGACCACAGGGGGCTGCAAAAAGTCCGCTAAACAGAGGTGAAAACCACGTCTTAATATTTTACCGGCATTATGCCATGATGCGCCTGTCGTCAGGTTTGGCGCGGAGGAATAAATGATGCGTATTTCACTATTAGCCCTGGTATTCACGCTGTTTGCCATGCCGCTGTATGTTCAGGCTGCTGATGCAGAACTGGGTGAGCAGATTTTTAACAAGCGGTGTGCCATGTGCCACAATACTGTGACAGCACAACGTAAAATCGGTCCGGCGATGACCGGGGTCTTTGAGCGTGAGTCGGAAAGCGGTATCGGAATACTGACTGAGGCCAGGCTGCACGAGTGGCTGGAAAATCCGAAATCGCTGAAACCCAATACCCGCATGCCGAAATATGGCCCTATGCAGGATGCCGCGAACCGACAGGCCGTGATCGATTATCTGAAGACTCTGTAATCCCGGTGGTTGATTATCGACACCCGGTCATCCCGTCAGTTTATCACTTATAGGAACCCCTAATGTCTTATTATCATAAGAGTCTCAAGCCTCTACTTCTGCAGCTTGCATCAATGCCTCTGGCAATTGTGTTACTCATGGTGCTGGCCATTGCATCCATGGTCGGAACCGTGCTGCTGCAAAATCAGGAGCAGTCCGCCTATCTGGACCAGTTTGGCCCTGTCTGGTACTGGGTGTTCAGAAGTCTGGGAATGTTTGATATGTACCACGCCTGGTGGTTTATCGGCCTGCTCGGCTTTTTAATGACATCGCTGACGTTCTGCCTGTGGCACAACGTGCCGCGCATGCTCAAGGAGATGCGCACGCATAAGGTGACGCTGGCAGAGCGTTCATGGGAGCGGATGCCGCATAGCCACGCCTGGACCTTGACCGGTGTGACAGCTGAACAGGTGCAGGCAAAGATTGAGAGCATTTCCGGTTGGCGCTGGCGTTCACAGCAGGGGGAGGGGCGCACACATTTTCGCGGTGATAAAGGCAGCTATCATAAGCTGGGCTACATTTTTGTTCACGGCGCCATCCTCGTGGTGCTTATCGGCGGCTGGATGAGTGTGCAGTTCGGTTTTCGTGGCAATATGGCCGTGCCTGTAGGCCAGGCTGAAAGCAAGATCACATACCTGAAGGGGACGGGCGTTGAAGGTCTGGAGATGCCGTTTCAGGTCCGATGCAACAGGTTTGACATCGACTTTTACCCTAACGGCATGCCAAAAGAGTTTCTAAGCAATTTGACCATTATCGATGGCGGCAAAGAGGTTCTGACATCGGATATCATTGTTAATGAACCGCTTTATTATAAGGGCGTCAGAATTTATCAGGCCTCATTTGGTGATGGCGGGTCGGATATTAAGCTGAAGCTGTTCCGTCTTGATGGCTCCAGGCGTATTGATACGATGGAGGGAAAGATATACCAGACATATACGGACGCCGAGAGCGGCATCTCTATTGAGTTCACGGATTTTAAACCGTTCAATGTTGAAAATATGGCCGGACGCGGCGAAGTTAAGCAGTTTCAGGATATAGGCCCGGCTGTTGATTTCATTCTTCGGGGACCGGGTCTGAAGCCGGTGAAAGTTCGCAGTTTTCTCAACCCGTTTATGGCCAATGGCCAGAATCAGGGATCACTGATGATGGTTTCACTCACCGGAGATGCGCGTGATTTCCAGTCCTTTTTCCTTGGGCCTGATCTGACCAGCTCCAGGGAGTGGGAGCTCTTTCACGCCTTTGGCAAGAAGGCTTCCGGAGCTGCCGATGATGGCAGCATTGAGGCCTTTAAGGCAGCAATCAGCGAAGTTTATGGTGATAAGAGGCCTGAAGATTTCCAGGATCTTGGCATACGCACCTTGCAGGGTATGAGCATGTTGCCGAATCTGCCATGGCCGTTTATTCCCGTACTGGACGATTTTGAGCAGCACTATTATACCGGCCTGCAGCTGGCACAGGATCCGGGTATGACCGTGGTATGGATCGGCAGTGCGTTTCTGGTTTTCGGACTGTGCATCATGCTTTATGTGTCGCACAGAAAGGTGTGGCTGGTATTTGAGCCGCAGGGCAAAGGGCTGCATCTTCGCCTGGCAGGCATGTCCAACCGCAATGCGATGGCCTTTGCAGCTGAATTTAATCAGTTGTTAAGGGAGCTGGAGGAGAGTCTCGGCGTTTCTGAACAAGGAGAACAGTTATGACAGCAGCAGTTGGAAACTCTTTTTTTAACGTGGCCTATCAGGGACGTGTTGTTCATGTCCGTTTATGGCTATATATCGGATTGATGCTCGGCGCCTCACTGCTCGCCATTTTCGGCGGTGGCGGCTATGACGAAAATGCCTATATCTATCGCCTGCTCAGCATGCAGGGTGTGATCTGGTGCGGTATTGGCGCACTGGCCGGTGCGGCGGCTTCAACGTTCCTGGGCGGGAAAAGTGCATCCAGGCTTGTGCCATGGTTTGATGGCTTGATTGTGATGGTGCTGTTGATGGCACTGTTTACCCTGTTTGAACCGCATGACTCCCTGATTTCATACGAAGACCAGGCGAATCTGGTTTCCGGAAAGATTGTCATGGCAATGAACCTGCTTTTCCTGTTCTCTGCTGTCTGCTACATCATGTATCTTTTTGCGCCGGAATCCTTTATCGGCAAGATGGCCACGATGGCGGCATGGGCCGGTGTTTATGCCGGCGGCACATCGCTTCTGCTGAGATGGTATGAGTCATATCTTTTCCTGGATGGCGATATCGGGCATGCGCCGGTATCCAATCTCTATGAAGTGTTTATTCTGCTTTTCTGCATCACCTGCTGTATCTATCTGGCCTTCGAAAAGCGCTATCAGGCAAGGGGTCTGGGTGCATTTGTCATGGTTCTGGTTGCCGCAGGCGTATTTTTCGGTATCTGGCTCGATTCAATCGGGCAGGCAGATATCAAGCCGCTTGTTCCGGCGCTGCAGTCTTACTGGATGAAACTGCATGTGCCGCTGAACTTTATCGGCTATGGCTCTTTTGCCGTTGCCTGCGCAGCCGGCATGGCCTGGCTGCTGCGTAACCGCCTGGAGCAGAAGGGAACATCAAAGCTGCTGAATGTTTTCCCGCAGCTCGATCAGCTCGATCAGCTGGCCTATAAGTCAGTGGCTGTTGGCTTCCCGGCATTCACACTGGCGACTATCCTGGGTGCAGCCTGGGCTGCGGAGGCATGGGGTGGTTACTGGTCGTGGGATCCGAAAGAGACCTGGGCACTGATTGTATGGCTCTTTTACGGCGCCTATCTGCATGTCCGCATCTCCCACGGCTGGAGCGGTAAGACACTGGCGGTGTGGGCTGTGGTTGGCTTTCTGATCACCCTCTTCTGTTTTGTTGGTGTCAACATGTACCTCTCCGGACTGCACTCCTATGGCCGTCTGGCCTGATTGGCAAAGAGGGGGTGCGGGTGAGATGCCCGCTACGTAAGTCTGTTTCTCCCGCTGCAGGACCGGACTCCCGGCCCCTGCGGCAGCCAGGAAATCCGCCGGGCTCCATGACCGGAGCGAACCTTTGAACTATCCCCTGCTGGCACTTGATGCCGCCCCCGGCACGGGGAGCGCTGCCCTGCTGCTCCCGGACGGGAGCTCTCTTGCCGCAGAGAGTGAGGACGACCGGGCTCATTCGCGGACACTGGTGCCGATGCTGGAGGCGCTGTTGAGCCGGGCGGGCCTTGACTGGTCTGATCTGCGTATGCTGGCGCTTGGTATCGGTCCGGGCTCATTCACCGGTTTGCGCATTGCAGCTGCGACCTTTGCCGGCATTAATGCGTCACTTGCCCTGCCGACACTGCCTGTTTCATCGCTGGCCATTACTGCTGCCCAGGCGCAGAGCGATGCTGAACTGTGGGTGCTCGAAGATGCACGGGCGGGCGAGGTGTTTGTCGGCCGTTTTCAGGGCTGCAGGGCCGTCACGAATGATCGCTGCATCAGCTGGGAAGTGCTGCAGCAAGAAAAACCGGCAAGCTATGTGTCGGTTTCGACACCACCTCTGCCTCTGCCGGGATGGCAGCGGCTGGAGAGGTCGCTTGCCCGAACCGCAGCGCTGACGAGGGTGGTTCAGCAGGTGCTCCGGGATGCGGGGGCGGATGATGATCTGCCAGGATATGTTCAGCCCGCCTATCTTCAGATATCCCAGGCTGAGAAAAATCTGCAATGAGTGATCAGGTATCGGTTCTGTTTGTCTGCCTGGGCAACATCTGCCGTTCACCACTGGCGGAAGTGGTAGTGCGTGATCGGGCAGCCAGGCGCGGCCTGGACCGGCTGTTCATGTTCGCATCCGCCGGAACAGGCAGCTGGCATGTCGGCAACGGAGCAGATCAGCGTTCAGCAGAGACGGCAAGAAAGTACGGGCTCGATCTGAGCCGCCATGCAGCCCGGCAGATCACAGCCGGAAAAATTGACCGCTGGCAGTGGTTTGTGGCAATGGATGAAGACAACCGTGCGGATCTGATAAGCATGGGTGTGCCGGAAGAGCGGCTGCTGCTGATGCGGCAGTTTGAACCCGGCTTTGAGAACCCCCCGGATGTTCCCGACCCTTACTATGGAGGCCCGGACGGTTTCGAAGATGCCTACAGGATGCTTTGCGAAAATGCAGACAGGCTGCTGGATTACCTGGAGGAGAGGGCGCTCTGAGCTCCCTGATCAACCTCCCGTTGGCCCGACCCGAATCACCATTCTGGTAGAGAGCGAGCCCTCTTCTATCGATATGGAGCAGGAGCGGTTCGCTTTCAGAAAGGTAAGCGTGTAGCGGCTGCCTTCACTGAAGGCGTTGATGAACTGCCACTCATATTTCGGCATTTCAGCACGGAAAAATTTTGAGATACTGGCCGACTTGTAGTAGCCCTCATACACGATCACACCGACCGCAAAGCCGGGAGCTTCATAAACCGAACTCTCTTCATCCTTGCGGGAGAGCTCAACCGGAACCGGAATATCGTCAAATTCGGCAATCATGTTTACAGGCGTTGCCTGATTAACCGCTTCACCGGATGTTGCAGACATCGGTTTTTTCGGGGCTCCTGCTTCCGGTTTCGCCATCAGGCCACATGCAGAGATGGAGAGTGCAAGTCCGATTAGAAGAGTTCCGGTTATAATGCGCATGGTTAGCCCCCGCCTTGGAAAAGATCACTGTTAACCCGTAAGGATGTGCATCTGCCCGGTTAAGTGCAAGCTTTGGAACTGCGGCTGCCGGATTCGATAGCCTCCTGGCTGCTTCGGAGGCCGTACTTCTGATCAGCCGGTATGGGCAAGCAAAGGCTTGTTTCAGCTAACAGCCTTCAAGCCATCGGATTTCGGCAATGCAATGCCATGCAGCAGGCGGCCGAGAATATCAGCGCCTGTAATGATGCGTTTCTCTGTGGACCAGATAAGGATGAGATCTTCATCGATGACGTTATTCAGGTTCGAACCCACTTTCAGGTTGAGCAGTACCTCGCCAAGCAGAGTGGCCGGATCTTCAGTAATAATCGGACGGTGACAGAACCGGTAGGGGTCGAATGGCTCCGTTCCGAATATGGCTTCCCTCAGAAAATCGTTGGCGTTTAGCACCATGCAGGGTTGACTCTGCGCATCGATAATAATGACCCACTTTTTACCGGAACTGTTTAACTTGAGCAGAAACGGATCTCCGGTATCCCGCTCAAACTTTGGAAACAGCGGCACACCATTTTCCACCGGCAGTGTAAGTATACTGTCAGCGTCCACGGACTTTCCCTCCCGGGTAACCGCAATATCATCCAGTGCCAGAAAATTAAGGGCGCCGATACCCTCCAGGCGATCCACATCCGAATCCTCTGCCTCAATATGTTTGTGAATGACCGTACGCAGATCACGCTCCCTGAAAAGCAGGATGCCCTCCTCTCCCAGCCACCGGTCCAGCACAACTGCAGTTGGCTTGGCCACAGGATAGAGCAGCAGCTGATAGAAGCGCAGCAACGGTGCCAGCAGGGAACCCATACGCATGGCATGGCGAGAAAAATATGCCTGAGGCGCAATCTCACCCAGAAATGTGATCAGGATGGTTGAAAAGAAGAAAGCGGAGACGCCAGCCATCACAGATCCTGACAATAACGTAAACAGGACATTGATGGCGACATTTCCCCACAGAATGGTAGTCAGCAGAAAGTGAAAATCCTTGCGCAGTGCAAGGATAGTTACCGCTTGCCGGTTTCCCGCAGCGGCCTCCACCTCGAGCCGTAGCCGGCTGATACCCAGCAGGGCCAGATTCAGGCCGGAAAACATGGCCGATTGCGTGATGCAGAACAGGATGCCTGCCCATATCAGAGTAGTGCTTGTCACTGTTTCCATGGGTTGAACCCCCCGACGGTGATGTTAAATACAGAATAGTTTATGCCAAACCGGGGCAATTGAAACAGATGTGATATGTGCGCATTTTAATACCGCACCGATTGTTGGCCTGAATCTTTTTTGTCTGACTCCGAAGACAACGGCCATGCTGCTCAGTCGGGGGCGTGTGGCCAGGAGGGTATATGACGTGGCCATGGCATTTGGGCGTCTCTTTGAAAACAGCGTATTAAGCCTGACCATCAACAGGTAGATAACCCTGCTTCGGGAACTCGAGCACCGGTTCTTTTGAAGCCAGGGGACAAGCCCCGTAAAGAGGTGGTAATCAGGCCGGCCGTGGCTGTCTGTTTTTCATCTGCCGGGCAGTTTGCTGCTGCCAATGCTCATATGGCTGCTTTTTCCACAAGGTTGTCTGTTGTGCAGCATGACCCATATGATGGTCATGTACGCCGCCGCTGAGATGTTTGATACCAGCGAAGGTGGTATTGATACCGAGTACGATGACGAATACCGCTGCTGCATGCATCATATGGCCACGCAGGCGCGGACTGAGTTTTCCAAAGAGTGTGCTGACCAGCAGCATGGCCGGCAGGGTGCCAAGGCCGAAGGCGAGCATAATCAGACCGCCTTCAACGGGGGTTGGAGCAGTGGAGGCCTTGACCGCAATGGCCAGCGTTAGCGGGCAGGGCATGATGCCGTTGATGGCCCCGCCGGTCATCGCACCGGTTATCGGCCCCTTCTCGGCTGCGGCGATAAAGCGGTTCCGCAGCGCTCCGAGTGGTAAAAATCCGAACGTGATACGCCGTGGCAGCAGATTCAGGATGTCGAGCCCTAACAGGATCACGACAAGACCGGCGATGATCTGCAGGATGCTCTGCGCCTTGCCGAGCATACCGGTGGAGATAAAGGCCATGCCGATCAGGGTATAGATACCGATCAGGGTATAGATACCGATACGTGCCCCGTGGTAGGCCAGGTGGGGCAGAACATTGGTCTGGCTGTTGCCAAAGCGGAGGAAGAACGCTGTGACCAGGCCACCGCACATGCCGATGCAGTGAGCGCTGCCGAGGATTCCGGCGGCAAAGGCAAGGGAGTAGTCAAGTTCGGCAGTCACTGTCTGCTGGCCATGCGTTAAGGCCGCTGTATGCGCAATGAGTTGACCACGACCGAAACCGAACTCAGGGCCATGGCACCTGAGGCAATCATCGGTGTCAATCTGCCTGCTGCGGCTACCGGGATGGCGACGGTGTTATAACTCATGGCCCAGAAGAAGTTTTGCTTGATGATGCGCATGGTTCTGCTGCTAATCTCCACCATCTCTGCCACTTTCTCAATATCGCCGTTGACGACGACCATGTCGGCTGTCTCCATGGCGATATCGGTGCCGCCCCCGATAGCAAAACTGACATCGGCTGCAGCCAGAGCGGGGGCATCGTTGATGCCATCACCGATCATTCCAACATGGGCTCCCGTGGCCTGCAGATCACGCAGTATTGCCAGCTTCTGTTGTGGCGTCGCCTCGGCGATAACGCGCCCGATACCCACCTGTCGGGCAATGTGATGGGCGACTGCCCCGGTGTCGCCGGTAACCATGATGGTTTCAATGCCGAGAGCATGCAGCCGATCGATGGCTGCCCTTGCTCCCTGGCGAGGCTGGTCAGCAATGCCGAACAAAGCTGCGGGAACATCATCAATGGCCATCAGCACCGGCGTTGCGCCTTTGGCAGCAAAGCCCTCCATTCGTTCACGGAAGGCCCGGGTGTCGATGCCGTACTCCTCTAGCCAGGCTGCGTTGCCCAGAAGCAGTGTGTGCGTGCCCACCCGGGCGCGGATACCCGCTCCCGGGTGGCTGTGGAACTGCTCAATCTTCTGCAGTGACAGGCCATGTGTGCGTGCATGGCGGACGATGGCCTGGCCGAGAAAATGCTCCGAGCCTGATTCTGCCGAGGCAGCCAGTACAAGCAGCTCCTCATTGGAAAGGCCGGAGACATTATGCACTCCGGTTACCTGCGGGTGTCCTTCTGTAACGGTGCCGGTTTTATCGAAAATAATAATATTGAGATGGGTCGCAGCTTCCAGGCACTCACCGTTGCGGATATAAACTCCGCGTCTTGCCGCCTGGCCGGTTCCTACCATGACGGCAATGGGCGTGGCCAGGCCAACCGCGCACGGGCAGGCGATAAGCAGCACGCTTATGGCACTGCCCAGGGCCTGACTCAGGCGGGCGCCGGCAGCCAGCCAGCCGAGGAAGGTGAGGCCGGAAACAAGCATGACCGCAGGCACAAAAACAGCTGTGACGCGGTCAGCCACTTTCTGCAGCGGCAGCTTGGTCGCCTGGGCCTGGTCGACCATGTGAATGATGCCGGCCAGCTGGGTGTCGCCACCCACGGCTGTAGCACACATCTGCAGCAGACCGCTGCCATTGACGCACCCCCCCACGAGCCTGTCTCCCGGCTCCTTGATGACGGGCATGCTTTCTCCGGTGATCATGGATTCATCCACGCTGGAAAGCCCTTCCACCACCTCGCCATCAGTGGGAATGCGTTCCCCCGGCCGCACCAGCAGCCGATCGCCTACCGCAATCTCATCCGCATCGATAACAATCTCCCGACCTCCGCACAGCAGGGTGGCCCTGCTCGGCTGCAGCTCGATCAGGCTGCGAATCGCTTCACCGGCCTTGCCCTTGGAGCGCTCCTCAAGATAACGCCCCAGCAGTACGAAAGAGATGATGCCGGCGGCGGCCTCAAAATAGAGTTGATGGCGACGATTCAGCAGGGCTGTAACGCTGTATCCGTAGGCCGCACCGGTACCCAGGGCTATCAGCGTATCCATGTTGGTAGCCCGTTGCCTGGCCAGCTTCCAGGCTTTCACAAAGAATGGACGCCCGGCCCACAGAACCACCGGTGTGGTGAGCACGAATTCGAGCCAGTGCAGCCAGCGTGATTGCGGCATGGCCATACCGACGACAGCTACCGGCAGGGAGAGCAGTCCGGCCCACAGTGCCCGCTGTCTGGATTCATGCAGGTGCCTTCGTTCACGTTCCACCAGCAGTCTGCGCTGGGCCAGGGTATCCATTGGCCGTGGCTCGTAACCCAGGCGCCGGATCTGCTCAAAGAGCTCCTCACGGTTGAGTGTGCCGCTGATGCTGGCTGTTTCGGAGGCGAAGTTAACCGTAGCCTCGGCAATGCGGGGATCACGCCGGAGGCTTAGCTCGATAAGCATGGCGCAGGAGGCACAGGCCATCTCCTCGATCGCCAGGCTATGGCTCTGCAGTTTCCCGGGTTGGTGTTGTCCGATCTCCTGCCCGCTATCGGAGGCATCCGGCCGGGGTGCGCGCCGGCTGACATTTTCCAGCACTCTGTCCAGCATAGCCAGAAGGTTTTCTCTGGGCAGGAGAGTGGGATCGAAATGGATGAGCAGCGAGCCGATAGCCGGGGTCGCCCGTACCTGTTTAATGCCGGGATGTTTGCGCAGCAGAATTTCCAGAATGTAGGCCCGTTCAGCATCCTTGTGCAGTGTCGGGGCAATGATACGCACGCGCCGCCGAAGTGCATGGATAAGCCTGAAATTTACGGTCTCGGGTTCCGGCGGCTGGCCGACATTCACGGGCATTAACCCTTCTGCCGCCAGCGTACCCAGAGATAAGTGAGGTAGATGATCGCCAGCCACTGGTAGCGGTAACGCAGCGGATGGGGCAGCCACTCCTGCATAATCCGCTGCCAGTGGGTTTTGACCAGATAAAGTACCAGCAGGTCGTTGGCGAACTCCATCAGCGTCCGCTCAGGATTCTGCAGCATGCCCGGAGTTCCGTTTTGCCCGGTTGTTCGCTTCGTCAACACCTTGAGGGCCTTCAGTGTCTCCTTGCCTTCCTGGTATTTTTCTCTTACCCATGTGCCGGATAAAGATTGTCGTAACTGGCGCATAACCGGAACACGTTCGGCTTGCAGGGCAGGTCGCAGGTGGAGTGGCGGCTTGCCCGGTTTGAGCAGGCCCTCCTCCTTCAGTTCGTTGAGGATGCGTATCATCTCTCTGGCAACATCCGGCGCACCGATTACCGTCTCAAAATAACGAATAGACAGCTTCTGTTTATGCCGGTAGAGCGTGACACGATAGACACCATCGATGCTTCTCAGAGCCTGTTCAACCTCACCGGCTACAGACTCAAAGCAGAGTGTGGCCGGGATGGTAAAGCGCAGATGGCCACTGCCGCGATAACGCAGGGTAATCTCTTTATGAATTGTCATGGCAGACAGACCGGCCACATAAGTGGCATACGCTTATCGGCGATACAATTATCAGCTAACATCCTGTTCTCCCCGGTAATGAAATCGCGGCTTTCCGTGTCAGGCGGTTTCCGGCCCCTTCTTTTTTGCGGGCTTGCTGGCGGTCTCTTCGATTTCGCGAGCCTCAGCGGCCAGATCCTCCAGGCTCTCCTTCTGCTGCAGGACATAATCCTTGCCCAGATCGGTGTATTTCCCTGCAGATGCGATGATTTCCTTGCGATATTTGTGGATGTAAAAGCCGGCTGCAGCACCGATGCCAAGCAGTACGACCGGATGTCTAAATATTTTACTCATGATTCCTCCTCCTGGTTTGATGCATGCTGCCATAACTGAAGTAGCCAGTCTGGCAGCGGCAGGTGACAATTTGTGGGTATCAAGGGCGCCATGATTGCCGCGGTCGCTGCCTGTGACATGGTCAACAATACTCTGCTTCATAGCAACCCCCCTGTTCTTCCTGGTATTGCCAGTATAGCCGGACCATTGCCGCAATGCATCGGTGGAAGAATATCTGCGGAAAAAAGTCCGGCTGACGTCAGCGATCCTGCTTTATGACTATAGCATCGTGCAGCATTGAGTAAATACCTTCACACCCCTCACAGCAGAAATATTTGTTACCTTCGGTTGTCGACAGCCGAAAGGGCGCTCTTCCCACCGGCAGGCTGCAAAGATCGCATGGTCTATCCTTTGCGATCCCCTTACTCTGTTCATCGGCCATAAAACAACTCCCTGGCAATCAGGCAAGACCCGCTACAAGAATTAATCATAGCACATCCGGGCGGGAAAAAGAAAAATCGGGACTGGTTCCTTAATATGGGATAAAACGTGAAAGCGGCAGAGACGGGCTTGTTAACGGAGCCGTTGCCGGAACGGGTATAACTGCCTGCATCCGGGCAGTGTGCAAAGCCTCTGTCAGGCTGGCTTTCTGGAACTGACGCGATTGGATGCCTTCATCAGGGCAATGCGCAGAGCCCCTGTCAGGCTGGCGCCCAGCCCGATACGGGCAGCGACTGCAGGCAGCAGGATCAGGGATGCAATTGCCAGGCCCGTGCTCAGCACAACTGCCTGATTGTCAGCTCGATTGCTTACGGTTGCTTGTTCATCACTCATCATATCACCCCCGCGAACGGATTTGGTTTTTATATGTGGGGGAATTTTACAGGCATCCGGCCAGCCTGGGAATGTGACAAATTGTCGCATCCTCAGCCCGATGGTCCTTTCTATGATTTTGCAGGTTTGTAACGAAGAATGGCGCACCCTAGTGGATTCGAACCACTGACCTTTGGCTTCGGAGGACATTACACTGATATGGTGACCTTAGTCCTAAAATAACCTTAAATGTCTAATAAATAACAATATCATACTGTTTCATTAGGCACATAATGTCATTTAATCCAATATTGGCTGCATCCTTCGAGTTGATCGCACAAAACTTGCATTATAATCGATACTAGTCTATTCATACCGAATATGACGATCTATATTTCAACTGAACTTGCTCGAGAAGTCATCACACGCAGAGCTAATGGTGAAGGGTTGGGGGCAATCTCTGCCGCAACTGGTATCCCTCTTCAGGATATTAAAAACATTCTTGAGCGAGTCGGTCAAGCGCTTGTTCCATTGCAGCGCAACAAGAAGCCAACGTATGAATTAACAATCGAAGACAAACGAAAGGGAGGCGCTGCAAGTCATCAATCCCGCAATGAACAACGAGACAACAATTTTGCGCATATCAAAAGCTTGCTCAACACCAAAAATAAAGCTGTTGAGATGGCTCTTATTATTTATTTGCTCCAGCATGGATCCTCAAAAGAGTTTTCAGTTACGATTCAAAATGAATCGATTGGCTTAGTGTTTCTCAAGGCGCTTTTGTCCATCGGAACACCTATTAATTCAATTCACTTCAACTGGCGTGCGATGCCAATCGACAGGTTTGAAGCCGACAAAGTTCGTTTGAAGTGGGGCGAACTTGGAAGGCTCGTTCAATTCCCAGATAAGGGCTCAAGCAAAAGTTTGCGACTACGCACATCCAGTTTTTCAATCAATAGCAATGGAACAGCCTTCAAAGTCAGTAGTCGGGGATTGGCTCTAGCATTTTTAGATGTCGGAAGGGAGGTGCTGAATGAGGCCACAAGATGAATTGCTGATGTTGCCACGCACATCCCTAGTTCTGCATGAGCTGCACCCTGCCAGCGAGCTGCATCCAGACATTCTAAGTCGCTTACTCAATGTTTACCTGGACACCGATGGCAGCAGGCAATTCTCCAGACAGACCCTCGTGCAGATAACAAAGGATCACCCTTTAATTGTGACGGGTTCACGAAAAAGCCCAAAGGTTATTTCCGGCTGGAACAGATTACATGCCCTTCGGTTGTATAACATTGATGAGCCCATTACGTGCATTGCACGATGGCGATTATCACATTCAAAAATAAAAGAAACTGCATTCTTCGACTTTTTCTTCAATCCGCAACTTGAAAAGTTTGATGACATAGCACAAAGAATTAGAGCGATCAGCATGCATCAAAAGCTCGGAGACGATGATTTAATAGACCATGTTGCAAACGACAAGAGCGAACTAACAGATTTCTTTAACCTCCGCGGGAGAAAAGGGAACACCTTACAAAAGGATCTGACAAAAGAAGGTACTCCTATTAGAGCTTTCATTATGGCAGCTAATAAGCCATTAGGAGCCAAGGAGTTAATTAAGAAATCTCAGCCTGCAAAGGAAGAAGTTCCTCCAGAACAAGAAGATGAGCCTATCAGCAAACAGACCCAGTTAGAGAGGTGTGAAACCAACTCTGACGAAACCACTCATCATCAAACAGATCTGTTTGGATTCAAAGAACCATAGCAATGGATTGGGTAGATGAATTAGCCACAAAGGTGCACACCCCCTTACCCGACTCTCCTCCTGATTATTGGGGGAATGGACTAATCAAACATTTAAATCTTCCTGACCAATGGCCAGTTAATTGGGAGTCCGAGGGAATTCAGGAAAAAGCATTCACGCTATTCTTAGAATTTTTCGATCCGCCGTATAATCTTCAAGGGCTTAGTCATCAACTCATCCCACTCGAATTCATAGTTAATGAATCTGCAAAACTAGAATTAATCACACCTGAGCATTCAAAGTGCCTTGAACTGTTCCTAGATCAAGTTCGGGATTACATCTCCACCTGTCCAAAAGAAGAGAAAGAGGTCCTTACAGCAAACAAACTGAACGACATAACTAACCTTGGTCTATGGAGGTTTCACTATCATTGCAGCCAAGTCATTCGTAAGAAAATTGATGCGGCATTTTATAAAAGGATCACCACTAATGGAGATCGTCATAAAAAGATTATCAATGTATCCAAGCTGAAATATTTGCGCGATGGATTATTGGATAAAATTTATCAATCAATTGCATGTGAAATGCATTTGCGATTAAGAAGGGCACAACTACTAAGGACTGGCGAGAGAAAAGAAAAATTACCCGCAGAAGAGGATGACCAACCAACAGTATGTGAAACAACCGCCTCGACAAAGAAACATATTATATATACCGAAGTATTGGCTTGTGAGCATTGCCTGCATCTCGCCCATCACCTGATTCAAAAGCAGCCGACTAGCAAAATAAAAAAAATAGCTCTCGAACTGAAACGAGCATTTCGTCTGATATCAGACAAGGACAATAAGAAGCTCAAAACTGGCAATGGAGAACACGCTTCAGATACAGTGATTGAGTTAATTGCTGGACACATAAAAACAGTTCACCGCCTACTATCAACCTTCGGAAGGATCAAAACGAAACGTTCTGGACCACGAAAAAAATTCACCCCTCGGCCAGGACGCCAGATTGGTCGCCTGTTGCCTCTCGGACGATACGAAGAGAGCACAAAAGAAAGTGAATCAACTGCTCCGGTCCAGATTGAAGATCCTTTGAGCATCATCAATGGCATTCCAGATGACATCTCTTCAGAAGCATTGTTGCGCCGGAAATATGGGCGTCGTCCTAAAATTTCTACTGAACTTGGCGAGAGTGAAGAGGACTACAAGGCACCCAACTCAGTAAACATCTCTGCTTCATGGCTACTTGACCCGTATAGGAATTCGATCAAGCAGCGCGTGCAAATGGAAAGCCTGATAGTGGGCGCAGAGCCTCCGGCATGGTCCTCACAATGTCTGATGGTGGCGACTATAAATCGGTATATCCTCAATACATCTAGTTACAAAACTGATGCAAAGCTTCTCTCAATAATGGCTCTACACACAGGATTAGATGAGCGCTTAATCCAGTCAATTCGGATTGGCATCCCACCCATATTTGCACTTCTTGATAACCCGAATCAAATTCCACATGAAGACTTCAAAGCTCTTATTAAAGAGGCCGAATCGAAGTGGATGGACCTCTATCTTGATCCAGAGACTGGCATCTATTCTTATTTATTACCCAAAGGCAAATCTTCCTATCATGACGAATATTCTCCAGATTATATTCAAGGCTGCATGGAAGCCTCACGCATCATTCGAGTCCCATTACCTTCTGTTGTTAAGCAGCCTCTCAACACTTGGATTGAGAAATTACGCGAAAAACATTACGGCTGTTTTTGCACGGACCCCAACGAACCGACAACGTATTTAAAGCTCTTCAGAAATTGGAAAAAAGTTTCCAATGAGTGGGCGGACATTATGAGAGATACCGGGCTAATGTGCTTTGAGAATGTTACCCCCTCACGAATTCGCTCGACATTTCGAGCCCTGTATGTAGGTCAGATGGGGGTAGCTCCAATGTATGCCAATCTGATTATGGGCTATATCCAAATGAATCTGCGAGCCCAACACTTCTATGCAAACCTCTCCTATCAGACACTACAAACTCAGTATCACTACGCATCTGAAACCATCGTGAGAATATTAAGTGGTCAAAATGTCCCGGCAATATCTCTAGATACAAAAGTGGCTGGGCCCGAGAACAATAGCTCCCTCTGCTTTGGGTCAAGGCTAGTCCCAACTAATGAAAGGCTTACAACATACTTTTCAGAGCTGCATGCCTCTTTCATTTCAGACATCGAAAAAATGATCATTTCGCCCATGATGTGGAATAAGATGATGCTATATGTTTTCAGGCTTTTGCAATTGGCTACCGGCATACGGCCCGCTAGAGACTCCTTACCTGATTGGAGCAACATCAGCTTCAAATCAAACTGGATCAGGCTGTCTGATAAGGACAATTTACATTATTATGAAGCACGCGTCATTCCCTTAGCAACTCGCTTAAATCAATGGCTTAGGTATCTTGGTTCCGTCCAATCCAAATGCTTCATTGGAATGAATTTTCGTGGCCATCAGTTACCAAAACCATTTCGAGATAAACCAACACAATCTATTTTTGTGTTTATGGATACTGAAAGAAAAATCGTCCGCCCATTCACATTCGACGATATAACTTTAATTGAAGATGCAGCATCCATAACCGAGCCATTCAATTTCAAAGCCAATGCTCTGCGGCACAACTTACTAACGCGCCTGCATGAGTCCGATGTTGACCAGCACATCATAGACTTTGTAACGGGGCACAAGCACTTTGGACATGAGCCATTTGGGCGCTTCAGTCCAATTTCATCCAACAAGTATGCGAATCTTGCGATACAGCATCTGGATGAATCCGTTATCAACCCTGTTCAGATACCTGAGCCGCCTTCGTATGGCTGAGCTTAGAGAGAAGTGCCGTGAAGTATTAACACCCTTTGTTCAGGCATACAGTGAATTGTGCAATGATCTCAAGCTTGAAGCATCGAAGGTCCTGTACATCGACATTTCCAAGAGATTTCTTGATAACATCCCGGAAGAAGTAACCAGACTTCCGTACAGCCTGAAGGATCAGAAAATTCAGCATATACTAGATGCGTCAATCAATAGATCAGGCAAGTCATCTAAGGATGCGGCTGCCCTCGCGTTACAGCGAATGATCATACTGTGTAAAAAGCATGGATTGATTAATGGCCGTGTAATGATCAACAAACGCATGAGACCAGAAGAACTGGCCATTCATGATGAATCAGCCTTCGTACTGCTTGATGATTTTATAGATATCCGCCAATGGTTATGTGGGCGAATTCAGATTGTCCCAAGGCAAAGAAAAGACCTCTCTGAACTCACCATTGCTGCACTTATTGCAGTGAACGGTATTTGCTCAGCCAATGCCCACCTTCGCATTTCGTCCTGCCAGCAGGATCATCTGAAAACATTGAAACACTACCCAACCCTCGATGTACCAACGAGCAGGTATCTCTCTAAAGCCCCTCCAACGATTCGCTATCCACTCCTGCCGGAAATAGAAACATTGTTACAACATCTGAAAAGCAATAACCGCTGGCTGTATCCAAACAGCTTTAATCCGGATACTTGGAATCATCGTGATAGGCGTACAAAAGCTATGAACAAATGGCTCGACCAACTTTGGGTGACTGTGTTCGGAAAAGATCATTGTGTTCCAAAGCAATGGACGATACGGACCTTTATTGCCTGCAGCAGACTTTTCATCACCTTAAACAGCGCTCCCATTGTTGCCGGATTTCTCTCCGGGAAAGCCACTTTCGCAAGTATTGATGTAATGGATTCAGCTGTAGTAGCAAATGCCGCCCCTGACAATTTTGCGATTATAGACGTGGAAAATCCTGATAAACATCACGACGAGACATCAACCCTCATTGCAAAGGAGCTGATAGAATCGATCAACAATCATCTTGGAAGTTATCACCGCAAGCGTCAGGACAAAGGCACCAAGAAGGCTGCAGCAACTCACCTGCTAGCAATTAGCGCAGTCTATTTTGATCTTCTCCATCAGCTTCCATGCCTGCGACACTTGATCAGGTGGATGATTTGGGAGTTGGAAAGAGATGGTAACAAAAGAAAAATGGGGAGCTTGCAAGCTCTCTGGCGTTTTATTCCCGCATCATTGCTAGATGAGTTAGGTAATGAAGATCCCGCCGAACTTGATAGCGGTCAGTGGCTGAGACTGGTCGAGTATTTCATTCAGGAAAACACCCTTGCTCCAGCAACCCGAAGTAAGATTAAACAGCACCTCAAGGCATTTCATGAATACCTCTGTAGGGAGTTCCCAGAAGTGCCGAGACTCAATTGGCGTAGAGGTGAACTAAAGGTATATACAGAACAGGGAGGGGGGATATTTCCTTCTCTCTCCGAATTCGATCTTCTTTTTAATCTTGCTGGTCAGGAAAAAAATCCTGCCATGCGCAGACAACTACAGGCTGCATTGACTTTGGCATTCTTCGGAGGGCTTCGCGCAGAAGAAATATGCCTGCTAAGTAAGATGGATATTGATCCGACTACGATTCAAGTGCGTGTCTGGTGGTCCAAGACTAGGCAAGGAAGACGCCGCCTTCCCCTCATGCTCCTTACACCCGCCAAATACATAAAGCCTGTTTGGAATCTACAGAAAAAATGCCACACAAGTCAGAGCCTATTGTTTGGCAATGGTGATGGGCGACAAGTATTACCGGACACTTTAGCTAAAAGGATTAAGAAACTAATCATCATCACACTTCCGAAAGATCGAGAGATGTCGATTCACACATTGAGACATGGCTTCGCCTCGTGGCTTCTGATTCGATACTTTGCTCTGCATGAACAGGATCTGCTTACCTCTACACATGCCAATGGAAAACCGATCATTCCAGATGCTAATCACGAAGTGTTTTCCCATGCTGAACAAAAGAAACTTGTCCGTGTTTTTAATGGAAGGTCTGCAGGCGAAGCTTTCGAGGGTGATCCCAGCTCATTTCTTTCAAAACCAGAGCATTTTGCTTACATCAGTAAACTGATTGGGCACGCCACTCGGGATACAACCGCGAGGACCTATGTGCACTCAATGGAGTGGCTTGCGTATTACTATTTAAACAAACTATCAACGCATTATGGACCAACCTAGCCACTCGTTATGGAGCACGATGCCATGGGCGTAATCCTGTGTGATATTGATGGATCTGAATGGGCGACGGACCCAAAAAAGTTATACGTAGGTGCAAGTCGGGCGAAACACCTGCTCGCCATACTTACCAGAGTAACAGATTAATGACTCCAGCTCTCATTCCAGATCAGATATTGAAACTGATCTGGTGGGATACGGATCATGGCTATTGCAATAATTACAGCTCATGGACCTGAATCTGCGCCGAAGTCTGCAACGCCTTTGCCTGCTCAACAACGTGTGAATGGTGGGTAAATAGAATGACCTGTGTTTTCACCGCAAGGGCTACAAGTGCACTCAAGGCCGCATTGGAGCGTGCATCGTCAAAATCCACAAGGATGTCGTCTACGATAAAAGGCATCGGCTCCGAGCTTTCCATGAATTTCTCCAGCGAGGCTAGGCGAAGAGCCAGATACAGCTGATCCCGCGTACCTGAGCTCATACCTTCCACATACACACGCTCTCCCTTTGGGCGAATGCCGGCAAGGATGGGCTCGTCCCTCTCATTGAAGTCGGTCATGAGGCCATTGAACGACCCAAGCGTCAGCGCAGAGAAGAGTTCGCTGGCACGCTTGACCAGTGGGCCCTGATTTTCCTGGCGATAACGCTCAATCTGGTTACGCAGTATCTTACCGGCCAGCTTCACGTGAATATAGCGCTCTGCGTCTGAGCGAATACTTGCAAGCATGGCTTGGGCCTGATCAGCGAGCACCGCTGCATGATCACTGCCATCCATGAGTTCCAGTTCCTTCTCTTCACGCCCCTTTGTCTCCGCCAGTTCAGTCCGCCTGGGTTCGAGCTCGTCCTCAATCTTGTTGCTCAGCTCGGTGATTCGCCCGGGCAGACTATCCGGATCGACACCCTCCGATTGAACCTCCAGCTCTGCAATAATGATGCCTTCACCTGACTCCAGTATCTCCTGTTCGATCGAAGCGATCGCCTCTTCGATTCGAAGATAATCTGCCGAGCGACGTTCGGCCGCCTCAAGTTGATCGTTACCCTCACATTTTGCTTCCACACATAACGCATCCAGACGATCCGTCATGATCTTTATGGAGGCGTTCGAATCCTGAATCTCTTGCATTGCTTGTTCGATCTGCTCTTCAATCTGTTGCCGTTTTGTCTGTCTTGATCGGTTTTCAGATAACAGTGAGTTGAGGCGCACAACGGCATCATCCGCGAGCAAATCACCCAGTTCGGGAGCAATCGTGGTGACAATGGTCTCCACCTGGCCACGGAACGCCTCTGCGTCTTCATCGATGGCATTGATGCGTATGCGCAGTTTCTCTGCTTCGCCTTGTTTTGAGAACAGAGCTCTTACGTTTTCAATGAAATCGTCAACCTCCGATGGTGAGGCCTCACCTCGCAGACCAAGGCTCTGCATCTCCCTACCCCACTGCGTTTTCCATGCTTCAAGTGCTTCAGTTGCAAATCGATGTTCTTCACTCAACGACTCAACATCAGCTTCTCGATCCTTGACCTCCTTATTCAGAGAACCGTGTTTGCGTCTGGATTCATCAAGCTGATTTGCCAGCGCCTCACATTCCAGGAGCACGGCTTCAAGCACCTCAGATGCGGAACTCGATTTCCCCAGTCTGGTCAGTTGCTCATTAAGGCGCTGGATATGCGTGGTACGATTCTGCTCAAGCTCGCTCACTTTCTGGCGGAGCAGAGTGAGCTGTCCCACCTGACCACGAAGTTTTTCAAAGGCATCCAGCCAGGCCCGCATCTCTCGCGGGGTACGTGGAGCGATCTGACAAGATGCCCATAATGCCTGCCAGTCAGCATCAAGTTGAACCTTTTCAGCATTCGTCGCCTCAAGCTGCTTGGCGATCTCTTTTTCTTGTCGTTGCCCGCCTTCCTGTCTGGCTTGAAGGCTTGCCAATGCATGGACCCGGTCTGCTTCACGGCGCAACCGATCGGATACCTCATCGGCGCCAGTGAGGCGATTTTCAAAGACGTCTGGTAATGCTCCTTCATCGTGGTGTTCCCTTGCCTCGGCTGACATGTCCTCTCCGTCCACCCACTGCCGACGCAGCAACTGCCAGACTGCGTCGCGTTCCAACCGGGCATTGGTGAGGGCTGCTTCTGTCGGTACCTCCCCGACTCGTTCAATCTCATCGAGTCTCTGTGAGGTATCTTGTAAAGAATCGATTAGCTCCTCTTTCTTCTCTGCCAACCGATGGATACGTTTCGAGAGCCCATCATAGCCCCCTTCAAATCGATTGATGCTTTCCCGGTTGGGCAACTCCAATCCGGCCACTTCTTCCAGCTCACCCTTCCAAAGCGTGATTTTTGAGAGATCGGCGGCACATTCTGCCTGTAGGCTTGTAAGTTGGCTTTTGGTTGACTGGATCGAAGTATCCAATTCCCCCTGTTTCCTGGCGGCGGCAATTACTCTGTGCAAGGCATCCGTAGAACCAGATTCGGGGATCTCATCGCGTTCCTTGCGGGCGGTCCTCAGGCGCTTTTCTATTTCACGCAGACTGGACTCTGCCTGCCCTACACGGGCATTCAGTAAGGCATTTCTGCCACCCAATTCGGCAATCGCCTGCCGCCTTGCCAGTACGGGACGCAATTCCTCGATAGCCTTCAGTTCGAGATCAGGACGAATCTCTTTGAGTATGGATTCAGCATCTGTCAATAGCTGTTTGGTTTCTGCTTCGAGATGCGGCCGGTCTTGCAGTGCTTTTCGATGTCCGCCCAGGCGCGCATGAAGATCTTCAATATTCTCTGCCTGTTCCAGCAATCCCTGGTTTGTTAATAAGCCTTCAAGCTGTTTCTGTAATCCTTCGAGGCGAGGGGTTGCCTTGCCAACGATGGCCTGAGCGGTCTCTAACGCATTGACTGCCTTCTGGCGACGGTCAGTAAAATCACCCGGCAGGACGACAACGGGTTTACCCGAATCGGCCCCCAACAATTCCAGCTCATGAAAAAGCTCACGGCGCCGGGCGAGTTTCGGCAAAACGCGCTGGATACGTTGTAAACGGGTTACCTCACTCCTGTTGCCCGCCAGTTCGGCTTGAATTCTTTCCAGTTCCTTCGTTGTACGTCCCAAAGCACGCCGATGTTCATCCCATTCTCTGGATGAAAGGGAACGATTCCTGACCTCCTTGTTGAGTTCAGCATACGACTTCAATGCCGAGTTGATCGTCTGCGTTGAGCCTCTGGGGCGGAAAAGACCATTAGCATCTTCATCAAGCCTGGCAAGGACGGCATGTAAAGCGTGACTGCCAAGTGCTGCTGAAAAAAGCGTCTGCCCGACCTCTCCCTTCTGTTCGAGAATCTCCTGCCCGCCCTGTATCAATGCCTGATGATCAATCCCAAAAAGCATCTCGAACAGTTCCGCAGTCACCCCTTGCAGAAAAGGCGCCAGAGCCTGTTCATCAAGTGCATCGCCATCAGGGGTCAGTAACGTATTTTTTCGGCCCTTGCGTCGGACAAACGTGAGTTCTTGCCCGTCGGTTGTCCGCAGGAAACCGTGGATACGGAGCTTGTCATTGGCATGAAGAAAATTGTCGAGGGTACGTTCTTCAATGCCATAAAGCAGGGCTTTCAGACCCCGTAGGGCCGAACTCTTGCCCGCCTCGTTAGGTCCATAGACGATATGGAGTCCCGCTTCATCAAAAGCCAATACCCTGTCGGTAAAGGGTCCGAATGCCGCCAGATTTAATTCAGCTATTCTCATCTTGGCTTCATGCTCCTTTCTCCGTGGACAACAAGCGGTTGACGAGAAGCTCTTTGATATCCTCCAGTGTCTCTTTGAGCACCTCCGGATTGGTTGGATCATAAGGGTCATCGCCACCCAGCAGTTCGGCCGGGAGCTTCTGACGAAGTGCGGAGACCTCATCGGCAAGTTCGTCTAAAGCCGAGGCATCCAGTTCCACGTCGCGGATAGCACGCAGCAGGCCGCTTAATGCATCATCACGTTCAAGAACCTCATCAACAGAGACGGATGGCGTCGTCTTGATAGAAACCTTCTCCAACCAGATACCGGCACCGCCTTGCCCCGTTGCCAAGGCCCGGTACTCCTGGATCCAGCGTTCACGGTCTGCATGCAATGTCGAATGCGCAGAGCAGGCCCCATGTAGAACCAGACGGACAGCTACTGGTCGCCCTTCGGCGGCATCCAATGCCGACTGCAGGCCTTCGCGCACCTGCTCATAGATGTCATCGACCGTCTCGCTGACAGAAACATCCAGCTCACAGAGAGACCACCGCATGACATCGAGATCACGGTGCTCCACCTCCACAATATCTCCACTTTCGACTGTAACCAGGGTACAGCCCTTTGGCCCTGTCTCGCGGATATGTCGTCCCTGGATATTTCCCGGAAATACAATCCATGGATCCTGGCTCACCTCCTCGCGGTTATGGACATGACCGAGTGCCCAGTACTGATATCCTTTGGACCGCAGCCCATCAACGGTGCAAGGTGCATAGGGCTCGTGACCTGGCTTACCATCGAGGCAAGTATGCAACAGGCCGATATTAAAGAGCTGTGGATCCCCTTGCGGATAGGCCTGTGAAATATCATCCGTTACTGCCCGCGTAGCGAAACCCTGGCCATAGATCGCCACATTCAGATCATCCAGAACAACCCGTTCCGGATTCTTGGTTGAGAACAGGGTGACATTGTCTGGCAACCGAAGGTGCCTGGTGATTTGGCTTGCTGCATCATGGTTGCCGGCAACCATAAAGACCCGGATGCCCGCCTCGCGCAAGCGCCCCATGCGTTCAACGAAATAAAGACCCGTGTTGTAATCCTTCCAGTCCCCGTCATATAAATCGCCGGCCAGGAGCACAAAGTCCACTACCTCGTCGATAGCCAGTTCCACAAGGTTGTCAAAGGCTCGGCGGGTGGCGCCTCGGATCTCTTCCACGGGGGCGCCCTCATATCGCTCTAACCCATGTAAAGCGCTGTCGAGGTGGATGTCTGCTGCATGAATGAATTTCACAAGCTCTTTACCTTATGTCCTATATTTGGGTGCATGTATAAATTTGCCGCCGCTCACGGGTAGCGCGGGTAAGCTTATCCTTGACCTCATCGGCCGCGACCGAATTATACTGAGCCACGCCTGCAGTGGTGGCATAAAGCAGGCCTCTTTGAGCCTGAAGCAGGAACGGCTGCCGATTTTGCTTTCTTCCCCTTCGCGACGATATCCCGCAAGCCAAGTCAGAAAGGCCTCGAACTCCTCGTAGCGTTTTCTGCCGTAAAGGGTGCGGCCGATGTGCCAGTCGGATGTATGAAGGAGCTTCATTGTGCCTGTTGCACCTTCAATGCGACATCAAGCTGTTCCAACGCTGCTACGATTTGGTTCACTGTTTGATGATCAAATTCTGGCAAATCAGTTTCATCGTGAGTTCCCTTGTTCAGATAGATCCAAGGCGGTTGTTTGGCGTCAGCTCCTAATACATCGGTAATCGACCTGACTATTTGATCTCTACTGGGAATGTCTGCTTTGGATTTATTGAACTTTGATTTTAGATTTTCAGCCAAGCACCTTAAATCCCAAGGCTGATCCGGCGAGCGACGAGACACACTAATAAGGCCGTCTGACTTATCGCAATACTTACCATAGTGATACCATGCTTCGTTTAACAAGCTCTCCAATGCTCGACGAGCAGACATAAGTGAATCGCGATATTCACCGCGATCATAGTGTTCCCTGGCGGCCAAAACATAATTCTTGGGGTGATTGAGAGAATTTACGCGGATATGGATATCCTGCTTGGCCGAAAACAAATAGGAGTGAGCGTTATTTGCAAATTCTTTCCCGATAATCTGATGAGTACGGTTGAAAAATTCTTCACCGTGTATCGCAATTACTAACTGCTTCCCAGTAAAGTAATCATCTACAAACAATGTTTCACGGATGGCCTGCCGATGTTCATCATCAATCGCATTGACCGGATCATCAAAGATAAGGAGCGGACAATTTTCTTTGAGGTTTTTTGCCGTCAAAATGGCAAGACCAATACAGCGGATGTGACCTTCACTCAAAATATGTAATGCGTCGAAATACTTGTTGGAATCCTTTTTGAACGAAATTTCGAGACGCTGGTTTTGACTCAACGGCAGTCGAATGCTTGCCAGCTTCTCATGCTCTGTGTCATTCCGGTTGAATGCGTTGTATAGCTCGACAACCGTTTCACCCAGATCCGCTACTAATTGAGCGGGAAGGCCGTTTTTGTAAGCATTTAGCTTTTGCACAAAAGCAGCATAGGCAGTTGCTATCGTCTGATTTTGAACAACAATTGTTTTTTCCTCTGCCGCATCTGTAATGAGCTGAGCGTTCTCCGTATCAAATTGAGCAATTGCCTCTTCAGCTTTTTTCTTTGTCCCGTTTGCCGTTTCTCTGCGCGTTTGAAGTTTTACAATTTGCTCAGCCAATTTGCGAAGCCGGGTAAGCTTAGCCTGTTTCTCGGTTCGTTCGGCTGCAGCTTTATCAATTGCCTTGTCTGACTCTTCAAGCTGCTTAACTTGGTTCTCAAGATGCAGCAGCGGGGTAATTTCAACATCGGACTTCTGAAGAAGGGAGTGCCACCAATCAATAGTGATCGCCTTTTCATCTGAAATTTTAATTGCAATGAGCGGATTGTTTTCTGGGTAACGGGAACAGCAGGTGTTAATCATTCCAGACAGGCTGTTCAGAGATGTGGCAATATCACACCTCAGCGTCTCCACCTCATCCTGTAAGCGGCTTAAATGTTCAAGTTTTTTCAGCTCAGCGTCAGCGTAATCAAAAGGATTCACTTTCACTTGCGAAAGGGGTGTCTGGCAGGCGGGGCATTGGTCTGGACTACTTTCCTGAACCCTTGTTACAGCCTCGTAAAGCTGTTTGAATGAAACCTGCTGACTGGCTTTTGATAGCTCGTTCTGTTTGCCTTCAAGTTCGCTGACATTGGTTTCGATAGACTGTATTAGGGCATCTAAACTGTTTATGGTTACATTGAACTTAGAAGGCAGTTGCTTTTGGAGTTCATCCTCAAATTGTTTGATCAATCCGACCTGTTCTTCGGTGCCATTGATCTCAACAACCATTTGAGGGAATGTGCAGCCTTCACGATACTCCTGCACCAAATCCCTCTCTTCTTTTTCAATATTCTGAATTTCTTCGGGAATCGTGGTTTTCAGTTGCTGCTGGTACCCGGCCAGCACCTCTCGCTTTCTTGTTAGCTCCTTTGCCTTCGATCCCTCAAGATCGATGTATCTACCGTCCATCGTATCCGTAAAATTGTGAACAAACTCTGTGAAGGCATCGAGACCAAACAGGGTGGAAATCAACTCCGTCTGCTTGGCCGGTGCCTGGGCGGCAATACGGGAAAAACTATCAATACGGTTTTTTTCTACAAAACAGAACCGATACATAGCTTCATTTGCCCTGATGGCAATGCTGTTCCCCTGACTATCGAGCCCAACAAGTGTTGGCGGCGAGAAACTATTGGTGTGGGCATTTTTCAGGTAATCCTGCTGGTTACGAAATCGTTTGCTTTCCGCCTCAGCGACATTTCCAAGTAGGCCATACTCCAAAGCTTCACAAAAACTGGATTTCCCAGTTCCATTGGGGCCGTATATCAGCACCAATTTACTATCCAGACCAAAATATTCCTGTTTTGCAAATCCACGAAAGGGCCCAACAGAAATACTTTTCAACTGGATGATTGGACAAGTCGGTTCAGTAACCTGCTCCGATCGGGGCTGGATATCTGAGCTGACAGAATCCCAGTTTTTCTGTGCCAGATTCGCCATTTTTTTGATACGTTGACCCTGCGAGGTTGAAAGCGGAATCAAGGCATCCAAATGCTGAAACACCAAGTTGGCAATTTTCCCTACGTCAGCCGGAACGCTCTCGGCATTAAGTGTTTGAAGAAAAATATTATATTCAGCCCGAATCATCAGCAGGTCTCTCTACGGGTTGAACTAACTGCAGTGCTGACTAGCGACATCAATTTCCCATAATCAGTTACCACATCATATTTCACGCGGTCAGAAGTAATCTGGGTATTGAGTTTGGCGAAGAACTTGCGGGCGCATTCGATTTTCTTTTCTTCCACTGCACGGAGCTGCATCGAAGACATCGAGCCTTTGGTCTCTGCGACAAAGTAGATGTGTTTGACGCTGCCTTCCTTGAACGAGATGGCCCAATCGGGATTGTAGTCACCAACAGGGGTAGGGATCAGGAACCCACGAGGCAGTTTGGCATAGACCACCACCTCAGCACTGGTATCGAGTTCGGTGACGAAGTCACGCTCAACTTTTGAATCAGTGACAACGTAATCATAAATGTGCCGCTGTAGTTTTGACCCTGCCTTGGTAAAGTCCTGTTTGCTTTGAGCGGCTGTAAATATATCCGTCTCATAACGGTCATCGGTTTCGTCATAGCTCAGCTTTTCTACGATGACCGTGGCCTTCTGCTCATTAATCAGTCTCGATGCCTCCGAGATGAAATGCTCCGGGTTCATTTTGAACTGCGAGAATACCACGGGCTGGATACCTGAAAGGATAGCCGCGATGGTTTGCCTGGTAAGCTTGGTGCCCTCTGCCAACTTACCCAGCAGGTCATATTTTACCATGGAGTGAACAGACGTTGTCTCCTTGGCCTGCTCGGTATTTTTCAGCTTGAAACCTTCGCCTTTCTTGAGTTGATCATCATCGATCTGCTCGCTCTGAATACCCGACTGGACCGTGTATTGAAGGGGGGTTACATGCAGGTCTGATTCCAATGCATCAATACATTTCCGAACCAGTTCGGATGAATCGAATTCCACCCGGTATACAGCTTTGCGGTTGATTCGCGCCCATAGCTCCTGAAACTCTTTTTTGTCGAAGTTGGCGTTCAGGGGGTTGGTTTTCGGTTTACGATCATCTTCCACATCCGGAAGCTGCGACTCGCTGAATACGCTGTCGACAATGCCCAATATCTGTTCTGCGTGCGGTAGCAATTCACCAGGCCATTTTGCCAGGGAGCCTTCTGACTTGGCACGATGGTATTCATCTGCGACCTGATCGTTGTCATCGACATAGTCGTTCTTAAGTAAATAACGATAAATCTGTCTGGCCATTGCGGCGGAGATTTCCAATGGCCCTGATTCGGTCATCAGCACCTTGCCCTCAAAATACTCCTCATTCGCTTTGCGAGGTCTGGCTGACAAAGTATCGCTGATTTCACGCTGCAAGTTGGCCACGAATTCCTTGTAGCTCTCGCTGGCCACCACGGTCAGCATATTGATGTCGTGGACGGTTGCCGGGTGATCCATGCGGTCACCATGCTGATTGACGCACAGGCGAAGCCCCCGGCCAACTTCCTGGCGGCGAGAGATCGTGTTGTCACTGTGCTTGAGCATGCACATCACGAATACATTCGGGTTATCCCAGCCTTCTCGCAGTGCCGAGTGCGAGAAGATGAATCGCACCGGCTCATCGAATGAGAGCAGACGCTCCTTGTCCTTGAGGATCAGGTCGTATGCATCAACGTCGTCGGAGAGGCCGGCTTCCTCACCGCGCGTTTTGAATGTCGGGTCGGTCAAACGCTTTGTCTTCTTGTCGATTGCAAAGTAACCGTTGTGGGTACGCCCCACATCAATATCGGTGAGATGCTTTCTGTACGCTTCGTTATCCAGCGCCAATTCGCTGAGGTATTCCGATTTGAGTTGTTCGTACTCCTCTTCGAAGATACGGGCGTATTCGCCTTTCTCATCTGCCTGGCTGTAGTCACGATATTTCGCCACTTCATCGATGAAGAACAGGGAGAGAACCTTGATATCCTGGGCAAAGAGCTTCTGCTCTTTTTCGAAGTGGGCTTTGATGGTCTCCCTAATCTGGATGCGCCGAATTGTTTCTTCGGTCACATCACCTGTGGCTTCACCGGCCGTAAGCATCACACCATTCTCAAATTCGACAGTGTCGGTATTCGCATCAATATTGGTAATAACGAAACGATCCCTGTACTGGTCGAGATCACCAGATTCAATGAAGAGATTCTTGCCTCTCTCAAGCCGCATTAGCTTGCGGCGAATCTCGCCAGACTTCTGCTTTACCTGAATCTCCATTCGGATTCGGGCCACCGGAGCCTTCTTCGATATCTCGATGGACTCCAGATAGAGATACGGGTTGGTGCCTGCAAGACCCTTTACGGCAATGCCTCGGACACCGATTTTCTTCACCAGTTTCTGATTGTAGGCATCCAGCGCATCCAGGCGATGTACCTTGTTGTGCGTCGTCTTGTGCGTTGCTGAATAGCGCAAAATCATCAGCGGCTTGAACTTGGCCAGTGAATCCAGCGTCTTTTTGCCTTCCATCTTCTGCGGCTCATCCAGAATCACGATCGGTCGGTTGCTGCTGATCACATCAATGGGCTTGCGCGACTGGAAATCATCCAGCTCTTCGTAAATACGGCGATTGTCCTTACCTGTGGCATTGAACGCCTGGATATTGATCACCATGACATTGATGCCGGCATCCGATGAGAAGCTCTCCAGATGATGAAGCTGCCGGGAGTTGTAGATAAAGAATCGGGCCTTCTTGCCGTAGCTTTCGGTGAAATGCTCGGCGGTAATCTCCAGCGACTTGTAGACACCTTCACGAATGGCAATGCTGGGCACCACAATGACGAATTTGCTCCAGCCATAGAGTTTGTTCATCTCGAAGATGGTTTTGATATAGCAGTAGGTCTTGCCGGTTCCGGTCTCCATCTCCACATCAAGATTGATCTTGCTGGCCGGACTGGAAACCAGTTTGTCCGATAATGGCAGGTTTTGCAGCCTTTGGACGTTGTGAATGTTCTGAATGAGTTGCACATCAGTGAGCTGAATATCGGGATTCCTGAAGCCGGCGTGTTCCATTGCCAATGCGTCACTGCCCGGATCAATCCGGTACTGAATGCCCGAGGTGTTGACCTGACCGGCAAAGCAGTCCACAACAGCTTCAACAGCATTAGTCTGGTATGGCTGGATTTTGAATTTTAGCTTCATATTGCGTCGCCTGCTCCTGCCCTCTTTCTTAAGTTCTTTCTTAAAACGCACATTTCTTTCTTAAACTTTATTCTGCATTTATTCTGCAGATGAGCCGTTTTATTCTGCATTCTTTCTGCAAAAGGCTCATTTCTTTCTGCATTCTTTCTGCAAAGAACGTCATGGCTGTTTGGATAACACCCATTCGGGCGCTGTTCGGGAGCCGTCATTCCGAATCGTTCCAGCTCTGCGGAGTTTTGTTAGCAGGTTGGCGACCTTCTTTTTCTTTTGCTCTTCATCCAAAACGTCACTGAGCTTATCCAAAATCAGTTTGTCGACTTCTTCTCTTGAGGCTTTGCCGAACTTATGAATGAAATCGGTAATCAGCTTGGCGTAGTAATCGTCATCCTGAGCTCGGGTACGGATGTAATCGACTTTGCTTGCCGTAGCCTTCGCAACCGTCGCCGAAACATGGAAGTTAGGTTTGCGCCCCTCGATAAGTCCATCGCGCCGCAAACGTTTGATCATCGGATCTTTCAGCGGCAAACGCTTTTGCACGCGGTCCAAAGCGAGGATTTCATCCAATGGTAAATCGGTTTTCTGGATCAGCATCCGGCTGTATGCCGGATCAACCACGCCGCCATATATAGTCATCTTCACCGCGTTGGGCTCATTTAGATCATAGTCGGGCATCGGGAAGTAACGCCGGGCTTGGCCAATATGAATGGAGTGAATGCCATAGCCCATGGTGTCAATCATGTTCAATTCGGCCATTGCCTGTGCGAGGAATGGGTTGCGGTAACGGCGAGGGGTCTTGTGGCCGGTGATATAGTCATCGGGCTGACCTTCGAAGAAGGAGCCTTCATTTTCGAAAATTAAACGATCCGGCAGCTCAGTGACGATCACGCGACCGTTACGGGTGAAATCCTGATGCGCAATGCAGTTGTGCAACGCCTCCAGAACGATTCGCTGATCATACTTGGAGACTTCAATGGCCAACAGTTGATCCTCGGGAAGGATGCGAAGCTGGATATTGCGAATCTTCTGATAAAGGGCTGATGTATTGAGCAGGAATGGTGGCCCGAAATGCTCATAGGCGCGTTCTTGTCCTTCGAGCTTCCATGTCATTTGCGCCGGATGCGGCGATAGCAAGTAGGTCGATTCTGGCTTGCCAAGCAGCAGCAACGTGGTTCGGGTGATCTGACCACCCTGAGTCAATCTGGCGCGATCAAGGAAAGTTACCAAAGGCCAGCGCATCACCTCTTCTGCATCCAAGCGGTTCGAATACTTTCTGGCATAAGAGTCGCGGGCTTTTTGCAAAGCCTGCTCATCCAGATCACTTGTCGTGGCTCCCGGCACAAGCTGCGCCGACCAGTCACTGCTCATGGTTTGCTGGCGGATTTCGTCCTGTTTATCCATCCCAAGTGCAACAAGGCTTTCGCCTGCTCTGGCATGGGGATACCCTTTCCAGGCAATCGGCATACCGCGCGGAGCGGCCGGAATCTCAAACAACACGACGCGTCCGTTTGGATGATGTAGTTCGTGAATGTTGCGGAAGGTTATGCTTGGCTCCGTGTTCTGAGCGATTTGCATCTTCGTGCCCTGCAAACGCTCTGCCTCAGGCCGATAATCTGAGCCGACAATCGTTCGGGTTCTGTTCTCCACTCCAAACACAAGCCAGGCGCGCTCAACACCACGAAGGTTTGCTTCATTCGCCAATGCTGAGAAGTAGGAGCCGATTTTATCGGTGCTGTAATCATTACCAGCCTGCTTGAACTCCACCACCTCGTTTTCCCAAGCGGCAATCAGGCCATCCAGCAATGTGGTCAGCTCTGCATCATTCATGACGCCGCCCAAACGAAGAGCATATCACCGATCATTTTCGTGGCGCCACGAAAATGGTCTATGAGGCAAGCCATCATCAAATCGCCTTCACTTCAGTGCCCGGAGACATCTGCCGGAAGATTTGCTCGACATTGATTTTCACGGCATCCGATGCAAAGCCATTGTCGCGGAAGACAACGCGAAGCGGCTCATGTCTGGCCAGCTCTTTGACCAGCTCTTCGCTGACACCCTTATCGAAACAGGCGACCAGAGCATTTCCATCGACGAAAAAGACATCGAAAGATTTTTTAACCACGGAAGGCACAGAAGACACGGAAGAATCCTGTTTTTTACTTTCAGTGGGTTCCGTGTATTCCGTGGTGATAACTTCCTTGCGAATCGGCAACGCCAGATCCACACCCCAATCAAGCAGCACCTGAAACAGCATATCTACAGCAGTTCTGTCCGGCTTGATGTTATCGACTCGTGTCAGCAGGTCGCCCTGAGCAATCGCATCCGGCGTGTAATACACATCAGCCATATTGGATGAATCAACCTTGAGCACACGGAAACCAACATCTTTGTTCCACCCTTCATGGCATTCGCCATCAAGAATCTTTTTGCCGGCGCGACGGATACGTTCCTTACTGATCTCAGCGATGGTTTTATAGCCTGCCTTGAATGCCTCAGACTGGTAATCGCAGGGCTCGGGGATCTGCACCATAATGAATTTGCGATTTCCGCCATCTTCTGCGTTTAGCTGTATAGCAGCATGAGCTGTAACTGATGAACCAGCAAAAAAGTCCATTACAACACCATTCTCGCTACTTAGTTGCAAAAACAGCTTGATCAGCTCGACAGGTTTAGGGGTTTCAAATACTGCAACCCCATCAAAAAGAATCTTGAGGTTGTTTTTGGCTGCTTCGTTTGTAGAAACATCTCTTGAAAACAGAATTGTCTCGGGCGTCAATCCTCTCTCTTTCGCTTCAAGATACGTTTTTACTCTTGGAACACCATTGCCGTCCTTGCCGAACCAGATTCGATTATCCTTTATTGCTTCATCCATTACGGGTTTTGTATAAAGCCAACATCTTCCACTCTCAAGCTTATGGACTTTCCCATTTGGTGCTACAAGATCATAAAACTGATTCTTGGTACCATGCCCTGCCTGTGCTGTTGCTGGATCTGATTTCCATAGACCTCTAGGGTCGTTGTCTGGATTTTTGTAATTCGACAACGCTTTTTCATTCATCGGAAGCTGCTTAAGTGGGCGCTCATCCCCCCTTGATTTGCAGTAACACAAAATATTATCGTGTCGATACGATACAACTTTCCTATTTTCCCTGTTGGTGCGTTTTTCCCATATTAAATTCGCAATGAAGTTATCTTCCCCAAATGTCTCATCACATATTTTTCTCATGTTATGTGTCTCAACATCGTCATTGCTAATAAAGATAACCCCCTCATCAGAAAGAAGATTCCTTGCCAGCTTTAGTCTTGGATATATCATCGAAAGCCAATCCGAGTGGAACCTCCCATTGGCCTCCGTGTTCGCCACCAGCCGATTACCTTCCTCATCCTTCTGATTTGATCGTTTCAGAAACTCATCTGTATTCTCTGCAAAATCATCTTCATAGATAAAGTCGTTGCCCGTGTTATACGGCGGATCAATATAGATCATCTTGACCTTGCCGAGATAGGTCTCCTGCAAGAGTTTTAACGCATCCAGGTTGTCGCCTTCAATAAACAGGTTTTTAGTAGTGTCGAAATCCACACTCTCCTCCGGGCATGGGCGCAGGGTCCTGGCTATGGGCGCATTGGCCGTGAGCAACGCCTCGCGCTTGCCGGGCCAGTTGAGGTGATAGCGCTCCTGTGGGCCTTCCACGATAGATTCAGATAGCTCCTGCCGCAACAGATCAAAATCAACTGCTAATTTGTATTTTTTCGTGCCTTTCGTGTGTTTCGTGGTTTCATCCTCTACCTCGGTCACACAACCGGGAAACATCTCGCGGATGCGGGCGATGTTCTCCTCGGTCATATTCGGCGAATGCATTTTCAGCTTATCCATATCAATCCTCTTTCGTTAACCACGGAAGACACGGAACACACTGAATATGATTCCTGTTCTTCCGTGCTTGTCCGTGTAGTCCATGGTTCATAAAACAAATCTTTCAATCTGTGCTTTCGGGTGACTACCAAAGTTGACCAGCAAACCTAGCTTAAGCCTAGTCGCATTCAGATAATTGATCACCTGCGCCTTATGTTCCGGTGCCAATTCTTTAACCGCTTTGAGCTCCACAATTATCTGATCGTAACATATCAAATCCGGCCGATATGTCTGTCGCAGCGATTCACCTTTATAGGTTAGCGCCAGTTCCGGCTGTGAAACAAAGGGAATACCTTTTGCCGTCAACTCTTTTTCCAGACACTCCTGATATACCGACTCCAGAAACCCGCCCCCCATCTCCCGATACACCTCGAAAACTGCACCTCGGATAGCAAAGCTCTCTTCTTCAAACAGTAATTCACCCATTTCCGTGCCTTTCCGTGTTTTCCGTGGTTAGTGAAGCCAACTCATTTTTCAACTGCCGCAACTTCGAGTTCAATTCGACTTTGCGATTAAACTGCTTTTCTTTGCCAAGGCGTGTTGCCAGTTGATCCGCTTCACGCTGCTTGAGGTGTATCTGCTCGACCCGGGCTACCAAATCCGCAAGGGGTTCGCGCTTTCTTACGGCAATTGGCATGACGACCTTGAGTAGCTGCTCATAAAGTCCGCCAAGATCAAGCGCAGTCGGTAACGGTACACGTTCCGAGTCATTATTGAACCAATCGGTCGAAAAGTATTCGCTGCACACCCATTTGCTGCGATCCGCCTCATTCGGGCGTTTGTAGCAGGCTGCCAATTGCGTTTTGCCATCGAACTTCAGCTCGAAAATAATCGGGAACTGCACCGCCCGATCGATACAGCGAAGCACCTCCCGGCTCAGCGATTCGGTTTTCAGTGCGAGGGAGAATATCTGAATCTCAGGAACGCTTTTCGTTGCCGGCAAATGGATGGTCTCGGGGGCCAGCTTATATTGCCAGACGATCTGCTCCACCTGTCGCACAAAAAGCTCTTTGACTGCGGCTGAAGGCTTTGCGTACGTATAAATCTTGTTTTTGGGCAGAACCCGGTGAAAGGCTGCCTGCCCGGGCCAGGCAAACAGCGCGGCGCTCATGCCTGCTCCTGAATCACCAGAAAGGTGATCAGCTCAAAATCATTCAGGCCTGCAATGGTATTCACCAGTGCTGTTGTTTTGCCGACGGAGAACAGGCTGTCGATATCCTTCTCTTCCTTAACATCGATCATGGATCGGATCGAGCGGTTCAGCAGCTCGGAACAGGCCTGCATGTTGCGTCCGTCGCGAGTTTCCTTGTTAAATTGCTTACAGACTTCGAGGATCGGTGCGTCTTGTCCCTTGCAGCTTCTGCGCACCAGATCAAGAAGGCGTTTCACATCGGTATGATCGGTGATGACCTCGCCATCCCGGCCGATATAGACCAGATAATAGGGATGCAAGCGATTGTGTTGGTTGATATTCACGCCTTCATTACGATTACGAAGGGTGAAGATCACGCCGGGTTGAAGGCCGATTTCCGGCTTGGCCGGCACCACGGCATGCAGCCCGTTTGGAGCATTCCCCAGCTCACCATTGGTTTTGACGTAGTTCAGCAAATCCATACGGAAGTCGTTCAGGCCGAGGTCGGTAATAGATACGCCGGTCTTCAGGTCTTCAAGTTCAATCACCTCTTCCTGCAAGCGGCGAAGCTGCTCTTTGCGATAAGCCACATCATTGGCCTGGGCGTTAAGTACATTGTCGTCACCTGTTGCAGTCACATCGGCAATCATCATGCGACTTTCAACCCGCTCTTTCAGGTTGATATACTCATCGAGCGAGATATCCGGCCAGTAATTGACCAACTGAATGCTGTCATTGATAGAACCGATGCGATCCACCCGACCAAAGCGCTGGATGATACGAACCGGGTTCCAATGGATGTCGTAATTGATCAGGTAGTCACAATCCTGAAGATTCTGGCCTTCCGATATGCAGTCGGTGCCAATCAGGATATCGATCTCTGCAGTCTCATCCGGCAAGACAAGAGCCTTCTCTTTTGAACGTGGCGAGAAGAGAGTCAACAGTTCCTGGAAGTCGTAGCTCTTCTTCAGGGTGGACTTTGGCGCATCCTTACCGGTTACCTTGGCGCCGTGCATCTGTTTCGTTTGAAACAACTCCGGGGCAAGGTTGGCATAGAGATAATCAGCGGTATCGGCAAAGGCGGTAAACACCAGTACCTTCCGGTTGCCCGGGTTGATGGGGTGATTGATCTTATCAAGAATATGCGCCTTGATATGTTGCAGCTTGCTATCCTCTTCCGGCGTCACCTTTTCCATCGAGGCCAGTAATGCTTCAATGATTTCCAGATCTACGGAGAGGTCGTGCTCCCACGAAGGAAGATCCATGTCCGCCAGGTTGATCTTCACCTTGCCACCGATGGCATCATCGCCGATATCGGTAAAATCATCGTCCTCGGCATCCAGTGCCTCCAGACGCTCCGACCAGTCACTCACATTTTGCTGTTGGCCTGACTGTTTGAATGCGGCAATTTTGGCCAGCGTGTTGCTGTGATTGTCACGCAGGCTTTGCAAGGTTAACCGGAAAGAGTTCACCGAACTCTCCAGTCGCTTGAGCAGGTTGGTGGTCATCAGCGCTTGCAGGCTTCGTTCCCGATCCGCCTGTCGCAGTTTGCCTTTGCCGCCCTCGACCTCTGTATCGTACAGCTCTTCATACTTTCTCAATCGGCTAGGCAGGATATAGCCAATGGGTGCATAGACGCAGAGCTTGAGCGTGGATAGTTGCCCGAATATCTCATTGAAGCCCATCACATCGCTGCGGCTTGTCAGTTGGCAATGAAACGATAGCGGTTTGCGCCGTTCAGGGAACTTACCGATATCGCTGGTGTCGTAGAAGGTTTGAATATGCTTGCGTGAACGGGCAATGGTGACACTGTCGAGCAACTCAAAGAAATCGAAGTCGAGCGCATCCAGAATGGCACGGGCAGTGCGTTTCTCTGGCGGCAGTTTGGACCAGAAATTAAACACCTGCTGTGCATTGCGAAAAATTTCTTCAACGGATCTTCCGGTGCGCAGGTGTTTGGAAAGATTCTCCGATTCACCCTCATAGGCAAGAGCAAGCTGATTACGCAAATCGTTGAATCGATTGTTCACCGGGGTTGCCGAAAGCATTAGAACTTTGGTCTTTACGCCATCGCGAACCACCCTGTTCATTAATTTCTGATAGCGGGTTTCACGCTCTTTAACGGCATCGTTATTTCGGAAATTATGCGACTCATCAATCACAACCAGATCGTAGTTGCCCCAATTGATCCGGTTAAGCGGGGTGCCGAATGATTCGCCGCCGGTTCGACTCAAATCGGTATGGCACAGCACCTCATAGTTAAAACGATCTTTGGTGAACAGGTTGGTGCGCAGATTGCGGTTATAATTAAGCCAGTTGTCCGCGAGTTTCTTGGGGCACAGAACCAGCACCGAACGGTTGCGTAGCTCGTAATATTTGATGACCGCCAGGGCAGTGAAGGTTTTTCCAAGCCCCACGCTATCGGCCAGGATGCATCCGTTGTATTGCTCCAGCTTGTTGATAATGCCGGTGGCTGCATCCTTCTGGAAGTTGAAGAGCTTTTGCCATATCTGGGTATCTTGATAGCCGGTGCGATCATTGGGTAAAACATCTTCATCGAGATCTTCGAGAAACTCGTTAAAAATATTGTAGAGCATCAGGAAGTAGATGCGTTCGGGTGAGTTCTCCTGATAGACTGATTCAATATGTTCACAAATCTGGTCGGTAACATCGACTACCTTGGTCGGGTCATTCCATATCTGATCAAACAAGCTTAGGTACATTGAAGCCTGATCTGGTTCATCCAGTTTGTTCACCATGTTGGAGACGGCATTGCCGGCTTGGTAGCCCATGTCGACTGCCGTGAATCCGTGCAGCGGCATGTAAGCAGCGCTCGTCTGATCGCCCTCAACGCAAGCAAATTGTTGCATGGGAGCTCTGGAACGATTGGATCGAAATGTTGCCTTACGACGCAACCAGTCAGCGCACTCCTTGGCAATGGCACGTTGGGTTAGCTTGTTCCTGAGCTGAATCTCAAACTCGCTGCCGTACAGGCTGCGTTCACGATCAAGCTTCGGGATATGAAATTCGCGGCGTTCTTTGCGAACCTTGTCGGTGACTTCGTCGGCCACAAAAGTGGGTGAGGTAAAAATGAACTGCAGTTCATCGAGCTTCTCAAGTTCTGATTTCAGAGCCTCGTAAGCATATATTGAAAAACATGAAGCAGCGACTTTTAGCCTTCCACCTGAGCGCAGGGTGTCCTTCAGATCATCACCCAACAGGATGTTAATGTTATCAATGATTTTCATGGTAACACCTGCTGATAGACATAATCAGATTTAGAAAAGGCCCTGCTCTATTCTGAACTATCAGCGTCAATAATATATTCAAACAGATCTGCTGGCTGGCAATGGAAATAGCGACAAAGCGAGTCGAGAGCATCAATATCAATGCGCTTCGCATTTTCATAGTAGAGCGCAGAAATCATGTTGCGACTGATTCCTGTTTCCCTGGCGACATCAATGATTTTGACCTTCTTTTCGCCCATGAGACGAGACAGGTAACACCGGATCATACCTTCTCCCAATTCTATAGTGTAGATCATCAAAATGCATCGTCACCCTCCCATATGCACGCCTATAGTGCAACAAGCACTTGACGCATGCATTGTAATCGTGCATAATGCCGCCTAAAGCTGCATAAAGCACTTAAGGAGATGTTTATGTCCGACTATTTAACCACAGAAGAGCTTTCCACTCGTATCAAATATGACCCTCGCTATATCAGGAATTGTCTGCTGGATTCCGTGTTCATTGAGGGAGTCCACTACATCCGCCCCTTCGGGCGGCGGAAAATCCTGTTTGTCTGGGAAACCATTGAGGAGGAGATGCGCCGGGCATCGAACGATGAAATCCCGCTGATTCCGCTTCGCTCCGGGGGTGTTCTGCATGGGTAGTATCCGGCTTCGCAAGATCAAGGGCGGGCCGGGACATCTGGTGATCGACTTCCGTTATCAGGGGGTGCGCTGCCGCGAGCAGACACTGTTGGAGGACACACCGGCAAACCGCAATCGCCTGCAGACAGTGCTGGACAGGATCGAGCGTGAAATCGCCATGGGCACCTTTGTCTATGCCAAATATTTTCCCCATAGCAAAAAGGGAGAGCAGTTCAGGCAGCAGCCATCCAGCTCCTGTACCGGTACGCCCCTGTTTCGAGACTTTGCGGAGACGTGGATGATCGAAAACTCCGCTCACTGGAAGAGATCGGTGATTCAGGGGTATCGCTATACACTAGACGGTCTGCTCCTGCCTCGCTTTGGTCACTATGAGGTGGGGGCTGTCACCAAGGCCGACATTCTCGCCTTCCGTACCGAGCTTACGACCATGCCGGGCAAGGGAGGCAAGAAAAGATCGCCATCTCGCATCAACAACATCATGAAGCCGATCAGGGGCATCATGAATGAGGCGGCAGACAGATACGACTTCGCTAATCCCGTGCGCAATATCAGGAAGCTGGCCGAAGGAAGAAAGGATATTTATCCATTTACACTGGATGAAGTGATGCTTCTCTGCCGGGAGATCAGGCGCGATTACCAGAACTATCTGATTACCCGCTTTTTCACTGGCATGCGCTCCGGAGAAGTTGATGGCCTCAAATGGAAGTACGTTGATTTCGACAGGGGAATCATTGCCATCCGGGAAACGGTGGTATGTCAGGAAGAGGACACACCCAAAACCCAAAGCTCATACCGGGATATTATGATGCTTCCTATTGTTCGTGAGGCCCTGCTGGATCAGCACAAATACACCGGAGATGGTGAGCTTGTGTTCTGTAGCCGCGCTGGCACACCTCTGCACCAGAACAATTTCCGCCGACGCATCTGGCGTCCGTTGTTGGCGCGCCTGGGATTGCCACTGAGAAGACCCTACGAGACGCGCCACACTGCCGCTACGATCTGGCTGGCATCTGGCGAAAACCCCGAATGGGTCGCCCGGCAGCTAGGACACAGCAACACCGAAATGTTGTTTCGGGTCTACTCCCGCTACATCCCCAATCTCACGCGCAAGGACGGATCTGCTATCAGGGCATTGGTCGAAAGCAAGATCGGAGGTAAAGATGATGCGAAATAGCGTAACCCAAACTTGCCCGCATTGTGGCCACTCTGTCATTGGCGGGGAGGGTTCGAACGACGAGAAGCAGCGCCTCAACGCTGCTCGCATGCTGGCCCAGCATTTGGCATACACGCTTCAGATCCGCAATGGAAAGAATCTTGTCTTGCTGCTTGGGGTGACAGGGCGCGAAGTGGATAACATGGAGGCAATCACAAGCTGGGTAGCAAGCAGGCTCAATCACATAGGGCAGTGGCCAATGCCAAGCTCGGATGCAGTAGCCCTCATCGAATCGCTGGAGCATGAGCTTAGGGACATCTTGCAGGA
>JAVVEJ010000014.1:0-53169 GCA_032251395.1 Mariprofundaceae bacterium
ACCCCTTCAACAAACTCATCGCTGCCAAGATACACCTGTTGATTTAACGCCTCCCACACACTCGCTGAAACACCATCTGCCACAAACTGTACATACCGATCCACGCGCTTCTTCCCGGTACCGAACTGATCCAGAAGCCACGCTATGCTCAACCATGCAGGGCACGCGACCATACCTGCTGTTGCCCGATAACTGCTCCACGGCCATTGGCTGACATCTTTCACCATCTTTGCCCGCACAGGATTGAGCACGACATACCTACTCAGTTCCAACAGATAGGCATCCCGCTCAACAAGTATTGCTTTATAACGTCCCTGAAAAATATGTCCGACCCGATGATGCACCCGATTGAACCGCTGAGTATAAATCCCATTCAATTGCCTCATGCCCTGCGCCAGGTTTGCTTTGGGAGTTTCGATCACAAGATGGTAATGATTACTCATCAAGCAGTAGGCATGGCATGCCCAGCCAAAGCGGGACACGACTTCCGATAGCGTGAGTAGAAACGACTCCCGATCTGAATCATCAAGATAAATATCCGATTGCGCATTCCCGCGACTGGTTACGTGATAGATCGCTCCCGGATACTCGACTCTCAAAGGTCTTGCCATCAAGCCAACATATCAACCAATTGTTGGATTGCAAGACCTGACCCCGTATCTATATCTATATCCACCGTATCTGCGTATCATGCGTATCTGACCCCGTATCCGAGAGCGATTGATCATATCAAACGGGAGCTGCTGACCCGCAAATCCTGACTAACCGATAAAGTATTGCCTGAGAGGAGGGAAGCCGTTGAATTCAATGGCGCTGTAACTGGCAGTGTAGGCGCCGGTTGAGAACCAGTAGAGCCTGTCACCGATTTCAAGGCTGAGCGGCAGCTCGTATTTGTGATTCTCATACATGATATCGGCGCTGTCGCAGGTAGGCCCTGCAATGACGCACTCTTCAAGTTCACCGCTTTTCTCAACATAGATCGGGTATTTGATCGCCTCGTTCATGGTTTCGATCAGGCCCGAGAACATACCGACATCGGTGAATATCCAGCGGTGAAGCGATGTGCTGGATTTCCGGGATATCAGTATAATTTCACTGACCAGTACGCCGGCATTGGCACAGAGGGAGCGTCCCGGTTCCAGTATGATTTCCGGCAATTCATCGCCGAAATCCTCACGCAGGTAGTGGCTGATTTCCTGTGCGTAAGTTGCGAGATCATTGGTGCGCGTGATGTAGTTGGCCGGGAACCCGCCGCCGAGATTAAGCATCTTTACCCGGATGCCATGCTCATCCTTGAGACGGTCGAATATTACTTTCACCTTGCCGATAGCGGCATCCCATGCGCCGATATCTCTCTGCTGCGAACCGACATGGAAGGAGAGACCGTATGGCACGAGTCCGAGCTCCTTCGCCAGAACCATCAGATCAACGGCCATATCCGTCTGGCAGCCGAATTTACGGGAGAGAGGCCAGTCGGCTGTATGGCTGCCTTCGGTAAGGATGCGGATGTAGATGTTGGAGCCGGGAGCTTCCTGTGCAATATGGCGGAGGTCGGCTTCGGCATCCGAGACAAAAAGACGAACTCCCTTATTATAGAAATAGCGGATATCTTTCCGCTTCTTGATGGTGTTCCCGTAACTGCAACGATCCGGGGAGATGCCGAGGGCGAGCACCTTGTCGAGTTCATAGACGGAGGCCACATCAAAGCAGGCGCCCCGGTCACGAAGCAGTTCAAGGATCTCATTGGCAGGATTTGCCTTGATTGCGTAGAAGATTCGGGCCTGGGGAAAACTGGCCACAAGCTCATCGTAATGAGCCTGAATCATGCGTCGATCCAGCACTATAAAAGGCGTCTCCATGCCACTGGAGAAATGCCTGATTTCCGAGAATTGATCAGGAGTATAGTAATCTGAAATACGGACAGAATTATTATGCATGGAGCAGGCTCTCAGTTGCCCGGGAACAAAGCAATATGCATCATAGATTCCTGCGAATATTTGGATTTGGCAACTTTGAATTCAACGTTTCTGCTGGCTGCTGCTGTTGCTAAATGGCGGGTAAAGAACCAGCATTTCAAACATGGCTCATGAGAATGATATTCGCAGGCTGCGTTACCGGCTGAACCGGCAGGGGATGCTTGAGCTGGATGCGTGGCTGGCGCCGCTGGAGAAAGCACTGATTCGTGGTGATGGCGCAACCGTTGCACAGGTTGAGGCGATTGTTGCGGCTGACACTCCCGAACTTCTGGCTATGATGCACGGCGAAATCCCACTGCCGGACCTGTTGCGTCCATGGCTGGAGCGATCATGAAATCACTGCTTGTACTGTTAACACTTATTCTCTCCGCGGCTGCATATGCAGAACCGCTGCCGCCTCTGCATCTTCAGCCTGAAGTGCTGGATATGGGTTCAGTCAGGGAGGGTGAGGAGGCAACAGGCACACTCTTTATCCGCAACAACAGTGAGGCTGCGATCACCATTACGGATGTACAGACCTCATGTGGCTGCACGGTGGCGGAACCCAAAAGCAGGATTCTGGCACCGGGGGCCTTTACGGAACTGGAAGTGAAAATCGACAGTACGGTCAAGCAGGGGGAGGTGAGAAAGTCGGTTCATGTCACTGATTCATCGGGGCAGGTGGCAGAAGCTGTTCTAAAGCTGACCGTTACTGAAAACCCGCACCTGATGCGGGAGGGCCGGGGGATTTTTGACGGCAAGTGTGCGGCATGCCACTTTGACCCTGCGGTCGGCAAACAGGATGGCAGGGCGATCTATGATGCGGCCTGCGCCATGTGTCACGGGGAGCTTGGCAAAGGGGCCAATGCACCGGCGCTTCGCGGTTATGAAGATGAAACCGTGTTGCAATACCTGATCGCTCACGGTACAGGCCGGCCGCAGATGCCGGGCTTTGCAGTCGATGCGGGCGGTCCGCTGACTGAAAAACAGGTTTTCGCACTTTCCAGATGGTTATTGTCTCTGGACTGAAAGGGGGGTTAGGAGTATAAATCCGGCCCCATGAAAAACGTACATATTGCCCCCTCAATTTTATCTGCAGATTTTGCAAACCTGGAAAAAGAGATTCGCGCCATTGATGAAGGCGGATGTGACTGGGTTCATGTCGATGTCATGGACGGTACATTTGTTCCGCCGATCACCATCGGTGACAATATCGTCAAGGCGATTCGACCACATACTGAAAAAGTGATGGATGTGCACCTGATGGTGATGCACCCGGAGACCCAGGTTGAAGCCTTTGCCAAGGCCGGCGCAGACATGATCACCGTGCATCAGGAGGCATGTGTACATCTTGAGCGCACGCTGCAACTGATTCGCGCTCTGGGTTGCAAGGCCGGTGTTTCACTGTGCCCGTCAACGCCTGTATCTACCATTAAAAACGTACTGCACTGTACCGACCTTGTGTTGCTGATGAGTGTGAACCCCGGTTATGGCGGACAATCTTATATTCATGCGGTGACTGACAAGATCAGGGAGGCGCGTCAGATGCTGGATGCGGCAGGAAGCTCTGCCTTTCTGCATGTGGACGGCGGCGTTAGCCCCAAGACCATTGCAGAGGTTTCCGGTGCGGGAGCTGATTCGTTTGTTGCAGGTTCAGCGGTTTATAATACGCCGGACTATGCCGCAGCGATTGCTGAACTGAGGGCGCTGGCTGAAAAAGCCTGATTAATTGATATAGATCAACTATTCTTGACGCTAAAGGATCGGACTGATAGTCATTCGCGACTTTATTTTTTTTTAAAAACTCAACTTCTCGGGGGAGCTATGACAGATAAAACGGATCATTCGCGCCGTAATTTTCTGTATGTTGCTGCAGGCGGTCTTGGCGCTGTGGCAGCTGGCGCTACAGCAATTCCTTTTGTTGGAAGTATGCTTCCTGCAGCAGATACGCTGGCTGCCGCAAAAACAGAATTTGACATCTCAACAGTCGCCGAAGGCCAACTGGTTGTAATCCAGTGGCAGGGCAAGCCGGTGTTTGTCGCCAACCGCACGGCTGACATGCTTGACAGAATCAAGGGTCATGAAGATCGGCTGAAAGATCCGAATTCAGAAGCCTCCGACAGTGTGCAGGCTGAATGGATGGATAGCGATGAGAAACGTCTCTACCGTGCCATCAAACCTGAAATTCTGATTGTTGTGGCCAGCTGCACACATCTCGGCTGTATTCCGCTATTCAAGCCGACAGCAGGCCAGAAGGATTGGGGTGACTCCGTACCTTCCGACTGGCCAGGTGGCTGGCACTGTCCCTGCCACGGCTCCTATTATGACCTCTCTGCAAGGGTAATGAACGGTTCGCCTGCACCACAGAATCTGCATGTGATGCCATATGAATATAAAACCGACTCCATTGTCGTGATCGGATAAGGGGGGGAAGAGACGTGATTGATAGAATGATGAACACACGCCTGTTCCAGTGGGTTGATGCACGCTCAAATCTCGGCAGTATCATTCGTGAACACCTGACCGAATATCCGGCTCCGAAAAATCTTAACTATATGTGGAACTTCGGTTCCCTGGCCCTGCTGGTTCTGGTTCTCCAGATTCTGACCGGTATTTTCCTGGTTATGTATTATAAGCCATCTGCCGAGCTGACCTACGGGGGCTACACTGTTGCCTTCGATTCCGTCGAAAGAATCATGCGGGATATCAATTTCGGCTGGCTGATCCGCTATATGCATGCGGTGGGCGCCTCTGCCTTCTTTGTCGTGGTCTATATGCATATCGGCCGCGGCCTTTACTATGGCTCATACAAAAATCCTCGTGAACTATTGTGGATGATCGGTGTTGTAATCCTGCTGATCATGCAGGGCGCGGCGTTCTTCGGCTATCTGCTGCCGTGGGGTCAGATGTCCTTCTGGGGCGCAACGGTGATTACCAACCTGTTCGGCGCCATTCCTGTTCTTGGCGACTTTATCAATCAGCTTCTTCGTGGCGGCTTTGCAGTAGGCGATCCGACACTGAACCGCTTCTTTTCACTGCACTATCTCTTCCCGTTGCTGCTGGCTGCAATTGTGGGCGGACATATTCATGCACTGCATGTGGTTCACTCCAACAATCCTGACGGTATCGATCTGGACCATGAGAAGCAGACCATTCCGTTCCATCCCTACTATACGGTAAAAGATGCATTCGGCGCAGGCGTATTCCTGCTGGGTTACTGCTACTTTGTATTCTTCAATCCTGAAGCGTGGGGCTACTTTATCGAAGTGGACAACTTCGTGCCGGCAAACAACCTGCAGACACCTGAACATATTGCTCCGGTATGGTATCTGACGCCATGGTACACCATTCTGCGCACCTTCGAGATCAAGCTTGTCGGCGTCATCATGATGGGCGCATCGCTGGCGATTCTCTTTGTGCTGCCGTTTCTGGACCGCTCGAAAGTCCGCTCTGCACGTTACCGTCCGGTATATCGCCAGATGGTGATTCTGTTCTTCATTTCAGTCATTACGCTGGGTTACTGTGGCCACTCCGCACCAACCGAGACGCTGAAGGTGGTGGGCACCATTGCCACCAGCGTCTACTTCGGCTTCTTCCTGTTGCTGCCGTTTGTGCACAAGTTTGAGAAGACCAGACCGCTGCCGGAGGGGGAATAACATGAAGTGGACCATAAAAAAAACACGCTTCGTGAAAACAGGCGGCTTCTCCCTGCTTGCAGGCTTCATGCTGCTGCTGCCTGCAATGGCTTCAGCTTCAGGTGGCGGCCATGTCAAGCACGCCAATATCACATTCGATAATGCAACACTTCGTGCAGGTCTGCAGGTATTTACCGATGTATGTATGGGATGCCATGCCGCCAAGTACATCACTTACCGCAACCTGATGGATTACCCCGAACTGGGACTGTCACGTGAGGAGGTTGATGAGCTGCGTGGCAACAAGGCACTGATGGATGGCCTTAAGACCGAGCTGGCTCCTGAAGATGCAGTTGGATCCTATGGTAAGGTTCCGCCTGACCTCTCTGTCATTGCACGTGCCCGTCGTGGTGGCGGAGACTATCTCTACTCTCTTCTGATCGGTTATGAAAAAGACCCGAGCGGCAAGATCGAGGATGGAAATTACAATGTCTACTTTCCCGGCGGCCGTATTGCGATGCCTGATCCGCTTGCATGGATGGATCATAGTGCAGAGGAGACGGCAGCCCTGGAGGAGCAGTCGCGCGCAGTCTCCTCATTTCTGGTGTTCATCGGCGATCCGCATCAGCTGGAGCGCAAGCGGCTCGGACGCTGGGTGATGGGTTTCCTTGTTCTTCTGACATTCGTTCTCTGGCTGTTGAAAAAAGAGGTCTGGAAAGACGTTAAGAAACAGTGATTGCTGCTACAGATCCCAGACGCCCGTCTCGAAAGAGGCGGGCGTTTTTTTTGGAATCAGAATGTTTGTGACCAAACTCCCGCTTTTCTTTACTTTTGTCTCTCCCGCAGTTCTTGACCTTTATGGTGCCCGGCCTACACTCGTGCAACCCTGAGCAGGGGCCTGTTTCAACCGTTTTCAGCCATTTTTTTGCCTTAGGGAGCCCACTGATACATGCGTGAATTTGATAAGATCAAGCGCCTTCCTCCTTATGTTTTTGCTGTTGTTAACCAACTGAAGATGGAGCTGCGCCATGCCGGTCACGATATTATCGATCTCGGCATGGGCAATCCTGATCAGCCTACACCGCAGCATATTGTCGATAAACTGTGTGAAGCAGCTCAGGATGGACGTAATCACCGCTATTCGATGTCAAAGGGCATTCCCGGCCTGCGCAGAGCCATCTGTGCATGGTACAAAACCAAATTCGATGTTGAACTGGATCCTGAGACCGAGGCTGTTGTAACCATTGGCTCCAAAGAGGGGCTGGCGCATCTGGCTGTGGCAATCACTTCACCCGGTGACCTGATTCTTACACCCAACCCTGCCTACCCGATTCATCCGTACGGATTCATTATCGCGGGAGCCGATATCCGGCATCTGCCGATGGGCCCGTCTGTTGACTACTTTGAAGAGGTGGAGAAGGCGGTCAAGGATGCATGGCCGAAGCCAAAGGTGCTTGTGGTCAACTTCCCCTCCAATCCGACGGCCGAAGTGGTGGATCTTGATTTTTACGTGAAGCTGGTGGCCTTCGCCAGAGAGCATGATCTGATTGTGATTTCCGATATTGCCTATGCTGAAATCACGTTTGACGGCTATGTCTGTCCATCCATTATGCAGGTGCCCGGTGCAAAGGATGTGGCGGTTGAGTTTTACTCGCTCTCCAAGACCTACAACATGCCGGGCTGGCGCGTTGGCTTTATGGTGGGAAACCGGGAGATTGTTGCCGCACTGGCCAAGATCAAGTCTTATCTGGACTATGGGACCTTCCAGCCGCTGCAGATTGCAGCCTGTACGGCACTTAACGGACCACAGGATTGCGTGGATGAGATTCGTGCCATGTATCAGTCACGCCGCGACGTGCTGATTGATGGCATGCATAAGATGGGCTGGATGGCCGAGAGTCCGAAGGCTTCAATGTTTGTCTGGGCCGAGATTCCGGATGAGTTTAAAGCAATGGGTTCGCTGGAGTTTTCCAAGCGCATGCTGAAGGAGGGCGGTGTGGCGGTATCTCCGGGCATCGGCTTCGGAGCCTATGGCGATGAGTATGTACGTATTGCCCTGATCGAGAACGAACATCGTACACGTCAGGCAGTTCGCGGCATGCGCCAGTTTTTGAACGCGGGTTCGTGAGGTTTTTTTACCACAGAGACACAGAGACACAGAGTTTTTTTGATTTTTGACAAATCCTCTCTTCTTTGTGCCTCTTTGCCTCTGTGGTTAACAAATTGGAGAAATGAATGAATGAGATTCGAGTAGGTATTCTGGGGTTGGGCACAATCGGGATCGGGGCAGCCCGCATTCTGATTGAGCAGCAGCAGCTGATCGCCCGTCGTCTTGGCAAGCAGGTTCGGCTGGTTGCCGCTGCTGACCGGATTCTTGACCGTGATTTCGGCCTCGATCTCTCCGCTGTGCGTCTGACAGATGATGCCAATGACATTGTCACTGCCGATGATATTGATGTGGTGATTGAACTGATCGGCGGCTATGAGCCTGCCCGGACGCTTGTGATGGCTGCTCTGGAGCACGGCAAGCATGTGGTCACAGCCAATAAGGCCCTGATCGCCATGCACGGTGAGGAACTCTTCCCCATTGCGGCGGATAAGGGGCTGCAGATTGGCTTTGAGGCGGCTGTCGGTGGTGGCATTCCGTGCATGAAGGCACTGCGCGAAGGGCTGGCAGCCAATGCCATCCTCTCCATTTACGGCATTCTTAACGGCACCTGTAATTTTATTCTTACCAAGATGGAGCATGAAGGAGCAGACTACGCAGATGTGCTGCGCGAGGCGCAGCAACTGGGTTATGCGGAGGCTGACCCGACTTTTGATGTGGAGGGCATTGATACGGCACACAAGCTCTCCATTCTTGCCGCCATGGCTTTTGGTTCAAAAATCAGATTCGATGAAGTGTTCACTGAAGGGATCAGCAGGATTACCGCAACTGATATTGAAGCAACCCATGAGCTGGGTTACCGGATCAAGCTGCTCGGCATTGCCAGGCCCCATGGTGATGATGGATGTGAGAAAGTGGAGATGCGCGTGCACCCGACTCTGGTGCCGCTTGATTCACAGCTGGCTCAGGTTTCAGACTCCTATAATGCTGTTCAGATCAGTGGCGATTTTGTCGAGCAGACCATCTATTTTGGCCGCGGGGCAGGCGAGCGGCCAACCGCTTCTGCCGTGATTGCCGATGTGATGGATATCGCCAGCGGATTTCCCGATGGTATCCGTCATCTGGCCCCGCCGATGGGCTTTGTGCAGAGCGCCCGTGTCGATATGCCGACACTGCCGATGGCCGATGTTGAGTGCGAGTATTATCTGCGCTTCATGGTTCAGGACGAGCCGGGTGTGATTGCAGCCATTACAGCGGTGCTTGCCGATCACCGTATCAGCCTTGAGGCCGTCTCCCAGAAAGAGCGGCATGCCACCCAGGCTGTATCGGTTGTAATGCTGACGCATGAGACAAGTGAAGGAAATATGCAGGCGGCTATCAGCCGTATTACATCGCTGCCGAATATTAATGATGATGTGCTTATTCTGCGCAAAGAGAGTTTTGGAGCCTAACTGACATGCCACATTACGAAGGAATCATTAACCGTTACCGCGCTTTTCTGCCGATTGGCAAGGATGATGCGGTGATTACCCTCTATGAAGGCAACACGCCGCTGCATGAATCGCATAATCTCAGAAATGCGATTAATCCTGAACTGAGTATTTTTCTTAAATTTGAAGGGCTGAATCCGACCGGCTCGTTCAAGGACCGGGGCATGACCATGGCCGTGACCCAGGCCTATAATGCCGGTTCACGAAAGATTATCTGTGCCTCGACAGGCAACACCTCTGCTTCGGCTGCAGCCTATGCGGCCAACAGTGGCATGGAGGCCTACGTTCTGATCCCTGATGGCAAGATTGCTCTGGGCAAAATGAGCCAGGGCATGCGGTATGGCGCCAAAGTGATTCAGATTCGTGGCAACTTTGATGATGCCCTGCAGATTGTGCGCGATATCTCTGCCGATGGCTCTATTTCGCTGGTGAACTCAGTCAATCCCTACCGCATTCAGGGGCAGAAGACCGCTTCATTCGAGATTATCGATGAGCTCGGATTTGCACCGGATTATCATGCGCTGCCTGTCGGCAATGCCGGCAACATCACAGCCTACTGGATGGGATACAGGGAGTATTTCGACAAGCGTATCTCCAGGACGCTGCCGAAGATGCTCGGTTTCCAGGCAGCCGGTGCTGCGCCGATTGTGCTGGGCCATCCGGTCGACAACCCCGAAACCGTTGCAACCGCGATCCGTATCGGCAAACCTGCCTCATGGCAGCAGGCGGAGGCTGCCCGTGACGAATCCGGCGGTTGTATCGATGCGGTGACTGACGACGAGATTCTCGAGGCCTACAACATGCTGGCATGTCTGGAAGGTGTCTTCTGCGAACCTGCTTCTGCAGCCTCGGTAGCCGGTGTCATCAAGCTGAACAGGGCCGGATATTTCCAGCCGGGGCAGAGCATTGTCTGCACGCTGACCGGTAACGGCCTGAAGGATCCGGATACCGCGATGAAAGGCGTTGCGACACCGGTCACCATTGATGCAAGCGAGGATGCGGTACGAAAGCTGCTGGATAGCTGAGGATTACCCATTGGCCGCTCTGATGCCACAGCTTCTGATTGTTACCGATGGCCTGCTCTCAACGGAACATGGACATGCCGTCCATCCGCTGCTGGACCCGTGGCAGAAGCAGCTGCTGCGTTGCTCCCGCAGCTGGTATGACAGTGATTCAAAAACAGCGCTGGAGTGGTATGCCGCCCTTCAGGATATGGCTGCGGCGGATATTTTTGCCGCTGCTGTCAAAGAGCAGATGCCGGGCGGTGCGCAGCAGGTCTGGATCGCATCACCTTATCATGCACGGCTGTTGCGGGATCAGATCAGGGTTATGCCCGATGCATTACTCCCCTGGTCCGAGCAGGATGCCCGCTGGATCTGCAAGCTTCTCAATCCTTTGTTGAGAGAGGAGAGGGTCGAACTGCTCCATCATCATGCTGCACTTCTGCTTGTCTGCGACCATCCGATTGATGCAATGCCTGTCTCGTTTGCCCGTGTCTCCGGGAGTGCGTTGCCCAACCGGCATCCTGACGGTGCCGATGGCGGCCGTTTAATGCGTCTGATGGCTGAGATTCAGATGGTGCTGAACCTGGAGCCGGCGCAACACCGCAGAGTATCCGGGGAGCCGGATGTTCACGGTCTGTGGATCTGGGGCGGGCATGAGGTGGCTGATGATACCCCGGCGCTCGCAACCGTTTCCGTGGCAACACGAAATCCACTACTGATGTCGCTTGCGGATGCAAAAGATGCAGCGCTGATGATCACCGATGCTGAACAGCTGCCGCAACTGGTACAGGCGGGTTCACCGCTTCCGAAACATATTGTTCTTGCCGGGCAGGAGAAAGCGGTGCTGTTGAAGCCGTCACTGCTGCCTCGTTTTGGCAAAGCATCATGGCAACCCGGAGCGGCGGAGCCTGCAGAGAGGCTGACACCTGTATTAAGGAGTCTGGTTTGACCGCATTGACCGGACAGAAAACGGTCAGGGGCAGGACGCTGGTCTGGAGGGGTGAGCCTCTGACTGCGAGCGATCCGCTGCATGCGTGGCAGGGATTGCTTGCAGCACGCGGCCTGCATGAATCCGATGCCTTCTTCAACCCGAAACTCTCCGATCTTCCCGATCCGGACGGGATGCAGGATATGGCGAAAGCGGCAGAGCGGGTGACCCGGGCGGTTCTCAACCGGGAACATATCCATATTTTCGGTGACTTTGATGCCGATGGCGTCAATGGCACGGCGATTCTGGCTCAGGCTCTGAAGGCTGCCGGCGCCAGGGTGACATCTTCCATTCCGCATCGCTCCGATGACGGACATGGTATCGGTGTGGAGCCCGTGCGTGAGGCTGTGGCTGCCGGTTGTCATCTTGGTATCAGTGTGGATACAGGCACCACATGTTTTGAGGCCTGCGATGAGGCGACAAGGCTCGGTTTCGATCTGATTGTCACCGATCACCATCTGCCTGAACGGTCGCAAGGAGGCGAGAAGCTTCCCGATGCATTTGCGCTGCTCAATCCGGCACGGGAGACGTGCGGTTTTGCAGACCGGAAACTGTGTGGTACCGGTGTCGGTTTTTTTCTGCTGATGAGTGTCTGGAAGCGTCTGCGTGAAGCGGGCCATGCAGTGGAATTCGATCTCCGCTCTCTGCTTGACCGCGTAGCCATTGCAACTGTTGCCGATGTGATGGAGCTGGTGGGTGTAAACCGGATTCTTGTCTGTCACGGCCTGCAGCGGCTCAACGGAGCCGGTTCTGTTCAGGGTCTGGAGAGCCCGTCTGTGGGAATGCAGGCTCTGATGAAGATTGCCAGGGTGAAGAGCGGCGTTACAGTGGAGACCATCGGTTTCTATCTGGCACCGCGTATCAATGCCGCAGGGCGCATGCGCCACGGAGAAGAGGCGATGCGGATGCTCTCCACATCCGATATCGATGAAGCGATGGCGCTTGCAGAGAGTCTGGATGAGACCAACAGGCAGCGCCGTCTGGTGGAAGCCGATGTATTCAAGGCGGCCGAACTCAAACTTGGCAACTCCGATGTGCTGGCGGTCTATGATGAGCAGTGGCATGCAGGTGTTGTGGGTCTGGCGGCAGGGCGGCTGGCCCGCAAACATGGCAGGCCCGCAGCCGTAGGTTTTATCACGCCGGAAGGGCAGGTGCGCGTGTCGCTTCGCGGCCGTCCGGGATTTCATGTCGGCAATCTTCTCAACGATTGCGCCGCACATCTGGAAGGCTTTGGTGGTCATGCCGGTGCCGGCGGCGGTACGGTGAAGGCCGATAGCTGGAACGGCTTTGTGGCTGCCTTTGGTGATGCAGTGACGCAGCAGGCCGAACATGCAGGTGATCAGCTTGTCCGGGCCGTGGACGGGGTGCTGGAACTGGGAGCGATGCATGCAGGGCTGGCTGAGCGTCTGCAGAAATTCGAGCCGGTAGGGCAGGGCAATGCAGCAGCGACATGGCTGATAGAGAACGTGCACATTGCAGAGAAGCGGGTCTTAAAAGGCGGTGTAGTGCGCCTGAAGGTGAGTGATGGCATGCAGTGGGTCGATGCTATTGTTTTCGGCGGCGGAGCCTTTGGCGACGCTCTGGAGCGAGGTTCAATCGTTTCACTGCTCGGCCAGCTGAAGCTTGATGATTATCGCGGCAATGGCGCCGTACAGTTTGTCGTTGAGGATGTGCTGACCGGGAGTTAATCAGCAGCTGCATGGATTGGGGTCAGGTTAGCAGGCTCTTGTATCGGGTGGTCTGATTTTGAAGGTTGCATTTGAATGCCTCAGCAGAAATTTCAATCAATGCTTCAGGGATAGCGAGTTTCTTTTGGCCGTGTAAATATTCAACAACATCATACAGATGCCACAGGTTCGTTGGACCAACATGACTGGGTTTAGGAAAAGCGGTTTTACCAATATAATATTTACGCATGTTTTGGCGGGAAAACCCCATGTACTTTGCCATGTCAGAGAGGCTTACCAGATCAGGCGATGCCTCTATCAGCTCGGCATCGGGAATGGCGGTTTTTACATTCTTGATGGCAGAGTTAAGTGCCTCCCGGGCGCTGTTGCTTTCACGGGAAAAGTCTAAAGCAATGCTTCCTGCCTCCCCTATACCAACAAGTGCATCATCGCAGCCTGCTTCATACAAGGCATCAAGGAATGTATCGGCAGCAGGAGTCTTGTCAGGAAGTGAAAAAATTAGCCTGAATTCGAAGGTCTTCATCTGTCAGTCTCCTTGTTCGTACATCCATCAACGATAGCTTTTATCTGTTTTGCGTGGTTGTCAGGGTTCTTCGGGGTGGACCAGATGGATGATTGGCAAAACTGCCCGCACCTGCAATCATCGCTTTTATGCGGGCATCTAATCACTCCCCAGGCATGACCAGAACCTCTCTCAACAACACTCCAACCATGCGCTTCTGCATATTTCAGAGCTCTTTCAACCGCTTTCTTACTATGTTTTTTTCTTCCCATATTTTATCCCACAGATAAAGGTTGTCAAGTGACAACCATGTTTAACCCTTTGCCCGTTAAATATCATAAGCAAAAGCTGTTGAAAAAGAGACTGTCATGGGCTGGATGATTATCGAGGCAATGGCGCGATACAGTTTGTCGTCGAAGATGTGCTGACTGAAAATCAGGCGGTGCGTTAATTACCTTTACTGACAAAGCGGATAATCTGGCGGCGCGCCTTTTTGTCCGGGCGTTTTTTCGGGGCCCGGTCCGCATCCAGACTGCGGCGCGCTTTCTCTGCTTCCCTGGCTTTCAGGCTCTCTGCCGTCTCTTCATAAAGCGTTTGCGCAACTGTGGCCGAGCCGCGTTTCTCTGCAAGGCCGGTGACTGTGATGATAAAGGTTTCATGCTCCCGGAGGATGGTCAGTTCATCACCGCATTCCACCTGCTTTGAGGGTTTGATGCGCTCACCATCCATCTGCACATGGCCGCCATTTACCTGTTCGGTAGCCAGCCCGCGTGTTTTGAAGAAACGGGCGGCCCAGAGCCATTTGTCGATACGTACAGCCATTAACGGTTGCTCTCCTGTTTGAACTGATTCAGGCCAGTCTAGGTGGTACACCAAAACTGGTAAATAAAGAGGTCATAGAATATCTGTTGTTCTTCGCCATCAGCTATAGCTTTCGCGCATGAGCTTGAAAAGTGATGATTATATTGCCGCCAGCAGGTCGCCGAAACCTTCGTATATCACGCTGCCGCGATTGAACTTGCCGTTCCCCCCAATGCTGGATTTTTTTGACCACCGCTTTCCGGGAGTCGGGCGCGATATCTGGCTGCATCGGTTGAACACAGGTAAAATATCTGATGAACAGGGCAGGGCAGTGGATGCATCAACGCCTTACCGTATCAATGCACGGCTGAGCTATTACCGTGAAGTGAAAGCCGAACCTCGCATTCCGTTTCAGGAACATGTTCTTTATGAGGATAATGAGATTCTGGTGGCCGACAAGCCGCATTTTCTGCCGGTCACACCTGCCGGAACGCATGTCAACGAGTGCCTGCTGCACCGGCTGGTGGTGCGGACCGGTAACGAGAATCTGGTGCCTGTGCACAGGCTGGACAGGGAAACGGCGGGGCTGGTGCTGTTCAGCAAACGGCCGGCAACACGCAGGGATTACTTCGCCCTGTTTGAGAAGAGGCGGATTGAGAAGCAGTACGAAGCCATCGCAAGCCTGCCTAAGGATTCAGGTCGAAAGAGATGGCTGATCGAAAGCCGGATTGAGCCCAGTGGCGAGTGGATACTGTGCCACAATGTGGCGGGTAAAATTAATGCGCGCTCACGTATTGAGTTGCTGGAAACAGATGGAGATTTTGCACGTTTTTCACTCGCGCCGGAGACCGGAAAAACACATCAACTTCGCCTGCACATGGGGCTGATCGGCTCGCAGATTCTCAATGACCGGTTTTATCCACAGCTGCAGCCGGAGTCTGAAGCGGTAGATTACAGCCGGCCTTTGCAGCTGCTGGCCAGAAGCCTTGCCTTCACAGACCCGGTGTCGGGTATCGGCCACCAGTTTGAGTCAACAAACCGGCTGGCCGGGTGGGGGGAGAGAGACCGACGCCTTTAACCCTCCCAGAGCCTCCGATTGGCCCAGTTCAAACCTGCCACCATAGGTATCGACGATTTCCCGAACAATGGCCAGCCCCAGACCGTGCCCCTGTTTTGCTTCATCCATACGCACGCCGCGCCCAAGCGCCGGCAACTGCTCTTCCGGCGTCATGCCGGGGCCATCGTCTTCGATGACGATACAGAGGCCCGGTTGCTGACAGATGCTGAGAAGCACCCGCCCTTGCGCCCATTTGCAGGCGTTATCAATCAGATTGCCGATGATTTCCATCATATCTTCACGGTCGGCGGAAACAGTCACAATATCCGCCATCTGCAATTCAACAGAGATTTGCTTCCTGTGAACTGCTTGCAGTGTAGAGATCAGGTCGCGCAGATCCTGTTCGGGTTCCAGCCAGATGCCTCCCGGCGACTTTCCCGCCGTCCGTGCCCGTGACAGCTCCCTGTTAATGTGCCCCTCAATACGCCGGGCCTGTTCAAGCAGCTGCGCACAATCCCTGTCATCCTGCCGTCTTTCCAGGATCTGGAACATCAGTGTCAACGGTGTTTTCAACGCGTGTGAAAGGTTTCCCATGGCATTGCGTGAACGCAACAGTCGCTGTTGCAGCACTGTCAGCAGGCGATTCACCTCTTCAACAAGCGGACTGATCTCAGCCGGCACCGGCTGCTGCAGTTTGTCCGTTTCACCCCGCTCCAGCTGCTGCAGCTCTCTTCTCACGCCTGTCAGCGGCTGCAGACCACGACGGATAACCAGGATCTGGATCACCAGCAGCAGCAGCAGTGCGCCCAGCGAAAGGGCAAGCAGCCGCTTCTGGAAATAGAGCGATATGGCTCCCAGTTCGGAGGTATCTTCCGCGACACTGAGCAGAATCGTCTCTCCGTGCACAACATAGGAGCGGGAGAGGATGAGCAGTTGCTGATCTACCGGCCCCTGTACAGTGCGGGAAACGCCGGGGCCCTGCACAGGCAGTTCGCTATCCCAAAGCGATCTGGAGCGTATGGAGTGGCCGCGCTGGCGAATCTGGAAATAGTGGCCGGAAAACGGGCGCATGAATATGGCCGGAATATATTCCCACTTCATCGTTATCTCTTTATCCGGTTGTACGGAAAGAGCGGCAAGAATCCCCTCCATATCGTCCTGCAAACGCGAGACCACACCATCTTCCGTCAGTTTGCGCATTTCCATACCGACAAGGAGAGTCTGTATCAGAAAAAAGCAGATCAGGCTAACTGCGAGGCTTATCGTCAGATGTCTGCTCAGTGATCTCATGGTTTTCCCGGATTGAACAGGTAGCCCTGGCCGCGTCGGGTCAGAATTCGATCCTTGCCCAGCTTCTTTCTCAACTTGCTGATATAGACCTCAATGACATTGCTCTCTTTTTCCGAATCATAAGCATAGACATGTTCGAGCAGGTGGCTCTCACTGAAGATGCGGCCCGGCTGCAGCATCATATACCGTAACAGCCGGAATTCGACACCGGTCAGCTTGATCGTATCCTTTCTGTTTCCGGTGTGTTGCTCAACAGACTGTGTCGCTTCATCCAGCATCAGGCCACCGCACTCGATTTGTGCAACAGCCACACCCTTTGAGCGCCGGATCAGGGCTTCCAGCCGGGCAAGCAGCTCCTCCTCATGAAAGGGTTTGGCCAGATAATCGTCCGCACCCGCACGGAAACCATCCACCTTTTCATGCCAGGCTCCCCGTGCGGTAAGAATAAGTACCGGGGTTGAAATCTGCTTGCTGCGCCACTGCTTAAGCACATCAAGTCCGGGTATTTCGGGCAGGCCGAGATCGAGCACTATCGCATCATAAGGCTCACTCTCTCCCATGAAGGCTGCCTCCGTCCCGTCAAACACCCTGTCGACAGCAAAACCATGCCGTTCAAGCTGTTCCGCCACCTCGGCAGAGAGAGCCCTGTCATCCTCGACCAGCAACAGCCGCAATCAATCCTCCTTGACTGAAATCAGCCGGCCGGTACGGGCGTCAATGAGCATCTCCATGATGACACCATGTTCGCCGAGAAATTCGATCTCATAGACGATCAATCCGTCCTTCTCCTCCAGTTCAACGTCCAGGACCTTGCCGGGGAACTGTGAACTGTTCTGCTTCATGATCTGGGAGAGTGAAAGGATTTCACCCTGTTCGAGCAGCTTCCGGGCACGTTCATGGTCACTGGCCCCGGCCACGCTGCTTGCTGACAGCATGGCCAGCACTGCCATGGCCCACACGGATCTCTGTTTTATCATCTGTTCTGCCTAATCCTCCCAGGGGCCATGCCCCGGAATATTAACACCGTGTTCGTTAAAATATCCGTTCGATGCCTCGCTGTGGCAAGCTGCGCAGTTGGCGCGTGAACCAACTTTCGGATTGCCTTCAATAAACCGCTTCGGTATTTCATCATGCTTGTTAAGCATATAGCGCAGCGTTGAAATCCTCAATGGCGTTTCATCCGGCCCGATTGAGCGCAAAATTTTCCTGCTCTTGCGATTGGGCCTGACATCTGCCGATTCAGCTACCAGATAGCGGGTAATGGCATCTCCGGATTGTTGACCCAGTTCGGCATTTTCACCGAAATGCTGATCCAGCGTGCCCATCATCTTCTTCCAGGAGCGCGCAGGCAGCCAGCCGGGCTGATAGGCAAAATGGCAGGAGCCGCATTCGGCTGCGTACAGTTTGCTGGTTACAGCAGGAACCGTAGCAGTACGCTTGAAGATGCCACGGTCATCATCATCCCTGTCGGCAAAGGCAATGCCTGAAACCGACAGCGTAACAGCTGCTGCCATCACAACCGTGCCGGCGAGTATTCTTATGTTCATAACCACTCCTTATTGATAAAATATGTTTTTTTATCGGCTCAGGAAATAGGAGAGAAAGTCACCCTTCTCCTGTGCCGTACACTCCCGTCCCAGCGTCCATTTGCAGTTGCGCAGGAACCATTTTTCGATCTTTTCGGGATCATTCAATCGATCTGCGCCGGCCATGCTGAAAGCCATGGGTTCGATACGCTTGCCAGTTCTGATATGAGAGCCTGCATCCCTGAGATTGCCGGAGTGGCAGGTAGTACAACTGACCGGCTTGCCGGATGTCTGCTGTGTCTGAGTTTGTCTCCACAGACTCTCTCCTCTCTCTGCGCTGAACCCGGTGGTGCCTTCCGCCCGGTAGCTGCTCTGCATCTGTGCAATAACTGCTTCGGAAGCAGAGACCGGCAGCGCCGCCATGCAGAGCAGTATGATGGTGACTGTTTTCATAAGTTCTCCTTTCTCTCTGTTTTGTAACCGGTAACCATCGCCCGGATAAGGTTCTCTTTCTGCAGAACACTCTCAAGCACTGCTCCTGCGATATGGAAGACAATCAGCAGGGCCAGCGTGTCCGCTATCAGGCCATGCGAATTTTCGATCACAAGGATCATGCCGGGGGTTGCTTCGCTCATCAGGAGTGCAAAAGGGGCTGAGCTGTTTTCAAGAGCGTAGAGCATCACTCCACTCAGGCATAACATCAGCAGCCCGGCCAGCAGCACAAATATCATTATGCCGCCGACAGGTGTATGCCCTGTGTGATGTGCAGGGCGCAGACGCACCAGATCATGCAGGTGCCGGTTAATGTCTCTGATCGAACAGGCAAAATCGGTAAAACGGGAGTACTCTGTGCCCATCACGCCCCAGATCAGCCTGAATATGACCAGCCCGAGCACTATGCTTCCCATCAGCAGATGCAGCCTGAGCATCTCATCCTCCAGCAGGTAGGCGATAATGAAACATCCCGCCACTGACCAGTGAAAAATGCGCACCAGAGGATCCCAGACCTGAATGTGCCTGCTGTTGTTCATGTGCCGAACCGTAGGAGGTAAAACTTAAATGAAACTGAACGTGCACAGAGAGGGTTTTAACGCCTTTAAAGCAGGGTACATGTAGTCAACTGATAATTGAGTTGCCGCTACTTGCTCCGCATCTCCCTCCATCCGAACCAGATCAGGGGTAACCCTCCCCAATCAATAAGCAGCGGTATCCAGGCCCATTTCCAGCTCTGTTCCAGCGGCAGAAGTGCAATGCCCACAGCGGCAATAACACCGCCAACGAATGGCAGGAGTGAGGATGCCTCCTCTTTACGGACAACAGTGCTCCGGAAGATCAACGCATTGTAAGCGATCATGACGCTACCGGCAGTCAACAGGGTGATAGAAGCTGTGAGTTGCGGCCAGGCTATAAAAACGATGAGCCACACAACCGTGGCTATAAGCCGGAGCCACTCCGAAGCTGTAAAACTCTGCTCTTCTTCCATCAGCGTCAGTTCCGGCAGTTGCTTATCAGGCTTGTGATGTTCATGCAGTCAAAATAGAGGGAGTGTACATCTGCGTCAATTTACAATCCCTGTTAATGCGCAGTTGATTTGAGCGGGGGGGATCAGTACCTTCCACAGCCGCTGAAACACGGGTGTGACTGTTGGAGAGGATCATATGAGTATCGAAGACCAGATTGCAGGGTTCAGAACACGGGCTGAAGATTTCGGCAGCCGTCTGGATGCGCTGCGGAGGTCTCTTTGACGTCACAGCCAAAGAGGACGAACTCACTGAGCTAAACGCCCGTATTGAAGATCCGACGCTGTGGGACAGGCCCGAAGAGGCCCAGCAGTTGATGCAGAACAGGACCCGGCTGGAGAAAATGCTGAAAAGCTTTCACGGGTCAGAACAGGCGCTGGAAGATGCGATAACCCTGTTTGAGATGGGCGCGGAAGAGAGAGATCCGGAGAGCCAGCTGGAGTCGGTGCACGGACTCGATGCGCTTGAGGCAGAGGTTGAAGCTCTTGAGCTCTCACAGATGCTGGGCGGGGAGACCGATGCAGAGTCCGCATTTCTCGATATCAATGCAGGTTCCGGAGGTACGGAGGCACAGGACTGGGCAGAGATGCTGCTGCGCATGTATCTGCGCTGGGCCGAGCGCAAAGGTTATAAAACAGAGCTGATGGAGTGTACTGCCGGTGAAGAGGCAGGAATCAAATCGGCCACGGTTTCGATCAAGGGTGATTATGCCTACGGCTTTCTGAAGGCGGAGATCGGTGTGCACCGGCTGGTACGCAAGTCGCCGTTTGATTCGGGTAACCGCCGCCACACCTCATTTGCATCTGTTTTCGCCTATCCTGATATTGAACGCGAGATCGACATCGAGATCAATGAGGCGGATGTTCGCGTCGATACCTACCGTGCATCCGGTGCCGGTGGCCAGCATGTGAACAAGACCGATTCGGCTGTACGGCTGACGCACATCCCTACAGGCATTGCCGTGCAGTGCCAGAATGACCGCTCGCAGCATAAGAACAGGGCTGCTGCATGGAAGATGCTGCAGGCGCGTCTTTATGAGCGTGAACTGGAGATGCGCAATGCCGAAAAGCAGGAGCTGGAAGATGGCAAAACAGAGATTGGCTGGGGCCATCAGATCCGTTCCTACGTGCTGGACCAGTCACGCATCAAGGATTTGCGTACCGGTATGGAAACCGGCAATACACAGGCCTTTCTTGATGGTGATATTGATGCCTTTGTCTCGGCTCAGCTGATGGGCATCAAACGTGGTGAATCAGACGAATAACCCTTTGTAACACTTTATTTTCCTTTATTCTTTCTGGTTTGGCGCTAAACTGCGCGGCTTTTCGCCAGAAGCCCAGGCGAACCTTGGAGGTTTTGTATGATCAAGCTCTATTCGGATGCACAGTGCCCGAATTCGCATCGAACCCGCATTGTACTTGCGGAAAAAGAGCTTCCGGTTGATACCATTGAGCTGGAGCCGGAATCACTCCCTGCCGATTTTCTCAGAATCAACCCCTACGGTAAACTACCCACAGTCATTGATCGTGATATCGTCTTTTTTGAATCATCGGTCGTGAACGAGTATCTTGATGAACGCTACCCGCACCCGCCACTGAAACCCGGCTCTCCTGCCGAGCGTGCCCAGATGCGGCTGGCCGTACTGCGGATCGAGGAGGAGCTCTATCCTCTCTATTTCAACCTGATCAAGGTGAAGAAGAAGACCGAGCCGATGAAGAAGATGAAGAGCTATCTTGATACCCTGGACAGCTACCTCGCCCGTCAGGAGTACTTCATTAGTGAGCAGTATACGCTTGCAGATATTACGCTGGCACCGATTCTGTGGCGTCTCTCGCCTAACGGCGTAGATACTGCCAAATGGAACAATCTGGAGGCGTATATGGATCGTATTTTCGAGCGTCCTGCCTTTGAGCGTTCTCTCTCCGAGTATGAGCAGATTCTTCAGGACAGATTCTGATACGGTCTGTTCTGACAGAAAACGATTTATAATTAAGCGGCCATCCGGCCGCTTTTTTTATGCCCGGGAATGAAAATGAATATTATCGTTTGACGTTCTTTGCCTGTAACTCTTTACTCTCTGAATGTACTGGTCTGCGAGAGGGAAAGAGGTTTGGCTATGGCTGCCGACCGGGACCTTTCCTGAGGCATCGGGGAAGCGGGAAGGAGAGAGATGAATCAATTCACTGCATGGGTTATTCGCTGGCCAAAGCTGACGACTGCTGTGATTGTGCTTGTCACGCTGCTGCTGGCTTCGCAAATGCAGCATATGACAATCGATACCGATACGGAGTCATTCATTCCACCAGGGCATGAAGCGACCCTGAACAACGACCGGATGAAAGCGATATTCGGCACACCAGACCTGTTATGGATTGGTGTGATTCGTGAATCAGGCGGCATCTATCAGCGTGACACGCTGAAGCTGATCCGGTCGCTGACCGAGCAGATACGTCTGGTTCCCGGAATTGTTGATCAGGATGTGGTCTCTCTTTCGACAGAGGACAATATCTACGGCACCTCCGACGGCATGGAGGTTCAGCCATTTATGGAGGATCTGCCTGCCTCTCCTGCGGAGCTGAAAAAGCTGGAGTCCGCATTGAAGGCGTTTGATATCTATGACGGCTTTATTGTTGCCAGAGACGGGTCAGCTGCCGCCATTCTTGCCGAACTGGAACCGCAGGAGCTTCTGATTGAGCGGGGGCTGGACAAGTTTGCCGTTTATCAGGCTGTTAAACAGCTGGTTGATAAGGCATCCGCATCCAGGCCGGAAACATTTCATGTGGCCGGAGTTCCGGTAGCCGAGGCCACGCTGGGCCTCTACATCCAGGAAGATATGAGTGTGATGCTGCCGCTGGTCTTCCTTGTATTGATGCTGCTGCTTTTTTTCACCTATCGCTCAATTCGCGGAGTCATAATCCCGATGCTGGTTGTCATACTGTCGGTTATGGCCGCCCTGGGCATTATGGCCGGTGTGGGGGTTCCGATGTATCCGACCGGCACCATGATTCCGGTCGTGCTGATGGCAATCGGGGTGGCGGATGCCATCCATATTCTGGGTAAATATTATGAGCTCGTACTGATCCGGCCCGATGCCGACAGAGATGAACTTGTATCAGAGACCATGGCCGAGATGTGGCAGCCGGTCGTGCTGACATCACTGACAACAGCGGCAGGGTTCCTCTCTTTCCTGATGATGGGGATGGTGCCGCTGGAGATGATGGGGCTGTTTATTGCCATCGGGATCCTCTATGCGATGGCGGTTTCACTGACTCTGGTTCCGGCACTGCTCTGTCTGCTGCCGGTCAGGGCATCAAAGAAGCTGATGCTGAGCTCGCAGGAATCGGGCCTGCAAAAAGCGGGGGTAATTGCATTCAGTCTGGCACTGGTCGGTCACTGGGTTCGCCGTCACCATGAGAAGACGTTGCTGATGACCAGCGCCCTGATGTTTATTGCAGCGGCAGGAGCATCGCTGGTCTATGTGCAGGACTCCTATATAGCCAACTTTCAGCAGGACTCCGGGATTGTTAAGGCCGATCATGAGATCAACAGACGCTTTGTCGGCTCTTATCAGCGCAACATTCTTCTGGATGCCGGATCAGCCGATGCCTTTTACAACCCGGAACTACTGGAGAGTGTCCGGGCCTTTCAGCAGGGAGTGGAGGAGGTTGCAGGTGTGGGGGGCAGTATCAGTATTGCCGATTATATCCGCCGTATGCACCGGGTCATGAATGAAGACCGGCCTGAGATGGCCAGAATTCCGGACTCCTCCGATCTGATTGCCCAGTATCTGCTGCTCTACTCGTTCTCAGGTGCTCCCGGTGACTTTGCAGAGGTGGTGGATAGCGAGTACCGGCAGGCCAATATCCGTATTTTCTGCAGATCTGATAATTTTATTGATGGTGGCCATATTGAAGCGGCGGTGAACCGGCTGGCACACAGATATTTCGATCCGCTCGGCGTAAAGTGGAGCATTGCCGGCAACGCCCATGTGGGGCATGTGCAGACTGAAATGATTACTGATAATCTCCGGTTCAACATCATGACAACGGTGCTCACCATTTTTCTCTTTGCCTGGGCGATGATGCGCTCGCTGGTTGCAGGCCTGTTTGTGATGGTTCCGGTGCTGGCTGCTGTTATTCTCAACTTCGCCATTATGGGTGTGTCAGGCGTAACCATTGGCTGGGGCTCATCCATGTTTACGTCGGTGGCGATATGTATCGGTGTCGATTATGCCATTCACCTGATCTACAAGGTGAAGCATGAGTTTAACCGGCTGCAGAATATTGCAGAGGCACTGCCGCTCTCACTGGCAACAACGGGCAAGACCATTTTCTTTAACGCCGTGGTCGTGATCGCAGGTTTCATGGTGCTGCTGGCCAGCCGGATGCCACCGAATCAGCAGATGGGCCTGCTGGTTTCTGCTGCAATGCTTTCGTCATTCATTGCAACGCTTACCGTGCTGCCGGCACTGATTATGACGGCCCGGCCGAAGTTTATTTTCAGAGGAGAGAAGCTATGAATTTAGGAAAAATTGCCCTGATTATATTTACGCTCTCTATCCTGACAGGTATGGGCTCCGTGCTCTCCTACAGTGAAGAGCTCACCGGTCTGCAGGTAATGCAACGGGTGGATGCCCGAGATGATGGCGATGATCTGATTCAGAAGATTCACCAGAAACTGATTGATAAGCGGGGCAGCATACGTGAGCGCAATATGGTGGCCTTCCGCAAGGATTACGGTAAAGACAGCAAGTCGATCTCCTATTTCCTTGAACCTGCCAATATTCTTGATACTGCGCTGCTGACCTGGGATTACGATGGTGTTGAAAAGGATGATGATCAGTGGCTCTATCTGCCGGCGCTGAAGAAGGTGCGCCGTATCTCCAGTTCCGACCGTGGCGACTACTTCATGGGCACCGACTTTACCTTTGAGGATATCAAGCAGACGCCGGAACTTGAAGATTACAACTGGAAACTGATCGGTTCAGAGAGAATCGACGGGCATGAGTGCTGGGTGGTGGATGGTGAGCCCAGAACCGATGCATTGAAAAAGAATCTGGGTTACTCCAGAACGCGCGGCTATATCCGTAAGGATATCAACATGAATATCCGTACCGACTACTGGGATCGAAAGGGGCAGGAACTGAAGCATTTCAGAATCACTGAACTGAAGCAGATAGAGGGTATCTGGACAGCAACAGCAATGGTGATGGAGAACGTGCAGACCGGCCATCGCACAGAGATGAACTTCACCGATCAGAAATACAACACCAGCCTGAGTGATCACACATTTTCCGAGCGTATGCTCAAGCGAGGCTACCGCGGCAACTGACCCTCAGCAGGCAGCCGCAGACACAACGTGGCTTTAACCTGATATTAAGGAACCTCTGAATAACCACATCCGTGTGGTTATTCAGTACGCAAAGACAAAAATGATGTTCGGCATCAGTGCCTCACACTGCCAGGCAGCGCCTGCTGGCGCCCACAATTGTGCAGGAGAGCACAATTGCACGGGCCTCCGCCCTGCAGGGGTGGCGCACACGGATGTGCACCATGAATTTATTATCCTGTGGAATTGTGACTCAGGCCATCCGTAGCCCTCGCCCTGTGGGCGGCTTGCAGCCGTCCAATTCCACTGTCCTGTGGAATTGTGTCGGTTTTGCCTTTGCTTACACAAGATTGCAGGATAGCAATCTTGCACGGGCTTTCCGTCCGAGGGAGGCCATACATGGATGTGTGGCATAAAATCAGTCACTTTCGTTCCTGATTTGACTCACGGCATCCTGCCGCTCGCCTAAAGGCGGCTTACGCCGTCCAACCCTTGCTCTCCTGCCGGGTTGTGGCAGGCCATCCATGGCCCGCACGGATACTCTGAGATTTTCAGAGTATCCTTAAAACTTCCGCAATCGTTGCTGATGCCAATGCTTCAGGCCATACCGGTGCGTCTCCTGACTCTGCCACCATCTGCTGCAGAGAGATGACAGCTACAGGGTTGCGTAAAACAACAGTTGCATGATACAACTATATGTATTAAAGTTCGCCAGACAGGAGTGAGCCATGAGTGAATCTATCAGGGACTTTCAGCTTGAGCAGGCCATCGGCCTGAATGTGAATCGTACGGCATTTCTGATGGCTGAGGAGATCGGCAGAAGATTTGCAGGTAGCGGATACCAGCTGTCGGCCCAGGATTTCGGTATTCTCTTCCGTCTGCTCAAACAGGGCGCGATGACACAGGTTGAGATCACGGCACTGATGATGCGCGATAAATCCACCATTACGCGTCGTATTGACGGGTTGGTAAAAAAGCAGCTTGTGGATCGTAACCCTGACCCTGCCGACCGCCGTTGCTTCCGCATCGGTCTGACGGCGGCAGGGCATCGGGCACTCGAAGTGATGATTCCTCTGGTGCGTGATTTCCAGCAGGAGGTGCTCAGTGACATTCCTGATGAAGAGAAGGCCGTCACGATTAAAACGCTGAAACATATTTCAGACAGACTGATTAATCTAAAAACAGGGGTGTAACCGTTATGCAAAATGTCATGGAAACAAGAGATTCGGAAAACAGAACAGTAACGTGGATTATCGCAGCAGTTGCAGTGCTGTTCGGTATCATGACCATCAAATCCGGCGGGCAGGTGCTGTTTGGCGACGAGGCGTCCCGTGCGGCGGCCGGTAATTATGTGCCGTTCGTACTCTGGTTTAATTTTACAGCCGGCTTCGCCTATCTGATTGCCGGTGCCGGCATAGCCCTGCGCAAGCAGTGGTCGGTCTGGTTCTCGCTGCTGATCGCGGCTTCAACACTGCTGGTATTCGGTGCACTTGCGCTGCATGTGTTCGGCGGTGGCGCCTACGAAACCCGGACTGTTGCAGCCATGACGCTGCGCTCTACGGTCTGGAGCGTGATAGCTGTTCTGGTCTACCGGCAGCTGGTGCGTCGCTAAATTGAAGGTGAAAAACATGAAAAACATGAAAAAAAGAACGACTCTGCTGATTCTGACGGCTGCTTTTCTGCTGGCTCCGCCTGCCTACGGTGCCGAGCCGACAGGGCTGGATATCATGAAGCGTGTGGATGCCCGTGATGATGGCGACGACCTGATCCAGAAAATGAAGCAGCGGCTGGTAGACCGCCGCGGCAGTGTCCGTGAGCGCGAGATGATTTCGCTGCGTAAGGATTACGGCAGGGACAATAAATCAATTACCTATTTCCTGGCTCCGTCCAACGTCCGCGATACGGCACTGCTGACCTGGGATTATGACGGCATTGAGAAGGATGATGACCAGTGGCTCTATCTGCCGGCTCTGAAGAAGGTGCGCCGTATTTCATCGTCTGACCGTGGCGACTACTTCATGGGCACCGACTTCACGTTCGAAGATATCAAACAGACACCGGAGCTTGAAGATTATCACTGGAAACTGACCGGTTCCGACTCTATTGACGGTCACGATGTATGGGTCGTCGAAGGCGAACCGAGAAGTGATGAGCTGAAGAAGAATCTCGGCTATTCGTCAACCCGTTATTACATCCGCAAGGATATCAATATGTATATCCGCGTTGATTTTTGGGACCGCAAGGGGCAGGAGCTGAAGCATCTGGTTTCAGAAGAGATCAGGCAGATCGATGGCATCTGGACTGCCATGAAAGGCACCATGACCAACGTGCAGACAGGTCACCGTACCGAGCTCACGTTCTCCGACCACCACTACAATTCAGGGCTGTCCGATCGTGAATTTTCCGAGCGTATGCTTAAGCGCGGCTACCGTGACAGCAGCCAGGATTGAATTGATCACTATTTCCCGGTTACCGGAGGGCAACAGGCATGAAACAAATATTTAACCGGGTTCTGACCCATCCGAAATCGGTATTGCTGCTGCTGTTGCTGGCCACGGTTCTGGCCGCCAGCCAGATGCGCCATATCTATATCGAAACCGATATGGACGCGATGCTGCCGAAACACAGCGATGCCTACATCAACAAACAGGTGCTGGAAGAGCGTTTTGGCAGTACGGACATGCTTATTATCGGTGTCATTAATGATGAAGAGGGCGGCATTTACAACAAGCGCAGCCTGGCCCTGGTTCAGGAGCTGACCGACTGGCTGGCAGAGCAGCCTCATTTCCGCACGCTGGCATTGAATGATCTGCTGTCGCTTTCAACAATCAAGGATATCCGCGGTTCCGAGAACGGGCTTGATGTTGAAAAATTCATGGATGGCGTGCCGCAAACAGAGGCCGAAATTGAGCATCTGAAACAGCGTATGCATGAGTTCGGCCTCTACGAAGATGTTATCGTTTCAGCCGATGGCAGCGGTACCATTTTTGCGGTACGCCCGATGCCTGATACGCGGCATCAATATGCCGAGGTCTATGATCTGGTTAAGGCCAAGGTGAAAGAGCTGGAGGCGCGCGGCGGCAGTGAACAGTTCTATATCTCCGGCCGCCCGGTGATTGAGGGTGTGTTCGGCGTCTATATGCCGGCAGAGATGAAGCGTATGCAGCCAATCATCATGGCCCTGCTGCTGCTGCTGTTGTATCTCTCTTTCCGCACACCACGCGGGGTGCTACTTCCTATTGCCGTGGTATTGATGGCCGAGATATGGATGCTGGGAACGATGGCGGCACTGGGTGCTCCGATCTATACGGTCACTACGATGTTGCCGATTCTTATTCTGGCTATTGGTATTGCTGACGCCGTGCATTTTCTCAGCCGAGAACGACTGCTGGCGCATTATCAGGCCTATGCGCATCGAAAAGAGCGTCTGATTGAGGTGATGCATGAGCTGTGGAAACCGATGCTGATGACCTCGGTTACTACCGGTGCCGGTTTTCTCTCGATGCTGGCTTCAGACCTGCCGCCGATCCGTGATTTCGGCGTCTTTGCAGCCGTGGGAATTGCCTATGCCCTGCTGATTACCATGCTGCTGCTGCCTGCGGCGCTGATGCTGCTGCCTGAAAAAAAGCAGCATGATGAGCGCAGGCCGCTGTTTTCCGGCTATGTCGAGTGGCTGGGCCGGACTGTTCTGCGTTACCCCAGGCGCATCATGGCCTTTTTTGCTGCATTGCTGCTCATTTCAGTGGCTGGCATTCTGAAGCTGGACGTGAATGCATCACTGGTGGACCAGTTCAAACCGGGGGATCCGGTTCGCAAGGCTGACAGGATGCTGAACCGGCACTTCTCCGGCACAACGAGCCTGGATGTGATGATTGATACGGGAAGGGAGAACGGGCTGCTGGAGCCGGTCTTTCTGCAGCACCTGATCGATCTTCAGCAGGAGCTTGAGAAGGATCCGATGGTGGGCGACAGCTCTTCGATTGCCGAATTCCTGCAGACCATGAATCAGGCCCTGCATGCCGATGATCCGGCCTGGAAGCGTGTACCGGACTCCTCCGATCTGGCGGCTCAGTATCTGCTGCTCTACTCCTTCTCCGGGGCGCCGGATGATTTTGAGACCTTTATGACCGGCGATTACCGTCAGGCTCATATTCGTATCAATATGAAAACGGATGAAACCAAAGTGGTTGCCGCCTTGCTGGAGAGTCTTAAAAGCAAAACCGACCTCTGGTTCCCGAAGGAGAAGGGGTTCAAAGTGGAGTGGGCCGGTACGGGCTTTACCGTGCACAGGCTCTCTGAAATGATTATTGATGGTCAGGTCGCTTCGCTGGCGGTTTCGATTCTTGCGATTTTCCTGCTCTGCTGGTGGATGTTCGGCCGCCTGCTGATCGCAACCATTGCGATGATTCCGGTGTCACTGGCGGTTACGGTGAACTACGGCATGATGGGAAATATCGGCATCCCGCTTGATATCGCCACTGCACTGACCGGTGCAATGGCACTCGGTATCGGGGTCGATTTTGCCATTCATTACCTGCATCGCTATCACGAAGAGAGCGTGGCAGGGCGAAGCTATGAAGAGAGTGTCATTAATACCAACCGCAGCGTCGGCCATGCCATTTTATTTAACACTTTTGTGGTTGTTGGCGGATTTCTGGTACTGCTCTCTGCCGCACTCTATCCGCAGATGAAGCTGGGCGCGCTGATCGCAGCAACCATGGTGATCTGCTACCTGGCTACCTGCTATCTGTTCCCGGTACTGCTGGGGCTGGGCAGGGAAAAAATCAGGGTATGAGTCTGCGTTCCGTCTTTGTCCTGGCCGTGCTGTTGCTCTCTTCTTCAACGGCATCTGCATTAGAGTGGACACTGCACGGGGCACTGAAAAATGAGAGCAGTTATTTTGTTTCGGGTGAAAAGCGGCTGGACAAGGTGCAGAACCGGCTTGATCTGAAGCCGGAGGCAGTGCTGACCGATCGCCTCGAATTCCGGGGCAGGGCGCTGCTCTGGTATGACGCTGCGATGGACATTGAAAACAGCAACAACACAGATATGAGCGTGTCGATCAGGGAGCACTACCGCAACTATGCAAGGGCCAAAGAGGCCTATCTGCTTTATGGTGGCGATGCATACGACCTGCGCATCGGCCAGCAGCAGATTGTATGGGGCAAGACCGACGGGTTGCGCATGCTGGATATCATCAACCCGCTGGATATGCGTGAATTTATTCTTGATGACTTTCTCGACTCACGCATCGGCCTTGTGGCTGCACGCCTGAACTACTACACCTATCTGGGTGGTAGCGAGCATGAGCTGGAATTTGTCGTGATTCCGGATGCAAAGGTGGCTGAGACGGCACCACCGGGTTCACGCTGGGGCTTTGCACTGCCGGCCGTTCCTGCCGGAATCACGCCTGTCATTGCAAGCGGTTCAAAACCGAACTGGGCTGCAAAAAACAGCGAGTATGGCGCAGCGTGGCGCTCGAATCTGAGTGGCTGGGATCTGTCATTGAACTGGTTTTATGGCTGGAAGGATACACCGAGCCTGCAAAAACAGCTGACAGGTACGAGCATGCTGATTACGCCGGTCTATTCACGTATGCATACTGTTGGGGGTTCATTTTCCAATGCCTTCGGTGCCTGGGTGGTGCGCGGTGAGCTTGCAGCCAATATCAATGAGGGGCTGAATGCGACAGGCGTTACAGCAGTCACCTCGGTTACACAACAGACGACCCTGAATGGTGCCGTTGGTATCGACTACACCGCCAATAACTGGACAATCAACCCGCAGTTTTTTACCCGCCTTATTACCGGCTGGAGCCAGACCATTGCAGAGGACCGTCTGTCCGGTTTTTTCACTCTGCGCATAGCAACAGACTACATGAATGAGAAACTGAAGCCGGAAGTGATTGCGCTTTTTGACTGGGCGGATGCCGGCTGGATGCTGCGCCCCAAAGCCAGCTATGAGTTTACCGATCATGTCAAAGCCACTCTGGGCGCTGATCTGTTTGGCGGCAAAGCCATCGGCTTCTTCGGGCAGTTTGCCGATAACGACCGTATTTACGGTGAAATTGAATACTCATTTTAATCGGGGCGGTAACAGTATTGAAGCTGTTTCGTTGAGTCATTTCCGTTTGTTGACAACCGGGACAGGTATTTGCAGGATGTAAGCGACTTATTACTTACATGTGGGGTATGCGATGACTTACAGTGCGAAACATCTGCCGGTTAAACCGGTTGCAGGGATTAATAAAGCGAACATGATAAAAATGATAACGCTGGTTGCGCTCACTCTGTACTCTGGCACTGCCCTGGCCGGCGAGCCCGCCGTTGATGGCTCTCTTAAGCAGATCATGCAGCAGCTGGGTACAGACTACTCCAGACTTAATCATGCCATTCTGCTGGAGGATTTTGACGCAGCGGCAGAGGCAGCAGATGCCATTGCCGTGCATGGCAAACCATCCATGGGCCAGCGTATGAAGATCATGGCCTCACTGGGCACGGATATGGCCGCGTTCAAAAAGGCAGACGGTGCGGTGCATGATCTGGCGGTCAGGGTGAAAGAGGCTGCCGGTACCGCAGATATGCCACTTCTGATACAGCATCAGTCGCAGCTGCTAAGTGCCTGCATGGCTTGCCATACAACCTATCGCAGCAGGGTAGCTGCTCTGCTGAAGTAGCAGATCCGGATCACCTGATTTTGCTATCCGGGCTTGCCGGACCAGACTCTTGACTCTGCTGGCATTTTATTATGGCACGCCTGTTTGTTGACAATCATAAAATAATTTTTCAGAATGTAAGCGACTTATTACTTACATACGGGGTATGCGATGACTTACAGCACGAAACACCTGCCGGGAGAACAGCGTCGGGCCAGCACGATAGAAACAGTTATAGAGCTGGCTGCTGAACAGAATCCCGAGGAGATTACAACCACGGCGATAGCGAACCGGATGGGCCTGAGCCAGGGGGCGTTGTTCAGGCACTTTCCCAACAAGGATGCCATTTTGAAAGGGGTGATCAACTGGGTTTCGGAACGGCTTCTGGCGCGGGTAGACAAGGCCATAGCTGAGGCTGGCACTCCGCTTGAGGCGCTGGAGGCGGTTTTTATGACACATATCGGTTTTGTGGCCAGCCATCCCGGTGCGCCAAGGATGCTGTTCGGCGAACTGCAACGATCCAGAGTCACCCCGGCAAAAAAAATGGCAAGGGTTTTCATTGCCAGCTACAGGGATAGAATTGAAGGTATTCTGGAGCAGGGTAAAGCAGAGGGAGATCTGGATGCCGGGCTTGATTCCAAAGCCGCTGCAACCATGTTTGTCGGCATCATTCAGGGCCTTGTGATGCAGTCACTGTTGACCGGCAGCATGGAAAAAATGCACGAAAGTGCCTCCGGGGTTTTCAGGATATACCGCCGCGGCATTGTGAGTGCGTCATGAAACATCTGCCTTTACAAAAGAGAACAGTGGCCATGCTTGCTGTGCTGATTCCACTACTGGCACTTTTTATATATGTCGCCCTGCGTTCCGGGCCGCTCGCACCGGTGGCTGTGACGGTGACAACGGTGGAGAACCGCTCCATTACACCGGCACTTTTCGGCATCGGTACGGTCGAGGCCCGCTACACTTACAAAATCGGCCCCACCTTCGCCGGGCGGGTAAAACAGCTGAATGTGGATGTTGGGGATATGGTCAATGCCGGGCAGCTGCTTGGTGAGATGGATCCGGTCGATCTTGATGAGCGAATCCGTGCCCAGGAAGCCATGCTCAAGCGCGCCGGAGTGCAGCTGGATGAAGCCAGAGCGCGCCAGGTTTATGCCCAAAACCAGGCCCGGCGTTATGAAAAACTGCTGGCAGCGCATTCGACCAGTGAGGAGATCACTGCCACCAAGAAGCATGAGCTGCAGATTGCCGAGGCAGGTCTGAACGCGGCACGGGAGGAGTCTGCCCGTATCAGTGCCGAACATGAGGCCCTGATTATGCAGCGCAGGAACCTCTCTCTAATCGCCCCCGTCGACGGACTGGTCACCATGCGTAGTGCTGAACCGGGAACCACGCTGGTGGCGGGTCAGGCGGTTGTGGAGATGATCGATCCGGAAAGTCTCTGGGTCAATGTGCGCTTCGATCAGATTCATGCACGCGGGCTTGCTGCCAATCTGCCGGCACAGATTGTACTGCGCTCGCAGGCGGGCGAACCGGGAGCCGGTCATGTGCTGCGCAGCGAGCCATTGGCCGATGCCGTAACCGAGGAGATGCTGGCCAAAGTGGTATTCGACCGCCTGCCCGAGCCGCTGCCTCCAATCGGCGAACTGGCTGAAGTGACAGTTACTCTGCCGGCGCTTGCGGCCGGACCGAGCCTTCCCAATGCGGCAATCCGGCGCGTTAATGGCAAGCTGGGGGTCTGGCAGGTCATGGATGACAGCCTGCAGTTTACACCGGTTACGCCTGGTGCAGCGGATCTGGATGGTTATGTAGAGGTGCGTGAAGGCCTGAAGAGTGGCGATCAGGTGGTTCTCTATAGTGCAAAAGGCCTGAGTGAAAGCAGTCGCATTGATATTGTTGACCAGATTCCCGGGGTAAAAGAGTGATCAGCCTTGCGGGTCGCGATATCATGCACGCCTGGGGTAAATTCGTTTTTACCGGCATGGGGCTTGGACTGTTGATCGGGATAACCCTCTCCATGGCAGGCATCTATCGCGGTATGGTGGATGATGGCAAGGCGTTGCTCGATAACAGCGGTGCTGATCTCTGGGTGGTGCAGCAGGGCACCCTCGGTCCCTATGCCGAACCATCGAGCATCTATGATGATGTCTGGCGTGGTATTCGAAGCATGCCGGGAGTTGCACGAACGGCCAATGTCACCTATCTCACCATGCAGGTGCGTCAGGGTGAGCGCGATGTGCGCACAATGGTCACCGGCGTCACGACTGGTGAGCCCGGCACTCCCGGCTGGCCGCCGTATCTCGTTGCCGGCCGCCAGATTACCCGTGATCATTATGAGGCCGTGGCAGATATCGCCTCCGGGTTCAGGCTTGGTGACCATCTCCAGATTCGCCGCAGCCGCTACACGGTAGTCGGTCTGACCCGGAGAATGGTCTCTTCCAGCGGAGACCCCATGGTGTTCATCCCGCTCAGGGATGCGCAGGAGGCCCAGTTTCTCAAGGATAACGACGCCATCCACCAGCAGCGGCAACGTACCATTGTAAATCCCTCCTTCAATCGTCCCGGAGCTCCGGGCGTGCTTGATGCAGTCATTGCCTCACAAAGCACCAACCCCTTCGTCAATGCGGTGCTGGTGCAAATTGAACCGGGCCATAGCGCTGAGGCGGTGGCGGAATCAATCCGGCGCTGGAAGCGCCTGACCGTCTACACCCGCAGCCAGATGAAGGAGATTCTGATAGGCAAGCTGATCGCCACCTCATCCAGACAGATATTCATGTTCCTGGTCATTCTTTCAATTGTCAGCGCGGCCATCGTCGCCTTTATCATCTACACCCTGACGCTTGGAAAAATCCGTGAGATCGCCGTGCTTAAACTGATTGGCACAAAAAACCGCACGATTGTCGGCCTGATCATGCAACAGTCCATCGCCCTGGGCCTGATCGGCTTTGTGGTGGGAAAGATCTCCGCCACTCTTTTGATGGCACCGATCTTTCCCAAATATGTGTTGCTTGAGCCCCTTGATTCCGTTATCGGATTCGCGGCTGTGGTGGTGATCTGCATACTCGCCAGCATCGTCGCCATTCGTGCCGCCCTCAAGATCGATCCGGCCGAGGCCATAGGAGGTTAATATGGCTGGCAAGGGTATTCGTATCGAAGGTTTGAAAAAACGCTATGGCAGTGGAGATACTGCTGTTGATGCCCTGAAAGGCGTTGACATACAGGTGGCTCCGGGTGAGGTGGTCGGTCTGGTAGGGCCTTCAGGATCAGGCAAGAGCACACTGCTTAAATGTCTGGGCGCTGTGATTGAGCCGACTGCCGGGCGTATGACTTTAGGCGATGAGGTCATCTATGATGATGCCTGGAAGGTGAAAGACCTGCGTGCCCTGCGCCGTGATAAAATCGGCTTTATTTTCCAGGCACCATATCTTATCCCGTTTCTTGATGTCACCGACAATGTCGCCCTGCTGCCCATGCTTGCAGGGCAGCCCAATGCCGAGGCGCGCAGTCGGGCAACAGAGCTGTTTAAGGCGCTCGATGTGGAGCATCGTGCCCGGGCCATGCCTTCCCAGCTCTCCGGCGGAGAGCAGCAGCGGATCGCCATTGCCCGGGGACTGGTTAACCGTCCGCCGGTCATTCTTGCCGATGAGCCTACCGCACCGCTTGACAGTGAGCGTGCACTGGCTGTGGTAAAAATACTGAATCAAATGGCCAGACAGTATGAAACCGCAATTATCGTGGTCACGCATGACGAGAAAATTATCCCGACATTCAGGCGGATTTACCATATCAGGGATGGACGGACCGAAGAGGAAGCGGGCGAAGGACGTGATATATAATGAGATCTGATGAAGGTATGAACTGATGAGACAACTTTACCATGGGCTCAGGCAGCCTCTATCCCGATTCCCGCTATTGCTTACGGGAATCCTGTGCACGGCACTGATTGCATCCTGTGCTGTCGGCCCTGATTACAGAAGTCAGCAAGCCCCCGAAGATTCCGGCTATACGGCCGATCCGATGCCGGCTGAAACGGCTGCTGCTCCGGTTGCCCTGGGCGAAAGCCAGCACTTTGTCAGCACCAGCATCGATGCAGAGTGGTGGAAACGTTTCGGTTCGGCAAAACTTGATGCCTTGATCGAGCGGGCCCTGCTCTCCAGTCCGAGCATGGATGCTGCCAGAGCCACACTTGAGCAGGCAGAGCAGACATATCAGGCACAGGGGGGTGCAACGCAGTATCCCCAGGTGTCTGCAAATACGGGCGGCTCCCGTCAGCGCGTCAATACCGCAGCATTCGGACAACCCGGAGGCGGTTCCAAAACTTTCAGCCTGTTCAATGCAGGGGTGAGTGCCGGTTACAGTCTGGATCTGTTCGGTGGTAACCGGCGTATGCTGGAATCATTTGCAGCTGAGGCTGACTATCAGCGTTACCAGATGGAGACCGCACGCCTGCTGCTTGTCACCAATGTGATTACGACTGCGGTTATGCAGGCGCAACTGGCAACACAGCTGCAGATAAATGAGCAGATCCTTCTCGCCCGGGAAGAGCAGCTGGAGATTACCGGAAAGCGGCTGGCACTGGGTGCGGGTTCCCGGAGTGAGGTGCTGGCACTGCAGACAACCGTTGAACAGACCCGTGCAGCCATTCCGCAACTCCGCAATGGTCTGGAGCAGACGCAGCACCTGCTGGCAGTGCTCGCAGGGTTGCCACCAGCCACAGCGGAGACTCCCTCCTTTGTCCTGACTGATTTTACATTGCCTGCCCGGCTGCCGGTAGTTATTCCCTCCGAGCTTGTACGCCAGCGGCCGGATATCCGGGCCTCGGAAGCGCTGATGCAGGCTGCCAATGCACGCTACGGAGTCACCATCTCCAAACGCTACCCGCAGATTAACCTGAGTGCCGATATCGGCTCCCAGGCACTGACTGCATCCACACTGTTCGGTGCCGGTACACTGGTCTGGGGAGCAGCCGGCCAGCTGGCCCAGCCACTGTTTCATATGGGATTGCCTGCGGAGTCACGCGCCGCCAAAGCCGGCCTTGATGTAGCTGAGGCGAATTACCGGCAGACAGTTCTGCATGCACTGCAGAACGTAGCTGATACGTTGCGCTCACTGGACCATGATGCCAGTACGCTTGCAGCCCGGGCCGCTGCAAACAGTGCCGCCCAAAGCTCTCTGGAGCTTGTGAAACAGGAGTACAACCTCGGAGCGGCAAATTATCTTGAAGTATTGTCAGCAGAGCAGCAGATGCAGCTGAATGCATTGAATCTGGTTGAGGCGCAGTCCCGGCGTCTGATCGATACGGCTGCGCTATACCAGGCCATGGGAGGCGGGGCGCTCTTTTCCGGTCATGCAAACCTGGACAGCGGAGACCTGCACACGACAGATACAAACTGAGTTGTGCAGGCAGTGCGGCGCACATTGAAACGGCCATGTTGAGACCCTCATGTTGAGATATCTCGTGGCTGTGGCATGTCTGCTCACTGTCAGCGGCTGCTTGGGCACGCGGGCATTAATGCCCACACCGACGCTTTATACGGCACAGCAGAGTGTGCTGTTTAATCAACTGCCCGGCGAACTTCAGGGCAACAGCGTTGATCTGCTTTATGTTACTGACCGCACGCCTCAGAGAGATCGGCAAGGCAGGCTTATGTACAGCGCCGGTCGCTCAACATCACTGGCATTCGGCTCGGCAATGGTTTCACTTGGCGGGGAGTCAGGATGGGAGAAGTTGATGCGCGACAGCCAGCAGAGGTCACGCTCAGGCAGGCCGTCAGTCAGGCTGAAATCTTTAACCGAAACAGGCCGGTTCCCGGCCACGCCATACCCGTTCACGCTATATGACGGCAACTACGAGCCGGACCGGAACAGTGCTGCTGAATTCGGCAGGGCGGATGCCGTGCTGGCAGATGAAATCAGCAGGCGGCTGGAGCTGACACCACGCAAGGAGCTGTTTCTTTTTATCCACGGCTCCGACAACACGCTTGAATTTGCTCTGGAGACATGGGCCGGCATGTGGCACTTCCTCGGCAGGGAAGGTGTTCCGGTTGTATATAGCTGGCCGGCAGGCCCCGGAGGCGCACCCCTGACTTCATACCATTATGATCGGGAATCAGGCGAATTTACTGTTTTCCATCTGAAACAATTCATTAAATCCATATCGTCGATCGAGCAGGTGGAGCGTATCCATATTGTTGCCCACAGCCGCGGCACTGATGTGATCACCACTGCGATTCGGGAACTGTTTATCGAAGCGCGTGCCTCCGGTGTGGATATGTTACAGCGATACAAATTTGCCAATCTGCTGCTCATAGCTCCTGATCTCGATATGGAGGTCGTAGGTCAGCGACTGGCGGCTGAAAGGCTTGCCGAGGGTATCGGGCAGGTGACGATTTATGTCTCCCCGACTGACAGGGCATTGGGGCTGGCATCCGTGCTGTTCAGCAGCGTGCTCCGTTTCGGCCAGATCCAGACTGAAGAGATCCCGGAGCAGGTGAAAGTGGGCGACCATATGAAGAATATCACCTTCATTGAGGCGGGTAAGAGTCAGGGGCTTGGTCACGGTTACTTCTATGACAACCCGGCTGTCAGTTCCGATATTATTCTGCTGCTGCGCTATGCCCTGCCTGCCGGAAGCAGAGAGAGGCCGTTGATATATATACGACGGCATTTCTGGAAAATACCAGCTGATTATCTGAAGCCGTAATGGATGGCAGCGCGCAGGGATTCAGCAAAGCAACAGCACTATCTGAGACGAATTGCGCATCGCAGACAGGCGGCTCATAACCTATAGTATAAACAGACTGCCCCCGGACAGAGGCGGCACCACGCGGATGCCCGGCAGGGCGGTGGAGTGATGAAATCACAGAGTATTACAGCCGCGGAAAGGAGGATGTTATGAATAGTAGTATCAGAAACAGTATGGAGAAGATCGGAAACCCGGGTCTGCTGGCGGGGTTGTTGCTTGTATCAGTGGTGATCTTCCCGGGTTTCACAGCCTCGGCTGCCGGAAATGCGACCATGGATACGGTGAAAGCAGCCGAGAGCGCGAAGCTCGTTCCTATCGTTAATCCGAGGTGTCCGGTTATGAATTCGGTTCTCATGGACAAACAGGTCGAAGAGAGGATGACCCGTATGTACAGAAAGCAGCGGGTCGGCTTCTGCTGCAACGTCTGTCTTGACAAGTGGGATGCGATGAATGACAGCGACCGGGAAGTCATATTCAGGCAGGCGATGGGCGAGAACCTTGTCGAGATCGTCAATCCGAAGTGTCCGCTGATGAATACGGCCATGGAAACAACGGCCATGGAAAAGATGACCCGTATGTACAAGGGCCAGAGGCTCGGCTTCTGCTGCGAAGGGTGTCTCAAAAAATGGGATGCGATGAGCGCAGCGGAGAGGGAGCCTTATTTAAGGCAGGCGATGGGTGAGAACCTTGTCGAGATCGTCAATCCGAAGTGCCCTGTCATGGACAGTGCCATGGAGAAGAAGATTGAAGAGAAGATGACCCGTATGTACAAGGGCCAGAGGATCGGCCTCTGCTGTGAAGTGTGCATCAAAAAATGGGATGCGATGAGTGATGCGGAGAGGGAGCCTCTTGTCAGCAAAGCCATGGGTGAAAACCTTGTCGAGATAGCCAATCCGACCTGCCCGACCATGGGTACGGCCATGGAGGCAACAGCTCCGGAAAAGATGACCCGTATGTACAAGGGTCGACTGATCGGCTTCTGCTGCGAAACGTGTCTCAAGAAATGGGACACGATGAGCGATGCGGAGAAGGAGCCTCTTGTCAGGCAGGCCATGCAGCCACGAAAGAGATAGCCACCAGCTGTTGAACCCGATACACGGAGTTGTTGCCCGTGTATCGGGTCTGTGGGCTACAGGGACGCCCCGGTTGCATGGAAAGTTGCAGAAAATTTCTGTATGGTCTCCAGTGTGAAAAAACGTATCAAATATACGCTGCTGGGCATGATTATTTTGCCGGTGATCGGGCGTATTGCCCTGCATGGCACAGGCCTGGAAGATGAACCCCTCAGGTTTCTGCTGCCGATGCTGATCGGTGGTACGGCAGGGTTTCTGATCGGCTCGGCAACAGATCGCCTGCAGGCCGAATCGTATACGCTGCTCAAAGCCATTATTGATACAGTTCCAATGCGTGTTTACTGGAAAGACAGGGAGTTACGTTATCTGGGTTGTAATCCCGCCTTTGCTCAGGATGCCGGAGAGAGCTCTCCACGGGAGATTATCGGCAAGCGTGACTGCCAGCTGGGCTGGAAAGAGCAGGCGGAGCTTTATCATGCCAATGACCGCCAGATCATGGATTCAGGTATTGCCAGCATTTCCCGTGAAGAGCAGCGGACAACGGCTGATGGCAGAACAATCCGGGTGAGCAGTTCCAGACTGCCTCTTCATAATGCCAAAAACGAGATGGTCGGGCTGCTCGGTATTTACAAGGATATTACGGAGCAGAAACAGGCAGAAGAAAAGATCAGGCAGATGGCCTACCATGACCATCTGACCGGACTGCCCAACCGTGCTCTGTTTTATGACCGCCTGCAGCAGGCACTGGCCCATGCGCACCGTAACCGGAAGCCGGTTGCCCTGCTGATCCTGGATCTTGACCACTTCAAGCCGATTAATGATGAGCTGGGGCATGAATATGGTGACCGGGCACTTGTCGAGGTGGCCGGTCGCCTGCTGCAATGTGTCCGGGCGACAGACAGCGTGGCCCGTATCGGTGGAGATGAATTCGCCATCATCCTTGTTGATGTCGACTCTGAAAAGGCCGCCTGCAAAACGGCCGAGAAAGTGATTGCCGCCATCGGCCAGCCCTTGATGCTGAAGAGCTCCCGATATGCCCTCGGTGCAAGTATCGGAATCTGCATGGCGCTTCCGGATGAGAACGACATGGAAGGCATGGTAAGCAGAGCCGACAGTGCCATGTACCTGGCCAAGGAGAGCGGCAAAAACCGTTACTGCGTAGCCATGCAGGAGTTGAGCCTGCTGAAGTCCTGAATCCGGGACTTACAGCACCATCTTCACATCGGGGTGGCTGTTAAAGGCGCGATAGAGGTTGTCCAGCTGTTCGCGGCTCTGTGCCGTGACAGTAACGGTTACGGAGAGGTATTTGGCCGAGCCGCTTGCCCTGGATTTGATACAGGATTCACTGAGGTTGTCCACATGCCTGTTGGCAATCATGAAAATTTCGTTCTCGAATGTATCCGTATTAAGCCCCATTACTTTAACAGGGAATTCGCAGGGAAATGATAACAGTGAATCTTCACGCATGGCTGATCCGTACCTCCGTTGTGATTCTCAGACGGGTTCGCAAGTTTACCGGACTCTCTTTAAATGCAGAGGATGGTGATCGAGGGCGTACTCCTGATCGGGTCCGGGTGGAAGCCGCGTACCAGCAGAATATGGTCTCCTCCTTTTGCCATGCCAAGGCTGCGCACCTGGTGACGCGCCAGCTGGATAAACTCATCGCTGTCTGTGGTATCGTCGGTCAGGATTGGAAGAACACCCCAGAGAAGGCTCATGCGATTATAGATGGTCTGATTGGCTGTAATCGCAACGATAGGGGATGAGGGTCTTGCTGCGCTGACTGCACTGGTGGAAGCGCCGGTTGCTGAAATAACGACAATGGCATGCACAAGCAGGTTTTGTGATAACTGGTTGGTAGCACTGGCCAGCGCATCGGCATGGGAGAGGGGCGGTGTTGAGAACTGATCCAGATCGAAGCTGCCAAGCTTGCCGCCATGCCATTGATAGGTTTCTGTCTGGCGGGCGATTTTATTCATAAAAGCTACGGCTTCGATCGGATGATTGCCGGAAGCGGTTTCCGCCGAGAGCATGATTGCATCCACGCCGGAAGCAACGGCGTGTGAAATATCAGCAACCTCGGCACGGGTCGGATGAGAATGCTCAATCATCGATTCAAGCATCTGTGTTGCAACAATCACCGGTTTGCTGGCGCAGCGTGCAAGGTCAATCAACTGCTGCTGTATCATCGGCACCTGTTCAGCCGGAAGTTCAACGCCCAGATCACCACGGGCGACCATGATACCATCAGATACTTCAAGGATATCATCGATATGATCCAGTGCTTCCGGCCTCTCTATTTTGGCAATGATGGCGGTATCAAAGCCTTCAGTTGCCGTCAGCTTTCTAAGATCAAGCACATCATCGCTTCGGCGTACAAATGAGAGTGCCAGAAAATCGACCCCCAGTTTCAGGGCAAAGCGGGCGTCTTCCCTGTCTTTTTCCGTCAATGCCGGTGCAGAGATGTGTGTGTCCGGCAGGTTAATACCCTTATGGTCACTGAGCCTGCCGCCATGCATGACCGTGCAGTAGATGTCCTGACCTTCAACACGATCGGGGCGCAGCTCAATCATGCCATCAGCCAGCAGGATACGATGGCCGGGGCTGATCTCTTCATGCAGTGATCTGTACTGGCACGGGATAAGCCCCTCACTGCCTGCAACATCCCGGGTGGTCAGAATAACCGCATCATCATTTCTCAGAAAAATCGGGCCATCGGGAAATTTTCCGACCCTTATTTTCGGCCCGCACAGATCTGCAAGAATTGCGATAGGCTGATTCATCGCACGGGAGACAGCACGGATGCGCTGGTAACTGGTGGTGTGGGTTTCATGATCTCCGTGTGACATGTTAAGGCGGAACAGATTGGCTCCGGCCCCGATCAGCGCCTCGATGCTCTTTTCATCCCACGAAGCGGGGCCGATGGTGGCTACAATTTTTGTGCGCCGGTAGATCAGTGCGGTGGTATCAGTATGTATGGGCATGCATTATTACTAGTTCGAAGCAGCTGTTTTGTCGATATTTTTTTGTATTTAAGGAGACCCTGAATTTTCAGGTCACCCCTAACGATGCAGTGCCGTAAAAATCGTATCGGCAAGTTTGTCAGAGATGCCGGGGGCCTGTGCAAGCTGTTCGCGCCCCGCTTTTTTGATGCCGTCAATGCCGCCGAAATGTTTAAGCAGGGCGGTCCGCCTGGCTTTGCCGATACCGGGAACCGTATCGAGCCGGGAGCTGAACATGCTCTGTTTTTTGCGCTTTCGCATATACTGACCCGCAAAACGGTGCGCCTCATCGCGGACACGGGCGATCAGCAGCAGGGCGGGCGCATATTTGCCGGGTGTACAGGGGTGACCGATCTGCCGGCTGCTGCCGTGCCAGGAGGGCCAGAGCACCTCATCGCCAAGTTTTCTGCTTTTTCCCTTGGCGACAGCAACAAGTTTCAGTTCACTAAGGCCGAACTCGTCAGCAGTATCCATGGCAACAGAGAGCTGCCCCCTGCCGCCGTCAATGAGCATCAGATCGGGGCAGGGGATGGCATCTTCGTTGATGGCGCTAAAGAAGCGGGAGAGCACCTGTCGCATCGCCTCGTAATCATCTCCGGCAGGCACCTCATCGAGCCTGTATTTCCGGTAGTGCTCCCTGTCCGCACCACTCCAGTTTGCATAGGTGATGGCTGCAACCGTCTGCTTGCCGCCGAGATGGGCGTTATCGACTGCAGCAATGCACCGGGGTGTCTCCTCAAGTTCAAAGAGCGTGGCGAGCGCCTCAAAGGCTGCCTGCTGGTCGATGCCGGAGCGGCTGGCCATGGACTCTTCGCCTGCACGCTTTACCTCTTCAAGCCAGCTAACCCGGGCACCGCGTCTGGGAATACGGATGCTGCTCCCTGATCCGCCATGCAGCAGACGCAACAGCCGTTGCAGCTCACTGCCTTCGGCTGCCGAAACATGCATCACGATCTCGGCCGGAGGAGCTTCACTTCTGTAGCGTTCGACCAGCAGGCTCTGGAGCACCTCGAAATCCTCAGCCTCAACCGCCTGATCGACCCTGATATTGTGTGTGCCGAGATTGCGTCCGTTACGGCGAACACCAACACAGGCAATCACCGACGTGGTGCTTCGAACCAGTGCAACCGCATCACCATTTTCAGGCAGTTTTGAGCTGTCACGATTGGCAAGCACAGTGCGAAGGGCCCGGATTCGATCCCTGAAACGTGCGGCCTCCTCATATGCCATGGCTTCAGACGCACGAACCATTGACCGCTCCCAGCTTTTCAGCAGCCCGGCATCCTTGCCCCTGAGAAACCTGCGCGCCTCAGCAACCTGAAGTGCATACTCTTTTTTTGAGACGAAATCGCAGCAGGGGGCAGTGCAGCGGCCGATCTGATGCTGCATGCAGGGGCGGGAGCGGTTGTTAAAGACGGAGTTTTCGCAATCACGCAGCATAAACGCCTTCTGCATGATATGCAGCGTCCGGCGCACTGCACCGGCATCGGGGAACGGACCGAAATATTCACCCGCCTCGCTGCGATTTCCCCGGTAGAGCTTCAGGCGCGGATAGGCCTCGTCGGTGAGCAGCAGGTAGGGGTAGCTCCTGGAATCCTTCAGCAGCACATTGTAGCGCGGTTTGAGCTGCTTGATCAGGTTGTGCTCCAGAATCAGCGCCTCGGCCTCGGAGGCGGTCATGGAGAATTCGATATCGCGTACCTGCATCACCATCGCCTCTGTGCGCAGAGAGTCGGGCTTTTGCCGGAAATAGCTGGAGATCCGTTTTCTCAGGTTGCGTGCCTTGCCGACATAGAGGATTTTGCGTTTGCCATCGAGCATCCGGTAGACACCGGGCTGCTGCGGCAGTTCATTCAGGCTGATCGGAGGGGTGGCCCACATGCCGGTTCAGAGTTCGCTCAACCTGTCGATTTCACTGACGGTGATGCAGATATTGAAGAGCGGGCAGCCATCACACTGCGGTTTTGAGCTGCAGTGCTGTTTGGCATGCTCAACAATCAGGGCATGAAACTCCTGGAACAGCTGCAGTGAGTTGGGCAGGCGCTGGAAGAAGAAGTTCTGAACATCATCATATTTCATTGCCGCTTCGAACATGCCGATGCGGCTGAAGATACGTTTGGTGTAGGCGTCAACAACAAAAACCGGCTTATCCAGCGCATAGAGGAGAATGGAGTCGGCCGTCTCCGGGCCGATACCGTGAACCTCAAGCAGCCGGGCTCTAAGGCACTGAGTCGCCCATCGCTTCAGGCCGCGCGTGCCATCGTGGGCCAGCAGAAAGTTGGAGAGCTCAATAAGGCGGCGACTTTTCTGGCGGAAAAATCCGGATGGGCGGATCAATAACTCCAGCTGCCCGCTGTCGCAGGATATGATCGATTCGGGATTAAGCATGCTGGCGTTTTTAAGGTTGCCGATGGCATCTTCCACATTCTCCCAGCGGGTGTTCTGGGTGAGAATGGCGCCCACCATCATCTCAAACGGTGACTGGGCAGGCCACCAGTTCTGTGCTCCATGGTGAGCATGCAGCAACTGGTAGACCTCCATCGGAGAGGCGCGCCGCATGTCTAGCCTTTTTGCCCGAACGCAGCTGCCTTCTTCAGTTGCCTCAGTTCGCCAGCTGTCAGGTTGCGCCATGCTCCGGGCGGCATTTCGGGGTCGAGCTTGAGCGGACCAAAACGGGTGCGCAGCAGACGCCGGACTTCGTGACCGCACGCCTGGACGGTTCGCCGGATTTCACGCCAGCGGCCCCGGTGGATTGTAACGGTAAACCAGCTGTGCCCTCTTGCCCCGGAATCGACGGTGATCTCCCACGGATCGCTCAGCTCCCCGTCACCGATATCTATGCCGCCTCTTCTCAGCGACTCCAGCGATTCAAGTGAGAGCTGTCCGGTAATGCGGACGCGGTACTGACGGGGTATTTTGGCGCCCGGATGGGTCAGCTTCTGCGCCAGCGCACCGTTATCGGTCAGTATCAGCAACCCTTCACTGTCCATGTCGAGCCGGCCTACCGACTGCACATTGGCCGCAATATCGAGATGTTCGTAGATCAGCGGGCGGCCTTTGGCATCTTTACGGGAGCAGAGCAGGCCGCGCGGCTTGTTGTATAGAATGTAGGTGTTTTCAAGCGCAGGTGTCACCACCCTGCCGTCGACAGCGACAATATCACCCCGACCGATTTTAACACCCGGCTGTTCAACCGTTTTACCGTTAAGTGCAATGCGTCCTTCGGCAATCCAGCGATCCGCTTCACGGCGCGAGCAGAGGCCGCATGTGGCCAGATAGCGGTTAATCCGCTCGCCCGGTCCGATTTCGCTGCTTTTCCCGCTCTCCGGCTTGCTCTGCCGGTCAGCTTTCCGCTCTGGCCTGCCTGCTTTAGAGGGCGCTGTTTTCTTCTTCGGTTTCTGCATGATTCCCTTCATTTGCTGTTGCGTCACTGCACTCATCTTCTTCATCATCATTTGCATCAGTTCCTGACAGCTGGCCGCTTTCGGCCAGTTGCGCTTCGATGCTCTCGATTACCTCATCCTCATCCAGTAACTGCGATGAATCCGGCAGATCGCGCAGTGAGCCAAGCCCGAAATCGGTCAGGAAGGCCCTGCCGGTTCCATACAGGTGAGGCCTGCCCGGAACCTCTTTGCGGCCTGTTACCTTTACCCAGCCGCGCTCCTGCAGTCCGCCGAGAACCGAACTGGAAACCCGCATGCCTCGCAGCGCCTCGATCTCGGCACGTGTGGTCGGCTGCCTGTAGGCAATAATCGCCAGCGTCTCCAGCATCGATCGGGAGAGCCTGGACGGGCGCGTCTCCCACAGTTTCGATACGGTCTCGCTGTAATCGGGCGAGGTTTGGAACTGCCAGCCGCCGCCAACCTGAACCAGATTGATGCCGCGCTCGGAGTAGTTCGACTCAAGCGTGGACAGCACTTCACGCAACTCCGATGAGGAGGCCTCCTCCAGCAGCGTGCGGAGCTTCTGCAGGGTCAGGGGTTCGTCGCTGGCAAGAATCAGTGCCTCCACCTGGTTAATCAGACTCATTCGGATACCTCTTCTTTCGCCAGCAGCGTAACAGATTCGTAGCACTCATTCTGGATGACTGTGATCAGCTGCTGGCGCCACAGCTCCAGAATCGCCAGCACGGTTGTGACCAGCGCTTCACGCCCGGGCTGATCGCGCAACAGCTCATCAAGCTGGATGCTTCCGCCGCGAATCCCGTTCATCACCACCAGCATCTGTTCGCGCACACTCATCGTATCCATGAAAACATGGTGGCGGATCTCGCCGCCGACACGCCTGAGTACATTTCTGAACGCCGTCAGCAGGGCATCGAGATCGGGTTCAGCCAGCGGACGCTCCACCAGCTTCGATTCAGGGAAGATGCTGCGCAGAAAGACATCACGGCCACGGCGCGGACGGGCATCAAGCTCTTCAGCCAGCACCCGGTACTGCTCGTAGGCAATCAGCTGGGCTACAAGCTCTTCACGCGGGTCAATCGGGTTGCCCTCATCGTCTATTTCAGGGCGAGGCAGTAACATTCGACTTTTCAGCTGCATCAGCGTGCTTGCCATCACCAGATAGTCACCGGCGGTATCGAGATCCTGCATCTGATTGGCCTTGATAATCTCAAGGTACTGGGCTGTGATAATGGCCATCGGGATATCGAAGATATCCATCTTCTGGCTGCGAATCAGGTGCAGCAGCACATCAAGCGGCCCCTCGAACGCATCGAGCTGTACAGGCGGCAGGTCGGGGAGGGCGGTTTTCAGTGCCGCTTCTGATGGTTCTGCAACCGGAGCGGGCTCAGCGGTCTGCTGAAGCGGCTGCGCATCCGCCATGGTTTGCATCAGACGCGGTAACCCATCTTCAGTGTCTTGCGCACCTTCTCCATGGTGCGCGACGCCTCATGGCGTGCCTTCTCGTTGCCGTGGCGGACGATGTCATGCACATCATCCATACGGCCGGCAATTTCGATGCGGCGATCACGGATCGGCTGCAGCTCTGCTTCGAGATGATTCAGAAGAATCTTTTTGCAGTCGAGACAGCCGATGCCTGCCGTGGTGCACCCCTCGTGCACTTCGGCGCGCTCGGTTTCGGTGGAGTAGATCTTGTGGAAATCCCATACCGGGCACTTCTCCGGCGTGCCGGGATCATCACGGTGCACACGGGCCGGATCGGTCGGCATTGTTTTCACCTTCTTCTCGGTGACTTTCCACTCCTCGGCAATCTCGATGGTGTTGTGATAGGACTTGCTCATCTTGCGCCCGTCGAGCCCGGGCAGTTTCGATGCGGGCAGCAACAGCGATTTCGGCTCCGGGAAGAGGGGAGGGATACCCTGGCGGTAGAGATGGTTGAAGCGGCGTGCCACCTCGCGGGTCAGCTCCACATGCGGCACCTGATCCTCGCCCACCGGCACTGCATCGGCACGGTAGATAAGAATGTCGGCTGCCTGCAGCAGCGGATAGCCGAGGAATCCGTAGGTGCCGAGATCTTTCTCTTTCAGTTGCTCGATCTGGTCCTTGTAGGTCGGCACGCGCTCCAGCCATGGGAGCGGTGTCATGAACGAGAAGAGCAGATGCAGCTCGGCATGTTCGGGAACTTCCGACTGGATGAAGACCACAGCCTTCTCCGGATCGATACCGACAGCCAGCCAGTCGACGAGCATATCCCAGATCGTCTCCTTGACGATCGACGGGTTGGCGTAATCGGTAGTCAGCGCATGCCAGTCGGCGGCGAAGAAAAAGCAGTGGTTGTCATGCTGAAGCCTGAGCCAGTTCTCCAGTACGCCCTTCATATGGCCCAGATGCAGCTTCCCCGTAGGGCGCATACCGGACAGAATTCTCATGGGTTTATTGCTATTTTCGGACATGGTTAAAAGACTCTTTGACCTCTCCCGCAGTAGTAGATTGCGATGATGGCATGAGGATATGTAAATGCAACGGCAAGGGTCCGTTTCGGGATTGACGAATGCCAATGCCTGCTTACAATGCGCGCTCCATCCGGTTGAGCCGGAACTTAAACATGGCGCTTTAGCTCAGTTGGTTAGAGCATCGGAATCATAATCCGGGTGTCCGGGGTTCGAGTCCCTGAAGCGCCACCATACCAAGCCCTCTGCGAAAGCAGGGGGCTTTTTTGTTTCTAGACTAATTTTTTTTTTGTAACATCTTTGTGGTGTTTTTTTTTGATTTGTAAGGAAACTTGTTGCAGACTCTCTATCAGTCAAAACATTGGGAGATGGGAATGATCAAGAAAATCGATATGGGAAAAACATATCTCAAAGACTTGCACCAGGTATTCAAATTCTCAAATCAAGATGCGTTAGAAAATAAAAAAGCAAGACTGTTTCCAAGCGGGAACACTGACAATGAAATTCTGACCACATCCATTTTCTTAGCATCCCTGAGTGCAGTAAAAGAGTATAGAGAAGAACTTTTTCTAAGCATTGGAATCAACAAGATCAAAACAAGAAATGTGAACCTGCATGTGTTCACAGAGATTAACGACTCGGATAGCAGTAATATTCCAGATGGTCTGATTGTTATCAGCAGCGGGAAAAGTAATCCAGTGATTGAATGGGCTGGATTTATTGAGGCAAAGGTAAGAGACAATTCAATCGAAGAATCTCAGGTTGAAAGATATGTGAAGTTTTCGCGAGACATAGGAATTAATTCCATCATCACCATCTCTAATCAATTGGTTACAACACCAATGGATAGTCCTGTTAAAACCTCAAAGCGAAGCTTTGAATTGTATCACTGGTCGTGGACGTATCTAAAGGTTACAGCATCTAGGCTTATCAGAACCAATCAGGTTGCAGATGAAGACCATGTATTCATCTTAAAAGAGCTTAGAAGATATTTTGATTCACATAAGAATTTAAATAATTACACAAATATGGGCAAAGAGTGGAAGGACTCTGTTAACAAGATTCATCTTTATGAAAAAGCGCAAAAGATTGACCAAAAGACTCTTAATAGCCTTGTAGCTTCATATGTTCAGGAAGAGAAAGACTTGGCGCTTCAGCTAACAGATCAATCTCAATTTCAGATTGAATTGATGGTGAAAGACGACAGAAAGGCAAAGATTGAAGAGATGTTGCAAAGCCAAAAGCTCATTACTTCTGATTACTGCATAGACAAAAACAAACAGCATAAATTTTCAGTAGATGTGGATTTTATCCGTCAAAATATCACTTGTTATACAACTGTGACGATTGATAGAGGTAAGGCACAAGCTCAGACATCTGCATTGATTCGTATGTTGGAAGCAGAGTCTGGACGTACAGAAAATATTTTAGTGAATGCATTTTATCTGAGAAACAAATGTAATCGCAAAGATGTTTCTGTGGCTCAATTGATTGAAGAGAAAAATCAGGGTGAGTATTACTCCGTACTTGAAAAGGACTTTGGAGATCAAGTTAAGTTTTTTGAGATCAAGACTACTGATAAGTTAGGGAAGGACTTTCAAAGCAATCAAAAGTTTATTGTCAAACTGGAATCAATCGCATCAGTATTTTTAACGCAAGTAATGCAAAATATTAACAAATAAGAAGTGGTTCGACTTTTTGGTGTATTAGACAAGCCTATGGATCATCGGCTATCTTGAGCAAAAGGGAGATGTATTTGCAGTCCCCCGTGTTACTGAATTGGGGGGATGGAAATGATTGCGAAGGATATTTGCACATTAGCTCAAGACTTAAGATTGGATTTTGCTAGTGAGGCAACCACCCGTTTAAAGATAATTGATCGAATAATATTTGAGATTCTTGGATGGGATCGCTCTGATGTCAAAGTCGAGGAACGTGTTTCTGAAGATGGAATAACTGGATTCGCTGATTATGTGCTATCAACTGCAATGACCGCTATTGTTATTGAGGCAAAAAAAGTTGGTGACACATTCGTTGACATTGAATCCAAACGAAGACAAGAAACCATCAGTGCCTTAACCAGAACTTCTGCGGGTCCAGCAATTATGCAGGCGCGTGACTATGCTAGAAAATTAAGCATCCCATTTGCAGCAATTACGAATGGAAACCAATGGATTGTGTTCGCAGCCACACGAACTGACCAAGTTAAATTCGAGAAATCTAATGCCATTATATTCCCATCTCTTGAAGTGGCGCTGCTCGAAAATATTGGTGAATTCTTAAAGTTGTTATCTAGAGAGGCTGTCATTAGCGGGAGTCTAGAATATGCATTGACAGGTCAAATAGGCAACCAGAATGCAAACCATCGTTTAAATGACTATTACAATGAGAGCTTTTCGAAGGTTCATAGGCAGAATCTCTTTCACCTAATTGATGATGAAATTAACACAGCTTTTTCAGAGGATATAGTTTTTCAATCGGCAGATATTCTTGAGAAGCTTTATGTTGATACCCCAGATAGGACTAGATTCGACAAGCGCATTCAGATGAACATTTTAAAAAGGCGCTCTGCTATTTCAAAAACGGCAATTCAGGCTGTAGATGAGAAAAAAGTAGCTCATAAAATAACCTCTGCATCTGAAAGGACGAAGCCTTTAGGGGGGTGTCCTGAGTTTTGTGTAAACGGTCAATCTGGCGGAGAGTTCCGCCTTACTCAAAGGAGAGAGTATGACCGTTTCAAAACTACCAGCAGACCTGATCGATGGTTTGCTATCTGACTACAAGAAGCCCGAGGATCTTCTCGGCGAGAATGGGATTTTAAAGCAACTGACTAAGGCTGTGGGTGAGCGAGCGCTTGAGGCTGAGATGGAGCATCATCTTGGCCATGCCCGTCATGAGCCTGACGGCAATGCGACTGGTAACACTCGTAATGGTCGAAGCCGTAAGACCTTGAAAGGTGAGTTTGGCGAGATGCCGATTGAGATCCCCCGTGACCGCGATGGGGATTTTGAACCGCAACTGGTCGGCAAGCATCAAACACGCTGGTCTGGCTTCGATGACAAGATCATCTCCTTGTACGCCCGAGGCATGACCGTACGTGAGATCCAGAGCCATCTGGAAGAGATGTATGGCACAGAGGTATCGCCAACCCTGATCTCCTCTGTGACTGATGCTGTTATGGACGAAGCCAAAGCATGGCAGATGCGACCGCTGGATAAACTTTATCCCATCGTCTATCTGGACTGCATTCATGTCAAAGTACGCGATAACGGGATCGTACGGGCCAAGGCCGTTTATCTGGCCCTTGGCATCAATATGGAGGGAGAGAAAGAGCTTCTTGGCATCTGGATCGCCCAGACCGAAGGAGCCAAGTTCTGGCTCCAGGTTGTCACTGAACTGAAGAACCGTGGCGTGCAGGATATCTTTATTGCCTGCGTGGATGGCCTGAAGGGGTTCCCTGAAGCAATTGAAGCTGTGTTCCCGAAAACCGATGTGCAGCTCTGTATCGTCCATATGGTGCGTTACAGCCTGAACTACGTCTCATGGAAAATGCGCAAAGAGGTAGCGGCTGATCTACGTTCCATCTACGCCGCAGCGACAGTTGAAGAGGCCGAGCTGCAAATGGATGCTTTTGAAGAAAAATGGGCTGAAGCCTATCCTCCAATCAGCCAGTCCTGGCGAAGAAACTGGAATCGGATTATCCCGTTCTTTGGGTACCCACCGGAGATTCGCAAGGTCATCTACACCACCAACGCAATTGAGTCTGTGAACATGAGCCTGCGCAAAATCACCAAGAACCGTGGATCATTCCCAAGCGATGAGGCACTGTTCAAGCTGTTCCATCTGGCGCTGAAAAATATCAGCAAAAAATGGACGATGCCAATTCGGGATTGGAAAGCAGCATTAAACCGCTTTAGTATTCAATTTGAAGACAGGATGCCAAGGCAGTAAACCAATGCCGTTTACACAAAAATTCTTACACCCTCAGGATATGTCGTTAGAGACTTATTGGCTAATTTTGCTTTCCTTGAAAACCTTATGACGGATACATTCATTTCCGATAAGCATGTCTGGGATGAGATACTCAAGCTGACTGCCGAAATATATTCAGAACGTGACTTAAATATCCGTTTGGAATTTCGCAAAAAAAGAGTCCGCAAGTTTTTTGATTTTATCTTAGAACGCTATCAACCATTAGTTGAAGAAAGTCAGCGTCGAGGACTTCCAAGGGAATGGTGTATAAATCCACTTGATATGCTTCAAGACAAGCTAGGTGCAAATCTTGATCGTGCTGCTCGTTCTGCTTTGCGGCTTCATCCTGAAGGAGATTTCGAGGGACTTAACCATCGAAATTTATCGGGGGTTGTTAGTAAGTACGATCCTTCTAAAAAGTTTGCCTTTATTGCTTTGGAGGAAGAATCACAGGATGGGTACGTTTCGCATAGAGTTATTGAGCGCACAGACGAAAGTTTGTTGCAAGAAGGAAAGAGAGTTGTTTGTTCGGTCATTGATGGCGACAGGGGTAACCCAGAAGTCATAAATATTGGGGCTTATGTGGAGTAAAGCGAATTAGCCTTCTTCGAGTAGGCTAGAAGGCTATTCTGAAGTTCCTAGGCCTGCTGGGGTCGGACCAAGCTAAGCGCTTTAGTAGCAAGAAGTTACGGTCTAAATAAGGGGTAAGTCAGGGCTTAGAAGGCTCTTTTTGGGGTGGAAAACGGGAGTTTAAGGAAGGGTGGAATCCGGGGGCAGTGCGCTCATTTAATTTTGGTTAAATAAGAGGGTGCTTTCCGGGTTAGACCAGGGGCAAGGTCCGGAACGGGTTAAATCTTCTTTTCTCCGCTATCAGCCATCGTCTGCGGCACAGGTATCAGGGCCGCTTCCACGATACTCACATTGAAGTGGCCCCCAAAAACAGGACAGTTTGCTAAGGTGGAATAAGGTGTACT